>NZ_SOAW01000001.1:1200000-1800000 GCF_004364645.1 Naumannella halotolerans | reverse complement strand
TCTTTGCCTCTGCCCAGCCACTGGCAATGATCACCGGTGCGCCCCCGCGGTCGCGCCACAGGTAGGTCAACTCGCCGCCGACGGTCGAGATGGTGGCGGTGAAGGCGGGGGATCGGTCGGTCATCAGCAGGCTCCATTCCACAGATGGACCGTGGCGTAGCTGCGCCACGGTGCCAGGTACGAGGTGTCGTCGGTCAGGTCGTGGCGCTGCAGCTGGCGGGCGATGATCAGGTCGGAGGACAACAACACATCGGGATCGCCGAGCCCGCGCAGGGCCGTGTAACCGGTGGTCCAGGGCCCGATCCCGCGCAATGACAGCAGCTGTCGGCAGACCTGACGGCTGTCGCTGCCGGGGCTCAGGTCGAGTGCGCCGGTGGCCAGGGCACTCGCCAGTCCGACCAGCGCCCGGCCGCGTGCCCGGGGCATCGCCAATGCCTCCGGGTCCGCCGCGGCGAGCCGCTCGGCACTCGGAAAGAGCATCGTGACCGATCCGTCGACCAGGTTGTCCGGCAACGGTTCGCCGTACTCGGCGACCAGCCGTGAGGTGGCGGTGGTTCCGCCCTGCAGGGAGATCTGCTGACCGAGCAGCGCCCGGATCACCAGTTCGTCGGCAGCCGGGGTGCCCGGGATCCGAAGTCCCGGCCGGGCCCGGACCATGGCCGCCAGACCCCGATGCCGGGCCAGGCTGCGATCGACGGCCTCGGGATCGGCATCGAGGTCACACATCCGTCGTAACCGGGCTACCAACGGTCCGAGATCGGACAGTTCCTGCAGCCGAACCTGGGCCTGCAGGGATTCGCCGTCGTAGTGCAGGGTGAAGGTGGCGGCACCGGCAGGCAGGCGTACCGAACGGGTGAAGCTGACCGTCTCGTCGGTGAACCTCGATGCCTCCAGCCCGGTGACGGTGCGGCGGCCGAAGAACTCCAGCAGGGCCCAGCCGGCGAAGGGTTGGCGCACGGGCAGGCGCAACCGGAGGACCCCGGGGCCGGGCGCCACGCCCTTGCGGGCGGTACGCAACTGGGTCGGGGTGAGGGAGAACACCTCGCGTACCGTCTCGTTGAACTGGCGCACCGAGGAGAACCCGGCGGCGAAGGCGATGTCGGTCATCGGCAGGGCGCTGTTCTCGATCAGCAGCCGGGCGGCATGGGCGCGCTGGGCGCGGGCCAGCACCAGCGGCGGTGCGCCGGTCTCGGCGATCAGGACCCTTTGCAACTGTCGCTCGCTGTACCCCAGCCGACTGGCGAGACCGGCCACCCCTTCCCGGTCGACGGTGCCGTCGGCGATCAACCGCATCGCCCGGCCGGCGACGTCATTGCGCAGATTCCACGCCGGGGAGCCGGGCACCGCATCGGGGTGGCAGCGGCGGCAGGCGCGGAATCCGGCCTGCTGGGCGGCGCCGGCGGCGGCGAACCAGCGGCAGTTGCCCGGTTTCGGGGTACGGGCCGGGCAGGACGGGCGACAGTAGATGCCGGTGGAGGTGACGCCGACGTAGATCCAACCGTCGAACCGGGGGTCGCGACCGCTCAGCGCCCGGTAGCAGGTCGCCTCATCGGGCAACTGCCCGGCACCGCCGGCGGGCGGTGCGGTGATCGGGCCGGTGCTGGTCATGGCTCCAGCATGACACTGCCGAGCGAGCGGCTCTGGCGGAAATCGGACATGGCGACCCGAGGACGCCGATCCGTTCAGCCGGCCCGGTGGACGGCGAAGTTCCAGGCGTCGGTGCGCAACTCGGAGACCACCGCAGCAGCCGAGGTCTCGGCGGCGATGATCCGTCCGAGCAGCGGCAACCAGGTCCATTCCGCAGCCCAGTGGGAGACATCGAGCAGTGCCGGGGCATCGGCGGCCTCGCGGAACTCACTGGCGGGGTGGTGACGCAGATCGGAGGTCAGATAGGCATCGACACCGGCGGCTGCCGCGGTGGACAGCTCGGAGTCACCCGCCCCGCCCAGCAGGGCAACGGTGCCGATCAGGGCATCGGGGTCACCGCTGACGCGTACCCCGGAGACGGTGGCGGGTAGCGCATCGGCGACCCGGGCGGCGAAATCGGCCAACCGCATCGGCGGCCGCACGGTGCCGATCCGGCCCAGACCCTCCGCCGACGGTTCGGGCGGCAACTCGATCACATGCCAGGCCGGTTCCTCATAGGGATGGGCCCGCCGCAGCGCCGCGACCACGTGATCGCGCCGCGTGCGAGGCATGATCATCTCCACCCGGGTCTCGGCCACCTGCTCGATCTCACCGGGTGTGCCCAGGTACGGATTCGCCCCGGCCCCGGGCCGGAAGCTGCCGGTGCCGTCGCTGGCGAAGTAGCAGCGGTCGTAGTCACCGATCGCGCCCGCACCCGCCTCGGACAGGGCATCGACGAGCTCGGTCAGGTGATCGGTCGGCACCTGGACGACGAGTTGATCACGAGCTGGTTGGCGCTGTCGCTGGACCAACGGACGAAGATCGATCAGGCCGATCGCCTCGGCCATCGCCTGGGAGACGCCGTCGGCGGCGATGTCGGCATTCGTGTGGGCACAGACCAAGGCGATGCCGGAACTGATCAACTCGGTCAGGATCCGTCCCTTCGGTGTCTGCGGATCGACCGAATGGATTCCCTTCAACAGCAAGGGGTGGTGCGCGATGATCATCTGCGCACCGACCTGCTGCGCCTGGCGTACCACCTCCCAGGTGACGTCGACACTGAGCAGGACCTTGTCCACTGTCGCCTCGCGGTCGCCGCAGACCAGACCGACCCGATCCCAGGACTCGGCAGTGCTCGGCGGCCAGTGCCGGTGCACCAGCTCGGTCAGCTCGCCCACGGTGCCGGCCATGATCAACCGGCCGTGGGGGTGGAGTTGAACTCCCGACAGCGCTGGGTCCGGGCGACGTCGTCGAGCTGCTCGGTGAACACCCGTCGTACAGTGTCGCTCGGTGAGGTCTCGGCGAGCCATGCCTCGGCCCGGCCGAGGAACGCATCATCGGCAGCCGCCGCCGGGAACAGGTACTCCAGCACATTCTGCGCTGCCTGCGAACCGCGATCGTTCCAGGAACCGCCCTCGGAGATCTCCTTCGCCACGTCCAGGTAGCGGCCCAGGTAGGGCGCCAGCAGCTCGGTCTGCCCCGGCTGGTTGAACGCGGTGCAGATCTGCCGGTGCGTCTCGTTCGGCACCGAGGGATCGGCGGTCGCAGTCTGCCAGGCCCATTCCTTGGCCTCGGCGGTGTTTCCCGCTGCCCGGGCCGCAGCCGCCCGCTCCGAACCGGTGATCGTGTTGTCGGTCTCGGCCTCGTTCTCGATCACCGCCAGGTCGGCACCCCCGAGACGGGAGAGCTGAGTGATCAGGTGCCAGCGGAAGTCCTGGTCGATGGTCAGCCCCTGCGGGACCTCCTCACCGGCCAGCCAGCCCTGCAGCAGGTCGATCCCGGCGGCGTTGCTCACCGCGCTGGCCAGGGAGCGGGCGAAGACCAACTGGTGGTCCGATCCCGGGGCGGCATCCTTCAACAGACCGACCAATCCGGCGACCAGGGCATTGCCCGGTGCCGGATCGGTGGCATAGCGGCGCACCGCGAGCAAGGCCTGGCCCAGGGTGCGCTGGACCGCGGTCAGATCCGATTCGCTGCCCACACTGCCGACCACCAGATCGACGTATCCGGCCACCGAGAACTCGGCATCGCGGCACATGTCCCAGGCTGCGGCCATGACGACCACCCGAGCCAGTTCGGAATCGAGTTCGGGCAGGTGCTCGATCACCGTCTGCAGGGAACGGTCGTCCAGCCGTACCTTGGCGTAGGTGCGGTCGCCGTCGTTCAACAGGACCAGGTCCGGTTGGCTGAGCCCGACCAGTTCGGGGACCTCGGTGCGCTCGCCGTCGACGTCGGTGTCGATCAGCTGGGTACGGGTCAGCTTCCCGTCGGTCAACCGGTACAGGCCGATGCCGATCCGGTGCGGCCGCAGGGTCGGCCACAGCTCGGGGGCTCTCTGCCGGACCGCGAACTCGGTGAAATTGCCCTGGTCGTCGACAGCGAACTCCGCGCGCAGGGTGTTCACCCCGGGTTGTTCGAGCCAGGCCGCCGACCAGCTCCCGAGGTCCCGCCCCGACACCTTCTCCAGTGCCACGAGCAGGTCACCGAGTTCGGTGTTGCCCCATTTGTGCTCGGCGAAGTAGTCCCGGAGCCCGGCCAGGAAGGAATCCTGACCCACGTACTCCACCAGTTGCCGCAACGAGGAGGCGCCCTTGGCGTAGGTGATGCCGTCGAAGTTGAGTTCCACCGCGGCCAGGTCGACCATGTCGGCCGCGATCGGGTGGGTGGTGGGAAGTTGATCGACCCGATACGCCCAGGTCTTGCGGGCCGAGCCGAAGATCGCCCAGGCATGATCGGGATCATCCATGATCTGCGACTGCGCGAAGTGCGAGGCCCATTCGGCGAACGACTCGTTCAGCCACAGGTCGTCCCACCACTTCATGGTCACCAGATCGCCGAACCACATGTGGGCGAGTTCGTGCAGGATCGTGTTGTCGCGGCTCTCGTAGGCCGCCTCGGTCACCCGGGAGCGGAACAGGTACTCGTCGCGGAAGGTGACACAACCGGCGTTCTCCATCGCGCCCATGTTGTACTCGGGGACGAAGGCCTGGTCGTAGCTGCCGAAGGGGTATTGCTGCCCGAAGTGCTTCTCGAAGACGTCGAATCCGGCGGTCGTGGTGTCCCAGATCCGGTCGGCGTCGAGATGGTCGACCAAGGACTGGCGGGCCACCAGCGACATCGGTACGCGAGTGCCGGCAGCGGTGGTGTGTTCCCGCGTCACCCGGTGGTACTCACCGGCCACCAGCGCGGTGATGTAGGTGGAGATCGGTGCGGTGGTGGCGAAGGTCCACTGGGCGAAGCCGTCACCGATGTCGGCGGGGGAGTCGGCGACGGTGTTGCTGATCACCGTCCAGCCCTGCGGTGCGCGGATGACGAAGTCGAAGGTCGCCTTCAGGTCCGGCTGCTCGAAGTTGGCATACATCCGCCGTGCATCGGCGGTCTCGAACTGGGTGTAGAGGTAGATCTTGCCGTCGGCCGGGTCGACGAAGCGGTGCAGACCCTCCCCGGAACGGCTGTACCGGTGGATGGCCGTCACCTCCAGCCGGTGATCACCTTCGGTCAGGGTGATCGGCAGCCGCGTACCGTCGAATCCGTCGGTCGGGATCGGCTCGCCGTCCAGCCGGGCGCCGAGCAGCCGCTCGGCGATCACGTCGACATGGGTCTGTCCGGCACCGGAGGTGAAGGTGATCGAGGAGCTCGCACCGAAGGTCGACTCCGGCTCGGGCAGTGGGGAGCCGTCGGGGAAGCGTCCGGTGAGGTCGACCGTCACGTGGTAGTGGTGGGTGGAGATCAGTGCTGAGCGGGCCTGGGCCTCGGCTCGCGTGATGTTGGCGTACATGCCCCGGCAACCTTTCTCGGCGACGACACCCGGGCGGTGATCACCTGGCCTTGGGGTCGACCTTGTCCTGATCGTGCGATCTTGTCTGTGATCGGACCGAAACGGCCGATCACTGCGTCAGGGTGCCGCCGCGACGGCTCTCCCTGCCCTCGATTCTGGCCTACTGGACAACCCAAACCCGGGATTTGGGAGGGGTCTAGGCTGAAAACATGACGAATCCGGCAAACGAACATGCGCAGGTCGACATCTGGGTGGACCCGGTCTGCCCCTTCGCCTGGCTGACCTCACGTTGGCTGCTCGAGGTGGAGAAGGTACGACCGGTGAAGGTGGCCGTGCACCTGATGAGCCTTGCCGTGCTCAACGAGAACAAGGACATCCCGGCCGACTACCGGGAGATGCTGGCCACCGCCTGGGCCCCGGTCCGGGTTGCCCTGGCCGTGGAGCAACAGTACGGATCGGAGAAACTGGCGGAGTTCTACACCGCCATCGGCACCCGGATCCACGTGCAGAAGGAGGACCGCAAGGACGCCATCGTCGGCGCCCTGGCCGATCTCGGACTGCCGGCCGAGCTGATCGAGCTGGGTGACTCCGATGCCAATGACGTGGCATTGCGGGAATCCCACCACCAGGGCATGGACCCGGTCGGCGACGAGGTCGGTACGCCGGTGGTACGGATCAACGGCAAGTCGCTGTTCGGCCCGGTGATCACCCGGGCGCCGAAGGGTGAGGCGGCCGGCCGACTCTTCGACGGCTTCTCCCTGGTCACCGAGTTCGACTACTTCTACGAGCTGAAGCGCAGCCGGGACACCGATCTGGTCTTCGACTGAGCTGCAGTGGCGCCACGCCACCGGCCGGGTCGCCGACTCAGGCACCCCGGCCGGTGGCGGCACCGGTGAACTCGGTCCAGGCACCGTCATCGGTCAGGCTGCCGCCGACCCCGATCTGCTCCAGCACCTGGTCGGTGGCGCGGCGGGTCGCCCGGTCCCAGCTGCCGGTGATCTCCACCTCGACGTCGAACAAATAGGTGCAGATGGCCTGGGCGGCCTGCACCTGCGTCTGCGAGCCGCTGGTGAACCAGGCCATGGACGAGCCCGAGAAGCCGTTGTCGATGTGGATGTGGTTGGCATGGGCGTCGTTGTAGAGATAGGTGACCACATAGGAGAAGTGCCGGCACAGGCTGGCTGCCGTTGCCCAATAGCGTCGCCGGATCTGCTCGAGGTCATCGCGATCTCGCCACTGGTCGTAGCGCAGCGAGACGAACTCGTCGTCGCCGGCGACGAACCGGGTGAAGTCGATCGCCCGGCCGGAGTTGTGCCAGGAGGTGCAGTTGTCGGAGCCGCTGCCGTCGACCCAGGTCCCGAAGTGCCGGATCCGGTCCGGCCTCGGCAGGCCGGAGTTCTCGATGAAGAAGCCCAGCCACTCGTCGAGCTGGTCGGCGAAGCCGCCGTCGATGCGTACCGAGTCGAATTGGTTGGTCTCCTCATAGGCCAGTCGGACGTCGGCGATCCGCTCCCGGGTGGCGAGTTCGGCGCGATCCACGCAGTAGGCGGTGGAGGTAGCGCCGCTCTGCCCGGTGGAGTCGCCCTGGTCGCTGCAACCGGTCACCGCTGCCGTACCCAGACCGATCCCCAGGCCGAGCGCGGCCCGACGCGACCAGCGTGCGGGTCGCTGCGGGCCGCCGGGACCTGTGAATGGCACGTTCGGAGGCTACAGCGGCCCGCCAAGAGCCGGTCCGATGCGCCATAGTTGACCCATGCGTGTACATCTGGCTGCCGACCATGCCGGTTTCGAACTCAAGGCCGAACTGCTGAAGGCGCTCGTCGACGACGGGTACGACGTCACCGACCACGGTGCCTTCGCCTACGACCCGGAGGACGACTACCCGGGATTCTGCATCGAGTGCGCCGAGGCGGTACGCGAGGAGACCGATGCGTTGGGCATCGTCATCGGCGGCTCGGGCAACGGTGAGCAGATCGCGGCGAACAAGGTGGAGGGCATTCGGGCCGCCCTGGTCCACAGTGAGGAGACCGCCCTCGCCGCCCGCGAGCACAACGACGCCCAGGTCGCCGGGATCGGTGCCCGGATGCACACCACCGAGGGGGCGATCGCGTTGGCCAAGCTGTTCTTGTCCACCCCCTTCTCCCAGGCACCCCGGCACCAGCGCAGGATCGATGAACTGACCGCCTACGAAGAGTCCAAGCGCTGAGCGATGCCGGAGGGACATACACTCCGGCGGCTGGCCCAGGACCTGAACGCGGTGTTCGCCGGCACCCGTCCGCGGATCAGCAGTCCGCAGGGCCGGTTCGCCGATTCCGCGGCACTGGTCGACGGCCAGCCGTGGGCCGGGGCCGACAGCTACGGCAAGCATCTGTTCCTCGGGTTCGGTGACCGCTCGGAGTTGGTGATCCACATCCATCTGGGACTGATCGGCAGCCTTCGCTTCGACCAGCCGCTGGCCGCCCCGGCACGCCTTCGGATCGAGGTGGACGAACACTTCGCCGAACTGCGCGGTCCGCAGACCTGTGCGTTGATCACCCCGGCGGAGTTGGTGGCGGTGGTCGCCCGACTCGGGCCCGATCCCTTGCGTGCCGATGCCGACCCCGAGATCGCCTGGCAGCGGATCCATCGCTCGGGCAAGTCCATCGCCGCACTGCTGATGGACCAGTCGGTGATCGCCGGCATCGGCAACGTCTATCGCGCCGAGGTCCTGTTCCGGAACCGGATCAACCCGTTTACCGCGGGCAGTCGGCTGAAGCGCACGAGCTGGCTGGCGATCTGGTCCGACCTGGTGCAGCTGATGCCGCTGGGGGTGCGGGACAACCGGATCGACACCGTCCGGCCCGAGCACACCCCCGAAGCGATGGGCCGCGATCCACGCGTCGATGATCATGGTGGCGAGGTCTACGTCTATCGCCGCAACGATCTTCCCTGCCTGGTCTGCGGTTCCCGGATCCGGACCAAGGTCGTGGAGGGGCGTAATCTGTTCTGGTGCGGGAATTGTCAGCGGCGCAGTTGATCATCGACCAGACCCCGGTGGTGATCGACTCCGAGGCGGTGGCGGCTGCTGCGGGGGTACGGCTGGCGCTGCGGGGTCTGGTCGTCGACGGACAGTTCCGGCCGGCCGGGCGCTGGGACCTCCGGGCCGATGTCGACGAGGTGGAGTGTCGGACCGAGATCGACGGCATCGGTGTCGAACAACGGCATGGAGCCGATGGGATCTGGAACTGGCGGATCCGGTTGGCGAACCGTCGGCAGACGGCGACCCGGGTCGCTGCGGTACTCGACATCGAGGCCACCGACGGGTGGCAGCGGCGGAGCTGGCTGGCCGGTGCCGACGGGTTGATCGTGAATCTGCCCCCGCGAGGCATCGGTCCGGTCTGGTCGCTGCGTCCGCGGTTGGGAACCCTGCAGCTGAATGATCCGGCTGCTTCGACCACTCCGATGGCAGGGACCGAGGCGGCGGTGATCATGGATGCCCGTGAGCTGGCGCCGGGCGAGCAGCATGTCGTCCTGTGGCGGGCCGAGCGCCTTCCCGATCCGGCCGCCGCTGCGAGGGGCCTGCCGCGCTGGCTGCCCCGCCGGCTCGAGCTGGAGCCCGGTGCCGCACTCGAGCTGGACCTGCCGGATGCCGCGCTGGTGCATCACGGCGAGGCTCCCGGGGTGCAACAGGTGCTGGTGCACCAGGGGACCGGCACCACCGAGTTGACGCTGAGCCTGCCGTACCGGCTGGACGCGTTGATCGAGGCCGTGGCCTCGGCGACCGAACAGACCGGGGTGCGCAGTGACGAAGGGCGGATCGCCGAGGCGTTGGTGTTGTTGCACGCCTCGGCCCGAGGAGCCCATCCCGATGCCGTCGCCCTGGCCGAGGAGACGGCTCAGCGGCTGCCCCCCACCGATCCGCTGGCGGTGATCACTGCGGCCACCGGAGCCAGCACGGCCGGGTGGTACGACGGGGTCGTCCCGGCCGAGTTCGCCGCCGCCGCGCAGACCATGACCGGGCCCGGTGGCGACCTCGCCCGGATGCACGTCCGGGGGGCAGCACTGTTGCTCGGCGAGGCGACCCCGGCGCCACCGCGGATGGCGACCAGCCCCGATCAGGTGCTGCTGCGGCTGGGAGCCGGGCTGCCGGGGGAGTCCGATGGGCTGTCCCCGGCCGAGGTGGGCGAACTGCTGGCCTGGGCAGCCACCCAGCCCGACGAGGTATGGGCACAGCTGGGCCCGGCCGGTGGAACGGGTGAACAGTTGGCCGATCTGCCGGGAAGCATCCTGGATCGGGCCGAGAGCTGGGCACTGGCGCGGTTGCGACCACAGGCGCCGTTCAGCGTCGAGGACCTGCGGGCGATCGCCTGGCTGGCCATCCACCAGCAACTCGTACGCGGATGAGGCGGCGTTTCGGCTAGACTCGTACGCGGTTCGCCCCCGTCGGGGTGACCGGGGCGTGGCCCAGTGGCTAGGGCACCTGCTTTGGGAGCAGGGGATCGCAGGTTCGAGTCCTGTCGCCCCGACCGAGAAATCCGCGGTGGGTCGGCCGAGGCCGAGTGCGGGAGGCGAGATCGGCCTCCGACCACGAACTGCGATCCGGCATCGGTGGTGAAGCCCGCGATGACGCACGAACTCACAGCTTCGAACCCTTCCCCACAGGGGAAACACATGAGGATTCGACCAACCCCACAGTCGGTACCGACACAGTTGTCGAGTCCGTGACCGCGTAGGGGTGCGCACGCATTCGCATTCCCGGCCCGGACTTCCGACGAGGAGGACCTGCGTGGCGAAGCACGCCCTGAAACGGCGAGGTCGAATCATGATCATCGCCGCTGGACTGATTGTCGTTGCGCTGGTCGCCGTCGGCGGCCGGCTCGTCCTTCGGGATCCGGCAGATCAGGAGGCAGCCCGGAGCACGACGGCAACGGTGGCCACCACCACACTCGAACAGACCATCTCCACCAGCGGGACCGTCGCCGCTGCGGAGAGTGCCGAGGAATCCTTCGAGGTCTCCGGAACCGTGACCGAGGTGTTGGTCGAGGCCGGGGACAGCGTCAGCGCCGGTGACGAACTGGCGGTGGTTGACGACACCGTCCCGGCTGCCGAGTTGACCGCTGCCGAAGCCTCCTACGAAGCAGCGCAGGAAGCCGTCGACGAGGCCGACACCGATGCCACCGAGGCGGCTGCCACCACCTAGCTCGCCCAGGCCGAGTCCGCGGTCACCGATGCCGAGACCGCCTTGGACAATGCGACCCTGACCGCCGACATCGACGGCATCGTCACCGAGGTCGGGTACGAGGTGGGTGATGTCGTCGGCACCGGGACCGGTCAGACCAGCGGGTCGACCGACACCTCGACCGAACAGGCGGCCGCCGGTGGTACGGGTACGGGCACCTCGACCAGCACGTCGACCAGCACCGAGTCCACGGCCGAGAGCGCCGCGATCTCCCTGGTCTCCGACGGCACCTTCGTCGTCGACGCCACCGTCAGCGCCGACGAGGTCGACCAGGTGACCGACGGGATGCAGGTCGAACTGACCGCCACCGATCTCACCGAACCTGTCTTCGGCACCGTCTCGGAGGTGGCAGTGCTGCCCGAGGTGGACGATGCGGGATCGGCCGGGTTCCCGGTCACCATCGAGATCACCGGCCAACGCGACGACCTGTATGCCGGGGTGAGCGTCGATGTGTCGATCATGGTCTCCCAGCGGACCGACGTGCTGGCAGTCAGCATCGCCGCGATCCAGACCGGCGAGGACGATGCCACCTATGTCGACCTCGTCACCGTGACCGACGAGGACGGTGCGGTCACCGCGACCGAACGGGTCCCGGTCGAGATCGGCGAGGTGTCGGGTATGTCGACCGAGATCGTCTCCGGCCTGGCCGACGGTGATGTCGTCGAGGTGCCGGGGATCACCTTGCCGACCGGGAGTGGGCAACAAGGCGGTGCCGGAGGTATGCCCGGTGGTGGCCAAGGTATGCCCGGTGGTGGCCAAGGTATGCCCGGTGGTGGGCAGGGTATGCCCGGGGGATCGGGACAGATGCCCGGCGGTGGCGCGGTGCCGAATATGGACGGTGGTCAGTGAGCGGCCGCGACGACTTCGGTGAGGACGATCCGACCGTTGTCCGCGAGACCAGCGAGTGGGACTTCGACGACGACCCGACCCGGCGGCTGCCGGTGCAGGATGCCGGTGGGGCCGAGGGCTCCGAAGCGGCCGGTCACCCGATCCTCGAACTCGACGCGGTACGCAAGACCTATCGCACCGGTGCGATCGAGTTCGAGGCGCTGCGGGGCGTGAGCCTGCAGATCGAACGCGGCGAGTACGTCGCGGTGATCGGTCCGTCGGGTTCGGGCAAGTCGACGCTGATGCACATCCTGGGCTGTCTGGATGTCGCCACCGCCGGGGTCTACCGGCTGGCCGGTGATCCGGTCGCGGACATGAGCGAGGCCGAACTGGCCGAGGTGCGGAACCGGCAGATCGGTTTCGTCTTCCAGCAGTTCCACCTGTTGCCGTCGTTGCCGGCCTGGCGCAATGTCGAACTGCCCCTGGTCTATCGCGGAACCCCGCGCGCCGAACGACGCCGGCGGGCGATCACCGCACTGGAGCAGGTGGGACTCGGCGATCGGGTGGAGAACCGTCCCGGCGAGCTGTCCGGAGGACAACAGCAACGGGTGGCGATCGCCCGTGCCCTGGTCACCGAACCGGCCTTGGTGCTGGCCGACGAACCGACCGGGAACCTGGAGTCCACCTCCACCGCCGATGTCCTGGGGCTGCTCGACGATCTGCACGCCGCCGGACGCACGATCATCGTGATCACCCACGAGAACGAGGTGGCGGCCAGGGCCGCCCGGAATCTGGTGATCGCCGACGGGCAGATCGTCGACGACGTGCTCACCGGTGCCGCGGTGGGGGTCGGCCGATGAACTGGGCGGAGACCTTCCGTACCGCCTTCGACGCGGTACGCGCCAACCGGCTGCGCTCGGTGCTGACCATGCTCGGGATCGTGATCGGCATCGCCTCGGTGATCCTCACCGTCGGCCTCGGCCAGGGGGCACAGGAGGAGGTCGAGGACCCGATCAGTTCACTCGGCTCGAACCTGCTGATCGTCGCGCCCGGATCGACCACGTCCAGCGACGGCACCCGGGGTGGGTTCGGCTCGGCCTCCACCTTGACCCTCGCCGACGCCGAGGCGATCGGTGACAGATCCGCGGTACCCGATGTGGCGCAGGTGGCGGCCACGACCTCGACGTCGGTGACGGCCACCGTCGATGCCACGAACTGGACCACCTCGCGGTCGGCACCAGCACATCGTGGCTCGACGTGCGTACCCGGACCCTCGATGCCGGTCGCTTCTTCACCGACGCAGAGGCCAGTTCGGGAGCACCGGTGGCAGTGCTGGACCCTGACACCGCCTCCGAGCTGTTCGGTGACTCTTCGATCAGCCCGGTCGGTGAGACAGTACGCGTCGATGGCGCGACACTGACGGTGATCGGCATCCTCGACAGCACCGGTTCGTCGTCCGGGACGAGTTCGGAGGATGATCAGATCATCGTCCCCATGTCCACCGCCGGGCAGCTCAGCGGTGAGTCCAGTGGTGATCAGCTGACGGTCTCGATGATCTACGTCGAGGCCGCCGGCGCCGATCAACTCAGCGCCGCCTACCAGGAGATCAACTCCCTGCTGCTCGCCCGTGACGGGGTCAGCACCGAGGATGCCGACTTCTCGATCACCAGCCAGACCTCGCTGCTGGAGACGGCCAGTGAGACCAGCGAGACCTTCACCGTCCTGCTCGCCGGGGTCGCCGGAATCTCCTTGCTGGTGGGCGGTATCGGGGTGATGAACATCATGCTCGTCTCGGTCACCGAACGGGTGAAGGAGATCGGTCTGCGCAAGGCACTGGGTGCCACACCCAGCACGATCCGTCGACAGTTCCTGGTCGAGGCCTCGATCCTCGGCCTGATCGGCGGCGCGATCGGAGTGGCCATCGGTGCGGTCGGTGCGCTCGTGCTGCCCGCCCTCGTCGACCAGGCGGTCACACTGTCGTGGCTGGCCACCGCTGCCGCCCTGGTGACCTCACTCGCGCTCGGTGTGGGCTTCGGCGTCTACCCGGCGAGCAGAGCCGCCCGGTTGACCCCGATCGACGCGCTGAGGTCGGACTGATGATCGGCCGGTCCGCCGATCCCCACCATCGAACGCTCCACGAAAGGACTTCCATGATCACCCACGGCCAGGGCTCGAGCCCGTCCGGCACTTCCGGGCTCTCCCGGGTGGTGCTCTGCGCCACCGTCGTCGGTGCACTCACCCTCGGTCTCACCGCCTGCGGCAGCGAGGACGGGGCATCGAGCGCGGAGGCAACCGGGTCGACGGCCGCACCCGCGCCGGCAGCCGGTGGTGGTGGACGCAACCCGGGTTCTTCCGGTCCGGGGGTCTCCGGACTGGTCGCCGCGGTCGACGGTGACACCGCTCAGGTCCAAGGAAACGAGGCACAGACCGCGGTGAGTTGGGACGACGACACCTCGTTCAGTGCCGAGGAGTCGGCAGAGCTCGCCGAGGTCACCGTCGGGGTGTGCGTGACCGTGATCGGTGAGAGCGTCGACGGCACCGTGAGCGCCACCTCGGTCGGGATCACCGGGGACGAGGGTTGCAGCGAGGCCGAGCAGGCTCCCGGCGGCGGCCAACCACCGAGCGGGGCGCCCGCCGAGGGTGAAGCACCCGCAGGGATGCCGTCCGCTCGCCCCGATGCGATGCCGTCCGGGTGGCGCCGGCGGGATGGCCGGTGGGATCACCCGCGGTGAGGTGACCGCGGTGGCCGATGACGGCTTCACGGTCGCGTCGATGCCCATCGGACCCGACGCCGGGGACGAGACCACCGAGGTCACGGTCACCGTCGGCGACGACACCGACTACACCGCGACGGTCGATGCCGATCCGGACGCGGTGGTCACCGGTGTCTGCCTGAGTGCGCAGGGGGAGACCGATGACACCGGGGCGATGGCCGCCTCGACAATCGCCGTCTCCGAGAGTTCCGACGGTGAGTGCAGCGCAGGTATGGCCGGCCCGGGCATGGGAGCTCGCGGTGGTGGTGTGGCGCCGAGCGGACAGGCGACCTCCTGATGGCGCGCACCCGGGCACGCCGTTGGCTGCGTGCGGGCGTACCGGTACTGGCAGTCGGTGTCCTGATCGCGGGTTGGGCCGGTTGGTCGGCGGCATCGGAGGGATCGCCGTACCGGACGGTGGTCGCCACCCAGGGAGCGGTGGAACAGGTCACCGAACTGTCCGGCACCGTCGTGCTGGCGGGACGGCATGACCAGAGCTTCGGCACCGACGGCACCGTCAGTGAGGTCGCGGTGGGCGTCGGCGACACGGTGAGTGCCGGCGACGTCCTGGCCGAGCTGGACACCGAGCCGCTGCAGAGCGCACTGCTCGACGCCGAGGCCGAGCTCGCAACAGCGCAGGCGCAGTTGGAGACCGACACCGAGGCCCAGGCCGACGCGGTGGCGGAGTCGGCACAGGCCGATGCCACCGGTGCGTCCGCCTCACCGTCGGCGGCCTCCGGTACGGGCGCCGGGACGTCTGCGCAGGGCAGTGGCGTGGCCGGTACGACCGGCGAGCAGGCCAATGCAGGAGCACAGGCCGATGGGGGAGCACAGGCCGACTCAGGTGCACAGGCCGGCGGGGGAGCTCAGGCTGGCGGGGAAGCTCAGGCCGGCGGGCCCGAGGAGACCAGTGGAGGCGAGGAGGCGAACGCAGGAGAACCGGCCGATGCCGGAGAGGACTCGGCGGTCTCGGAGGCGCTGGCCGAACTCGGCCGGCAGCAACAGGCGGTCACCAGCGCCGCCTCGGAGAGTCGAGCAGCCCTGCAGGCCGCCGACGACGCGCTGCAGCAGCAACAGGACATCTGCAGCGATGCCTACGGCGGATCCGAGGGCGAGGAATCGGCCACCCCGACCCCGAGTGCCTCATCCACCCCGAGTGCCTCATCCACCCCGAGTGCTCCGTCCACGCCGAGCGATTCTGCCACCGCGGGTGTCTCGTCCACCCCGAGTGTGGCGACACCGAGCGCGTCGATCAGCCCCAGCGCCGCGGCCTCCTCGAGTGCCGCAGCCGGTGCTTCGGCATCACCGAATGCGACCGCCTCGCCAACAGCGACTGCGACGACCGACACCGACCCGACTGTCTCACCGACGACGGCGGTCACGGTGAGTCCGACGGCCTCGGCCGGTACCGGCCCGGCCGAACCGGCAGCGAGTGCGAGCGCTTCGTCCCCGGCCAGCCCTGGGGAGGATTCCGGCGCTGAGGAGGGAACTGCCGGGGCATTGGCGGAGTGCACGGCCGCACTGGGTGAGGTCCAACGCGCTCAGGGTCAGGCGGCTGCTGCCCAGGACTCCTTGCAGACGGCCCTGACCGAACTGAGCGGGACCCTCGAGGCAGCCAGCGCGGGATCGGGTTCGCAACCGGCCGAGACCGGTTCCGCCGACGGGTCCACCGGTCAGGGGTCGGGTGCCCCGGAAACGGGCACCGGAGAAGGCGCGGCAGCGGATTCCGGTTCGACCCAGGCACCGTCGACGACCGGCACCAGCGGAGCCGGTGCGAACACTGCGTCCGGTGACGCGGCTGCCGGTGGCGGATCCGACCAGACAGCGGCCTCCGGTGAGGTGCCGACCGGAGATGCCTCCGCCGCATCCGGCACCGGTGCTGCCTCGGCCGGCGCTGCTGATGCCACCGGCGCGGCCGGAACCGAGGCCGGCGGGCAGGAGGTGACCGCGGCGACCCTGGCCCAGGACCAGGCCGACATCGACAGCGCCGAGGCCGCGGTCGCAGCAGCCAATGACGATCTGGCGGGTGCGACCGTTCGGGCTCGCAGCTCCGGTGAGGTCGTCTCGGTCGGCGTCGCCGAAGGCGACAGCGTGACTGCGGGTACGACGGTGATCACGGTGGTCGGGGACGGTGCGACCACCATCAGCGCCACGGCCGACGAGGACCAGATCGCCGACCTCGAAGTGGGACAGACGGCAACCGTCACCCCGGCCGGTGCCGATACCGCCATCCCGGCCGAGGTGAGTGCGGTCTCCGACATCGCCGACACCAGCTCGGGCAGTCCGGAGTTCCCGGTCACGCTGACCCTGGATCTCACCGAGGTCGATCCGGCCGCGCAACCCGTACCCGATCTGCCGGCGAGCGCCGAGATCACGACCGGCTCGGCGAGCGACGCCGTGGTCATCCCACGGTCGGCCTACACCACCGAGAACGGCCGGACCACGGTCAACGTTCTCGACGGCGAACAACTGCAGACCGTCGAGGTGACGTTGGGCGTGGTCAGCGCCACCACGGCTCAGATCGCCGACGGCCTGGATGCAGGACAGGTCGTCGTCCTGGCCGATCTGGAGCAGGCCCTGCCCAGCGGTGATGACACCGGGACCGGTTTCGGCGGCGGCAGCGGTGGTGCGCCGGCTGGTGGCGGCATGGGCGGTGGCGGCATGGGCGGTGGTGGCGTGGGCGGCGGTGGCATGGGTGGCGGTATGCCTCCGAACTGAGCCTCCGGCCGACGGCCCCGGCGACCCGGTCGCCGTGGCAACCCGTCCGGCCGGGTCACATCGGGCCGCGCGGCTGCGGCGGTCGGAGGAACCGACGTAGGGTGCGCCCGTGGGCACGCCATCGGAGCAGGAACAACCCAGCATCGTCTATGAGTGGAAGGACACCTCGCACAGCCTGGCGGAGAACATCGTCGGGTTCGTCACCGGGATCGTCCTGGCAGCGTTCGGCCTGGCCATGCTCCGGGCGATCGGTGCCGTCACCGGGGGAACCGCCGGGCTCTCGTTGCTGTTGGGCCAGCTCACGCCACTGGGGTTCCCGGTGCTGTTCTCGCTCGTCAATCTGCCGTTCGCGGTGCTGGCAGTCTTGCAGCGTGGATGGGCATTCACCCTGCGTACCGCCTTGGCGATCGTCTGCGTCTCACTGATGTCGGCGTGGAACGCTGCAGTGCTGCCGCTGGCCGACTTCCCGCCGCTGTACGGGGTGCTGTTGGGCAACCTGATCTGCGGAGTCGGCCTGCTGGTCCTGTTCCGTCACGGGGCCAGCCTCGGCGGGTTCAACATCGTCGCCCTGGTCCTGCACGATCGCACCGGATTCCGGGCCGGCTGGACCTTGATGATCTTCGACAGCTGCGTGGTCCTGTTGTCGCTGACCGTCCTCGACTGGCCGATGGTGCTGCTCAGCGCACTCGGCGCACTGGTGCTGAATCTGGTGATCGCGTTGAACCATCGGCCGGGCCGCTACATCGGCCACTGAGGCCCTGTCGCCTCCGGTCGCTGCGAGGCAGCTCGCGAGGAGATCCCGGGCCCACCGTCAGCGATCTGCAACGCTGGAGGAGCAGCCGGAGCCACCGTCGGCGACCTTCACGAGCCACCGTCGGAGACCTTCATATTGGAGGAGCAGTCAGAACCACCGGTTCACCACTGGGAGGAGCCGGGCCCGCTGTCAGCGATCTTCAACGCTGGAGGAGCAGCCGGAGCCACAGCAGACGATCTTCAACGCCGCGGGAGCAGCCCGGGGAATCCCGAGCTCAGGCACCCGCGTGGCTGGATGCGGCGACCGGTGACAACGTGCGCTAGCATGGGCGGCGCATTGCGGATGTAGCTCAATGGTAGAGCCTCAGTCTTCCAAACTGATTACGCGGGTTCGATTCCCGTCATCCGCTCCACCACCGGCCGGGTGGGGCGTCCTCGCCCCGCCCGGCCGGTTCTGCATTGGCGGTGGGTCTTGTCGTGGTTCGGCCGGTGGGTCTTGTCGTCGTTCGTCGGCGGGCCGGTCCCGGCCGGTTCGAGAGTGCGCGGATCGTTGACCGGTGGGGCCCATTGCTCAGTGGTCGACGGGCGCGCCCGCGGGCGCGTCGGCGTCACCGATCAGCGCCGCCACCGATTCGCGGCGACGCTGCAATTCCTCGGCGCGACAGTCAAGATCAGCCACCAAGGATCGGACCTGGGCCGCAACTGCGGGACACATCTGCAGTGGCCGGTCGGTGTCGAGCAGGCAGGGCAGGATCACCCGTACCGACTCCAACGAGAACCCCGCCCGCAGCAGACGTCGGATCCGCTGCACCACCTCGACGGTGGACGCCGCGTAGTGCCGGTACCCGTTGGCGTCACGGTCGGACGTGATCAGGCCCTGGGATTCGTAATGCCGCAACGATCGTGCGGATGCGCCACTCAGACCGGCGAGTTCGCCGATCAGCATCGTGCCGCTTGTCGACTCGACCGGACCTGTGACCGACTGCGTCTCAATCGTGCCGCTCGTCGATTCGACCGGACCTGTGACGGACTGCGTCTCACTTCGGTGCGTCGTTCCCCTCCTCCCACGAGCATAGGTGGAGTCCTGTTCGGTCGGGGCGTGGTGGTCGACGAGCGCGGGTGGACCGATTTGACCGTGCCGCTGGTGCGGAGATTTGACCTTGCCACTGATGTCAATGCCTACGGTCGCAGGTATGAACACTGAACCAAGTGGGCAGCCGCCACTGACGAAGGTCCGATTCGGACACGTCCGGCCTCTGCTGCTGGCACATGGTGCGGGCGGGTCCGTCGCGGACAACTTCGGCGAACTGGCCCGGCACCTGACCGATCGGGAACTGATCGGGGTCGACTATCCGGGCTCGGATGCCAGTGCGGATCCCGCGACTGGGTACGGGGTCGACTGGCTCGCCGATCAACTGGTCGCGGCCGGGGTTGCTGCGGGGCACGAGCGATTCCCGGTGCTCGGACTGTCGATGGGTGCCACGGTGGCGGTCACCGCTGCCCACCGCCACCCGAGCGAGTCAGTGCACTGGTGCTGACGGTGGGCATGCTCCGAGCCGACGCACAGGCAGTCGCCTTCGCCCGTACCTATGCCTCCTTGGCCCGGGCGGGCCGGATCGATGATCTTGCCCACCTGCTGTTCCTGACCAGCATCGCACCGGCTGTGTTGGCGACGATGGACGCTGATCAGGCTCGGACCGCGATCGCTGATCTTGCCGACCACCATCGGGTCGAGGGCCTTCGCCGGTCCGGGCAGATGGACCTTGTCAGAAGCATCGACATCACCGCGATCGCCTCCCGGGTGGCGGTTCCGTCGTTGGTGGTGGTGGCCGAACAGGATCGGATCGTGCTGCCGTCGAGCACCAGGGACCTGGGTGCGGCGATCCCGGGGGCCGAGGTCGTGGAGGTCACCGGGGCCGCACACATCTTCGGTCCCGCGGACACTGCTGCCTGGGCGGAGATGATCGATGCCTTCCTGGGTCGGCACCGACTATGAGCGTCACCGTCCGCGCGGTCGTCCTCGGTTCGGTCACCTTCATGACCGCCGAACTCCTGCCGACCGCCCTGTTGCCGGTGATGGCAGCTGATCTTGCCGTCAGCGAACAGAGCATCGCCTTGTTGATCACCGTCTACGCCGGGGTTGCGGCGGTCCTCGGGGTGCCGATGACGATCATGGTCCGTCGTCGTTCCCGGCGTGGGGTGATCATCTTCTGCCTGCTGGTGTTGGCGCTCGGACAGCTCGCCTTGGCGCTGAGCCCCTCGGTGACGGTGGCACTCGTCTCTCGAGGTGTGGTCGGGGCAGTGCACACCGTGGTCTTCGCGCTGGTGCCGGTGGTCGCCGCAGAGCTCGCCGACCAGCATCGTCGGTCGGGTGCGGCCGGCTCGACCTTCATCGGTACCTCGGTGGCCATGGTGGCTGGCGTGCCGCTGGTGGCCTGGCTCGGGCAGCTCCTCGGCTGGCGGGCGACTGCGATCGCATTGGGCGTACTCGCCCTCGGACTCACCGTCGGGGCCGGACGGGTCCTACCTGCTGGCCCGGCCCGGAACAAGGCTGGTTCGGCGCGAACCGGTGAGGTGGCTGGTTCGGCGCGGGCCGGTGAGGTGGCTGGTTCGGCGCGGGCCGGTGAGGTGGCTGGTTCGGCGCGGGCCGGTGAGGTGGCTGGTTCGGCGCGGGCCGGTGATGCGGGGGAGATCGACGAGGGCGTCTCGTCCCACCGACCCGGGCTCCGGGCAATCCCGGGCTGATCGGCTCGATCGCGACGGTGGTCGTGTTGACCGCACTGGCGGTGGGGGCGGTCTATCTGGCGTACCCGTTCATCAGCCTGCTCGCCGATCGACGAGCCGGTGTCGGGGCCACGGGCTTCCCGCTGCTGCTGGTCGCGCACGGGGTCCTCGGGGTGCTGGCTGTGTTGTTCGTGTCGAGGTGGATCGACCGGAGCCGGGGCCGGATCAGCGTCGCCATCCTAGGACTGTTGGCCATCTCACCACTGGCCGTGGCGTTCGGGTCCCCGGCCATGGTCGTCCTCGTGTTGGTGTTGTGGGGCGCACCGATTGCTTCCTTGCCGCCGATGTTGCACACCGATGTGATCCGACTGGCCGGTCCGGCCGCCGATGTCGCCTCCTCGGCCTATGTCGTTGCATTCCAGGTCGGCATCGCCGGGGGCAGTGCGATCGGCGCCCAGGTCCCGCAGCTGTACGGACTCACATCGATGCTGGTGGTCGCTGCCGCCGTCGGTTTCGTCGCCTTGGTCTTCTGGGCAGTCTCCGGACGCGATGGCGCCGGCCTGGCGACGGCGTCGCGGACCCTGGCTTCCTGATCCACACCGCGCCGCCCTGAGACTGCGCCGCCCTGAGACTGCGCCGCCCTGAGACTGCGCCGCCCTGGGACCATTACCGACTTGGGACCAATACCGCCTTGCGGACCGCGCCGCCTTGGGACCGCGCTGCCTTGGGACCGCGCCGCTTTGGGACCGCGCCGCTTTGGGACCGCGCCGCTTTGGGACCGCGCCGCTTTGGGACCGCGCCGCTTTGGGGCCACGCCGCTTTGGGGCCACGCCGCTTTGGGGCCACGCCGCTTTGGGACCGCGCCGCTTTGGGACCGCGCTGCTTTGGGGCCACACCGCCTTGGGTCTGGTGGGAACTGGCCGCCAGGAACCGGGTCGCGGTTGGGTGGGGAAATTGACGGCTCGCCGATGTGTCAGCCGTGCTCGGGCGCGTCATCTGGTGCTGCGGGTGCCGTCCGGCGCGTGCGAGCCGTCGGAATCCCCGTCGAGCGTCCTGCGGCTCTTGGCGTCTTGTGGCTTGTGGCGCCGAGGTGGCTTGGTGGTGTCGGGGCGCGGTGCTCACCGTGAGGGAGGGGCGGTGTCTCTCCGAGGGATCTGGGTCGCGGTTGGGTGGGGAAATTGACGGCTCGCCGATGTGTCAGCCGTGCTCGGGCGCGTGATCTGGTGCTGCGGGTGCCGTCCGGCACGTGCGAGCCGTCGGAATCCCCGTCGAGCGTCCTGCGGCTCGGGCATGCAGCGACTCGGCGTCCAATGCCGCGGGGCTCGGGCGGCTGGTGGTTCCCGGTTGTGGGTGGCACCGACCGATCACCTCGGTGTCCGGAGAACCGGCTGGTGTCGGCAAACAGGCAAGAGTGCGGGCGCCGGGAAATAGGTGGGGCAGCGACGGTAATTAGGTGGGGCAGCGACGGTAACCAGGTGGGCCAGCGACGGTCGGCCTCGGAGTGCGGCTGGTGGGAAATCGACGGCTCGTGGCCGCTCCGGTTGCGGCAGCCGGCGTGGTCTGGCGCCGCGGCTGCCGCTCGAAGCCGGCGAGCCGTCGGAATCCCCGTCGCGCATCCTTGTGGCCCGGGTTGTCGAGGGCATGGCGCGGCTCGTGCGTCGCGGGACAAGGGCGGGGAAATCGACGCCTCGTGAACGGCCAGGCCGCGTTCGGTGGCGTGATCTGGCGTTCTGACTCGCGGTCGAGGTGGTCAGACGTCGGAATCCCGATCGCTCAGGGGCTGCCACGTTGGAACCCTTCGCTGAAGGTGGCGCCAGGTTGGGAGGTTGTTGGGGCATCGACGGGGAGGCTGTGGGGCATCGACGGGGAGGTTGTTTGGGGGATCGACGGAATCCTCGCTGAAGGTGGCGCCAGGTTGGGAGGCTGCGGGGCATCGACGGGAGGTTGTTGGGGGATCGACGAGCAGGCTGTGGGATCGACGACCAGGCGCGGGTGGGATCGACGATCAGGCTGGGCTGGGGGAGACCGCCGAAGACCAAGAATGGGGAATCGACGGCCCGCCGATGCGTGTGCCGCGCTGGGTCGCGTGGTCTGGCGCCGCGGGTGCCGTCGGATGCGCGCGAGCCGTCGGAATCCGCGCTGCCGGCGTCCGGTGGCCTCGGCGCTGGCAGATGGGTACGATGGCGTGGTTATCCGTCTGCGCTGCGGCGCGACGACATCACCACGAAGACTTACAACGGAGAATCATCTTGCCCAGCACCATCGAGCAGCTCAGCCCGTCGCGCGTGAAGATCACCATCGAGGTTCCGTTCGCCGACCTGAAGCCGAGCCTGGACAAGGCCTACCGCCAGATCGCTCAGCAGGTCACCATCCCCGGATTCCGCAAGGGCAAGGTTCCTGCAGCCATCATCGACCAGCGGTTCGGCCGTGGCGCGATCCTGAGCGACGCCGTCAACGACGCGCTTCCCGAGCAGTACTCCAAGGCCATCGCCGAGCACTCGCTGATCCCGCTCGGCCAGCCGGAGGTGGAGGTGACCAAGTTGGAGGACGGTGACCTCGTCGAGTTCACCGCCGACGTCGTGGTGCGCCCCGACTTCGACCTGCCCGAGGCCACCGGCGTCTCGGTCACCGTCGACCCGCTGGAGGTCGACGAGACTCTCGTCGACGAGCAGATCAAGCTGCTGCGGCAGCGGCTCGGCAGCCAGAACGAGGTGGACCGTCCCGCCGCCGAGGGCGACATCGTCACCATCGACCTGAAGGGTTCGAAGGGTGGCGAGGCGTTGGAGGACGCAACTGCCGAGGGTCTGCAGTACACCGTCGGCGCCGGCGGCATGCTGGACGGCCTGGATGAGGCCGTCACCGGGTTGAGCGCCGGTGAGTCGGTGACCTTCACCTCCACTCTGGTCGGGGGCCCGCTGCGAGGCGAGGATGCCGACATCGAGGTCACGGTGCAGAAGGTCTCGGAGCAGGAGCTGCCCGAGGTCGACGACGCTTTCGCCCAGCAGGTCTCGCAGTTCGAGACCGCCGACGAGATGCGTGCCGATCTGGAGTCCCGGGCCGAACAGATGGCCCGTCTGGACCAGGCGTCGAAGGCACGGGACGAGGTCCTGGAGGCCTATGTCGCCCAGATCGACCTGGAGGTCCCGGAGTCGGTCGTGTCCGCCGAGGTGGAGGCACGTCACAACCAGATCACCCAGCAACTGGCCCAGGCCGGATTGACCCTGGACCAGTACCTCGCCGACAGCGAGGAGGAGCAGACCGCCGAGGAGTTCTGGGCCGACATCGACGCCCGCACCGCTGAGGCCCTGAAGGCTCAGCTCGTGCTGGACAAGCTGGCCGAGACCTCGGAGATCGGCGTCGACCAGAACGACCTGACCCAGCACCTGATGATGCGCGCGCAGCAGAACAACACCAGCCCGGAACAAGAAGCGCAGCACATGATGGAGCACAACCACACCGCGGAGTGGATGTCGGAGATCCGTCGGAGCAAGGCGCTGGCCGAGCTGGTGGCCTCTGCCGAGGTGAAGGACACCGAGGGCAATGTCGTCGACCTGAAGAACCTGCGGCCCGACGGGACGCTGGCCGATCCGGCTGCCGATGTCGAGGCCGGACCGGAGGTGATCGAGGTCGACACCGTCCCCAGCGAGCCGGCGGACGACGCCGTGGCCACCGAGACCACGGACGAGGCAGCGAGCACCGAGACGGCCGATGAGGCTCCGGCGGCCGAGGAGAAGCCGAAGAAGGCCAAGCCGACCAAGTCGAAGTCGGCCAAGGCCAAGTCGGAGAAGTCCGACAGCTGAACCGAGTAGGCGAACGAGCAGAACAGGGCCCCGGGAAACTCTCCCGGGGCCCTGTCACGTCTGCGGTGATCCGGTGACCGGCGCCGGGCGGGCCACGCCGAGTCAACACGGCGCTGCGCCAACAGCGAACAAAGTTCCCGGTTCATCGGTTTTGCGCACTTCGACCGGTACGTTCGGACACGTGAATTCATCAGCGACGAATTTCCCCGGACCCGCTCCCATGCGGGCCGCCGCCACCGCACCGGGCTTTGGGTTGACCGACAACGTCTACCAGTCCCTGCTCGCCAACCGGATCGTCTTCCTCGGCTCCGAGGTGAAGGACGAGAATGCCAACGCGATCTGTGCGCAGATGCTGCTGCTGAACGCCGAGGACCCTGACACCGACATCTGGCTCTACATCAACTCCCCAGGCGGCTCGGTCGACTCGGGCATGGCGATCTACGACACCATGAAGTGGATCTCCAACGATGTCGCCACCGTGGCCATGGGCCTGGCGGCCTCCATGGGCCAGTTCCTGCTCAGCGCCGGCACCCAGGGCAAGCGGTACGCATTGCCGCACAGCCGGATCATGATGCACCAGCCGTCCGGCGGACTCGGTGGCACCGCCTCCGACATCCGGATCCAGGCCGAGCAGTCGCTGCACATCAAGCGGCAGATGGCCAGCCTGATCGCCGAGCACACCGGGCAGAGCCTGGAGCAGATCGAGGCCGACTCCGACCGCGACCGGTGGTTCACCGCCGACCAGGCCAAGGAGTACGGCTTCATCGACCACGTCTTCGAGCGCGCCTCGCAGATCAGCGACGCCGAAGACGCGCCCAACCAGTGATTCCGCGGAACTCTCAGACGCCAGAACAGATGAGGCAACAGACTGTGAACACCAACCCCAGCCTTCCCGGTGGCATCGCCCCGGCAGGCCCGTCGATGGACTACTACATCCCGCAGTGGGAGGAGCGCACGTCCTACGGTGTGCGTCGGGTCGACCCCTACACGAAGCTCTTCGAGGACCGGATCATCTTCCTCGGCACCCCGATCACCGACGACATCGCCAATGCCGTGATGGCACAGCTGCTGTGCCTGCAGTCGATGGACGCCGATCGGCAGATCAGCATGTACATCAACAGCCCCGGCGGATCGTTCTCGGCCATGACCGCGATCTACGACACGATGCGCTACATCAAGCCGAAGATCCAGACCGTCTGTCTGGGCATGGCCGCCTCCGCTGCGGCGGTGATCCTGGCCGCTGGTACGAAGGGGCAGCGACTGATGCTGCCGAACAGCACCGTGCTGATCCACCAGCCCTACACCTCCCAGGGCTCCTACGGCCAGTCCTCGGACCTGGAGATCCAGGCCAAGGAGATCCTGCGGATCCGCGAACTGATGGAGACGATGATCTCCGAGGCCTCGGGCAAGTCGAAGGAACAGGTGAGCCTGGACGTGGAGCGCGACAAGTACCTGACGGCCGAACAGGCCAAGGCGTACGGCATCGTCGATGACATCCTGACCTCCCTCAAGGACGTCGAGGACTGAGTGGCGACGGCTGCGGAGGACACTCCGCAGCCGGCATCGAAATGACCGGCGTGATTGTTCGGTCTGCGAGTTAGGCTGGACCCCTGGCAAGCGGGTCGGGGCACGGTTGGATACGGATGGAGTGGATGAATGGCACGGATCGGTGAGAGCGGCGATCTGCTGAAGTGCTCGTTCTGCGGAAAGAGCCAGAAGCAGGTCAAGAAGCTCATCGCGGGCTCAGGCGTCTACATCTGTGACGAATGCATCGAGCTCTGCAACGAGATCATCGAGGAGGAGCTCTCCAGCGCCTCCGACTCCGGTCTGTTGGAGGAGTTGCCCAAGCCGAAGCAGATTCGGGAGTTCCTTGACACCTACGTGATCGGGCAGGACTCGGCGAAGAAGGCGCTCGCGGTGGCGGTCTACAACCACTACAAGCGGGTGCAGTCCCAGCAGCAGGGCTCCTCGGGGCGACGCGCCGCCGAGGACGACGGGGTGGAACTCGGCAAGTCCAACATCCTGCTGATCGGGCCCACCGGCTGCGGCAAGACCTACCTCGCCCAGACCCTGGCGAAGATGCTGAACGTTCCGTTCGCGATGGCCGATGCGACGGCACTGACCGAGGCCGGGTACGTCGGCGAGGACGTCGAGAACATCTTGCTGAAGCTGATCCAGGCCGCCGACTTCGATGTGAAGAAGGCCGAGACCGGGATCATCTACATCGACGAGATCGACAAGGTCGCCCGCAAGTCGGAGAACCCGTCGATCACCCGCGACGTCTCCGGCGAAGGGGTGCAGCAGGCGCTGCTGAAGATCCTGGAGGGGACCACCGCCTCGGTGCCGCCGCAGGGTGGTCGCAAACACCCGCATCAGGACTTCATCCAGATCGACACCACCAATGTCTTGTTCATCGTCGGTGGTGCGTTCGCCGGTCTGGACCAGATCATCGACGACCGGGTCGGCAAGCGCCCGATCGGGTTCAACAACGACACCGAGTCGCGGCGTCCGCCGGCGGAGAACCCGTTCGAGGAGGTCCGTCCCGAGGATCTGACCAAGTTCGGTCTGATCCCGGAGTTCATCGGCCGGCTGCCGATGATCAGCACCGTCGCGCCCCTGGACCGGGCGGCGCTGATCGCGATCCTCACCGAGCCGAAGAATGCGCTGATCCGGCAGTTCCGCAAGCTGTTCGAACTCGACGGCGTGGAGCTCGAGTTCACCCCGGAGGCCGTCGAGGCGATCGCCGACCTGGCGCTGCTGCGGGGGACCGGTGCCCGCGGCCTGCGGGCGATCCTCGAGGAGGTGCTGTTGAATGTGATGTTCGACGTACCCAGTGCCGACGATGTCGCCCGGGTGATCATCACCGAGGACGTGGTGAACGACAATGTGCTGCCCACCCTCGTACCGCATGCCAAGCTGCCGCGGCGCGAGCGCAAGGAGCGCAGCGCCTGAGCTCCGTCGAGCCGGGCCTGAGGCCCGTTGGCTCGTCGCCGCGCGGCACTGAAACAGCCGCGCCTGAACCCGTAGGCTGCCCTTGCGTCACCGCAGAAGCGCTGCGCCTGAACCCCGTCGAGCCGGGCCCCCTGATCGGAGCGGTCGGTACCTGCCGGTAGCGTCGTAGGGGATGAGGCGAGTGGTTCGTTCCCCGCGTTCCCTTCGGACAGCACAGGTCCGACGCGATGCCGACCGCTCGCCTGCGAAGGAGTACCCATGAAGGCTGTCACCTGGCAGGGCAAGCGCAAGGTCAGCACCGAGACCGTCCCGGATCCGAGCATCATCGATCCGACCGATGCGATCATCCAGGTCACCTCGACCGCGATCTGCGGTTCGGATCTTCACCTGTACGAAGTACTCGGCCCGTACATGAACCCCGGCGACATCCTCGGGCACGAGCCGATGGGCATCGTCACCGAGGTGGGTGCACAGGTGGGCAATCTCAAACCCGGTGACCGGGTGGTGATCCCGTTCAACATCTCTTGCGGACACTGCTGGATGTGCCGCAATGATCTGCAGTCCCAGTGCGAGACGACCCAGGTCAAGGACCGGGGGACCGGTGCGTCACTGCTCGGCTTCTCCGCGCTCTACGGTTCGGTGCCCGGTGGACAGGCGCAGTATCTGCGGGTGCCGCATGCCGACTACGGGGCGATGAAGGTGCCCGACGAGGGTCCCGATGAGAAGTACCTGTTCCTCTCCGACATCCTGCCCACCGCCTGGCAGGGTGTGGAGTACGCGCAGGTGCCCGATGGGGGCACGCTGGTGGTCAACGGTCTCGGACCGGTCGGACAGTTCGCGTCCCGGATCGGGGTGTACCGGGGTTACCGGGTACTGGCCATCGAGCCGGAGGCCGCGCGTCGGCAGATGGCAGAACGTCACGGTGTGCAGACCTTCGATCTCACCGAGGACGTGAACGACCGGATCCGGGAGGTCACCGACGGACGCGGACCCGATGCGGTGCTGGACGCAGTGGGGATGGAGGCGCACGGATCGCCCGTGGCCCGGGCGATGCAGAACCTGGCCGGTCTGCTGCCGGACAAGTTGGGGCAGAAGGCCACCGAGACGATCGGCGTGGACACCATGAGCTCCCTGCACTCGGCGATCGATCTGGTCCGCCGCGGCGGCACCGTGTCGATCTCCGGGGTCTACGGCGGAGCGCTGGACCCGATGCCGATGATGCAGATGTTCGACAAGCAGCTCTCGTTCCGGATGGGCCAGGCCAATGTCCGCCGCTGGACCGAGACCTTGATGCCGTTGCTGGACGACTCGGGCGACCCCCTGGGGGTGCTCGACCTGACCACGAACACCGCGCCGCTGGAGGAGGCTCCGCAGCTGTACGAGCAGTTCCAGCACAAGACCGACGGGTGCATCAAGGTGGTCCTGAAACCCTGAATGCTCGCCCGGTGGTCGGGTGAACCCACCGGCCCCTAGGGTGCAGCCCAACGCCCAATCCACAGTCTTGGAGGACCAGAACGTGACCATGAAGACCTTCGCCGGTGGCCTCGCCGCTGCCGCCCTGTCCGCGACCCTGCTGCTCAGCGGCTGCGGTGGATCAGAGGAGGAGAGCGCCGCCGACGCGCCGGCCGCGGAGACTGCTGCTCCTGAGGCCGAGCCGGAGACCGGTGCCACCTCAGCCGAGTCGGGTGAGTCGACCGAGGACCATGCGGAGTCCGATGACGCCGACAGCTCGGGTCGACCGAGCGAGGACGAGGTCGCCACCGGTCTGAAGACCCTGCTGGAGTCCACCGGTACGGAGTTGCCGGGCGAGGCCGACCAGATCATCAGCTGCATGGCCGGGTCGCTGGTCGCCTCCGACATGAGCGACGAGGGTCTGCAGAAGATCGCCGACGGGCAGGCGCCGACCGATGCCGCCGACACCGAGGCATTCAGTGCCGCCCTCTCCGACACCTCCTGCTACACCGGCGGCTGAGGGTCCCGCTCCGCGCTTCGGCCCCGCAACCCGTTCAGGGCTGCGGGGCCGAATCGCGTTCGCGTACCTTCTCGGTGGGATCACCCGGGCGACCCGGTTCGCGTCCGTTGCTGTCGATGTCCCGGTTCGCCGTGTCCGGTCTCAGCGGGGGTCAGGCCGGCTGCGGTGCCAGTTCCACGTCGACGGTGATCGGGCCGTCGGTTTCGGTGAACTCGACCGCGCCGGTGATCCGACCCACCGCACGCAGGTCGGCCTCGACCGCCCGCAGTCGCGCGATCGAAGCGGCTGGTCCGCTGATCCGGGCGGTGTTCACCTCGGTCTTCATCGACACCTTCGCCTGTGACTTCGCGCCGCGGATGGCGATCAGCGCAGCGGCGGTGTCGTCGACCGTCGCGGCGTCACCGCTGGTGGTGATCTCCTCCAGCGCCGGCCAGTTCGCGTGATGCACCGAACCCTGCTGCCACCAGGACCAGACCTCCTCGGTGACGAAGGGCAGGAAGGGCGCGAACAGGCGCAACAACACGTGCAGCGAGAACGCCAGGGCCGACTGGGCCGAGGCTGCCTCGGCCTCACCTTGGGCACCGTAGGCGCGTTCCTTCACCAGTTCGAGGTAGTCGTCGCAGAAGGACCAGAAGAACGCCTCGGTGACCTCCAGGGCGCCGGTGTAGTCGTAGTCCTCGAAACGCTTCGTGGCCTCGACGACAACGGCCTTCAGCGCTTCCAGCTGGGCCAGGTCGGCGGCATTGACGACCGCCGTCAGATCGGTCGAGGAACCGTACCCGAGAACGAACTTCGAGGCGTTCAGCAGCTTCATCGCCAGCCGCCGGCCGACCTTCATCTGCTTCTCGTCGAACGGGGAGTCCATCCCGGGACGGGCGAGCGCCGCCCGCCAGCGGACGGCATCGGCACCGTACTTCTCGAGGATCTCGCTGGGCACCACGACATTGCCCTTCGACTTCGACATCTTCTTCCGGTCCGGATCGACCACGAAGCCGCTGATCATCGCGGTGTGCCAGGGCAGGGAGTCACCGTCCAGGTGGGCCCGGACCACCCGGGAGAACAGCCAGGTACGGATGATGTCGTGTGCCTGGGTGGCCAGGTCCATCGGGTACGTCAGCGCGAACAGTTCGTCATCGCGCCCACCCCAACCGGTGGCGATCTGCGGGGTCAGTGACGAGGTGGCCCAGGTGTCCATCACATCGGGGTCGCCGAGGAAGCCACCCGGTTCACCACGCTGCGATTCCACGTACCCGTTCGGCACGTCGGAGGCCGGGTCGATCGGCAACTGGGGCTGCTCGGGCAGCAACGGGTTGGCGTAATCGGTCTCCCCGGAGTCGTTGATCGGGTACCAGACCGGGAACGGCACACCGAAGTAGCGCTGGCGGCTGATCAACCAGTCACCGTTCAGTCCGCTGACCCAGTTCTCGTACCGGTGCGACATGTAGTCCGGCACCCAGTTGAGCTCCTCACCGCGGGCCAGCAGGGCCTTGCGCAGCTCGGCATCGCGTCCGCCGTTGCGGATGTACCACTGGCGGGTGGAGACCACCTCCAGCGGTTTGTCGCCCTTCTCGTAGAAGTTCGCCTTCCGCTGGGTCGGGGTCGGCTCACCGTCGAGGTCACCGGATTCCCGCAGCAGCCCGACCATCGCCTCCCGGGCGGAGAAGACGGTCTTGCCTGCCAACTCCGCGTACGGTGCGGCATTCACCAACCACTCCGGGGTGTCCCGGGACAACCGTCCGTCGCGGCCGATGATCACCCGGGTCGGCAACTGCAGCTCGCGCCACCAGGTGACATCGGTGAGGTCGCCGAAGGTGCAGCACATGGCGATACCGGCGCCCTTGTCCCGCTCCGCACCCGGATGGGCCAGCACCGGCACCTCGACGCCGAAGATCGGGGAGGTGACGGTGGTGCCGAACAGTGGCTGGTACCGCTCGTCATCAGGGTGGGCGATCAGCGCCACACAGGCGGCGATCAGCTCCGGGCGGGTGGTCTCGATCTGCACCGGCCCGGCGGCACCGTGGAAGTTGATCTTGTGGTACGCGCCGGGGTAGTCCCGGGCCTCCAGCTCGGCCTGGGCGACCGCGGTCTGGAAGGTGACGTCCCACAGGGTCGGGGCCTCGGACAGGTACGCCTCCCCGCGGGAAAGATTGTCCAGGAACGCCTTCTGGGAGACGAATCGGGTGTCATCGGAGATGGTGCTGTACAGCGCCGACCAGTCGACACTGAGGCCGACCTTGCGCCACAGGTCCTCGAAGACCTTCTCGTCGACCTGGGTGAGCTCCTCGCACAGGGCGACGAAGTTGCGCCGGCTGATCGGTACCTGCCGCTTCGGGTCCGGCTTCTCCGGCGGGGTGAAATCGGGGTCGTAGGGGATCGATGGATCGCAGCGGACGCCGTAGTAGTTCTGCACCCGGCGCTCGGTCGGCAGGCCGTTGTCGTCCCAACCCAGCGGGTAGTAGACGTGCTTGCCGCGCATCCGCTGGAAGCGGGCGATCACATCGGCATGGGTGTAGGAGAAGACGTGGCCGACATGCAGGCTGCCGGAGACCGTCGGCGGCGGGGTGTCGATCGAGTACACCTCGGCGCGGCTGCTCGGGCGGGTGAACTTGTAGGTCTCGTTGTCCTGCCAGACAACGGCCCACTTGTCCTCCAGCCCTTCCAGAACCGGTTTCTCGGGGATGTTCGGGATCGACGTCATGGGACCCAATCCTAGGGTTCTGCGGGCGTCGGGGCGAAACAGTGGGCACGCGCTGCGGGAGCCAATTACCCGTGGGCGATACCGCGTCGTCCTTGGGCAGCGACGTGCCCACCGAGGAGGTGGTTCGGCGACAAGGACTGTTGCGCCCAGATCCGTCCGTTTTTGGCCTCGTCGTCCGGTCAGCGGTACGCTGCGACATGGTTCGTGGACTTCGGCCAGATTGCGCGCGCGTATGGAGACTTCCGAATTAAGACAACATGATTCGCCTGGCACGAGCGGCGATGATCGCCTGCACCTTGACTGCCCTACTGGCGGCTTGTGGCTCGCCTTCGCTACCCGACGGGCCGGCGCCCTCTGGCGGCCCAACGAATGCCGCCTCTACCGGGAGTCCGTTTCCGGTCACCGACGGGAAAGGAATCTGTCCGTCGCTCGAGGACAGGGAGTTGTGGCTCGCCGAACATCCTCCGGCCCGAATACCCGACGACTTTCGCTTCGACCGCCTGGTGTGGTGCCGGGAGCTGCTACGCGCCCCCGAAGAGGGCGACTATCGACAGCTCGAGACCGCTGTCGACCCGCCTTTCTGGCGGACCCTGCTGGCCGAGGCGCCACCGCGAGTAGAACCCCCGTGTGCGGAGTGGTTGCAGTATGAAGAGGTCATGGTGTTGGTCGATACCCGAACTCGATCCGCTCTCCGCGTACATCTCGAGCGGGACCGATGCAACCACTATTCCCCGCAGCTGAACCAACTCCTCGACGATGGGCAGCGCTGGACACTGTCGACCGACCAGCCTGGCTGAGCGGCCGCGGGTGTCGTCGATGAGCACCCTTACGGCTCTTCACAGAGTTGAGGGTGGTCGATCCGCCTTAGCTATGACAGGCTCTTCCCAGATGAGGGTGTAGGTCGGCCGGGCGCGTCGGTCCGCAGGTAGACGTCGAGGTCTCCCGACGATGGAGGTTCCTACGCCATCCATCCGAAAGACCTCGACGTGACCGACGCTACCCCGCCGGCCGGCTTCGGCCACCTTGACCTGAGCGCCTTCGTGTCTCATCCCAATCGACCCTGATCGAGTCTGCTGACCCCCTCGACGAGAACGCAGCGACACATCACAGCCACCCGACCCCGACCGTCCGGGAAGCCGGGGCACGTCACATGGCCTGTGCTGCGGGCGTGTCGAGTGGGTCGTCCAGGGGCGACGCAGTAGCGTCGACGCGACGTGCTGAGAGGTGGTTCCGGTCGAGCACTAGGTGTACTGCCCGGGGACGTTGATCAATCGTGAGAAGGGCGGCTGGTTCCCGCAGGCTGTGTGGGGTCGGTGCTGGTTGTAGTAGTGCAGCCAGCCGTCGAGCTCGCCCCGGCGCTCGGCCTCGGACGTGTAGCAGCGGGCGTAGGCCCAACCGTCGGCCAGGGTGCGATGGAAGCGCTCGATCTTGCCGTTGGTCTGCGGCCGATAGGGCCTGGTCCGCTTGTGCTTGATGCCAAGTTCTGTGCAGGTGTCTCGCCATAGGTGTGAGCGGTAGGCGCCGCCGTTGTCGGACAGGACTCGTTCGACGGTGACTCCGCGGGCGTTGAACCACTCGATGGCCCGGACCAGCACGCCGGTGGCGGTGCGGGCGGTTTCGTCGTCGTGGATCTCGGCGTAGGCAACGCGGGAGTGGTCGTCGATGACGGTGTGGACACAGGCATTGCCCATCAACGGGTCCCGGTACTTGTTCCTGGGCTTGTCAGGGGTCGCGGCTCGGTTCTTCTCTCCCTGCTGTCGGCCGACGTAGCGCCAGCCTCCCCCGTCGGGGATGTTGCCGAGCTTCTTCACATCGACATGCAGCATCGCACCAGGCTTGTCGTGCTCGTAGCGCCGGATCGGCTCGCCGGTCGCACGGTCCACGTGTGACAGCCGGTTGAGGTGCACGTAGACCAAGATGCGATGGACAGTCGACGGTGCGATGCCGAGGCGGCAGGCCAGCGGCACTGGTCCCTCCCTCAGACGCAGCCGAAGGTCGATACACCGCCGGGTCGTCTTCTGGCTGGTCTTGTTCGGCGAGCGATGCGGCCGAGAGGATCGGTCCTGCATCGATTCGCCCGCGCGGAAGCGGTCGACCCAGCGCTTCACTGTCGGCCAGGAAACCTGGAATCGGGCGGCAACCTCGCTGATCGGCCAACCATCGTCAACAACCAGACGAACGACGATCATTCGGTGCCTTGGAGTGAGCGCCGCGTTGGCGTGCAGGCGTGACGGACCAGTCATAAGAACCTCACAAGCCCCGGCCCGGTCACTACTCGAGACCTTGGAGGCCGCCCGCAGACGAGCATGAGGATCTCGAGGGCTGGTCCGGTCACGACCGAGCCCTGGCCGTGGGTCCAGTCGATGTCGTCGGCGACGAGCATGACTCCGACCAGCTTCTCTCGGGCGCCCCCAATCCTGACGCTTGTGGCCACTTGGTACTCGATGGCCATCTGGAGGTCCTCTGGCTGATATTCCCGGTGGAGACCGAGGGGGCGGCGAATGTCCTCGCCGTGCACGATTTCCTCGACAAGGCGCGTGGCCAGTGGAGCCATGAAGCGAGGTGGGCCAGACGTTCGATCCCTGACCTGCACAAGCAGGCTGATGAGCTCGTCTGGTTGCTTGTCTCGGTAGCGTTCCACACCGAGTTCGTTCTGCCGGTCGAAGTCGAATCCGGCTCGAACCATGCCTGTGAGGAAGGTGGTCGGGGTGGTGGCGGCCGTGTCGACCAGATGGGCGACCACATCGCGAATCCGCCACCTTCGACACCCGGACTCGGCATCCCAGTCGTGCGGGCCGAGGTCGCGAAGGTCGCGGATGAGTGCTGCCCGTTCGCGGTGGACAGAGTTCCAGATCGCGTCCATCAGGACCCCTCTCCGAGTCGCGAGGCCAGGACGGGGATGCCGTCGCCAGCGAGTTGGTCGAGGTGGCTCGGCCGCCCGGCCATCGCCATGACGAGGCCGAGCGTGGGGCCCGCCACCTCTGGGCCGTTGCCGTGCTCGAAGGTGCCGTCGGTGGCGCGCAGGTGCAGCCCAGCCGCGAGGCTCTTGCTGTCGACGGCGAAGTTGCGGCTCGCGTAGAACTCGGCGACCTGCGTCACGGCGCCGACGTCGACCACGCTCGGGATACCGAGGGGGTGCCGGATGTCCTCTCCATGGACGAGAACCTCTCCGAGATACGCGGCCAAGTCCTTGGATGGGGCAACGGACGAAGCGATGACCGCCCGAAAGCGCGCCAACGTCTCTGCGGGGTCTTTGCCCAGGTGCTCACGAAGACGTCGCTCGTTGTGAACGGCAGGCCGGAATCCCGACAGGATGATGCTTCGCAGCCACGCGAGTTGGTTGGTGGAGGCGGCAGCCGTCAGGTGCGCCACCACATGCTCGACATCCCACCCCGAGCACAGGCTCGGGCTTCGCCAGTCCGCTGCCGTCAAGCCTCCGAGGTCGTACGCCAGCCTCTGTCGGGCTTGGTGCGTCCAGGTCGACAGCTGATCGTTCATCGCGCTCCTTGCTACTGTTTTGGTAGCACTGACGCTACACTTTCAGTAGTAATCTGTGTCAATGGGCGAGCGAAAGACATACGGGTCCTACAACGACGGGTGCGCTGCGGCACACGCGCTGGACCTCATCGGGGATCGGTGGACGATGATCGTTGTGCGCGAGCTGCTGCTCGGCCCCAAACGCTTTTCGGACCTGCAGCGCGACGTGATGGGGATCGGGCCAACGATCTTGACGCGCCGCCTCGGTGAACTGGTCCAAGCTGGCATCGCCGTCAAGACAGAGGTCGACGGGCTCCCCGGTGAGCACTACGAACTGACCTCGTGGGGGCATGGGCTTGAGCGCGTGAACAATGAGCTGGCTGCCTGGGCCGTCGCATCACCTTCCCTTCCATGGGACGCCGACATGAGCCCGGACACCCTCGTGTTGACCATGCGAGCCCACGCGCGACCGCGCCCCGACCTCGTTACCAGCCCCGCAACGGTCGCCCTCCGCCTCACCGACTCGCGCCGGGCCGCAGCTGGCGAATACGTCACCTATCTCGCTCGCCTGGCCCCCGACGAGACAACGATCGTCCGCGAGCCCTCCCCGAGCGCCTCGACGGCCGACCTGACCGCGACAACACGAGCCCTCAAGGCCATCATCCTGGGACAGGACCAGTACACGCCCAGCACCCCCGGAATCATCACGACAGGCGACCCGAAGCCCGTGCAATGGCTCCTGGCGGCCACACGCCTCTCCTAACGTCGTCCGGGTGTCTCTGTGCTGCGCTTGACAGGCGCCCTATTGCGGCTGAACGCCGTCCCGCCGAGGCCTTCCCGTTCGTCGGCCGCAGCCACTCAACCAACCTGCCCGGGCAGTACAACTAGGACACCGGCTACAGGCATGGCGATAGGTCAGGAACGGCGTCGCTCCCTGCGCAGGAGGGAGCGCAGAGTCTCGGCGTTCGCGTAGCCGACCCGTAGCGCGATCTCGGCGGAGGTGAGATCCGTGGTTGCTGAGAGGTGCCGAGCTCGTTCGGTGCGAAGCCGTTGGGCGAACCCGAGCGGAGTGAGGTTGAGCGCCGCACGGACTCGTCGTTCGAGGGTGCGCCGGCTGGTGCCGAGCGACTGCGCGACGAAGGCGACGTTGAACGGTTCGTCCAGGCGGGCGCGCACGAAGCGTTCGAACTCGACGACGATCGGGTCCTCGTGCCGGAGATGTTCGTAGGCGACGAAGGCCGCCTGCGACGGACGCTCGTCGATGATGAGGAGCTTGGCGACATGTTGGGCCAGGTCGGGGCTGATCGATCGCACGAGTGAGAGCGCGAGGTCGATGTGGGCGAACGCGGCGCCGGCGGTGACGAGGTTCCCGTCGACCACGACCATGGTGTCGAGATCGAGGGCGACGGTCGGATAGCGCTTCAGGAACTCCGGCCCCAGGAACCAGCTGGTCGTCGCCCGCCGATGATGCATCCGTCCGGTCTCGGCGACGGCGAACACGCCGGTGCACGCCGCGGCGATCCGGGTGGTCGCCTCGTCGAGGCGCCCGAGCGAGGCGATGACCGAACGAGCATCTCGGCTCTGGAGGGCGTCGTGGGTAGCGGCGGCCGTGAGGGTTCCAAGCGCAGGGACGACGACCACGTCGAACTCTGCGGACTCCGACAGCGGGTGGTCCACCGACAGGGTCATCGATGTTGTCGTGGTCACTCGCCGTTTCGGACCGAGGATGGCGAGTTCGATCGGGTCGATCCGCGGGTCGACATCGCTGCGGGCTCCGTCGGCCACCCGCACGATGTCGATGATCGACGCGACAGCCGAACCGAAGCAGCCGTCGATCGCGATCAGTCCGATACGCATGGCGTGAACAATAGCAATACTGTCGTATACGCCACTTCTCACATGCCCTTGCTCGTCATACGCTGAACTCGCTTCACCAAGAAACCTCGACACCTGGGAGAACCCCTCATGTCCACACCCGCATCACTTCCGTATGCCTTCGTCGCCAAGATCGTCGCGGCCGATGGACAGCACGACGCGCTCGCCGATCTGCTCGCCGGCGCTGTCGCCCTCGCCAACGAAGAAGTAGGAACGATTGTCTGGTTCGCGGTCAGGACCCACGCCGACACCTTCTGGATCTTCGATGCATTCCCCGACGAGGCCGCTCGCGACGCCCACGCCAACGGCGCCATCATCGCAGCCCTGACGACCAACCAGCACCTCCTCGGCGCAGCACCCGAGATCCTGCCGGCCGACGTCCTCGCGTCCAAGCTCCCGTAGTCCGCCCACGCACGCACGCAACGCGAAGCACAACACGAGCGCTGTCGGTCACAAACTCAACAGGCAAACCAACGGGCGGCTCTGGAGCGGCTCGAGCCACAAAGCGCACGCCACATTCGAAGGAGCAATTGATGCTATCTATTCCTACATTGTCGTTGGACGACGCCAAACGTGTCATCGCGGCAGCAGAAGCTGAATCCAGCACGCAGGGTCAGCCCAGTAACATCGCCGTCGTCGATGCCGGCGGCAATCTCGTCGCTCACGTACGGATGGACGGAGCGTGGCTGGGCAGCATCGACATCTCGATCAACAAAGCCTTCACGGCCCGCGCGTTCGACACAGCCACCAAAGACCTCGGCGACCTCGCCCAACCCGGTGAGCAGTTCTACGGCATCCACGCCTCCAACGACAGTCGGGTGATGATCTTCGCCGGTGGCATCCCGCTCGAGCGCGACGGCCAGGTCGTCGGCGCCGTCGGCGTCAGCGGAGGAACCGGTGACCAAGACCAGGCCGTCGCCGAAGCCGCCGCCAGCGCCTTCTGAGACCGACCCGCACCGAACCCGGCCCCCGGCCGCAGCCCACCCGCCGAAGGAGCCGCACCATGCGTGCTCTCGTGTACCACGGTTGTGAAGCGCCCCAGGTTTGATGCCGCTCCCTTCTGAGTCCAGGAGGATGAGCACCATGCCGAAGAAGATCGATCCCTAGCTGCGTGAGCGCGCGGTGCGGATGGTGCGTGAGCACCAGCAGGACTACCCGTCGGTGACGGCCGCGTCGAAGGCCGTGGCCGAGCGGCTCGGATTGGGCCGAGAGAGCGTGCGTCGCTGGGTGGCCCAAGCCGAGATCGACGCGGGCGCCAAGTCGGGCGTGACGAGCGAGGAGCACGCTGAGATCAAGCGGCTCAAGGCCGAGAACAAGCGGCTGCGCGAGGACGTGGAGATCCTCCGCGCGGCAACGACTTTCTACGGCGTCAGGTTCGCCTTGGAGGACTGCCGCCACCTCACCCGTCGGCTGGAATCCGACCTCTTGGCTGCGGGTCAACGCGTGCTGCGGGTGCCGACTCGGCTCATGGCCGGTGCTCGCCGCAGCAGCCGCGACCCTGGTAAGTCCTACCCGATCGACGCCGAGGCCGTAGCCCTGGCTGCGCTACGTCACCCCGACCTTCCCGTCGCTGAGCTGGACGGACCTGCGCGTGAGGTCAAGCTTCTGTCTGATCACCGTCATGACCTGGTGGTTCAGCGGTCCCGCATCGCTCAACAGGTTCGCTGGCACCTCCACGAGCTGGACCCGGACCTGATGATCCCCAGCCGCGGCCTGCGACGCCAGAAGGTCGTACGTGAGCTGCTGGCGGAACTGGAACGCTTCGACGGCGTCGTGGCCAGGCTTGCCCGGCGACACCTGCTGCGCTGCCAGGAGCTGACTACACAGATCAACGACCTCGAGCGAGAGTTGCGGGACCTGGTTCGTCGGCTCGCTCCCTCGCTACTTGAGATCCCCGGCTGCGGCGTGCTGTCCGCAGCCGTGATCGTCGGCGAGACAGCCGGAGTGCACCGCTTCCGCGACAAGGACGCCTACGCCCGCTTCACAGGCACAGCGCCGGTGCCGGTCTGGTCGGGATCCAGCGCGGGCAAGGTTCGGCTCAACCGAGGCGGCAATCGGTCCGTCAACTGCGCCCTGCACATGATCGCCGTGACCCAGGCCCGCGGCGTCGGGCCGGGCCGGCCCTACCTCGACAAGCAGTTGGCCCGCGGCAAGGACCGCGTAGCCGCCCTGAGGCTGTTGCGCCGGCGCCTTTCCGATGGCGTCTTTGCGGCTCTTCGCGCCGACCTACTTGCAGCCCAGCAGCCCGCCGCGTCGCCTGTTCAACTCGCGGCTTGACATAGGAGCATCCGGGAGCTCGACCCCCGCAACCGCTGATCGCGGCGTTCATCGACGATCAGCGCTCCCAGGGGCACGCGGTCGAGTCGATCTGCCGGGTCCTGCGCGAGCAGGGCCTTCAGATCGCCGCGCGCACCTACCGGTCCTGGAAGCAGGCCGGCCGGACGGTCGCTGCTCGCACTGTCACCGACGCTCAGGTGATCGACGCGGTCCGGGAGCTGGCGTGGACCATCGACGTCCACGGCCGGCGCCGGCTCGCGGCCGAAGGCCTCTACGGGCGGCGGAAGATGACCGCCCTGGTGCGCCGCACCGTGCTGCCCGAGGCTTCGGCGGGCGCGGTGGACTGGGCTATGCACACGTTGGGCCTAGCGGGGGTGCGCCGCGACAAGGGCGTGCGGACCACGATCCCGGCCAAGGACGGCAAGCGGGCCGGTGACCTGCTGGACCGGGACTCACCGCCGCAGCGCCCAACCGGACCTGGGTCACCGACTTCACCTACGTCCGTACGTGGGCCGGGTTCGTCTACGTCGCCTTCATCGTCAACGTCTTCGCCCAGCGGATCGTGGCCTGGCATGTCGCCACGACCAAGCAGACCGACCTGGTCATGGTGCCGCTGCGCATGGCGTTGTGGCACCGCGACCGCGAAGGACGTCCGACGGTCGCCGGGGAGCTGATCCACCACTCCGATGCCGGGTCCCAGTACACGTCCATCCGGCTCACCGAGCACCTCGAGCTCGAGGGTATCCGGCCCTCGATCGGATCGGTCGGGGATGCCTACGACAACGCGCTGATGGAGACGATCAATGGCTTGTACAAGGCCGAGTGCATCCGCACCACCGTCTTCCACGACGGGCCCTACAAGACCATCGCCGACGTCGAGTACGCGACCGCCGGCTGGGTCGAGTGGTACAACAACAGGCGCCTGCACGGGACGCTGGGAATGATCACCCCAGTCGAGTACGAGCAGGACCACTACGCAGCCCTCAACCGAGAGCCGCAACCCGTATAGGGGCTCATCCCGGTTCTGGGTGTAGCAGGCGTTGGCGTGGCGGTCCCGGGATAGACGTCGAGGTCTCCCGAGGATGAAGGCTCCTACACGCTCATCCTGAAAGACCTCGACGTGCCCGACGCTACCGCCGGCGACCGCTCACGCGCGTTCGCCCACCCAGATCTGACCACCTTCTGCCGACTCGACGAGCTCGGCCTCGTCGTCACCGGCCAACGCCTCGAGTCCGACCGTGCGGTCGTCGCGTGCCGGGTCGCCGAAGCCGACCAGTGGTGCCGCCGATGCGGCTGCGAAGGAACCCCGCGGGACACGGTCACCAGGCAGCTGGCCCACGAACCACTCGGCTGGCGACCTACCACGCTGCTGCTCACCATCCGCCGCTACCGATGCGCTGGCTGCGGGCACGTGTGGCGCCAAGACACCTCCCGGGCGGCCGAACCTCGGGCGAAGCTCTCGCGTCGCGGGCTGCGGTGGGCACTTGAGGGGATCGTGATCGCTCACCTCACCGTCGCCCGGGTCGCCGAGGGTCTCGGGGTTGCCTGGGACACCGCTAACGACGCCGTCGTGGCCGAGGGCAAGCGGGTCCTGATCGACGACCCGGCACGGTTCGAGGGTGTCCGAGTCGTTGGCGTCGATGAACACGTGTGGCGCCACACCAGGCGTGGCGACAAGTACGTCACCGTGATCATCGACCTCACCCCGATCCGTGATGGCACCGGCCCGGCACGGCTCCTGGACATGGTCGAGGGTCGCTCGAAGCAGGTGTTCAAGACCTGGCTCGCCACCCGGAGCGACACCTGGCGTGACGGCGTGGAAGTCGTCGCGATGGACGGGTTCAGCGGCTTCAAGACCGCCACCACCGAGGAGCTCCCCGACGCTGTCGCGGTCATGGATCCCTTCCACGTGGTCCGGTTGGCCGGCGACGCGTTGGACCGCTCTACTCCGCACGGCGAACGCTGCACACCGGTGCTGGGCTGCTCACTGACAAGCAGGCCAGCCGACTACGGGCACTGTTCGCCGGTGATGAGCACGTGCAGGTCGAGGCGACCTGGGGGATCTATCAGCGGATGATCGCGGCCTACCGCCACGAGGACCGACGCCAGGGCCGCGAGCTCATGACCAAGCTGATCGAGTCGGTCAGCGACGGCGTCCCGGCCGCGCTGATCGAGGTCATCACGCTGGGCCGGACGTTGAAGAAGCGGGCCGCCGACGTGCTGGCCTACTTCGACCGCCCCGGCACCAGCAACGGGGCCTACGGAGGCGATCAACGGCCGGCTCGAGCACCTCCGCGGCTCAGCCCTCGGGTTCCGCAACCTCACCAACTACATCGCCAGGTCCCTGCTCGAGACCGGCGGCTTCAGACCGCGACTACACCCTGGAATCGGATGAGCCCGATTCGTCGATCCAATCCGCCAGTTCCTGGCGTGCGTCGGGTCGCGCCTCAAGGCCGGAGTGTCTGGTGAGGAAGCGTTGATAGATGTCCACCAGTTGCTCGAAGGTCATCGACGAGACCATGGCTGCATACCGTAGGGCCTGAAGCTCCATATGACCGCCGTCGGTGGTGCGCTCCAACTCGATCACCACAAGGCGAGCCTCACGATCGACGCAAAGCAGGTCGATGCGGCGATCGCTGCCCTCGAACTCTCCGAATTCTTCGGCTACCACCATTAGATCTGCATCGATGGTGGCGATGTTCTTTCGTAGCGCTGCCTGCAGATCGCGGCGTTCCCATACCCCGGCAGCCGCGAAGGTGGTTGGGGTGACCTCCGACAGCGTTTGATCCCCAGTGAGTTCGTAAAGCGCCACGACCGCAACTATGCCGGAGCTCTCCAGGCTGAGGAGTGGGGTTTCTAGGAACCGCTCATGTCGCTGCCCTTGATGCCACAATCCCGCTCAAGGCCCTGCCGACGAGATCAGAGCGGTGCGGGAAGCTGCAGGAACTTCTCACTACGGATTCGGCGATCGGCTACATGTGTTACTCCAAGCTTGATGCATGTCGGCAGGGGACTGTTGCCGACCCATGTCCTGATTCGTAGAGCGGCGTCCCGCTATGGACGGCAACGCCCCCGCCGCGGTTGCCGCACGGCATAGGATCGGCCACATCATGACGACCCACGAAGAACTGACCGCTGCCCTCACGTCCCGCTGGCCGGAGAACCGGGTGGCGCCGTCCCTGGCCCGGATCCAGGCGCTGTGCGAACTGCTCGGCGACCCGCAGCGCTCGGCACCGGTGATCCACCTCACCGGGACCAACGGCAAGGGGTCGACGGCGATCATGATCGACGCCCTGCTGCGGTCCACCGGTCTTCGTACCGGACGCTTCTCCAGTCCGCACCTGCGCGATGTCACCGAGCGGATCAGCATCGACGGGCGGCCGATCAGTCAGCAGCGGTTCGCCGAGATCTGGGCCGACATCGAGCCGTATGTGGCAATGGTCGACGATCAGCAGCTCGACGGGGTGCCGCAGATGACCTTCTTCGAGGTGATCACCGCCATGGCCTTCGCCGCCTTCGCCGATGCGCCGGTGGACGTGATCATCCTCGAGGTCGGTCTCGGCGGAGGCTGGGATGCGACCAATGTCGCCGATGCCGAGGTCGCGGTGGTGACCCCGATCGATGTCGACCACCAGCACATCCTGGGCTCCACGGTGACCGAGATCGCCAAGGAGAAGGCGGGGATCATCAAGCCCGGATCGACCGCCGTGCTGGCCGGTCAGCAGAAGGCTGCCGCCACCGTCCTGCTGGAGCGCTGCGCCGAGGTCGGCGCACCGGCCCTGCGGGAGGGGATCGACTTCGGCGTACTGGATCGACAGGTCGCGGTCGGGGGACAGGTGGTACGCCTCAACGAGCCCCAAGGGGTGATCGGCGATCTCTTCGTACCCGCCTACGGCGCCCATCAGGCAGCCAATGCCGCCCTCGCCCTGGCCGCGGTGCAGACCTTCCTCGGCGGCAAGGAACTGAGCGAGCAGACCATCTCCGACGGTTTCGCCGAGGTCGCCGTCCCGGCCCGGTTGGAGCTGGTACGGCAGTCGCCCTCGATCGTCCTCGATGCCGCCCACAACGAGCACGGTGCGAAGGCCCTGGCCGCCGGGCTGGCCGAATCCTTCGCACTCGACCCGCTGGTCGGGGTGATCGCGGTGATGCGGGACAAGGATGCCGAGGCGATCCTGCGGGAGCTCGAACCGCAGCTGAACGAGGTGGTGCTCACCCAGGCAGCCTCCACCGACCGGGCACTGCCGGCGAGTGAGCTGGCCGAGATCGCCGAGGGCATCTTCGGTGCCAACCGGGTCACCGTGCAGCCGCGGATGGATCTGGCGATCGAGCAGGCGGTGAACCTGGCCGAGTCCAGCAACACCACCGGTGAACTGGCCCAGGCCGGGGTACTGATCACCGGCTCGGTGATCGCGGTGGGTGAGGCCCGTACCCTGCTGGTCGACGAGGAACCGAACACCACCGAGGTGGTCGCCGACGACGACGAGGACGACGCCGAGATCATCGACGCCGAACTGGTCGAGGACTGAGCGGTGCCCGGTGATTTTGTCGCCGGGCACGCGAGCGGAATCATGGCCCCATGAAGTTGCAGCCCGGGAACCCCATGCAGTCGGTGCTGCTCACCGTGCTCGCCTTCGAAGTGATCGTTTACGGGTTGTCGATCTTCGTGCTCGACCGGATCGCCGGCCTGCCGATCGCCCTGGCCGCTGCACTGGGTGGGGGAGTGGCCCTGCTGGCACTGTTGGCGGCAGCGACCCTGCGTCGCGGCACGGTCGGGTACGTCCTGGGCTGGCTGACCCAGATCGTCTCCATCGGCCTCGGCTTCGCCCAGCCGGCGATCTGGGTGATGGTCGCCCTGTTCGGTGGCCTGTGGGTGCTCTGCCTGATCCTCGGCCGCCGACTGGAGCGCAACGCCCGCGACGCGGTCTGATCCGAGATGCCGGATCCGGCGACCACCTCTAGGCTGGAGCCATGACACAACGCACGTTCGTCTTGATCAAGCCCGATGCCGTCAAGCGGGGACTCGTCGGGGAGATCCTCGGCCGCTACGAGGCCAAGGGGCTCGGCATCGAGAAGCTGGAACTGCGGCAGGTCACCGGCGAACTCGCCGATCAGCACTACGCCGAACATGTCGAGCGCGACTTCTACCCGCCGCTGCGCGAGTTCGTCACCTCCGGGCCCTCGATCGCCATGGTGCTGTCGGGTGATCAGGCGATCGAGGTGGTACGTCTGCTCAACGGTGCCACCGACGGACGCGCAGCTGCCCCGGGCACCATCCGCGGCGACCTGGCCCTGTCCAACCGCGAGAACCTGGTCCACGGTTCGGATTCCGAGGAATCCGCGGCCCGCGAGATCGCCCTCTGGTTCGGTGCCGAGCAGTCCTGAGCGAGAAGCCGGGTCGGACGGTTCGGTCCGGCCCGCTCGCCACCTCCGGGTCGGCGAAACCAGGCCGGGCGATCCGGTGACCGGGACGAACAGGACCGCTGAGACAGAATGGGTGCCATGACCGACAAGCACTGGTCGCCTGCCGAGGATCCGTCGACGGCCGCCGGCCATGAGCACGGTCGGCCCGGTCAGCCGGCTCCCTACGGACCCCCGGCCGGTCAGCCGGCCCCCTACGGTCCTCCGGTCGGTCAGCCGGCCCCTTACGGACCCCCGGCCGGGCAACCCTTGCCGTACGGGCAGCCCTTGCCGTACGGACAGCCCTACGGCCAACCCGGGATCCCCGGTCACCCCTGGGCGCCGCCGCCCAGGCCGAAACCACCGACCCTGCCGGTTGAGCCGCGCGACTACTACGCCTTCTACCGAACCCCGGCGCTGAAGTGGTGGAAGGCCCTGTTGGCGCTGATCGTCTTTGGTCTCTTCGGGCTGATCGCCAGCACCGGCATCGGGCTGATCGGGATCGGGATCGACATCGCGACCGGTCGTACCCAGCTCGAGGACATCGCCACCACGATGACCCCGGCGCTGTTCACGGCGAACAACCTGGGCCTGGCCTCCCTGATCGGCGGTGCCGCCCTGGTCCAGTTCCTCTTCTTCGGCCAGGGTTTCGGCTGGTTGATGTCGGTGGACGGGAAGGTTCGCTGGGGGTGGCTCGGCCGCTGCTTCGGGCTGTCGTTGCTGGCCTATGCGGTGTTGACCGTGATCACCTACCTGCTGTCACCACTGCCGGCGTTCGGCAACGACCCCGAGTTCGTGGCCTACCTGGCGCTGATGCTGTTGACCACACCGATCCAGGCCGCCGGCGAGGAGGTCGCCTTCCGGGGACTGGTGCCGCGCGCGGTGGCGGGGTTGTTGCCGCGGGTCTCGTCGAAGGTGGCGATGGTGATCGGCTGGGTGGTCGCTTCGGTGATCTTCATGCTGCTGCACGCGGCCGGTGACCCGTACCTGAACGTCTACTACTTCATCTTCGGTATGGCCATGTGCGTCCTCACCTGGCAGACCGGTGGCCTGGCCGCACCGATCGCCATCCACGCGGTGAACAACGTCGTCTCGTTCCTGATCACCATCTGGGCCGGGGAGATGAACGGCATCTTCGACCGTGAGGCCGGTAGCGCACAGCTGATCGACGTGCTGCCGACCACGCTGGTCGTGCTGCTGCTGGCAGGGCTGATGATCCTCTGGGCCAGGCGGCGGGGACTGGCCACCGCCAGCGCTCCGGCGGCCGCAGCGCTCGCCGGCCGGCCGGGTCCGGCTGCGCCCGAGCCCGGGCAACCGATCCCGGACTGGTCGCCGGGTCAGGTTGGCGCCGGCCCTGCTCCGGTGCCGCCACCGGGTGCCCCGAGCGATCCCGGATCCCAGGCGACACCGCGGCGCTGACGGCGCTCGAATCTGTCGCGGGAGTCTGCCGCGCAGTGCACTCCGGCGTTCGATCGGCGGGGTTGTCGTGATTCTTCGGCGTTGTGTGGGATACTGGCCGAGGTTCGGGGCCATCCGGCCCCACCTGATCTGCTGGTGTCGGACACCATCCACGAGGTGACAGCTCGTGGGATGCTGCCCCACCGCGACGGCCGTTCGGAGACGGTGCGACCGCGGGGGCGTGTTCGACCGCTGATCGATGAGACTTCTCACCGGCTGCGGCCGGTGTCTACCCCGGGGTGGGCTTTGGCGTACCCCGGACGAAGGGGCCCGATGCTCGACAAGACCGAAAACGCGAATACCTCGTCGTCCCAGCCGCGTCGGCGCCGCCGCGCGGCAAGCCGCCCGGCAGGTCCGCCGATCGAGGTGCCGGAGACTCCCGTGACCCAGGAGACCGCCGCCGAGGCATTGCCCGGTGTCGACGCAACCGAGCCCTCGGCTGCGCCGGCCGACCCAACATCCTCGGACGCACCGGCCGACACTACCGGCGATGCGAACACCGCGGCGGCCGAATCGCCGTCGTCCGATGACGAATCCGCCGACACCGGCAACGGAGCAGTCGCCACCGCCGAAACCGGTGACGAGGCCGCCACCGCCGAAACCGTTGGCGATGCCGAGGCCGCAGCCATCGCCGAGGATGACCCCGAAGCGACCGTCACCGATCCGGATGCAACCGGTGGGACGGCTGCCGAGGTCGCCGAGGACGCACCGCCCACCAGCGAGTCCGAGGACCGGGCGCCGACCTCCGACGACCGAGGTACGGACGGATCGACCGGCTACGAGCCCGGCACGGTGGCGAGTGCCACCGACGAGACCGGTCGTGGCCGGCCCGGTGCGCTGCTGGACCCGTTCCGCGCCCCCGCAGCGGCACAGCCCGATATCTCCACGCAGGAGCGTCGCGAGGATTCCGAGGAATCCGTCGCCGGGATCGAGCGGGCCGACAGCACCGACGAGCACAGCTCTGCCGGTGACTCCGACGACGACAGCTCCGATGACGACAGCTCCGACGGCGACAGCTCCGACGGCGACAGCGCCACCGCCGAGGACAACGACGGTGAGGACGGCCGGCCGCGCCGTCGCCGACGCCGCCGTGGGGGGCGTCGTCGCCGCCGGGGCAATGACGGCGACTCCGACAGCGCTGCCGAGGACAGCGCCGATGACTCCGAGGAGGAGTCGGCCGCAGCCGACACCGAATCCGGCGAAGGCCGATCGCGGAAGCGGTCGGGGAAGTCCGGCGGCTCCAGGAACTCCGATTCCGGCGCCGCCGAGAACGATGCCGAGGACGCGACCCGAGGCAAGGACCAGGACAAGTCCGACGAGGCCGACGCCGCTGCCCGCGACGACGATGACGCGGACTCGAACGGCCGAGGCGAGAAGGATGGCGCCGACGATTCCGACGGTGAATCCTCCTCGAGCAACGGCCGCCGCCGTCGCCGTCGTCGCCGCCGCCGCGGTGAGGACACCTCCGGTGCTGAGGACGATCCGAGTGACGTGGTGGTCAAGGTCCGCGACGGTCGCCGGAACAAGGGCGGCGCCGACGAGGTGACCGGGATCGACGGTTCGACCCGGATGGAGGCCAAGCGCCAGCGCCGCCGGGAGGGCCGGTCGGCAGGTCGTCGTCGCGCCCCGATCCTCAGCGAGGCCGAGTTCCTCGCCCGCCGGGAGTCGGTCGAGCGGTCGATGGTGATCCGGCAGAACGAGGAACTTTCCCAGGTCGGTGTGCTCGAGGACGGGGTCCTGGTCGAGCACTATGTGGACCGCGCCAGCGCTGCGTCGCTGATCGGCAATGTCTACCTGGGTCGGGTGCAGAACGTGTTGCCGTCGATGGAGGCTGCCTTCATCGACATCGGCCGCGGCCGCAATGCCGTGCTCTACGCCGGCGAGGTCGACTGGGACACCTTCGGCGCCGAGGGTGAGGACCGCAAGGTCGAGAACGTCCTGAAGTCCGGACAGACCGTGGTCGTCCAGGTGACCAAGGATCCGGTCGGGGCCAAGGGTGCGCGGCTCACCGGTCATGTCTCGCTGCCCGGTCGCTACATCGTCTACGCGCCCGGCGGTCACCTGTCGGGTATCTCCCGCAAGCTGCCCGACACCGAGCGCAAGCGGTTGAAGGAGATCCTCGCCGAACTGGTCGACGAGAAGGCCTCGGTGATCGTCCGTACCGCCGCCGAAGGGGCGACCGAGGAGGAGCTGGTACGCGATGTCACCCGCCTGAAGGCGCAGTGGGAGGCGATCGAGAAGCAGACCAAGTCGGGCACCGGCGCGCCGAAGCTGCTCTACGGCGAGCCCGACCTGACCGTGCGGATCGTCCGCGACCTGTTCACCGAAGACTTCACCGAGCTGCTGATCGACGGCAACGGCCAGGCCAACGACGCCTACGACACCGTCACCTCCTATGTCGGTCACGTGGCGCCGCATCTGGTCGACCGGATCAAGCGCTGGGACCGCGAGTCCGGTGACATCTTCGCCGCCAGCCGGATCGACGAGCAGATCGCCAAGGCACTGGAGCGCAAGGTCTTCCTGCCCTCGGGTGGGTCGCTGATCATCGACCGTACCGAGGCGATGACGGTGATCGACGTCAACACCGGGAAGTTCACCGGCAGCGGCGGCAACCTCGAGGCGACCGTCACCTCCAACAACCTGGAGGCCGCCGAGGAGGTCGTTCGTCAGCTCCGGCTGCGCGACATCGGCGGGATCATCGTGATCGACTTCATCGACATGGTGCTGCCGAGCAACCGGGACCTGCTGCTGCGACGGCTGGTCGAGTGCCTGAGCCGCGACCGGACCCGCCACCAGGTGGCCGAGGTGACCAGCCTCGGGCTGGTCCAGCTGACCCGGAAGAAGATCGGCACCGGTCTGGCCGAGGCGTTCACCGAACCGTGTGAGTGCTGCTCGGGCCGCGGGTACGCGATCCACGACATGCCGGTCGAGTCCCAGGCTCCCTCCGACGGTGGCGAGCGCCGCGGCGGCAAGGGCTCACGTCGGGGAGGCAAGAACTCGTCCAAGAACGGCAACGGCGGTTCCAACGGCAACGGTGGCTCCAACGGCAACGGTCAGAACAAGTCCCGGGGTGGTCGCCGCAAGGGCGGTGAGGACGACGACCGGAGTGACAACTCCGACACCCCCGAGGAGTCGACACCGCATGAACCGAACCCGGCCAGCCGGATCAAGGCCGCTGCCGAGGCCAAGTCCAGGCGGGAACAGGAGAGTTCGGCAGAACCGGTGAATCCGGATGTGCCGGTCGGTCCCGATGTGGCCGAGTTCGCCCGCCGGCTCGAGGAATCAGCGGCGGAGAAGTCGGAGCAGGACTGAGGACGCCACCGGCGCCCGAGGTGTGTTCCCCGCCCGGTTTGACCCTGGTGGGATGCGGAGCGTAACCTTGGTCGTCGGTGTGCGGAGGCGTCTTCGCAGCGCCTCGGGAGTGCGCCGGTCCGCAAGGTCGAGCAGCACCCGCACCAGAACCAAGACGAGGAAAGAGGTCAGGCGTGTACGCGATCGTGCATAGTGGCGGCCGCCAGCACAAGGTCGCCGTCGGCGATGTGGTCGAGATCGACAAGGTCACCGATGAGGTAGGCACGTCGGTCCAGCTGCGCCCGGTGCTGCTGGTCGATGGTGACAATGTCACCGCCGATGCGAGCAAGCTGGGAGCAGCCAGTGTGACCGCCGAGGTGCTCGGCGAGACCAAGGGTCCGAAGATCCGCATCGTGAAGTACAAGAACAAGACCGGCTACAAGAAGCGTCAGGGCCATCGCCAGCGCTACAGCCAGGTCAAGATCACCGGTATCGAGAGCTGAGGCGAGACAATGGCACACAAGAAGGGCGCGGCATCCACGCGCAACGGTCGCGATTCCAACTCCCAGCGGCTCGGTGTGAAGCGTTTCGGTGGCCAGCAGGTCAACGCCGGTGAGATCCTGGTCCGCCAGCGCGGCACCCACTTCCACCCGGGCGACGGTGTCGGCCGCGGTGGGGACGACACCCTGTTCGCCCTGGTCCAGGGCCGGGTCGAGTTTGGCACCCGCCGTGGTCGGCGCGTGGTGAACGTCCTGGTCGACGCCGCCAGCTGAACCACTCCCACCAGAGCCCGCTCGGAACTGTCCGGGCGGGCTCTGATGCTTCCACCACCCGCAACTCAAACACCTAAAAACTCCCACTTTTTGTTCTTTTGGTTAGAGTGGTCCCATGCAAGGCCCGTTCTTCCCCGGTGCCGGCACCAGTCCGTACCGGCTGGAGGGCCGCGAATCCGAGCTGCGCCAGTGGCAGCGGGTGATGACCGACTTCGAGGCCTTCGGGCACTCCCAGGCGCGGCACCTGATCATCACCGGGGTACGCGGGGTGGGCAAGACCTCCTTGCTGAAGGAGTTCGCCGAGGAGTCCCTGCAGGCCGGTTGCCTGGCGGTCCGCGTACGGTGCCAGGCCTCGGGCCGGGAGACCCTGATGGATCGCGTCGATGCCGCCGTCGGCACGGCCTTGGAGCAGTCCGATTTCGCCCAGCAGCACGGGCGGCTCACCCGGGCCGCGATCACCACCCCGATCGGTGGGGTCGAACTGCAGCGTGAACTCGCCGATCCCGACCGCAGCCTGATCGACACCGCCTTCATGACCCGGCTGTGGGAGGCCACCACCGAGATCCGTACCCGAGGCGGGATCGGCCTGGCACTGCTGATCGACGAGACCCAGTACGCCGACCACCCCAGTCTGGTGAACCTGTCCGAACTGGTCTCTCTGCTGGGCGAGCGCGACGCCGACAGGCCGGCACTGTTCGTCTGCTTCGCCGGCCTGCCCGGGGATACGGTACGGATGGTCGGCAAGTCCTCCAGTCACGCCGAACGGGTCTATCGCCGGATCACCCTGGGCTATCTCGACGCCGACGCCACCCGTGACGCGTTCCTGCTGCCGGTACGTGAGGCCGGTGGCAACTGGACGCCGAAGGCGTTGCAGGCCGCGGTCGAGGCCTCCGGCGGCTACCCGGCATTCATCCAGGAGCTCGGCGCCGAGATCTGGGAACATCGCGGTCCCGAGGACGAGTTGACGCTGGCCTCGGTGCGGGCGGGCCTGGCGGCGGCCGAGCCGCAACTGCAGGCCTATTACGAAGGTGCCTGGGAGGCGGCGCCGGCCGAGGGGCAACGGATCCTGCTGGCCCTGGCACTCGCCGGTGGACAGGCGACGGTGGCCGAACTGGCCAGGGCGGTCGGCAAGGAGTCGAGTTCGCAGATCTCCTGGGCCGTCGATGCGCTGGTCAAGCGGGGCACGGTGCTGCGGCCCAGCCGCGGCCGACTGCACTTCGGACGCTCGGGCATGGATGCCTGGGTGCTGGACAATCATGGGGCGACCCCGATCGGCAATGACGGTGTCGTTGCCGACCGCCGCGCGCTGGACGCGCCCGGCGGGGACGACGGGTCGACGACATCCGGGCACAGGCCCGGAGAAGGAAAGAACTGATGGCGATTCCGAGTTTCATCGACCGGGTCCGGCTGCAGGTGGCAGCCGGCCGCGGCGGACACGGCTGCGCCTCGGTGCACCGGGAGAAGTTCAAACCGCTCGGTGGCCCCGACGGCGGCAACGGCGGTGACGGTGGCTCGATCATCCTCCGCGTCGACCCCGGCCTTTCCACCCTGGTCGACTTCCACCGGCAGTCCCAGCGTCGGGCCCGCAACGGCCAACCCGGCGAAGGCGACCACCGCAACGGTGCCCGCGGTGACGACATCGTGCTCCCCGTACCGGACGGCACCGTGGTCACCGACGCCGATTCCGGGGAGGTGCTGGCCGACCTGACCGGAGCCGGAGCCGAACTGGTGGTCGCCAAGGGCGGCAAGGGCGGGCTGGGCAATGCCGCACTGGCCACCGCCGCCCGCAAGGCCCCCGGATTCGCCCTTCTCGGCGAACCGGGGGAGGAACGCACGATCACCCTCGAGTTGAAGGTGGTCGCCGATGTCGGACTGGTCGGTTTCCCCAGTGCCGGCAAATCGTCGTTGATCGCTGCCATCTCGCGGGCCAAACCGGAGATCGCCGACTACGAGTTCACCACCTTGGTGCCGAACCTCGGGGTGGTGGTGGCCGGTGAGGTGACCTTCACCGTCGCTGACGTTCCCGGACTGATCGAGGGGGCCAGCGACGGTCGCGGACTGGGCCACGACTTCCTGCGCCACATCGAACGCTGTGCCGCGCTGGTGCACGTGGTCGACACCGCCACCTACATTCCCGGCCGCGATCCGGTCGGTGACCTGCAGGTGATCGAGGGCGAGCTGGCTGCCCACGGCGGGCTGGAGGACCGGCCCCGGCTGGTGGCCCTGAACAAGGTCGACGTCCCCGACGGTCGGGACATGGCCGACATCGTCCGCGCCGATGTGGCCGCACTCGGCTGGCCGGTCTTCGAGATCTCCACCAAGACCGGTGAGGGGCTGCAGGCGCTGACCTATGCGATGGCCGGCATCGTCGCCGAGCAGCGGGCGAATGCACCCGCAGCAGAACCGGTACGGATCACCCTGCGACCGGCTGCAATCGGCGGGGGTGAGGCATTCACCATCAAGCGACAAGGTGACGGTGAAGGCGGTCACCTGTGGCGGGTCCGTGGGGAGAAACCCGAGCGTTGGGTACGGCAGACCGACTTCAACAACCCCGAGGCCGTCGGCTATCTGGCCGACCGGTTGAACCGTCTGGGGGTGGAGGACAAGCTGCTCTCCCTCGGCGCGGTGGCCGGTGATGCGGTGGCCATCGGCGGCAACCCGGCCAACGGCGAGGGCGCGGTGATCTTCGACTTCAAGCCGCAGGTCGACATCGGGGCCGAGATCCTCTCCCGCCGGGGCGAGGACGACCGGCTCACCGACGACCGCCCGGCGGTGGCCCGGCGCCGGGACCTGGACGCCGAGTACAGCCGCCGGAAGGCCGACGGCAGTTGGCGCAGCGAGCGGCAGGAACCAGCTGCCTGGGAACTGGCCGATGAGGAGTCCCAGGCCTCGGAGCCCGAGGACGGTACGGGGTCGAAGGAGCAGCGTTGAGCATCCGTACCGCGATCGCGACCGCCCGGCGGATCGTGATCAAGATCGGTTCCTCCTCGCTCACCGGGGACAATGGTGCGCTGGACCCCGACCGCCTGGCCGGGCTGGTCGATGCGCTGGCCGCGCGCAAGCGCTCCGGTGCCGAGGTCGTGCTGGTCTCCTCCGGTGCGATCGCGGCCGGGTTGACCCCACTGGGACTGCAGCGACGTCCGCGCGAGTTGCCGCTGCAGCAGGCCGCCGCGGCGGTGGGGCAGGGGCTGTTGGTGGAGCAGTACTCTCGCCGGTTCGCCGAGCACGAGATCACCACCGGTCAGGTGCTGCTGACCGTCGACGATGTCACCCGGCGCAGTCATTACCGCAATGCCCACCAGACCTTCGCCAAGCTGCTGGAGCTGGGGGTGCTGCCGATCGTCAACGAGAACGACACCGTCGCCACCAGCGAGATCCGCTTCGGCGACAACGACCGGCTGGCGGCCCTGGTCGCCCATCTGGTGCACGCCGATACGCTGGTGCTGCTCAGCGATGTGGACGGACTGTGGACCGACAAACCCGGCACACCCGGCGCCCGTCCGGTGCCCCAGGTGCATGATCGTTCCGAGATCGACAAGATCAACATCTCGGCCACCGGTTCGGCGGTCGGCACCGGCGGCATGATCACCAAGGTCGACGCGGCCGGGATCGCCACCTCTGCCGGGATTCCGGTGGTGCTGAGCAGTGCGCCGCGCTGTGCCGAGGTGCTCGCCGGGCAGGAGGTGGGCACCTTGTTCCACCCGACCGGTAAGCGCCGGCCGGCCCGGCTGTTGTGGTTGGCCCATGCCTCGAACACCAGTGGTGATCTGTGGTTGGACGATGGTGCGGTACGGGCGGTGGTCGACCGCAAGGCCTCGCTGCTGCCGGCCGGGATCACCGGGGTCGAGGGTGAGTTCCGGGCCGGTGATCCGGTCAATCTGCGCTCACCCTCGGGGACGGTCGTCGCCCGCGGGCTGAGCGGGTACGACGCCGCCGAACTGCCCGACCTGATCGGTCGTTCCACCCATGACCTGGCCGCCGAACGCGGACCGGAGTACGAGCGCACCGTGGTCCATCGCGACGCACTGATCGTCCTGCAGCAGCCCGGGCACTGAACCGTCCCTGAGGGCATTTCCCTAGCAGACATCTCCTTGCGGGCAACGGATTCCCGACACGTCAGTCCCGCAGGGTGGCAGCCGGCCCCGGTCGTGCGGTACCCATCGGCGAGCGGCCGAAGCCGATCGAATTTCGCAAGCCGGGGGCGACGAAATTCAAATGTTACTCCTAGGAGGCGTCTCAACCCGTGGACCTCGGCTAGGTTGATCGGACCTGTAACTAAGGGCGCGGAGGAAACGTGCGTATCGGATGGACCAAGCGTGGCCTGGCCACTGCTGGAGCATTGGCTTTGGCGATCGGCCTGACGGCCTGTGCCGAAAGTGAGCGGGACTCGGGAGATGGCAGTGGCGGTGACGGTGGCAGCACCTTCATCTTCGCCGGCGCCTCCGATCCGGTGATGTTGGACCCGGCACTGGCCAGTGACGGTGAGACCTTCCGGGTCTCCCGACAGATCTTCGAAGGGCTCGTCACCACCGAGGGCGATTCCACCGAGCTCGCACCGGCCCTGGCGACCGAATGGGAGTCCAGCGAGGACGGTCTGACCCACAGCTTCACCCTGCGTGAGGGTGTGAAGTTCCACGACGGCACCGATTTCAACGCCGAAGCCGTCTGCGCCAACTTCGACCGCTGGCACAACTGGACCGGGCTGAACCAGAACGAGAACATCAGCTACTACTACAACAAGATGTTCCGCGGCTTCGCCAACCCCGAAGAGGGCAAGGACAACGGCATCTACGACAGCTGCACCGCCGACAGCCCGACCGAGGCCACGATCCAGTTGAACGATCCGTTCGCCGCCTTCGTCGCCGCGATGACGCTGCCGGCGTTCTCCATGCAGAGCCCGACCGCGCTGGAGCAGTACGACGCCGACAACACCACCGGCACCGTCGACGACACCCGCTTCTCGCCCTACGCCACCGAGCACCCGACCGGCACCGGCCCGTTCACCTTCGAGTCGTGGGAGCGCGACCAGCAGGTGACCTTGAAGGCCAATCCCGACTACTGGGGCGAGCCGGCCAAGAGCGAGACCGTGATCATCCGCAGCATCTCCGACCCGAACGCACGTCGGCAGGAACTGCAGGCCGGCAACATCGACGGGTACGACCTGGTCGCGCCCGGTGACGTGCAGCCGCTGCAGGACGAGGGACTCCAGGTGCTGAACCGCCCGGCCTTCAACATCTTGTACCTCAACTTCAACCAGAAGACCGAGGCACTGCAGGATGAGCGGGTCCGGCAGGCGATCAACTACGCGATCGACAAGGACGCCGTGATCAGCCAGTCCCTGCCCCCGGGCTCGGAGCCGGCGATCGAGTTCATGCCGTCGATGGTCAACGGGTACAACCCCGATGTCACCAGCTACGACTACGACCCGGAGCGGGCCAAGGAACTGCTGGCCGAGGCCGGCCAGGAGAACCTGACACTGCGCTTCGCGTACCCGACCGGTGTCTCGCGGCCGTACATGCCCACCCCGGAAGCCACCTTCGTCGCGGTCTCCGCGCAGTTGGAGGCGGTCGGCATCACCGTCGAACCGGTGACCGCGGACTGGTCGCAGTACCTGGACATGATGCAGACCGAGGAGGGCGCCGACCAGCGTGACATCGGCTTCCTCGGCTGGACCGGTGACTACGACGATCCGGACAACTTCGTCGGCACCTTCTTCGGCGCCGAGTCCTACGAGTGGGGCTTCGACAACCCTGAGCTGTTCGACGCGCTGTCCGACGCCCGGCAGCTGCCGAACGTCGAGGAGCAGGCCTCGGCCTACTCCGAGATCAACGAGCAGATCGCCCAGTTCGCACCGGGCGTACCGCTGTCGCACCCGGCGCCGTCGCTGGCCTTCTCGCAGAACGTGCAGGGTTACGTGCCCAGCCCGTTCGGCAGTGAGGCCTTCACCGGGGTCTCCGTCTCCTGAGTGAACCGGATCAAGTGATCATCCCTGACCCCGTGGCCCGCCCTCGGCGGGCCACGGGCGGGGAGGAACCATGCTGAGATTCATCATCCGGCGACTGCTGCTGATGGTGCCGGTGCTCTTCGGACTGTCGGTCCTGCTGTTCCTGTGGGTACGGGCGCTGCCCGGAGACCCCGCCCGGGCGCTGCTCGGTGAACGGGCCACCCCCGAGGCGGTGGAGCGGATCAACGCCACCTACGGCTTCGACCGGCCGCTGCTGGAGCAGTACGTGCTCTACATCGGCCGGCTGCTGCAGGGTGACTTCGGGACCTCACCGCAAACGGGCCAGGCGGTCCTGGAGACCTTCATCACCCGTTTCCCGGCCACCATCGAGCTGGCCCTGGCCGGGTTGACCTTCGCCGTCGTCGTCGGCATCCCCCTGGGCTACTTCGCGGCGCGACGGGCCGGCGGATTCCTCGACATGTTCGCCGTCGGCGCCTCCCTGGCCGGGGTGGTGATCCCGGTCTTCGTCCTGGCGTACCTGTTGAAGGTGGTCTTCGCCGTCGGCCTGCCCGGGTTGGAGTTCCTCACCTTCCTGCCCTCCTCGGGCCGTCAGGACGTGCGGATCAACGCCACCCACATCACCGACTTCTACGTCCTGGACGGGTTGCTGACCCGGGAGTGGGACGCCTCCTGGGATGCAATCGTGCACCTGATCCTGCCCGGGATCGCGCTCGGCAGCATCCCGTTGGCGATCATCGTCCGGATGACCCGGGCCTCGGTGCTGGAGGTGCTGAACGAGGACTACGTGCGCACCGCCACCGCGAAGGGGCTGCCGAAGGGATGGATCACCCGGCGGCACATCCTGCGCAATGCGATGTTGCCGGTGGTCACCACCATCGGGTTGCAGTCCGGTGCGCTGTTGTCGGGTGCGGTGCTGACCGAATCGGTCTTCGCGATCAACGGCATCGGCTCCTATCTGTTCGACGCGATCTCCAACCTCGACTACGTGGTGCTGCAGGGATTCATCCTGTTCATCGCCCTGACCTATGCGTTGATCAACCTGGTGGTGGACATCTTGTACGGCGTGATCGACCCGAGGATGCGTGTGTCATGAGTGTCAACAGCGATCCGGTGGTCGGTGAGATCCGGCGCCCACCCGCGCTGGAGGCCGCGATGGCCGGCCGGGACAGTGCCGACGAGACCGGTGTCAGCCTCTGGAAGGGGGCGCTGCGACGGCTGATCCGCAATCCCTCGGCGATCGTCGGTGCGGTGATCGTCGCCGCCTTCGTGCTGGTTGCCCTGTTGGCGCCGGTGCTGGCCCCGTACCAGCCGGCGACCGCGGAATGGGGTTCGCAGATCACCCCGTCGAGTCTGCCGCCGTTCAGTCCCGAGCATCCGCTCGGACTGGACTCCTACGGCTCGGACCTGCTCACCCAGTTGATCTACGGTGCCCGTCAGTCCCTGTTGATCGGTGTCGTGTCCACCCTGCTCGGGTTGGCCGGCGGCGCGGTACTGGGGGGTATCGCCGGAGCCTTCGGCGGCTGGGTGGACACGATCGTGATGCGGATCGTCGACATCTTGTTGTCGATCCCGGCGCTGCTGCTGGCAGTCAGCGTGGCCGCGATCGCCGGTCGTACCTCGTATGCGTTGATGATCGCCATCGCCGCCGCGCAGGTGCCGATCTTCGCCCGGTTGCTGCGAGGGTCCATGCTCTCGCAGCGGCGGCAGGACTATGTGCTGGCCTCCACCTCGATCGGTCTGCGGCAGCGGACGATCGTGATGTCGCACATCGTGCCGAACTCCGTCGGCCCGGTGATCGTCCAGGCCACCTTGGTGCTGGCGACCGCGATCATCGAAGTCGCCGCACTGTCCTACCTGGGACTGGGTGATCCGAACCCGACCGTTGCCGAATGGGGCCGGCTGCTGGTGCTCGGGCAGACCCGGCTGGAGACCTCACCGCATCTGACCCTGTTGCCGGGTCTGTGCATCGCGGTCACCGCTCTCGGCTTCACCTTGCTGGGTGAGGCTTTGCGGGAAGCGCTCGATCCGAAGTCACGGAGGTGACCATGAGCGAGAAGCAGAATCCGTTGGCCGGCGGCGGTGCACTGGCCGTGGGCGAACCGATCCTCTCGGTGCGGGACCTGCAGGTACGGTTCCGTACCGGCAAACGGGTCGTGCAGGCCGTGGACAAGGTCAACTTCAGCGTCGGTCCCGGTGAGGTGATCGGCATCGTCGGCGAGTCCGGATCGGGCAAGTCGGTGACTTCGATGGCGATCATGGGTCTGCTGCCCAAGCGCACCGCGGAGGTCGAGGGGGTGGCCGAGTACGACGGCCAGAACCTGTTGACCATGAAGACCGATCGGCTGGCGAAGTTGCGCGGCCATGACCTGGCGATGGTCTTCCAGGACCCGATGAGCTCGTTGAACCCGGTGATGACCGTCGGCGCACAGGTCGCAGAGGTGCTGCTGGCGCACGAGAAGATCAGCCGCGCCGACGCCAAGGCCGAGTCGATCGATCTGCTGCGGCGCTGCGGGATCCCGGACCCGGCACGCCGCTACGGCGAGTACCCGCACCAATTGTCCGGTGGGATGCGGCAGCGTGCCCTGATCGCCACGGCGCTGGCCTGCAAGCCTCGGTTGTTGATCTGTGACGAGCCGACCACCGCGCTCGACGTCACCATCCAGGCCCAGATCCTGGAGTTGCTGGCCGAACTGGTCCGTGACTCCGGTGCCTCGATGATCATGATCACCCACGACCTGGGGGTGGTGGCCGGGCTGTGCGATCACGTGAACGTGATGTATGCCGGACGGATCGTGGAGACCGCCAACCGCCGCGACATCTTCGCCCACCCGCGGCACCGCTACACCGCCGGATTGTTGCAGTCGATCCCGCGGCTCGACGGTGATCGTTCCGAACGGCTGGTGCCGATCCCGGGTACGCCGCGGGACACCATCGGCTGGGATGTCGCCTGCGCCTTCGCGCCGCGTTGCCGCAGCGCCACCGATGCCTGTGTCACCTCCGATCTGCAGCTGACCAGCGACGGTGATCATGCCTGGCGCTGCGTCCACCCGGTTGAGGAGGGGATCCGATGACCGATCGACCACAGGTGAGCCCGGCGCAGACCGGGGGAGCCGTGCAGCCCACGGACCCCGAGTCCACTGAACCCGTGATCACGGAACCCGAGTCCACTGAACCCGGGCCCATTGATGGGGTGCTGCTGCGGGCCCGTGGGGTGAAGGTCCACTTCCCGATCCGGCGCGGTCTGGTGATCGACCGCACCGTCGGCCACGTCCGCGCCGTCGACGGGGTCGACCTGACCGTCCGCCACGGGGAGAGCTTCGGTCTGGTGGGGGAGTCCGGCTGCGGCAAGTCGACCCTCGGCCGGGCGCTGCTGCGGCTGGACGATCCGACCGAGGGCAGCGTCGAACTCGACGGTGTCGACCTGGGCGGCCTGAAGCGTGAGCAGTTGCGCCGGCAGCGTCGGCAGATGCAGATGGTCTTCCAGGATCCGCTGGCCAGCCTGGACCCGCGGATGAGCATCCAGAGTCTGATGTTGGAACCGTTGCAGGTCCACGGACTGAGCGAGAACGACCGCGCACGCTTCGGCGCCGACGGGCCGAAGGCCCATCTGGCGAAGGTCCGGGACATGATCGAACGGGTCGGCCTGCCGCAGTCCAGCCTGGCGAAGTACCCCCACGAGTTCTCCGGCGGGCAGCGCCAGCGGATCGGCATCGCCCGGGCGATGATCCTGAACCCCGATCTGGTGATCGCCGACGAACCGGTCTCCGCACTCGATGTGTCGGTGCAGGCCCAGGTGATCAACCTGCTGCAGGACCTGCAGGACGAACTGGGGCTGACCTACATCGTGATCGCCCATGACCTGGCGGTGGTGCGTCACATCTCCGACCGGATCGGCGTGATGTACCTGGGCCGGATCGTGGAGGAGACCGACAGCGATTCGCTGTACGCGACGCCGATGCATCCGTACACGATCTCGCTGTTGTCGGCGATCCCGACCCCGGACCCGGAGATCGAGGACAACCGGGAACGGATCCTGCTGTCGGGCGATCTTCCCAGCCCGGCCAATCCGCCCTCGGGTTGCCGCTTCCACACCCGCTGCCCCTTCCGGCAGCTGGAGCGATGCGACACCGAGGACCCGCCGCTGGTGGAGGCGGCGCCCGGTCACGGGGTCGCCTGTCACTATGCGAAGGAGATCGCCTCAGGGCAGATCAAGCCCAATGCCGAGGCTCTCGGGGAGGCGCCGGCACCGGTCGCCTGAGCCATTCGCCGCACGGCCAGGGCGCGGTCGACGGACAGTGCCAAGATGGTGGACATGAGGTGGCCTGGTCGGGAGCTGGTGGTGCTGCGTACCGCAGTCACGATCGTGCTGTCGTTGCTGATCGGTCAGGCGGGGTGGGCTGCGGCCTTTCTCGGCGGTGACCCGGCGTGGTACGACCAGCATCGGTTCTTCGCGCCGGTGACGGCGATCGCCGCAGTCCTGATGGGGCTCTGTTTCGTGGCGTACCGGCGTACCGCCGGCGGGGTCCTGCTCGGGCTGGCAGCGCTGGTGGTCGTCATGATCTTCGCCCAGTACCTGATCGGAACTCTCGGCATGGCGGCGCCGCACATCTTCCTTGGTGTTCTGACCGCGATGGCGGGGACCGCGCTGACCTCCTGGACCTACCGTCGCCGGCTGCCCGTGACTGTTCCCGAGGGGACCGGCAATGGCTGAGAAGGTACGCGTCGACAGCTGGTTGTGGGCTGTCCGGTTGCTCAAATCCCGATCACTGGCGACCAATGCCTGCAAGGGCGGCCATGTGCGGGTCGGCGGTGAACGGGTGAAGGCCTCCCAGCAGCTGCACATCGGCGACGAGGTACGGCTGCGGATGCACGGGGTGGAGAAGGTGGTCGTGGTCCAGCAGTTGTTGAGCAAACGGGTCTCCGCACCGTTGGCCCAGGCCGCCTACCTCGACAACTCGCCGCCACCACCGCCGAAACAGGTGCAGGCCTGGGTGCCCCGGCGCGATCCCGGTGCGGGCCGGCCGACCAAACGGGACCGGCGCGCGATCGATCGGCTCCGCGGGCGCGACAGCCACCTGTGACGGCCGGCGGAGACGAAGGCGCCGACCACGGCGGCTCGGGCCGCCCGGACCCGGAGGAGGACGCTCCTCGCCCGGCGGAGCGGCTGCGGCACCCGGACCGGTGTGGTTCGGTGACGGCGTATCCTGCGTGCGTGAGTTTCCACGATCAGGCATCGCGGGCCAGGAGCGCCGCCCGGGCACTGGCGATCGCCTCGACCGCCCAGAAGAACGACGCCCTGCAGGCCATGGCCGATGCCCTGATGGCGGCCACCGAGGACATCCTTGCCGCCAATGCGGTCGACATCGACGCCGGGGAACGGGCCGGGATGGCGGTGTCGTTGATCGACCGGCTGCGGCTCACCGAGGAACGGATCGGTGCCATGGCCGAGGGGTTGCGGGACCTGGCCGCCCTGCCGGATCCGGTCGGGGAGGTGGTACGTGGGTGGATCGCGCCCAACGGTGTCCAGTACACCCAGGTACGGGTGCCGCTCGGGGTGATCGGCATGATCTACGAGGCACGGCCGAATGTCACCGCCGATGCCGCCGGGATCTGCCTGAAGTCGGGCAATGCGGTGCTGTTGAAGGGATCCTCCAGTGCCCATGCCTCCAACACCGCGGTGGCCCAGGCCCTGCGTACCGGGCTGGCCGGTTCGGCCGTACCGGATGACGCGGTGCAACTGCTGCCGGCGCCGCGTGAGGTGACCGCTGAGCTGATGCAGGCCAGGGGACTGGTCGATGTGCTGATCCCGCGCGGTGGTGCCGGGCTGATCGAGGCCGTGGTCACCGGTTCGGTGGTGCCGGTGATCGAGACCGGTACGGGCAACTGCCACCTCTACGTCGACGCCGCGGCCGATCAGCAGATGGCATTGCAGATCATGATCAACGCGAAGGTCCAACGTCCCTCGGTGTGCAATTCGCTGGAGACGCTGCTGGTGCACAGCGCGATCGCCGAGGAGTTCGTACCGAAGGCGCTGGCAGCCCTGGCCGAACACGGGGTGACCGTGCACGGTGATCCCGCGATCGCGGCCCATGGCGAGCAGGTGGTGCCGGCCACCGAGGACGACTTCACCGGTGAGGCGCTGTCACTGGACCTGAGCGCGGCCGTGGTGCCGGATCTGGATGCCGCCCTGGCCCACATCGACCGCTACAGCACCGGTCACAGCGAGACCGTGGTCACCGATTCGCTGGCCGTGGCCCAGCGGTTCTCCGCCGAGGTGGACGCCGCCGCAGTCCTGGTGAATGCCTCCAGCCGGTTCGTCGACGGTGGCGAGTTCGGGTTCGGGGCCGAGATCGGCATCTCCACCCAGAAGTTGCATGCCCGCGGCCCGATGGGGCTGCCGGAGATGACCACCACCAAGTATCTGATCAGCGGGCAGGGCCAGCTCCGCGGCTGAACCCGTACCGCCCGGGTGGCTCGGCGGGACACGGCGGTGCCGGGCGGCTAGGATGCGGCCATGCTGATTCCGCTTGCAGGTGGCCATCACGTGGTGAACGAGCTCTTCATGCCTGCCTACCTGTTCGGCATCATCGGTTTCGTGGTGCTGATGGTCCTGCTGACGATCTTCCGCAGCATCGGCAAGAGCCGGCCCCACAGCGAGGGCGGGCCGACTAGGCACGAAGCGATCGAGCATCACTGAGCGCTCGACGGACTGCTCGATGAACGGTACGAATCCGGCCGCCGGCAAGGCTGTTCGGCGGTACCGCCTCGGGGTGATGGGTGGCACCTTCGACCCGATCCACCATGGGCACCTGGTGGCGGCCAGTGAGGTCGCCAGCCGATTCGATCTCGACGAGGTCGTGTTCGTACCCACCGGTGTGCCGTGGCAGAAGAAGGGCCGCAATGTCAGCCCCGGTGAGGACCGCTACCTGATGACGGTGATCGCCACCGCCTCCAATCCGCGGTTCACTGTCAGCCGGGTCGACATCGACCGGCCCGGTGACACCTACACCGTGGACACGTTGAAGGATCTGCGTGCCGAGCGTGGTGCCGACACCGACTTCTTCTTCATCACCGGCGCCGATGCGTTGGCCAAGATCCTCACCTGGCGGGGTGCCGACGAGTTGTTCGACCTGGCGCATTTCGTCGGCGTGACCCGTCCCGGGGTGGAGCTGAACTCTCCTGCGGTGGCGCATCTGCCGAAGGACAAGATCACCTTGATGGAGGTGCCGGCGCTGGCGATCTCCTCGACCGCGATCCGCGAACGGGTGGCCCGCGGGGAGCCCGCGTGGTACCTGGTGCCCGACGGCATCGTGCAGTACATGGCCAAGGTCGACCTCTACCGACCCGGTCCCGAGAACCTGAGTGCCACCCGACAGCACCCGGCATCCGGGGAAGGACATTGATGGCAGCCGACCCACAGGCACTGCACTGGGCGAAGACCGCGGCACTGGCCGCGGACGAGAAACAAGGTGTCGAGATCGTCGCCTTCGACGTCTCCGAACAACTCGCGATCTCCGAGATCTTCCTGCTGGTCAGTGCGGCCAGCGAACGACAGGTCGGCGCGATCGTCGATGCGGTGGAGGAGGCCCTGCGGGGCGAGGGGGTCAAACCGATCCGCCGCGAGGGTGATCGGCAGAACCGGTGGGTGCTGTTGGACTACGGCGAGATCGTCGCCCACGTCCAACATGCCGAGGAGCGTTCGTTCTACGCGCTGGAACGGTTGTGGCGCGACTGCCCGCAGCTCGATCTCGAACTGCCGACCGGGTCGAAGGGTGACGCCGCCGAATGACCGCCTCGAAGTTGATCATCTGGCGCCATGGCGAGACCGACTGGAACATCGCCGGGTTGTTCCAGGGACAGGCCGACATCCCGCTGAATGCCAACGGCCGGGAACAGGTGAAGGCCGCTGCGCAGGCGCTGGCGGCGGAGGAGGAGCCGGTCCGAATCGTGGCTTCCGACCTCGGTCGGGCCCAGGAGACCGCGGCGGCGTTGTCGGCGCTGACCGGCATCGGTGTGGAGAGTGAGCCGCGCTTCCGGGAGATCTCGGTCGGCAGCTGGCAGGGTCTCGGGTTCGCCGAGGTGGAGGCCAGCAGTGAATGGGAGGGGTCGGGTGACGACACCCGCCGCTCTCCCACCGGGGAGGCCCCGCGAGAGGTCGCGGCGCGTTTCGTAACGGCGTTGGAGGAGTACCTCGACGACACCGAATCCGGGACTCTGGTCGTGGTCGCCCACGGGCTCGCGGCCCGGGTGGCGGCGTGTTCGTTCGTCGGCATCGACCCGGCCTCGGCCAGTGCCCTGCAGGGGATGAGCAATGCCGGCTGGCTGGTGATCGCGCCGGACCGCCGGGGGGACTGGCGGCTGGCGGCCTACAACCGGGTGGCCGCGCCGGTGAACCCGTTCGCCTGAGTGCTCGGCCACTCGAAGTGCTGAGCTGTTCGCAGTGCTGGCCCGATCGGGTTCTGGCAAGGTCGGAGTCTCGGGCTGAACGGGGTGTCGGTCATCGGAGTACGGGCCTGATCGGTTTCCTGTCCGCGATCAGCCGGTGAACCCGTTCGCGGCCGGTCGGGCCCGGATGTCATGATCGGTCCATGAGCGAGCGGATCGAGGTTTCCCGGGTGATCCCGGCGTCCCCTGCCGACGTCTTCGCAGTGTTGCGTGACCCCGAAGGGCATGTCGACATCGATGCCTCCGGCATGTTGCAGGGGTCGGAGGGTGTACCGGTGGATGCGGTCGGTGAGTCCTTCGTCGTGCACATGGACCGGGAGGCACTCGGTGATCTGCCGATGGGCAAGTACGACGTCGAGGTGATCTTCACCGTCTACCAGCCCGATGTGGAGATCGCCTGGACCATCGACGGCACGATCAAGCCGCCGATCGGTCACGTCTACGGCTACCGGCTGGAGCCGGTGGCCGAGGGGACCCGAGTGGTCTCCTACTACGACTGGTCCCAGGCGGCGCCGGAATGGAAGGGCATCTTCCCGGTGATCGGGGAGAACTCGCTGAAGGCGACCCTCGGCATCCTCGACCGGATCGTGCGCCGCCGCAGCAGTTGATCTTCTCGGTCGGCAGCCGGCGCAGACACGAGGTGCCCGGGGGGCGTCTCAGGCCGACATCACCTGTCGCCCGGTGCCGGTATCGGGATTGCGGCCGTCGAGCAGATCCTGCCAGGCGTGGGCGATCCGGCGTACCGCCTCGGTGAAGGTGTCGGCATCGGTGACCACGGGCAGACGCAGCCAGTGCTCGCCGCCGGGATTGCAGAAGAAGTGCGGACCGGGGGTGATCAGCACCCCGTGCTGTTCGGCTATCCGGCTCAGGCGGGTCGACGCCGGCCGGGGCAGATGCAGCCACAGCGACTGCCCACCGTCGGGCCGGCGGAAGTCGAAGCTCGGCAGGTGCTGGGCGACCGCGGCCATCGCCGCGGGAACCAACTCCTGCAGCCGGTCCCGGTTCTCGACCCGCGGACCGTCGGGGGAGTCCTCGGCCAGCAGCTCTGCCAGGACCAGTTGTTCCAGCGGCGGGCTGCCGTGGTGGCCGACCAGTTGGGCATCCAGCAGGCTGGAGGTGAATCGCTGCGGGCTGCGGATCCAGCCCAACCGGAGCCCGCCCCAGTAGCTCTTCGAGGCCGAACCGATCAGGATCACCCGATCGCCGACGCTGGCCAGTGAGCGGCTCGGGACCGCCCAGGGCATCGGCAGGTCGACCAGGGTCTCATCGGCCACCACCGGAAGCCGGCCGGTGATCTCGATGAGTTCGCCACGGTCGTCGGCCGACATCAGCCTGCCGGTCGGATTGTGGAAGTCCGGGGTGACGAAGGCCGCGGAGGCACGGGTCTGGGAGAGGACGCTGGCCAGGGATCCGAGATCCCAGCCGTCCGGGCTCATGTCGAAGGAACGGATGTCGGCGCCGACATCGGCACTCACCCGACGCAGCAGGTGCAGTGAGTTGCCGTAACCGACACTCTCGGTGATCGCGCTCGTCCCCCGGCGTAGCAGGGCACGGGCACAGGTGTGCTGGGCGGCCAGGGCACCGTTGGTGATGATGATCTGCTCGGCATCGGTGGGGACGCCGCGGGCGGTGTAGCGCTCGGCCAGTCGGTGGCGCAGCAGGGGCAGGCCCTCGGGGAAGTAGCCCGTACCGGTGGTGAGTTCGGCAAGCCGCTCGGTCGCCCGACGGTAGGCGGCCAGCACCTGCGGTGGTGCCGGGGAGGCGGCGACGGTGAGCGCGATCATCCCGTCGTCCCCGGCGCCGGGGGTCGGTAGCAGCGGACTCTCCTGCGCCCGCGGACGAGGCGCGATGTAGTGGCCCGATCCGCGGCGAGCGAGCAGCAGTTCGCGCTCCAACAAGGTTCGATAGGCACCGGTGACGGTGGTCCGGCTCAGGCCGAGTGCGGTGGCCAGGTCGCGCTCACTGGGCAGCCGGGTGCCGGGAGCCACTCGGCCGTCGGCGATCAGGATGCCGATCCGGTCGGCGAGATCGCGATAGCGCGGGGCGACCCAGTCCTTTCCCGCGAGCAGCCGCGCGAGCTGTGGTGCCGGGATCCAGGTCATGAGGCCACTGTTCCAGAAGTGGCTATGGAAATGAAGTCCAATTCAGTGGTGTGGTGGATCTGTGAGTACGAAGACCAAGACCCTGACCTCTCTCGGCCCCCTGCAGCAGTTGCGGGCCGGCCGGCTCGGCCGACGGATTCCGCAACTCCTCGTCGGGCTGGTGCTGTACGGGATGTCGCTGTCGCTGGTGGTCCGGGCAGCGCTCGGGCTGGAGCCCTGGGGAGTGCTGACCCAAGGCCTGACGCTGACCTTCCCGTTCAGCTACGGCGCCATCACCACCGTGGTGGCGGTGCTGGTGCTGGCGTTGTGGATTCCGCTGCGGCAGAGGCCGGGGGTCGGCACGGTGCTGAACGTGGCGATCGTCGGTGCCGCGATCGACCTCGGGCTGTTCGTCGTACCGGCGGTCGAGGAGCTTTCGGTACGGGTCGCGCTGCTGTTCGTCGGGGTGATCGGCAACGGTCTGGCCGGTGCGATCTACGTCGGCGCGCAGTTGGGCCCGGGGCCGCGGGACGGTTTGATGACCGGTTTGCATCACCGGACGGGATTGTCGCTGCGGCTGGTGCGTACCGGCATCGAGGTGGTGGTGCTGAGCCTCGGCTGGCTGCTCGGTGGACAGGTGTTCCTCGGCACCCTGCTGTATGCGGTGGCGATCGGTCCGGTGACCCAGTTCTTCCTCCGCTGGACGCTGGTGCCGCTGCCCGGTGACTCCGAACGGTTCTGAGCGTCACGGGGTGGAGATCGGGTCGAGTGGGGGCGCCCTGCGGCTCTCGATTTGAGCTCCGGGTCGCAGCGACGCTATAGTCTCGTGGTCGCTGATCGTGAGATCGAGCGATGCGGGGCTATGGCGCAGTTGGTAGCGCGCTTCCATGGCATGGAAGAGGTCAGGGGTTCGAATCCCCTTAGCTCCACCGTAGTTGACTTACTCGAACCCCCGACATGCGAAAGCGTGTCGGGGGCGAGTTCGTTAAAGGGCTCGGCGAGCTCGGCGACAGCCTGCTCGTCCTCACCGATGTAGATCTTCTCGAAGAAGGCCTGGTTCGCCAGGCGCTTGGCCTCGTCATCGGACTGCCGGTACATCGTGGCGCAGTAGGTCAGCAGCTGCAGAGCACTGGCGAGGTACTTCTTCTGGCCGGTGTACCACTCGTGGTCGTTCTCCAGCTTCCGGTCGATGTCCGCCAGCCCTGCACGAATCCGATCCTGGTGCCGCTTGAGCGTATCGAGGTCGATCGCGTCAGCGAAGTGCGCGGCCAGAAGCTTCTCGCTCTCGGACTCGAGTCGCTTGCGGGTCGAGGTCAGCTCGGCCAGTTCCTGGGAGCGCGATGCCAAGCGTTCCTCGAAGACTGCATCGACCTGCCGCGCCAGGGCCTTGAACGTGTCCTCGCTGATCCCGATGCGCTCGTAGCAGGTGGCGACGAGCTGCTCGGCAATGCCGACGGGAACAGCCTTGCGAGTGCAGGTGGTGCGCTTGCTGGTTCGACCAGAGCACACGAAGTAGGCGTACCGGATGCCCTGCTTGTTCCGGGCGAAATCGAGGTGCAGCCTCGACTTGCAGCTCGCGCAGTACAGGATCCCCTTCAAGGGGTGCTCGTGCTTACGGAAGCGCACGTCGGCTCGCGCCCGAACGTCGAGGAGGCGTTGCACGCGTTCCCAGACCTCGGTCTCGACGATGGGTGGGTGGTTGCCATCGTAGACGGCGCCGTTGTAGCGGATCTGTCCGATGTAATAGGGGTTGCGCAGCAGCTTGAAGAACCCCGACTTACTGACCGGGCCGGCCGGTCGCTTCGGTGTGGCCACGGTCGTCAGTCCCCGGGCGGTGAGGTCGGTGAGAATCTTCTCGACCGAGGTGTCTCCGGCGGCGTAAGTGGCAAAGGCCCACTGAATCAGCGCGGCCCGTTCGGGGTCGACCTCGACAGTGCGGTACTCATGGCCGTCCTCGGTGAGCTTGCGGACGTTGAGGTAGCCCAGTGGTGCGCGTCCGGGGGGGCCGCCGGTGGCGATCTTCTGGGTCAGGCCCTTGGTGACCTCGGCGGCGAGGTTCTTGGAGTAGAACTCCGAGATCGCGGACATCACCCCGTGCACGAGCGTGCCGGAGGGGGTCTCGTCGATGCTCTCGGTGACCGAGACCAGGGTGAGACCGGCTTCGATCAGGTGCCGTTGGATCTCGAGGTCGATGAGGCGGTCGCGGGCGAGCCGGTCGAGCTTGTGGACGATGCAGTAGGTGACCTGGTGGGTCTTGATGTAGGCGAACATCCGCTGCAGGTCGGGGCGGTTGAGGGTGCGCCCGGAGTAGCCGGGGTCGACGAATTCTTCGACGACAGCGGCGCCGAGGTCGTCAGCCTTGCGCTGGTTGGCCTGCCGCTGTGCCGGGATTGAGAAGCCTTCACTGCGCCCGCCCTTGGAGGCCTGCTCTGCGGTGGACACGCGTTGATAGGTGATCGCGGTCAGGTGCAGATCATCCAGGCTCGGTGCGGGCCGGATCGCGGGTGTCGTTGTCATGAGCCGTTGGCCCTCGGGATTCCGATCACCGTGGCTCCGGACCGGTTCGAGGGGTCGTTCATTGTTCCTTGGGTTCGTCCTGGTTTGCGAGCGATTCTGCGGTTGGCGTTCCCTCCGTTCGACGGCCCGTGCCAGAGCCACCCCGCCGCGCCACCGACGAGGTGGCGGCGAGACACGAAAGGCGGCCGGGACGCATCATCGTCCCGGCCGCCGGAGCTGATCGACTCTCTTACTCGTCGTCGAGGATCTCCTGCATCACCGCGTCTTGCTCGGCCTCGCGTGCTTGCACGGCTTGGACCACGAAGCTGACGAAGTTGGCGCTGCGTTCGGTGACGGGCTGCTCGGTCGCGTCCGGGGCTGTCCAGTCCTCGGCTTCGCCGCCGGGCCAGGCCGTGACTCGGGTCGCGCGGTCGCGGTCCAGGCGGGTGCCGGAGATGCTGACCCAGTCGCGGAGGCGTTCGCGGGCGGCGGCGAAGTCGTTGTGCCAGATCACCCCCATGTTGCCCTTGGCCTGTTGGTCGTAGCAGATCAGCCAGTGCTGCCGGAGGGCCGAGAGTTCCCAGATCAGCTCCCAGTGGCGGTGCCACATGGGTGGGACGATCTGGGGTGGGAGTCCGTATTCGTGGCGGAGCCAGTCGACCCACTCGTTCAGCGCCAGCAGTTCCTGCTCGAGGTCTTCGGGGGTCAGGGCGTGCCAGTTGATGGTGCGGGGAACGGTTCCGAGTTGGGCGCGGAGGTCCTTGGCGTACTCGGCCTGGACCATGCGCTTGACCTGCTGCAGCACTCCGGGCGGCAGGCTGTCCAGGTCGGGCGGAGCATCCGTGACGGGCTGGGCCGTGCCGGTGTCCTGATCGTCGTCGGGTGGTGTCGGGGTGTCCATTGCTGCCTCCTTGCCGTGTCACGGGTGGGAACGGGGCGGGGCGGCCAGGGTGTCCTGGTCGCCCCGCAGGTTCCGTTCGCTCACCGGGCCACGGGCTCGCGTTCCGCCGTGGCCGTCGCCGGGGCGGCCGTGGGCTCGGGAGCGACCTGGGACTCACGGCGCGCGAGCACGTCGGCCACCGGGTCGGCCGGCTCCTCGGCCGACGCTTCGGCGGCGGGCGTGTCCTGCTCAGCGGTCGTTCGCGCGGTGGCATCGACGCTGGGGGTCTCCCGTTCGCGCGGGGCGCGGTCGATGGTGAAGTTGGTGATGTTGCCGTTCGGGCCGATCGTGCTGGCGCGGAACTGCTCGTGCATCACCTGCTCGCCGTCGACGTTCTGCGTGTAGGAGCGTTCCTGTCCCTGGGCGACGAAGTTGTCGCCCTTCTGGTACTTCTCGTGGGCGCGCTCGGCCGAGGGGCCGAACATGACCATGTCGGTGAAGTGGGGCTCGGTCTCGTGGAAGTTGCCCTCCTCGTCGCGGGTCGACTGGTGGATGCCGACGCGGGCGTAGAAGCGGGCGTCGCCGTTGCGGGTGAAGCTCAGGGTCGGGTCGGACGCGATGAACCCCGAGATGCCGGGTGTGGTCGGGATAGGCATGGGCGGGTCTCCTCTCAGTTCTTGCCCGGCCCTGCGCCGGGTTTACGCGATAGGTACGGGCCGCTACCGGGTGTCAGTGGGCTTGCTGCAGGAGCCGTTCGATCTCCGTCCGATCCGTCTTCAGCTGCGCCGCATCCGCCCTGGCGGTCCAGGGCCGCAGGGTGGTGATGATCGGGCGTGCGGTGCGGAGCATGACGACGCCGGTACCGAACGGGAGCGTGCGGAGCACTTCGGGCGGCATGATCGGGATCCGCCTGATGGATCTCTGGTTGGAGTGCGCGCCGTAGGCGTCGGTGGTCACCGAGTCGGTCGTCTCGTCGCGTTCCCCGATCAGCGCCGACAGGTCCTGCAGGTCCTTGGTGTTGCTGGCCCCACCGAGCACGATCTTGACGATGCTCGAGTCCCACAAGGCGCCGGCGTTGTTCTCGCCCCACTTCTCCCGCGCCTGCGCCAAAGACTGCAGGACCGGGAGCGTGGTGATCCCGGTGCCGCCGCCCTCAGCCATCAACACCGGGAGCGCGGGAAGGGGTGCCAAGTTGCCGATCTCATCCAATGCGAGAAGCAGGGCCGGGTCCATGCGTGCTCCGGCTGAGCGCGCCGCGATCTTCCGGGCGGTCTCGACGAGGTCCTCGATGAACGCCGACACGAGCGCGGCGCTTGCCCCCGCACCGGCTCCGGTCGCCAGGAGATATAAGGTGCCGTTCTCGCACAGGAACGCCTCGGGATCGAACTGCTCGTCTTCACTCGGGCAGACCGCGCCGAGCACCCGTGGGTCCGCCAGTGCCCCGAACGAGAGCGAGACACCCTGCCAGATCGAGTCCCTGGTCCTCGGATCCGACTGGATCATCGCGTCCAGCGAGTCCGCCCATCCTTCGGCGGCGTCGCTGTTCGTGGACAGGATGCGCACGGCGTCTGCCGCTGCCGCCGGGCTGAGCGACCACTGGTACACGGTCTTGGAATCTCGCCCATCCAGCGCCGCCGCGTGCAGGAGTCCCTGGATCGCGGCCGTGGTCTTGCCCTCCCAGAAGCCACCGTCGGAAACCCCGCCGAAACCGGTCGCGGTGGCCAGGCCCTTGGCCCGGATCATGGCGGTCAGAGGGTCCTGACAGCCCCGCACGACAGACCAGCGCATCCCCGCCGGCAGACCGGGCGCGAGATGCTGCGGGTCGAACACGGCGACCGGGCCTCGCCGCTGTCTGGCCTTCAGGGTGATGGTGAGGTTGTCGGGGCGCGTGGAGGTCGTCAGCACCGGGCCGGCGGCGTCGAGGATCGCGTTGACGATGATGTGCAGACCCTTGCCACTGCGCGGCGGGCCGACGAGCAGCATGGAATCCTCAATGGTCGCCCAAACCTGGCTGCCCTTCGCCGACCCCAGCAGGTAGCCGACCTCGCGGGGGTCGGGCTTCTGCCCCTCCAGCGACGGGCGCAGGTTCCCCGCGCGACGCTGCAAGGCCTTGCGGGACGCGACCCGGGCGACCTCGTCACCGGTCGCGGTCCCGGTCAATGCGTGCACGCGGGAGCGCTCACGGCCACGGCGTACCGCGCGCCACGCCCAGATCCCGAGGGCGGCCAGGCCGCCGAGGATCAGGAGGATGAGCAGCCACTAGAGATATGGGTTCAGACCGGGAGCGCCGATCGCCTTGCCCGGATCGGTCGGTGAGGCGAGCACACCGAGCCCGCTGACAGGGCTACCGGTCGGGGCCGGGCTCCTGGACAGGAACGCGGCGACATTACCGGTGTAGCGCAGCAGGAGCGCAAACGCGGCCGTCGCGGCGAGGCCTCCCAGGGCCAGGCTGACGGTGAAGTCGTTGGGTGGACGGTTCTGCAACAGGGGCCTCCCTCAACACGGGCGGGGCCCAGACGCCCCGCGCCTGTTAGGTGAGAGACCGCACGGCGGTCGTCCCCGAGATCCGACCCAGCAGCACCACCTCGGCACCATCGGCTCCCGGTATCTCGGTGCGGTCGATCAACGCCCTCGCGCGCCCGTCGGGACCCGCCGATCCGTGACGGATCACCACGGCGACGGCGACGTCTTCGCCGGGCACGAACCCGGTCGCCTCGAGCTCGACCAAATCCGGCTGCTTGCGACGGCGACCGCGAGGATGCTCCAGCTCCCCAAGCTCCGGCGACTCGTCTGGCTCTGTCGGTTTCGGCGGTGGTTGCAGGATGTCGGCGTGGACCGTGCTGTCCTGCTCGTGGATCTCCACCCGGGTCGGCACTCCGAAGCCGGCCATGAGCTCGCTGAGCCGGGTGCCGATGTCGTTGCGGTCGAGGGTCTCCGCCGTGGACTTGTCGCCGTTGACGGTCATCACGAGCTGGTCGTTGCCGTGGGTCTCGAACACCACCAGCGGCAGTACCGCCGGAACACCGCCAGTCTCGGTCGCCCGCTTGGGAGGGAACACTCGGTGCTTCATCGCCCGCTCCTCTTCCTGGGTAGTGGGGACATGGCGGCCTGGGGTGCGTTGTGGCTTTTCACGCCCGTCAGGTACGGCCACCGTCCGCATTCACGACGGATGTTCGAGATGGCTTGTCATCGACCGATCCCATGCGAGGGCGGATGAAAGGAGAGCGTCATCCCCGCGCACGGGGTCTGGCCGACTACCTGTCTCCTCGACGACTCATCCGCGTTCGACAGCTCCTCTACGGCGAGGTTGCTGCCACAGAAGCCGGATCAAGAAAGCCGAGTATGCCTCTATCTCAGTAGGCCGGAGTCGCGTGCAGAAGCGACGGCGGCGGTGCGGGAGGAGACGCCGAGCTTGGTGTAGATGTGCACGAGGTGTGATTTCACGGTCGGGTCGCTGATGTGCAGTCGTGCGGCGATGTCGTTGTTCGTCGCGCCGTCTGCGACGAGCCTCAGCACTTCGGTCTCGCGGGCGCTGAGGCGGGGTTGCGGGGAACGCATCCGGGCGAGCAGGCGCCCCGCGATCGCGGGGGCGAGGGCGGTCTCGCCTGCGGCTGCGGCGCGGATCGCTGCGATGAGCTCTTCGGGTGGAGCATCCTTGAGCAGGTAGCCGCTGGCTCCGGCTTCGACGGCGCCGAGGATGTCACTGTCGGTGTCGTAGTTCGTGAGCACCAGCACGGCAGGCGGCCGGTCGAGCGCGCGGATGCGTCGGGTCGCGTCAGCCCCGGTCTGGTCGGTGCCGAACTGCAAGTCCATGAGCACCACGTCCGGTATCAGATCGGTCGCGAGGGCAACGGCCTCGTCGGGGGTTGCCGCTTCCCCGATCACGTCGAGGTCGGGGTCGTCTGAGAGCATGGCGCGCAAGCCGGTGCGGACGACGGGATGGTCGTCGGCGAGCAGGATCCGGATCATGATTCCGCCTCACTTCCCACACGAACAGGCAGTTGCGCCGTGACCGTGGTGCCCTGCTGGGAAGCCGAGGCGATGGTGAGCGTGCCGTCGAGCTGTTCCACGCGCTCGCGCATGGCGTGCAGCCCGAAGGAGTCAGCCTCATGCGAGTCGGCGACCGCGGAGGACGTATCGAAGCCCTGCCCATCATCGCGAACCATCAAGGAGACCGTGGCGTCGTCCTGGGTGAGTTCGACGGTGATCCGGGTGGCGTTCGCGTGGCGGATCGTGTTCGAGAGCGCGCCCTGGGCGATACGCAGGAGCGCCGTCTGCGTTTCCATCGGCAGGTCGAGTTCCTCAGCACTCACCTCGACTGGGATGGACGCACGGTCGGACTGTTCCTGACCGAGGCGGTGCAGGGCTGCGGCGAGCCCATCGCCGAGACGGGCAGGGGTGAGCTCGCGGATTATCTGCCTCGTGTCGGCGAGGCTGTCGGCCGCGGTCTCGCGGGCGAGGCGCACATACCCGGCACCGGGTTCGGGAGTGTCGCGCTCGGCGGCGCGCAGCAGCATCTGAATGCTCGACAGGCCCTGTGCTACGGTGTCGTGGATCTCACGAGCGAGCCGGGCACGCTCAGCCAGCGCGCCCTGTTCGCGTTCGGTCTCCGCGAGCTGCTGCCGAGTACGGATCAGCTCGGCAAGCAGGCCTTCGCGCTCCTCGGCTTCCCGCCGAAGCGCACGGTAGGCGAGCCCGATCAGCAGGGCGACGCCGGCACCCACCAGTGGGCCGATCACCCCGCCGACGCTGAACCCCAGATGCAGGCCGAGGGCGAGGATCGCGAACGCGGTCGTGACCACGATCGCCGCGACCCCGCCACGTCCGGGAAGGACGTGGAAGTAGAGGAAAAACAGCGGGAAGACGAGGTACGCCCCCTCGGGGCTCAGCCAGGTCAGCACCGCCCACAACAGTGTGAGCGCGGCGATCCAGCCGACGGCGTAGCCGCGCCGCGAGACTCCTGATTCGCCTTGTGTCCGCGCCGCCCACGCACCGACGAGATACACCGCGACGAACGCGATCCCGATGACCAACGTCCATGTCGCAACCGGAGAGGAGACGACAAATGCGCGCACGACCGCGAAACCCGCGAGCCCGATCAGGAGGGCGTGCAGGCCGAACCGGAGACCGGTGAACACCGGGGCGAGGGTCGAATGCGACATGACGCTCCAAGCCTATGCGAGCGGTGTTGCCCGGCATCAACCGAAAGTTTGACCGTGAATCCCACGGTTTAGGCGATGCCCGGCCCTGCCTGCGAGAAGGAGGGTTGAAGGGTAGCTCGGGCAGAGTGCGCGAGCGGAAAGGCACCATCGTGTTCGTCGCGTGGAGAGAGCTGCGGTTCGCCCGCGGCCGGTTCCTCCTCATCGGGGCCGTCGTCGCCCTGATCACCCTGCTCGTCGGTTTCCTCTCCGGCCTCACCGGGGGCCTCGCCGCCCAGAACATCTCCTCCGTGCTGCAGCTGCCCGGCGACCGGCTGGTGCTGCAACAGCCCGAGAACAGCGACCCCAGCTACGCAACCTCCTCCCTCGACAAGAACACGGTCACGGCGTGGGAACAGGCGGCCGGGGTCGAGTCGGTGACACCGATCGGGATCGTCCAATCGCGGGCCTCGGCCAGCGGCACCGACGACCCGACCGGGGTCGCCCTCTACGGGCTGCCGCAGCATGCATCGGGTACCCAGTCGAACCCCCTGTTCGACCTCGCACCTGCTCACGACGACGAGGTCGGTGTCTCCTCCGGGGCCGCCGATGATCTCGGCGTTGAGACCGGTGACACGATCTCGATCACCGGCACTGATTTCACCGTCAGCGTCGTCGGCGATGACCTCTGGTACAGCCACACCCCGGTCGTCGTCTTGACCCCGGAGGCATGGAGCGAGGCGAGCAAGCGCGTCGGCGGTACCGGTGAGGCCACGGTGCTCGCCGTCACCGGCAACGCAGACTGGGAGGCCGTCGGCGCTCAAACCGGCACGGTGGCCGAAACACCGCTGGCGAGCCTGACGGCCCTGGAAGCGTTCCGATCTGAGATCGGGTCGCTCGGGCTGATGATCGCGATGCTGTTCGGGATCTCCGCCCTCGTCGTTGGCGCGTTCTTCACGGTCTGGACGATGCAGCGTGCCAGTGACATCGCCGTACTCAAAGCCCTCGGTGCGACTACCGGATCGCTCGTCCGCGACTCCCTCGGCCAGGCGTCCATCGTTCTGGTTGCCGGGATCGGTGTCGGCCTCGCCGCTGTGATCGGGCTCGGCACCCTCGCGGGGCAGGCGCTGCCGTTCATCATCAGCCCGCTCACCACGCTCGCCCCAGCCGTCGTGATGGCGGTCCTGGGCCTCGCCGGAGCCGCGTTCGCGCTGCGCTCCGTCACCAAAGCCGACCCCCTCACCGCCCTTGGGAGCAACCGATGATCGAACTGCAGAACGTCACCCTCACCTTCCCCGACGGGGACAACCGCATCACCGCCGTCGACCACGTCACCCTCCGCGGGAACAACGGCACCGTCACCGGTATCACCGGTCCCTCCGGGTCGGGCAAGTCCAGCATCCTCGCCGTCGCCGCGACCCTGATCCGCCCCGACTCCGGCGGAGTTCTCGTCGGCAACGGCAGCGACACGATCGACGCCGCCCAGCTCTCGAAGCACGAGGCCACGCAACTGCGCCATGAGCGCATCGGCATCGTGTTCCAGCAGTCCAACCTGCTGCCCGCGCTCACCGCCCGTGAGCAGTTGCAGGTCATGGCCAGGCTCGGCGGCGGCACCAGCCGGAACAAGCGAGCGAAGATCGACGCCCGTGTCGACGAACTCCTCGCCGCCGTCGGCCTCACCGAGCACGCAGGCAAGCGCGCGCACCAACTCTCCGGTGGGCAGCGGCAACGGGTCGCGATCGCCCGCGGTCTTGTCCACGACCCGGAAGTCCTCCTCGTCGATGAGCCGACCAGCGCCCTGGATCAAGTGCGCGGTGCGGAGATCATGGAACTCATCGCTCGCCTCACGCACGAACGCGACACCGCCACCCTGCTCGTCACCCACGACCTCGTGCACCGCGACACCCTGGATGATCTCGTCACGGTCGTCGATGGTCGTATCACTACCCCAATCGCGGGGCACGCGCTTGCACGCTGAACTGGACGGCAGAGCGATGAGAGAATAGGAGTATCGGGAAGTTGCGGGAACTTCAAGCGTTAAGCACCCAACATGGTCCGCGCACCTTGAAGTTCCCGCGAAAACCGTCAATATTCACGCGAACTTCTAGGTTTTATCCGTGAGCCGGCCTCGAGTATCGAACATCTCGAGCTCATCGGGATGCATCTGGTGCTGAATCAGGAAAGCTCGCTCCTTGATCCGCCACAAGCCCTGGCCGATGCCCAGGCTGGGCAGCAGCGACTGCTCCGTCCCTGTCAGCCCCAACGTCTGAGCGGCCGAGCCGATCTGGTCGGTTTCCTGACGGTAGACGATCCGGATCTCCGCGTTGGCCAGCAGGCTCGAGGCCAGAGCGCGCATCATCGAGCCCTGGTCGCCGACGTTGTCCAGGTCGCTCAGCTTGTGGAAGATCAGCACGTTGCTGATCCCGTAGTGACGGGCGAGTCTCCACTGCGCGTCCATGCGCCGTAGCAGGCTGGGGTGGGCGAGTAGTCGCCAGGCCTCGTCGTAGACGACGAGGCGTTGCCCGCCGGTGGGGTCGAGCAGGGCGCCTGCCATCCACGCGCTCGCGCACGTCATGAGCACGGAGATCAGCGAGGAGTTCTCGGCGACCTGGGACAGGTCGAGGCTGATCATCGGCAGGGTCGGGTCGAAGGCCACGGTGCTGGGCCCGTCGAACAAGCCGGACAAGTCTCCCGCGACGAGCCGGCGCAGCGCGTGGCCGACCAGGCGCCCGTCTTCGGCGGTCAGGTCGCCGAGCGCGTCGGGTGTGGGGTCGAGGATCCGGTCGACGACCATCGGCAGGATCGGGGTGGTGCTGTCGCGGACGGTCTCGGCCAGAGCGATATCGATCGCGGTGTGCTCCAGCGGGGACAGGCGCCGCTCGAGGACGGTCTCGGCGAGCGCACCGAGGAGGTCGCGGCGGCGGGAGGCGACCATGCTGGCCCACTCCGTATCGCTGGTCCCGGCCGGCCGGTATCCCTCGTCGAGGGGGTTCAGGCGCGTGTTACGGCCGTGCCCGAGGCGGATCGCCTTTCCGCCTACTGCCTCAGCGATCGCCGAGTGCTCTCCCTTGGGGTCGCCTGCGAGGTAGACGCGGCGGCCGAACGCGATGCTGCGCGTGTAGAGGCTCTTGATCAAAGCGCTCTTCCCGGCACCGACGATCCCGGCGATGATGAGGTTGGGGCGGTGATGACCCCTTGCCGGTAGAGCTCGAATGCGTCGAACGCGAAGGATCCGCCGGAGTAGAGATCTTGGCCGATGAAGATACCGTTGCTGCCCAATCCTCCTTCGGCGAGGAACGGATACGCCGCCCGGAGGACCGCGGAGGTGTCCTGGTGCGGGCGCGCCTTGAACCGCACCGGGGTGCGCAGCGTGGCCGGCCCGGGACTGCGGCGAACAGGTGCACCCGCCCAGCGCAGAGGAGCTGTCCTTGACGCTGCTGGCGCCTGCCCGAGCTGCCAGGGCACCGGCCTCGTGCGCGCCGTCGACGACGCGGCACTCGTCTCCGACCCATCCAAGACCATCGACGACGGGGCCGTCGTTCCCTGGCAGATGTTCGGATTCAACGTCCAGCCCGCCGTCGCCCGCGAGTTCGGCGTGCGCACCGACGTGCCCTGGACGGATCTAACCGACGACGAACGGCAGATGATGGGGACTGATGCGCGGGTAGGTGTCACATGATCTGTGGCGCTGAGCAGCGTTGCAGGCCCGAGCAGCCCCGACACCCACCCCGGGAGGCCTTGCGCGTGGGCGAGGAGCACGATCGCGACGACCGCGCCCCCCGTCGGCCGAGCGCACCAGGGTTGCAGCGAACACGTAGCGGGCCAGCGCCCACCCCCGCCCCGCCGTATCTCCGGGGGCGTGCTGCGGGTCAGGCAAGGCCGAGCTGGTCCACCACGTCGGCGACCCGCGCTCTTTGTTCGCCGGTGAGACCTTGGATCGGTAACGGCAGACACTGCTGAGGGGTGAGGCCGAGGTGTTCAGCGATCGCCGCGGTCACGCGCAGACTGCCCCCGTACTCGGCGAACAAGGCCCAGAGCGGGGCGAGTCGTTCCGACTCCGCAACCGCATCCTCAAAATCTCCGGCTTGGGCGGCGCGGGTGATGGCGAGGGCCGGTTCGGGGAGGGTGCCGCCGATGACGGAGTACCAGGCTTCGCAGCCCGCGTTCAGGCCGGTCGCGGCGAACGCGTCACCGGAGACGCCTATCGTGACATGCTCCGGGATTACCGCACGAATCCCCGCCACGTGCTCCCGTGCCTTTCCCGGGTCGGTGGGTACGCCGGGGATCTTGATCGAGACGATGCCCGGCAACTGGGCGATGCGGGCGTACAGGTCGGTGGTGAACGTGAAGTGGGTGGTGCCGGGGTTGTCGTAGACGATCACCGGCAACTGGGTGTGCTCGGTGACCGTGCGGTAGAGCTCGAACACGTCATCCGGGGTGAGTGCCTGATAGGTCATTGGGGCCAGCAGTATCCCTGCAGCGCCGGCGTCTTCCGCGCTGTCGACGTGGGCGAGGACGTGCGAGGTGCGCAGGCCCCCGACCCCGACGAACACCGGTGTCGCACCGGCGTGCTCGACAGTGAGACGAGCGACGCGCGCGCGTTCTTCGGGGGTGAGGTAGGCGTAGGAGCCGGTCGAGCCGAGTGCTGTGATCGAGTCCACTCCCGCTGCCACGAGTCGTTCGATGAGCCCGGCGAATGCCGCCTCGTCGACCACGTCGTCGTGGAGCGGGGTGAGGGGGAAAGCGCTCAGACCGGTGAAGCGGGTGTACATGACTGCTCCTGTTCGGGCCGGTGTTCCAGTCCCAGGATCGGGTTGCCGTAGACGGACTGCACCTCGGCGATGACGACCCGGTACTCGCCGAGCCATTCCCCGTACCGGGATTTCGCGAGCCGATGCGTATCCATCCCGACCAACGTGCGCAGCGCGTCCATGTCGGTCCGGTAATAGACCTCCGCGTGCAGGCCGGTGTCCTCGTTGTGCCAGGCCTCCTCGCCGAGGAATCCGGGAATCTGGCGGGCACGCTCGGCGATCTCGCTGTCGATACGGTCGAACTCTTCGGTCAGGTTCTTCGTCTCGAAGATGAACGTGGAACTCTACTTCGGTGTGGCGCTCATGCGGCCTCTTTCTCCGGTTTCGTGATCGGTGCTGTGGGGGTGGCGGGGCGTGTGCCGCCGCGTTGCGCGGCAGCACCGGCGAAAATGACCACCGCGATGCCCGCCAGTTGCATCAGGGTTGGCTGTTGGGCGAGGACGAGCAGGCCGATGAGGATCCCGAACGCGGGCTCGATCGACAGCAGCGTGCCGAACGCGGTGTGGGTCATGCGGCGCAGGGCGAGCATCTCGAGCCCGAACGCGATCACCGGGGTGATCAGAGCGATCCCCGCCGCCGCCGGCAGCACCCACCAGGTGAACTCGCCCCCGATCACCTGCGGCAACCCGACCGGGAGCGTCGCAAGAGCAGCAACGGGTATGGTGAGCGAGAGGCCGCTGATCCCGGAGAAGCGGTCGCCGACGTGCTGGGTGAGGAGGTTGTACAACCCCCAGCAGGTGCCCGCGGCCAGCGCCAAGCCGACGCCTGCGAGGTCGATGCGCCCGTGCCACGGCTCAGTCAGCAGCACGACCCCGACGAAGGCGAGGCCGGGCCAGATGAGGGCTTTGCGGTGCTTGCTCATGAGTCCCGCCACGGTGAGGGGTCCGAGGAATTCGATCGCGACCGCGGTGCCCAGCGGGATGCGTTCGACGGCGGCGAGGAAGAACGTGGTCATGAACCCTGTCACCACGCCGAGCGCGATCAGCGCGGGCACGTCGTTGCGATGCAAGGAGCGGATCGCGGGGCGGGCGATCATCCACAACAACACCACCCCGAAGCACATCCGCAACCACGCCGTGCCTGCCGCACCGACCTGGTCGATCACCGGCACCGACAGGGCGTTGGAGAGCTGCACGGACAGCATCGCCGCGACCGCCATCGACCACGGCGGAATCCCCGTCGTCGTGCGTGCCCTGGTCACTGTGCTCCGATCAGGCGGCTGGTCGCACGGACCCCGGTGCCCAGATCCGTGAGGGCGTCGACCAGCGCGTCAGCGGCGGCGTGGAGTTCTGCGTTTGAGGCCGGGGCGAGGGCGTCGAGGATGAAGAACGCCGTTCGGGTGTCGTCGGTGAGCCCGGTGCGGCGGCCCTGTCGCCAGTTCCACCTCCGGCACGTCACCCCGTCATCATCACACCAGACGACTTCACCGGCATCCGGGTGCTCTGTGGAGTCCTCCCCGTTTGCAGTCGTATCGAACGGCTCGGTGCCGGTGGCACGGATCAGACGTGCTGGACCCTGATAGTGGTGGAAGTCCTCACCGCCGAACGGAATCTGGTGCAGTACCGAAATTGCGTTGTATATATCGGTGAGCGCATTCACCCGCGGCAAGCCCTTCTCAGCTCGGCGGGTGAGGGCTTCGAGACTGTTGCGGGTGCGCTGTGGCTTCGCCCCGAACCCCCGGTACGCTTCCCGCCAAGCTGCGATATGGGGCAGCTCATCCACCGCAGAAGCGGCAAGCAGACCAGTCGCATGTTGTTCAGCGGCACCGATCAGCTCGTCCACTCCCTGGCCACCCTCTTGGGCGGTGATCACCGGGGAGAGACCGTCGATGACGACAAGCATGGCCCGGTAATCGGGGCGCAGCTCGAACACCGCAGGCTCCACAGTGGCGGCGGCCAGGAACTCGTCGGGGGTCATGGTGTCAGGCATTTGGTTTCTCCGTTCGATGTGAGGCCCCGACCCCCGGTTCGAAGACCGTGAGCGAGAACCGGGCAGGCTCTGTAGTGGTGTTCATATACGAGTGGGCCAGATCACCGTGAAAGGCCAGAGCATCACCGGGGGCGAGGGCGAAGCGCTCGTCGCCGACCGTCACCGTCACGGTGCCAGCCTGGACGTGCAGCAACTCGCGGGTGCCCGCACTGTGCGGCTCGCTCTGATGCTGGTCGCCTGGTGCGAGCGTCCAATCCCACAGCTCGACCACGTCCGGCGGCTCGGTGCCCGCCACGAGCACACCCTGACCACCCTGGTCACCGGTCCACAACACTGCGCCGTCACCGTGCCGGGTGAGCTTTGCCGTGCGCGAGGCAGGCGGTTCCACCAGCGCAGGCAGCCCGACACCCAGTGCATCAGAAAGACGCAGCAACGTACCCACGCTCGGATTCACACCGCCCTGCTCGACGTTCACGAGCATGCGACGACTCACCCCCGCAGTGGCTGCGAGCTGGTCGAGCGTCCAGCCGCGCCCTTTGCGTTCCTGCTTCACCCGCGCACCGATCGCGCGCGCCAGCGACTCCGCTCCCACATCCATATAGTGCAGCATATTGCACTCTACGGGCACTGTCGAGATTCAGGAGCCAGATGGCCAGGAGACTGTTGGCGAGGGATCGCATGGCGGAGCCTTGGTCGCCGACGTTTTCTAGGTCGGTGAGTTTGTGGAAGATCAGCATGTTGGCGATGCCGTAGTGGCGGGCCAGCCGCCAGTGCGCATCCATGCGCTTCAAGAGTGCCGGGTGGGACATGAGGCGCCAGGCCTCGTCGTAGATACACCACCGTTGCCCGCCCGCCGGGTCCAGGAGAGCCGACTCCATCCACGCGCTGGAACACGTCATCAGCACGGAGATCAACGTGGAGTTCTCAGCGACACGGGACAGGTCGAGGGAGATCATCGGCAGCGTGGGGTCGAAAGTGACGGTGGAGGGCCCGTCGAAGAGCCCGGCCAGATCACCTGCCACCAGGCGGCGCAGGGCGTGGCCGACGAGGCGCCCGTCCTCAGCAAGCCTCCCATCCGAGTCCGCTGCCTTGCTGGGCTTGAGGATGTGGTCCACGACCATGGGCAGGATCGGCACGTCATTGCCGCGCACCGTCTCCGTCAAAGCGGTGTCGATGGCGGTGTGCTCCAACGGCGACAAGGGCCGGGTGAGCACGGTTTCAGCCAGCGCACCGATGAGGTCGCGGCGGCGGGACGCGATGGTGGACGCCCACTCCGGCGGATGCGGCAGCGACTTCTGCGGCGACGAACTCGCTGTTGACGGCGAGAGCTGCGGTGGCCCCTGATCCCATCGCGACCGGAACCAGGGCGGCCGGGTTGCTGGCGTTGCCGACCGCCCACACGCCCGCAACGCTCGTCCGCCCGGTGGCGTCGACCGTGGGCCAGGGGCCGAACGGCGTCTCGGTGACCTCGGCGCCGAGCTGCTGCAATGGTTCGTCCCGGGTGGCGAGTCTCGGCTCGACGAACACCACGTCGATCGGCGCCACCGTTCCGTCCTCGAGTGCGAGCCCGCTGACCTGGTCCTCGCGAGTGACGACGTGAGCCACCTTGCGTGTCTCCACCCGCATCCCACGTTCCTCGAGCACCCGCCTCTCGGTTTCGGGGAACGGGCCCGCAAGATCGGTGAAGACGGTGACGTTGTCGGAGTAGGGGCGGAGCATGTGCGCAACATGTGCTCCGGCGACGGAGCGGAGAAGTACGCCGATGGCGCGACCGGACGCCTCGTATCCGTCACAGTACGGGCACGTGACGACACCGCGACCCCACTGCTCGGCAAGGCCGGGGATGTCGGGCAGTTCGTCGCGGCCTCCCGTGGCGACGATCAGCCGTCGACCCGAGGCGCGGACGCCACTGTCGGTCACGACTTCGAACCCTTCGGCGCTGGTCTGCGCTGTGACCACCCGGCCCGTCTCGATCACGCCGCCGAACGACCTCACCTCCCGGTAGCCGTCGGCAACGAGATCGCGCGGGGAGTAGCCGTCGCGGCCCAGCACCCCATTCATGTGCGCGGCAAACCTGTTGCGCTGTTCCTGTGCATCGAGCACCAGCACGCGACGTCGGGCCCTGGTCAGGATCAGCGCCGCACTGAGGCCGGCAGCGCCGCCGCCGATGATCATGACGTCCCACATCTGGTTCGAGATCGGGGAGTCCGTGGGGTCAGCTGCCGGTGCAGTGGTCGGGTTCTCAACAGTGGTCATGTATTCAGAGTGAGGACCGACTAGCATATCGGCAAGAATCCATGCCGTATCAGCAAGAAGGGAGCGGTATGCCGGACAACACCCTCACCCTCATCGGACCCCGGATCAAGGGTTGGCGGGAGAAGCGCAGTATGACTCTGGCAGAACTCTCCAGGGCCGCCGGAATCTCCGCCAGCACCCTCTCCCGGCTGGAGGCGGGCAAGCGTGCCCCGAATCTCGAGTTGATCGTGCCCATCGCCCGGGAGCTGGGACTCGGGCTCGACGACCTCGTACCGCGGACCGCACCCGACCCTCGGGTCCCGCGGACGACGAAGCATGTCGATGGGGTCAGGTTCGAGACGCTCTCGCTGGAATCGAGCCCGGTGCAGACCTACAAGATCACCTTGCCGGGCAAGCCGAAGGGCGGCACCGAGGTCCCCGACCCGCAGGTGCACGAGGGGCGGGAGTGGCTCTACGTGCTCTCGGGTCGGCTACGGCTGGTTCTCGGGGAGCAGGAGGTGACCCTCGGGTCGGGAGAGGCTGCCGAGTTCGACACCCGCGTACCCCACTGGATGTCGGCAGCCGGCCCCGGCCCGGTGGAGCTGCTGTCGATCTTCAGCAAGGAAGGCAAACGCATCCATCTGCGGGCTCGCTCCACACCTCGCTGACAGGCAGGCCTGCGGTGTTGATCATGGGTGCCCGTCGACGCCGTACCTCCTGGTCGCCTTGGACGAGCACTGAGCAGCGACACCAGCGGTGGGGGGCCGAACCGGGGAGTCAGTGGGTCGCGCCGAGCTCGATGACGACGATGCCGATGGCGATCAGGACGATGCCGAGACTCATTCGCAGGGTCAGGCGCTCCTTGAAGAACACCCGGGCGCCGATGGCCGTCAGTGCGACCCCGGATGCTGCCCAGATCCCGTAGGCGATGCCGACCGGCATCCCCAGGGAGAGCGTTACGGTCAACAGGCCGAAGGCGGCGAGGTAGAATCCGGCTACCGCAGGAATCCATCGCTTCTTCCGCAGGCCCTCGGAGGCGCGCAGCGACATGGTGGCTGCCACTTCGGTGAGGATCGCGCCGGCCAGCAACAGCCAGGTCATGGGTTCACCTCCGCCTCGGCGGCACCGTTCGACGGTGCGGAGTGTCCGGTCTCGACGAGGACCACACCGGTGACGACGATGGCGATCCCGATACCGATGGTGAGGGTGAAGGGTTCGCCGAAGATCACCGAGGCCAGCACCGCGGTCAGCGCAACCCCGGAGGCCGCCCAGATGCCGTAGATCAATCCGATCGGTGCTCCCATCCGGAGCAGCATGGCGAGGGAGACGAACGCTCCGCCGTAACAGGCAACCGTCAGGATCGCCCACCAGGGATTGTCGATCGCGGCACGCAATGCCATCGTCGCCACCACCTCCATGGCAATCGCACCGGCGAGGATCAGCCACTTCCTCATCGTTCGTCACCGCCGACCATGCGCAACATCGCGTCGACGAGCGCCGTCCGCTGGGCGGCATTGATCTCGACGATCCCGGTCGCCTCCGCGATCCACATACCGTTGGCCGCGAACCAGGTCAGCATCAGCGGCGTCGGGTCGGTCGACGGTCCGAATCCGAACCACTGCTGCAGGTACTGCCGGCAGGGGCCGGCCAGTGCCGGACGGCGGAGGGTCTCGAAGAAGATCACGAACTCACCTCGGGTCACGCCGCCCTCACCGGCGAAGGTGACGAACGCTCGGACGCGTTCGGCCAGGGTCGTCTCCTCCAGCGGTACGCCGAGCTCGGCCTCCAACTCGCTCCGCCAACGGGTCAGGACGTGCTCGATGACCGCGATCATCATGTCCTCCTTCGATGGGAAGTGATACATCAGACCGGCCTTGGTCAGGCCTGCCTGTTTGGCCACGCTGTCGTAGGTGAGGTCTGCACCGCCTTCGGCGTCGACCACCTGCAGTGCGGCGTCGAGGATGTCGTTTCGGGAACTGGTTCTCACCCTGGGAACCATACCGTACGTACGGTAAAGTTTGGGGTCGATGGCGGCATCCGGGGGCGGCCCGTCGCCGATCACCACCCGACCCTCGGTGCCGAAGCCGGAGTGGAATCGCTGTCGGACAAGGGGATCGGTTCGTGCTGGTCGGCAGGGATTGGGGAGTCTCAGGGGCCGCGGGCGTCCTCTGCGGCAGCGTGATCATCTTTGCGTCCGTCAGCCGCCCGCGGCAGCAGGCGAAGACATGGGCCTGAGATCGGGTTCGAGCAACCGGCGCCCGGCGGCGACGATCGCTCCTCGCAGTGTCTCGTCGTCGACGTCGGCTGCCAGCCTTGGATCGAGGAAGGGTGCGGTGAGTCCCCAGAGGAACATCGACACGGCGATCGTCCCGGCCGGATCCGAGGTCGGTCCGGTGAGTACGTCTCGCAGCGAGGCGAAGACGGCTTGACCGTCGGGATCGGTGTGGATCAGGTCGGCCGCTGCCGGGTCCTGCATGAGGAGTGCCCAGAGCTGACGATTCGCGATGGTGTGGTCGGCCAGTCCGATCACGGCGGATTCCACCTGGGCCCCGGCGGTGGCGTGTTGCCGAGCGCGGCGAACGATCGCGGAGAGATCGTCGAGGGCCGGTGCGAGGACGGCGCGGACGATGTCGTTCTTGCTCCGGTAGTGGTGGTAGACGGCCGCTTTGGTGACTCCGGCGGCGTCGGCGATCTGCTGCAGGGACGTGCCGTTGATCCCGTGTTCGGAGAACTGCCGGGCAGCTGCAGCAACGATGCCGCCGCGTCCAGGACTGCTCTTCTTTGCTTGCATGGAACCCCCTCGCTCATGCGAAAGCTGATCACTCGCACTGGCATGCTAGCCGAACGGCTAGTACGTTTGAGCCAACTGGCTGGTGTGCCAGGTCACACTCTGGGAGGTCTGCATGACTGTTGAATCACTACCACTGACCCGTGTACGCGAAACCACGGTCGATGTCGTGGTCGTCGGGTCCGGAACCGGTTTGGCAGCTGCGCTGGCCGCCCAGGATGCCGGCCTGGAGGCGCTGGTGATCGAGAAGACCGAATACGTGGGCGGTTCGACCTCCCTGTCCGGTGGCGCCTTCTGGATTCCGGCCAACCCCATCCTGGAGGCCGAGGGGGCCCATGACACCCTCGAACGCGCGTCCCGCTACATCGAGTCGCTGGTCGACGGAGCCGTACCCGAGGAGCGTTGGCGCTCATTCCTCGATCATGGTGAAGCCACCGTCGAACTGCTGCGCCGGGCCACACCACTGAAGTTCTCCTGGGCCCGCGAGTACGCCGACTACCACCCCGAACGTCCCGGTGGCAGTGCCAGCGGTCGCAGTTGCGAGTCCCGACCGTTCAACGTCAAGCGCCTCGGTGCCGAACGCGACCGACTGCGTCCCTCGGGCATGGCCGCTCCGATTCCGATGCCGATCACCGGCGCCGACTACCGGTGGATGAATCTCATGGTCCGCACACCAAGGCGATCCCGAAGATCGCCACGCGGGTGACCCAGGGCATCGGCGGGTTGGCCGTGGGACGTGAATACATCGCCGGCGGGCACGCGCTCGCCGCCGGTCTGTACGCCGGTGTCCTGAAGGCGAAGATCCCGGTCTGGACCGAGACCGCCGTGGTCGAACTGGTCACCGACGGCGATCGGGTCGCCGGCGTCGTGGTGGACCAACGCGGTGAACGGGTAACGGTGACCGCCCGCCGCGGCGTCATCCTCGCCGCCGGGGGCTTCGACCATGACCTGGACATGCGTCATGAGTACCAGTCCGAGACCATCACCGACGACAGCACTTTCGGCAGTCCCGGCAACACCGGGGATGCGATCAAACAGGCCCGGGCCGTCGGCGCGGATGTGGCGCTGATGGACCAGAGCTGGTGGTTCCCTGCTTGGGCTCCGCTACCCGGTGGTTCTCCGCAGGTCCTGCTGGCCGAGCGGTCCCTGCCCGGTTCACTGATCGCGAACCAGCACGGCGAGCGGTTCATCAATGAGGCGATCGACTACATGTCCTTCGGGCAGCGGGTACGCGAACTGGAGAAGGCCGGCACCCCGGCCGAGTCCATGTGGTTGATCTTCGACCAGCGCTACCGCAACGGCTATGTCTTCGCCGGCGGGGTCTTCCCGCGGATGCCGCTTCCCGATGCCTGGTACGAGGCAGGGATCGCCCATCGTGGCAAGACGGTGGGCGAGCTTGCCAAGTCGGTGGGCCTGCCGCAGGCGGCGCTGCTGAAGACCCTCCACCGGTACAACACGTTGGCTTCCGCCGGTGTCGACGACGATTTCGGCCGCGGTGAGAGTGCCTACGACCGTTACTACGGTGATCCGACCGTCACGCCGAATCCGAATCTGCGTCCGCTGCGCGGGAAGCTCTATGCGGTCAAGGTGATCCTCGGCGATCTCGGCACCTGTGGTGGTATCCGCGCCGATGAGCACGGCCGCGCTGCGTACCGACGGCAGCCCGATCGCAGGGCTGTACGCGATCGGCAACGCCGCAGCCAACGTCTTCGGCCGTACCTATCCCGGCGCCGGTGCCACCATCGGGCAAGGACTCGTCTACGGCCTGATCACCGCCCGGCACGCCGCGGCCACACCGAACGACCGCTGAGCCGAACTCGGGTTCGCTGCGAGGTCGGGCGAACCGGGGTCGGCACCATTGATCATCGACACACTGACGCGAGGAGATTCATGCAGGTACGACAGTTGGGCAACGGACCGACGGTCTCGGTGCTCGGGCTCGGGTGCAACAACTTCGGAATGAAGATCGACGCCGAACAGACGAACGAGGTCGTCGGGGCGGCGCTGGACGCCGGGATCACCCACTTCGACACCGCCGAGATGTACGGCGACGGCTTGTCGGAGGAGTTCCTGGGTCGCGCACTCGGATCTCGACGCGACGAGGTCGTCGTGGCGACGAAGTTCCTGCCGCGGCCGGCGGAGGAGCCCTACACCCCGGGCGCGCTCGCCGCACGTATCCGTTCCGGATGTGAACAGAGCCTGCGTCGACTCGGCACCGACCGGATCGACCTGTACTACCAGCACTACCCGGATCCGCAGGCCCCCGCCGAGGAGGCTCTGGAAACCCTCGCCTCGCTGGTCGCCGAAGGCAAGGTCGTGCACATCGCGTCGTCGAACGTGACGGCCGAGCAGATCGTCAGTGATCAGCAGACCGCCGCGCAGCGGGATCTTCCTGCCTTCTGCGGTACGCAGATCGAATGGAACCTGCTGAACCGTCAGGTCGAGGAATCCATCGTCCCCGCAGCCGTCTCCGCCGGAATGGGCGTCGTACCGTACTACCCGTTGGCCTCGGTGCTGTTGACCGGCAAGTACCACCGAGGACAGGCCTTCCCGAAGGGCTCGCGGTTCGACGAACTGCCGTTCTTCAGCCAGGTCGCCACCGATGACAACCTGGCCCGGGTCGACCGGCTGGCGGCCTTCGCCGATGATCGCGGGCACACTCTGCTCGAACTGGCGTTCGCCTGGCTGCTCGCCCAGGCCCCGGTCGGTCGCCTCGGTGATCGCCGGTGCCACCTCCGCCGAGCAGGTCGCCACGAATGCGGCCAGCACGACCTGGAAGCTGACCGAGGCCGATCTGCAGCAGTTGGAGTTCCTGAACTGACGGCTCGGCCCGGGAGCACCGGGCACTCCGATCCCCACCCGTGGTCGGCGCTGCGCCACGGGCAGCCCGCCGGCGCGATCACCGAAACTCATCGGGAGCTGTGGTGACCTACGCCTGGGGTGAGGTCGCCATAACTTCCGACAATTTGGGATACGGGTCACGTCAGGTCTCAGAGGCTGTGCAGGGGGCGGTATCCCGGAGGCAGGGAATCGCTGTTCACGATCATCTTGCCGAACGGGAAACAGGTGACCGGGATCATCTTCAGGTTCGCGATCGCCAGCGGGATGCCGATGATGGTCACGGCCTGGGCCACCGCGGTGGTCACGTGACCGATCGCCAACCAGACGCCGGCGATCAGGAACCAGATCACATTCGCCAGCCCGGAACCGACGCCGGCCGACGGTTTGTCGACGACCGCCTTCCCGAACGGCCAGAGCGCGTAGCTGGCCATCCGGAAACTCGCCACGCCGAAGGGGATGGTGACGATCAGCAGACAGGCGAGGACGCCGAAGGCGATGTAGCCCAGGGCCAGCCAGAAGCCGCCGAGTACCAGCCAGATGAGGTTCAGAATCGTCCGCATGTGATGTTTCCTTCCCGGGTGGAGCAGCGCCGCGCCGCTCACCGCACCCTCGATGGCATCGTGGGCCGGTCAGCGACAGCCCGATTCGGGTCGACTTCTTCCTGATCGGGGAGAAATCGGGGTCCGGCCGGCGCCGATGCCGAGCGCACCGTCAGCCCTGTGCGCCGCCCGCACGTGCCGTACCTCGGGTACGATCCCGGCCCCGTCCCCGCTGACGACTACTCTCGGCCAGGCGTCAGCACGAGACGTCTCGCCGAGCCGCCGCATCAGGCGATGGCATCGTCGGCACGCGGTCGCTGGACCGTCCCGCCGACCTCGGGGACCACACCGAAGTCGGTCAGCAGCTGTCCGATCTCGGTGTGGTCGAGATGGGAGATGATCTTGTTCCCGATGAACTTCGGGCCCGGCAGTTCCACCTCGGACCCGTCCCGCAGGCGCGTGGCCGCCTTCAGCAGGAACCGCAGATCGTAGGTGGAGTTGAAGACCTCCGGTACGCCGCGGTCGATGCCGAGCAGTTGGTAGGCGGCCTCCATACCGGTACGCACCGAGTACTCGGTGGTGAAGATCGTGTCCCGGGTCGTCTCGGCGAACTGGCCGATGAAGGCGAAGTTGACTGCACCCTCCGGTACGACAGCAGGCCGGTCACCTGCCTGCCTGGGCATGAAGAACGAGGTGACGTACGGCATCATCACCGGCACCGTCTTCGCACCGTGGGCGGCGAGTTCGGGGATGTCGGCCTCGGGCACACCGAGGTGGTACAGCCATTCCTGGGTGATCTCCTCACCCGTGCACTCCGACATCGTCTTCTTCACGTAGTCGCCGGGAGTGTCGACGAACAATCCGTACACCCAGACGACGATCTCGTCGGGGGACTGTGCCTTGAAGTGCGGCTGACGATTGATCGTCCAGCTCAGGAGCCAGGCCGAGTCCTTCGCCGTCACGATGCCCCCGGTGACGACCTTGCCCGAGAATGGGTCGCGCTTGGTGATCTTCTGGATGTACTTCGGGATCTCCGGGCCGGTGGTGGTCACCGTCGCCGACTCCCACTTCGACTTCGCGATGTCTCCGGCGAACACATCGGGCCGGCCGAACGACGGATCCTTCGCCGCGATCCGCCGCCACAGATCCCACGCCGGTGCCGGACCCTCGTTCAGCGCGGCCGGACGATGGTGGTTGCCGTCGTCGGAGTTCTCGGTGAGCGAGCCGATCGTGGTCAGGACGAGATCGTCCTCGGTCAGGTCCACCCCGCCCGCCACGCCATCGCGGATCCAGTGGATCCGGGTGGCCTGCTTGCGGTCACCGTCGAAGGCGAAGTCGATGTCGGTGACCTCGGTGGAGAATTCGAACGTCACACCTTGGTCGAGGAGCCAGCGATACATCGGCAGGACCAGTGATTCGTACTGGTTGTACTTGGTGAACTTCAGCGCCGACAGATCGGGCAGCCCGCTGATGTGGTGCACGAACCGGTGCAGGTACAGCTTGAACTCCAGAGCGGAGTGCCACTCCTCGAAGGCGAACATCGTGCGCCAGTAGAGCCAGAAGTTGCTGGCGAGGAACTCCTCGCCGACCACCTCGTCGATGCGCTTGTTCTCCATCTCCTCGCGGGTGGCGAGGAAGACCTTCATCATCTCCTTCTGCGCCTTGTCGCTCAGCCCGAACTCGTTGTGGGTCTCGGCATCCTTGCCCCGCTCGTGGGTGACACGGGTCAGCGAGTAGTTCGGATCGTCCTTGTTCAGCCAGTAGAACTCGTCCAGGACCGAGCCGTCGACCTCCAGCGAGGGGATCGTCCGGAACAGGTCCCACAGGCATTCCATGTGGTCCTCCATCTCCCGACCGCCGCGGATGACGAATCCTTTGTGAGGCTTCCTGATGCCGTCCAGTGCGCCGCCGGGGAGCTCAAGTCGCTCCAGGATGGTGATCCGGTTCCCGGGCAACTGACCGTCACGGATCATGAAGACCGCCGAGGCCATGGAGGTCAGGCCCGCACCGACGAACCAGGCCGTCTTGTCGTCCACTCCGGCGGGTTTGCGCGGGCGGGCGAACGCTTCGTAGTTGCCGCTGCTGTAGTACATCTCGCTGTTATCCTTCCGCTGCTGGGGTCGCGTCACTTGTAGGGGTAGAAGCCCTCGCCGGAGCCGACGCCGAGCTTGCCCTTGTCGATGTAGTTGGTCTTCAGCCATTCGGCGAGCGATCGGTCCTGCTCCCCGCCGTTGGACAAGATGTTGTACGGGGTGGTGAGGCCGATGATGTCGGTGATCTGGAACGGGCCCATCGGGGCACCTGTGGCGATCCGCCAGACCTTGTCGATGTCCTCCGGTTCGGCGTACCCGCCGGCGGCCAGGGCGTAACCGGCGTTGAGGAACGGCACCAGCAGCGAGTTGAGGACGTAGCCCGCCTTCTCCTTGTGGATCGGGATCGGCACCATGCCGATCTCGGAGGCGAAGGCCACCACCTCGTCGAAGACGGCCGGATCGGTGTCGGCGGTGCCCATCACCTCGGCGGTGTTGAACTTCCACACATGGTTGGCGAAGTGCAGCGCGAGGAACTTGGCCGGACGTCCGGTGTAGTCCTTCAGGTCGCTCGGCAGCAGGGTGGAGGAGTTCGTGGCGAAGATCGTCCTCTCCGGTGCCACCTCGGCGAGCTTCTCGTAGGTCTCCCGCTTGATCGCGAGGACTTCCGGGATCGCCTCGATCACGAGGTCAGCCTCGTGCACGGCATCGGCGAGGTCTGAGGAGGTACGGATGCGCGTCAGCGCCTCGGCGGCCTTGCCCTCGGCGGCACCGGCGACACCATCGGTGCGGTAGGTCTCGGCGAGGCCGGCGAACCGCTCCTTGGCCTTCTCCAGGATCTCGTCGCTGATGTCGTAGGCGGTCACCTGGAAACCACTGTAGGCGGTCTGGAACGCGATCTGTGATCCGAGCACTCCGGTGCCCAGAACCGTGACGTGGGTGATGTCGCTCATGCGTTGTCTCCTTCATTGGGTGCGGCGCTGTGCCGCGGTTGGGTGCCGGCGACGATCTGCGCCGCCTGGCATGCGAGATCGTGGGTGACCTCGGCTTCGGTGGCTGCCCCCGCCGACAGCCGGGCGATCGCCAGATGGGTGACGGCGAACAGGGTTCCGGCGGCGAGCCGGGCGGGCTCGGGATCGAGCCCCGGGACTGTGTCGCGCAGTCGTCGGGCGATCGTGTCCTCCAACTCGCGAATCAGCGCCAAACCCTCCGCCCGATAGGTCTCGCCGCGCGGGCCGAAGATCAACTCGCGCTGGTAGGCGGCACTGTTCTCGGGGTCGCGGGCGGCCGCGGCCACCAGGGGAGAGAGCATCGCGACCACGGCGGGTACGGTCTCGGGCTCGCGCTCGGCGTACTCGACTCCGGTACGGATCGAGGTGCGAAGGACCTCGTTGTAGACCATCAGCAGCAGTTCGCTCTTCGATGCCGCGTAGCGAAAGACCGTTCCCGCGGCGACCTCGGCGCGCTCGGCGATCTCCTGTGTCGTCACCGCGGAGAAGCCGCGCTCGCGGAGCAGTGCCGAGGCCGCGTCGAAGATGCGTACCCGCTTCTGCCGCTTGTTCTCATGGCGCCGACCGGATGGGAATCCACCGGTGCGCTCCGGTGTCTCGATCCCGCTCGACACGATGTCCTGCATAAAAATGAGCCTACTCAGTTTTTCTCTGTAGGCAACCCCGGGGGGTGTGGACCGGTTGCGGCACCGAGGCGGCGCGATCGGCAGACGGCCCGTGCCCACCGCTGGTGGGGTGCGTCGGTGTCGGCCCCGTACGTTGGGTGCATGACTTCCCACGGCGAATTGAGCCAGGACCGACTGAATCTGCGGCCCGCACCGGGCAGACACGATGACTTCACCGCGCTGTTCCCTGCCGATGCGAGCCTGGACCTGCTCGCCGACGGCGGTGAGTGGTTCGAGGGCCCGGTGTGGACCGGGCCGGAGCAGGTGGTCCGGAGCGATGTGGTCGGCAATCGGTTGCTGGCCTGGTCACCCGACAGCGGGGTGCGGACGTTCCTCGAGCCGTCGCATCATCAGAACGGGCACACCCTCGACCGCGAGGGCCGGTTGCTGGCGCCAGCCATGGGGAACGGGCGGTCGTCCGTCGAGAGCCCGACGGCCGCTGGCAGATCGTCGCCGACCGATTCGGCTCCCAGCAGTTCAACGCGCCCAACGACCTGGTGGTTGCCGCCGACGGCGCGATCTGGTTCACCGATCCGCGCTACGGCATCGACCGGCCCGAGGAGGGTTACGGCGGCGAGGTGGAGATACCGGGGTGTCGGATCTACCGGATCGCGCCCGACGGCGACGTCGCCGCGGTCAGCGCACCGATGCCGGCCCCGAACGGACTCGCCTTCAGCGGCGACCAGCAGGTGCTCTACGTCGCCGATTCCGAGCAGGGCCTGATCCTCGCCTTCCCGGTGATCGGTGACCGTCTCGGTGAGCCGGCCGAGATCGTCGCCCCGGACGAGGTCGGGATCCCCGACGGCCTGCGGCTCGACACCGACGGGCGGATCTGGACCTCCTGGGGCCCGCAGGTACGGGTCTACGTCCCCGACGGCTACGACAAGGCGCAGTTCCTGGGCGCCATCGAACTGCCGCAGACGGTCTCAAACCTGGCCTTCGGCGGACCGGACAAGGGCACCCTGGCGATCACCGCCACCTCCGGGCTGCACCGGGTGCAGACCACCGTGGTCGGTGGCGGCTACTGATCCTGACTACTTCTTCTTGGCGCCGGCGATCACCAGCAGACCGCCGAGCATCGCCAGGTTCTTCAGGAAGTAGATCTTCTGGGCATTGCGCTGCTCGGGATGCTCGACCTTCCAGAACTCGTGGCCGGCGTAGGTGGTGATGGCCAGCGAACCGGCCAGGATGAGCGCCGACAGGCGGGGGAAGATCCCCAGCCCCAGGGTGGCCCCGGCTGCGACCTGGGCGCCGCCGTTGATCTGCACCAGCAGGGCGTCGTCCTTCGGCAGCGGGACAATCTCCCGCAGCTTGTCCAAGGTGGGGGCGGCCACCGTCGCGCGTCCCTTGGGGTCACGGACCGCGCCGTACCCGGAGACGCCGAAGGTGGTACCGATCAGGAGACGGCCGACTGCAACGAAGAGCTTCATGGTCAGCATGTTACGGAGTGATCACCGGCCATGGGTCGGATCGGCCCGTTCCTTCCGGTCGGGCACCCGGTTCGGGCGCCCGCATCGGTTGCGGGCGTGGCGGGTTGTGGGCGTGACGGGGCCGGCGGCCCGCTTGCCGGTGGATGCACACCGCTGTCGTGGCTCGCAATCACAAAACAGGTGCCGGTCCGGCCGAAATCGTCATCTGGAGCCACGAAATCGGTGTCAACCCCCGGCAACGAGTACCCGGTGAGCGCCCTCAGGACTGCGGCGCGACCAGGTACCCGTCGTCGGTCTTCGTCAGGTGCACCACACCGGCGGTCTCGGCGGCCCGGCTGAACTGCAGGAAGGAGCGGTAGCCGAAGGTCTTCTCGGTGAACCCGGGGCGGTCGCGGCGGATCCGATCCTTCAGGCCCGACAGGGGTACGGCAGCACCGTCGCCCTCGGCGAGGATGGCATCGCGCAGCAGCGAGAAGCCCTCCTCGCGCTCACCCCGTTCGGAGAGCTTCACCACCGGATCGCCCTTCGCCGGGCCCTCGGCGGTCTCCAGCACACCCTTGTCGACCAGCGCATTGATCAGCTCACCGAAGGCGCGGAACCCGTAGGCCGCCTCGGTGAAGGTCGGGTCCTTGCGCAGCAGCGCCCGCTTCAGGGCCGAGGCGGTCACATCGGCCGCCGAGGAACTCTGCAGACCGGCGACGGTCTGGGCGACCAGCACCGCCAGGTCCTGCTCGGACTCGGGCTGCTCGGACTCGGGTTGCCCGGGCTCGGGCTGTCCGGACTCGAATCGATCGGACTCATGAGCTTCGACCGAGGGCTGCCCGATCCGAGCGCGATCGGCATCCGGACGCTGTGCCGTCGGGTCCTCGGCCCGCTCGGTGTCGGTCTCGTTGCCGGTGCTCGGGACGGGGGCAGCCGATCCCGACCCGGTCGACCTGCGCCGCCGGGAACCGGTCCGGGCGGACGGATCCAGACCGGCCAGATCGTCGTAGTAGAGGAACTCGTCACAGGCCGGGGGCAGCATCTTCGACGTCGAGTCCCGGACGCCGATGCCGATCACGTTCTTGTTCAACTCGCGCAGCTTGTGCACCAGCGGTGTGAAGTCGCTGTCACCGGTACAGATGGCGAAGGTCGAGATGTAGTCGTGGGTGAAGGCCATCTCGATCGCATCCACCGCCATCTTGATGTCGGCGGCGTTCTTGCGTACCGCCCCCATCCGCTGCGGCATCTCGATCAGCTCCACATGGCTGCGGGTGAGCATCCGGCGATCCTCGTCGAAGTAGGACCAGTCGGCGTAGGCACGACGCACCAGCACCCGACCCCGTTCGGCCAGAGCCTCGGTCACCGGCCGGAGATCGAAGTCCTCCCCGAAGTGGTCCCTGGCACCCAGGGCCAGGTTCTCGTAGTCCAGGAACAGGGCAATCCGTCGGTCGTCATCCACCCGAGGAGTCTAGGGGAGTGCTGCCGTCGACCCGTGACACCGGGCCCGGCTGGCCGCCGCGCGCGATCACCGCCGATCGGCCCGGACCGGTGACCGAACTGCGCGGACGCCGGTCGACCCGCAACTCGAACACATCGGGCCGGGCATAGTGGCCGACCGGATCAAGATCGAAATGGCCGCGGGTGATGTCGTCGAGGTCGATCTCTGCGCTGAGCAGCCCCTCGCCCCCGCGCAGCGGCCCGGCCAGCACCTGCCCGGCCGGGGAGATGATCATGCTGCCGCCGCCGATCAGGACGGTGTCGGGATCGTCGCCCTGCACCGGGTGGACGTCGTCGGGAAGCCCTGCGCGGGTCAGGTACTGGTTGGCGCTGAGCACGAAACAGCGTCCCTCCAAGGCGATGTGGGTCATCGTCGAGGCCCACACCTCACGGTCGTCGACCGTCGGCGCGCACCACAATTGCACGCCCTGGGCATACATCGCGGTACGCAGCAGCGGCATGTAGTTCTCCCAGCAGATTGCCGAGCCGATCACCCCGTACCCGCGGTCCATCGTGGTCAGGGTGGAACCGTCGCCGGCACCCCAGAGGAAGCGCTCGGCCGCAGTCGGCAGCAGTTTGCGATGCTTGCCGATGAGCCCGTCGGCTGCGGAGAGGAACAACGAGGTGCAGTACAAGGTGCCGCCGCTGCGCTCGATCGCACCGATCACGACATCGATCCCACGCTCGGCGCACAGCGCCGCCAGTTCGTCGGTCTCCGGCCCCGGCACCGAGATCGCCGAGTCGCTGTAGCGGCGGAACAGCTCGCGTCCGGCGTCGGTACGCGAACCGACGGTGATCTCGAAGTCCAGACCCTTCGGATAACCCCCGAGGAACGCTTCGGGCAACACCACCAATCGCGCGCCGGCATCGGCGGCCTCACCGATCCAGCGCCGTGCCGCACGCATCGCAGCGGTGGTGTCGAACAAAGGGGATCCCGCCTGGGCGACGGCGACGCGGAGCTTCGTCACGTTCGGATTCTACGGCCGGGATGCACCCACCGTCACCGACCCCGTAGGTTCGACAGGTGCCTGCCCACCACACACCGCTACGTGCCCGGATCGGTGTCTCCTTGATGTTCTTCACCAACGGTGCACTGCTCTGTGCGCTGTTGCCGCGCTACCCCGAGATCAAGGAGTTCTACCGGCTCACCGATGCCGCCTTCGGCCTGTTGGTCGTCTCCATTCCTGCCGGGGCGATCCTCGCCACCATGGTGGCGCCGTCGGTGATCCGTCGCTTCGGCGCTCCCTGGGTGGCCGCGGTCGGGGCCCTGCTGATGGCCGTCGCTGCCTCGATGGCCACCCTCAGCCCGGTGGTCGCCGGGTTCGCCGTGGCGATGGCAGTGGCCGGTGCCTGTGACGGACTGGTCGACTCGGCACAGAATGTCCAAGGGGTGCTGGTCGAGCAGTGGCAGGGACGATCGGTGCTCAACTCGATGCACGCGCTGTGGAGCGTCGGTGCCGCCCTGGGCGGACTGCTCGGCGCCGGGGCAGCGGCGATCCAGCTGCCGATCGCCACCCAGATGATGATCAACGGCATCGTCTTCGGGGCACTGGCGGTGCTCGGCAGTGTGCTGGCTCACGTACCCGCCGGTACGGTGTCGCAACCGGTTCCCGCGGTCACCGAGCCGGGTACGGTACGCCCGCGTGCCCGCTGGCTGCTGGCGCCGATCATCGGCCTGGCGATCTGCGGGATCCTGGTCGAGGACGTGTCGAACAACTGGGTGCCGCTCTATCTCGTGCGGGAGACCGGGGCCGGCCTGGCATTGGCCGGGGCCGGGTTGTCGGTGGTGCTGGCGGCCCAGTGCATCGGCCGCTTCGCCGGGGACCCGATGACCAACCGCTGGGGCCGGGACCGGGTCGCCGCCCTCGGCGGGGTGCTGATCGCCCTCGGCTCGGTGGTCGCGATGACCGCCACCCATCCCGCGGTCGGGCTGCTCGGCTTCGGGATCAGCGGATTCGGTACTGCGACGCTGATTCCGGCGGCCTTCGCCGCAGCCGGCCGGATTCCCGGGCTGGCCGAGGCGACCGGGGTGGCGGTGATCAGCTGGACGATGCGGCTCGGCTTCCTGGTCGCCTCGCCGACGGTCGGTGTGCTGGCGCAGGTCTGGGACCTGCGGGCGGGTCTGCTGGTGCCGGTGCTGGCCGGTCTCGCCGCGGCCGCGCTGAGCCTCGGCCAGGTACGGAAGTCGGCGGCTCAGACGCCGGCCAGGCCGTAGGCGGCCGCGCCGATGGCGGTGATCAACTCCCCGGCCGCCTCGTGTTCGTAGCCGGAGGTGCAGACCGCCACCACCAGCGCATCGGGGCCCGGCTCACCGAAGAAGGCGAAATCGTGGCGGACGCCGTCGACCGAACCCGATTTGCTGCCCCAGCGGACACCGGCGGGCAGCGAGCGTGAGAGCGCGGGGAACTCCTGGGCCTCCAACAGCCCGATCATCCAGGCGTTCAGGTTCGGGTCGGGGCACAGCCGGCCGGTGATCACCGCCGACATCAGCGAGGTCAGCCCCGCTGCGCTGACCAGGTTCACCGGCCCGAGCTGCTTCGCGGCAGCGAAGTCACCGTACTGGCGGCCCATGCTGACCCCCTCGGCGCCGGCATCGCTGAGCACCTGGCCCACGGCCGGCTGGCCGAGCCGGGCGAAGAGGATGTTCGTCGCCTCGTTGGAGGAGATGACGATCATCCGCCGGGCGAGTTCGGCCAGGGTCATCGGTTCGCCCGGCGCCGGCATACCGTGGTCGACGTCATCGGGGATCAGCCGGTAGTCGGGGGCGCCGTCGACCACCGAGCTGAAGGTGTCCTGGCTCGGCAGGGTGTCAGCCAGATCGGCCGTACCCTGCGCCACTTCGCGGGCGAGCGCGGCGAGCACGGCGAGTTTGACGGTGCTGGCGGCGTAGAACTGCGCGGTGGCCCGACGGCTGCTCAGCACCCGCCCGTCGGCGCGGACGATGTGATGGGCGACGCGCCCCTCCTGATCGGTCATCGGGACCCTCCGTGTTCGGCATGTTCGCGTACCCGGGCGGCGAAGGCACCGATCAGGGCACGGGACTGACGTTGGTTGGCCTCCTCGTGGGCCAGCGCCTCGGCATACATCTGTTCTCGGTTCAGGCCCGCCGGGCTCATCGCCGACTCGTCCCAGCGCAGGAGTCGCTCGGCGCCGACCTCGGGATGGAACTGCACACCCCAGGCGCTCTCACCGATCCGGAAGGCCTGCACGGTGCAGGAATCCGAATCGGCCAGGACGACGGCCGACGGTGGGGCAGTGGTGACACTGTCCTGATGGTTCTGCACCATCTGCAGCCGCGAGCCCAGGGAGCCGAAGAGCGGATCCTCCGCAGCCGCGGGCAGCAGCCGGATCGCGGTCGAACCACGCTCGGTCTCACCCGACTTCGCCGTCACCACTCCCTCGGTGACATGGGCCAGCAACTGCATCCCCAGACAGATGCCGAGCAGGGGCACACCGTGATCGATCGCCTCCCGGGCCAGTGCCCGCTCGGCGGGCAGGAACGGGTGGTCGTGATCCTGGTCGGGCAACAGCCCGCCCCCGAGCAGTACGATCCCCTCCACCTCGGCGGCAGCGGGCAGCGGCTCACCGGCGTGCACCCGGACCACCTGTGTCCGCACCCCGGCATCGGCCAGGAAGTCCAGCAGGCGGCCGGGTCCGCTGCCGGCGGAGTTCTCCACCACCAGCACCGTCGGGGTGGTCCTCTGCTGCGTCACGATCCTCCTCGAATCGGGGTGGTTCTTCCTCGGCGACCGTAGCGCGTCGGTACCGGATCTGAGCGGCGAAACCCGGGACTCAACGGCGAACGATCGGGCGGCGCCGACGTCTCGGATCCGGTTCGGGGACCGCGGCCAGCAGCGACTTGGTGTAGTCGTGGGCGGGTGTGTCGTAGAGCTGGTCCCGGGGCCCGGATTCGACCACCTTGCCCCGGTGCATCACCGCCACCTCATGGGCGATGCTGCGGACCACGGCCAGGTCGTGGGCGATGAACAGGTAGGTGAGGCCGAGCTCGCGTTGCAGTCGGCGCAGCAGGTTGATCACCTGCCCCTGGATCGAGACGTCGAGTGCCGAGACCGGTTCGTCGCAGATCAGCACCTCCGGTTTCACCGCCAGCGCCCGGGCGATCCCGATCCGCTGGCGCTGTCCTCCGGAGAACTGGTGCGGGTAGCGGTGACGATGGTCGGGGCTGAGCCCGACCAGCTCCAGCATCTCGTCCACAGAGGCTCGCTTGCCGGCCGGCCCCACGGCATCGGGATGCAGGGTGTAGGCCTCCCCGATGATGTCGCCGACCGACATCCGCGGGTTCAACGAGGTGTAGGGATCCTGGAAGATCATCTGCACCTTGTTCCGCAGCGCGTGCCGGTCGGAACGGGTCATCGCGGTGATGTCGGAGCCCTCCAGCAACACCTGCCCGGAGGTCGGTTTCTCCACCCCGACCAGGATCTTCGCCACGGTCGACTTGCCCGAACCGGATTCGCCGACCACGCCGAGGGTACGGCCGCGCTGCAGCGTCAAGGACACATCCTGGACCGCCGGGATCTCCCCCCGGGCGCGGCCGAACAGGCCGCGTCCGACCGGATAGGTCTTCACCAGATGGCGTATCTCGAGCACCGGATCGGACTCGGGGGTCGCGACCGAGGCCCGACCGGGTGCTGCGGCGGTCGGTTCCTGGGCGGTCGGGTCCTGGGCCGACGCGGTGGGTTCTGGGTCAGACATCGTCACCTCCGGTCCGATCGGCGCCGGCCGGGGCCGCAGCCGTTGCCGGACGGGCCTCCTCGGCCACCCAGTGGTCGGGGCCGAGTTGCCGCAGCACCGGCCGTACCGACGGATCGGGGCGCCAGTTCACGACCGGCAGATCGGCGTCGGGATCGGTGCCCGGCGGCAGCACCAACCGGGGTACGGCTGCCAGCAGCGCCTCGGTGTAGGGATGGGCAGGGGAGTCGAAGATGTCGGTCACCCCGCCGGCTTCCAGCACATGCCCGCCGTGCATCACACTCACCCGGTCCGCGACCCCGGCGACCACGCCGAGATCGTGGGTGATCAACACCATGGCCATCTGCCGTTCGGTCTGGATCTCGGCGAGCAGGTCGAGGACCTGGGACTGGACGGTGACATCGAGTGCGGTGGTCGGTTCGTCGGCGATCAGCACATCCGGGTCCAGGGCCAGGGACATCGCGATCATCACCCGCTGCCGCATCCCGCCGGAGAACTGGTGGGGGTAGGCATCCACCCGGTTCGCCGCGTCGGGCACCCGGACCAGATCGAGCAGTTCGACCGCCCGTCTGCGGGCGTCGGAGCGTGACATCCCCCGCCGTTTCACCAAGGGCTCGGCCAGCTGGCGGCCGACGGTGTAGACCGGATTGAGGGCTGCCAGGGCGTCCTGGAAGACCATCGCGATCCGCTCGCCGCAGTAGCGGCGGTGCTCGGCCCGCGGCAACGCCAGCAGATCGGTGCCGTCGAAGACGGCATGGCCGGAGATGACCGCCGGCGGGGTGGACAGCAGCCCCATCACCGCCAACGAGCTGACCGACTTGCCCGATCCGGATTCGCCGACGATGGCCAGGGTCTCACCCTGACGCAGATCCCAGCTGATGCCGTCGACGGCACGGAAGGTGCCGTCGACGCTGCGGAAGTCGACCACCAGGTCCTGCACCTGCAGCAGGGTCTTGGTGGTGTTCGGGGCCGGTTCGTGGGGCCCGGTCGTCTCGGTCATCTGCTCACCTCAGCTTCGGGTCCAGGGCATCGCGCAGGGCATCGCCGAGGACGACGAAGGCCAGCACGGTGGCGAGCAGGCAGAGTAGCGGGGCGAGCAGCAGGTAGTGCGTACCGGCGGCGAACCATTCCGACCCCTCGTTGATCAACACACCCCAGCTGACGGCGGGCGGCCGTACCCCGATGCCAAGGTAGGCCAGCACGGCCTCGGTGCCGATCACGGTGGCGACCGCGGTCGGCACCAGGGCGGTCACCGGGCCGAGTGCGTTCGGCAGGATGTGCCGGGCCATCACCCGTAGATCGGAGGCGCCGAGCACCTTCGCCGCCATCACGTAGTCCAGGCTCTTCGTCTCCAGCACACTCGCCCGGACGTAGCGGGTGTAGGTCATCCAGCCGAACAGGGTCAGCACGATCGCGGGTTGGGCGATGCTGGCCAGCTGGCCGGTGCCGAGCTGCACATTGCGGAACAGCGACAACAGGAGCAGTGCACCGAGCAACAGCGGGATCACCAGGAAGACCTCCACCACCCGGGAGACGATCGCATCCACCCAGCCCAGGTAGTAGCCCGACAGCGTGCCCAGGATCAGGCCGATGATCACCGAGCAGGTGACCACGACCAGTGCCAGCAGCAACGACGGCTGGGCGCCGTGGATCACCTGGGCGTACAGATCGCAGCCACGGGTGTTGGTGCCCAGGGGATGGAGGCCGCCGAATCCCTGCGGGGGGAGTCGTGACTGGGAGACGTCACAGCGACGGGGATCGGTGGAGGTGAACAGACCCGGGGCGATGGCCACCACGGTGAACAAGGCGATGATCATCGTGGCGATGATCACCGACGGGCGTTTGCGCAGGTTCCGCCAGGCATCCGACCACAGGCTGCGGGAGGCCGGTGCGACGGGGATGTCGGGGGAGGTGAGGGTGGGGTCAGTCAAAGCGGATCCTCGGGTCCAGGGCCGCATAGGCCAGGTCGACCAAGATCAGGACCAGGACGGTGATCACGGCCAGCAGGGTGACGATGCCGATCACCACCGAGACATCGGAGCCGGCGACGGCGCCCCAGAGCACACCACCCATTCCGTAGATGTTCATCAGTCCCTCGGTGATCACCGCCCCGGACAAGGCCTCGGTGAAGACGAAGCCGACGGCGGTGACGACCGGGATGGAGGAGTTGCGGACCACATGGGAGACCACCACGTCCCGCTCGCGCAGGCCCTTCGCGCGGGCGGTACGGACGTGCTCGGCGCCGTAGTTCTCCAACTGGGCGGCCCGGACGAGGCGGATGAAGGCGGCCGAACCGGCCAACCCCAGCAGGATGCCCGGGACGATGGTGGTCGCCCATGGCGCATCGGGGGAGAACGACGGCCGGAACAACAAGGCGGCGAAGGAGGTGGCGCCGAAGGTGTCCCGCGCCCAGGTGAACACGGGGACGGCGATCACCAGTTTGTAGACCAGCAGCATCACGAACACCGGGAAGGCGTCGATCAGGATTGAGCCGGCGCGGATGCCGTGGTCGGCCGGTTTCCCGCGGAACCGGGCGGCGACCGAACCCAGGGTCATCCCGATCACCAGCCAGGTGAGGGTGACCACGACGAACAGCCGCAGGGTGTTGGGGGCGGCTGCGGCGACGATCTCGGTCACCGGGCGTCCGCGCAGGTCGGTGCCGAAGTCACCCCGGGCGTAGTCGCCGAGTCGTTCGACGAACGGCATGACACAGGGATTGCCGGGTTGCTCGAAACAGGGATCGTCCAGCCCGTAACGTTCCTCGACCGCCTGCAACTGGGCCGCCGACGGAACCCGCTCGCCGAAGAAGGCCAGTGCCGGGTTGCCGTTCAACTGGATGGCCAGGGTGGTCAACAGGTGCAGCAGTGCCAGCACCGCGAACAGTGTGAACAGACCCTGCAACAGGCGTCTGGCGACATAACGTCCCATCGGTTACCGACGACTCCCCACGAGGTTGGTGATGCACGATCCGGCCGGGCCCGCTCGCCCGGCCGGAGCCGGGCGAGCGGGCGGGCGGCACTCAGCCGGTGACCTCGAGCAGGCGCATCTTGGCCCGCCCGCTGAACGGATCGATCACCACATTGGAGACCCGGTCGCTGTGGAAGAGGACGACATTGGTGTAGAACAGCGGCGCGGTCGGGAAGTCCTCGGCCAGGATCCGTTCGGCCTCCTGGTAGTTGGTGACCGCCTCGTCGAGGGTGGCTGCCGAATCACCGTCGGCGATCGCGTTGTTGAAGTCCTCGTTGTAGTAGCCGAAGTTGGTGTTGCCCTCCTCGGCATCGTCACTGGCATAGACCGGGCCCAGGTAGTTCTCGTTCAAGGGGTAGTCGGGGAACCAGTTGGACCGGAACGGGCCGGAGAAGTCGCGGTTGCTCCGCCGGTCGAAGAAGTCCGGGGTGGGATCGAGTTCGTAGGGGATGCCGAGGTTCAAGGTGATCTGGTCACCGATGGCCTGGAACAACTCCTGTTCGGTCTCGTCGACCCCCAGATGGATGGTCATGGTCTCGCCCTCCGGCCAGCCACCGGCAGCCTCCAGTGCGGCCTTCGCGGCCTCGGGGTTGAAGGTGCAGGCCTCACCACAGGTACCGGCGACCCCACCGGGGACACCGTCGGGCATCACCCAGGAGTCGGCGGGTACGCGCTGACCGGGCAGCACCGCATCGATCACGGCCTGTCGGTCGATCGCCATCGACAGTGCCTTGCGGAACTCGATGTCGGTCCACGGGCCGTCGTCGTAGAGCGGGAAGGACAGGTAGGTCAGCGCCGCGGTGGGACGCTCGACACGCTGCAGGGCCGGGTCGTCGTAGGCCTGGGTGAAGTTCGCCGAGGGGGCCTCGGCCAGGTCCATCAGACCGGCCTGGAAGTCCGGCCACTCCGAACCGCCGGCGTACTCGACCCATTCGATCCGGTCGTAGTTCGGGGTCTCGGCACCGGTGTAGTCGGCGTACTTGGTCGCCGTCAGCGACTGACCCTGGGACCATTCCTCGACCTGGAACGGGCCGTTGCCGATCGGCTTGGTGGTACAGGCCTCGATGTCGTCGAGGCAGGCCTGGGCGATCGGGAAGAAGCCGGTGTAGCCGAGCATGGTGTCGAAGCCGACGAAGGGCGCGTTCAGGGTCACCTGCAGGGTCTGCGGATCGACCACCTCCAGCCCGCTGAGCTCGTCGGCCGCCGGCTCCTCGTCGACGGTGACGGTGCCGTCGTCAGCCTCCTCGTACTCGCCCTGCATGTCGTCGTAGCCTTCGATCCGCTCGAAGAAGTAGTTGTTCCCCATCGCGTTCGGGCCGTAGGCGGCATAGTTCCAGGCGCGGGCGAAGGCCTCGGCGTCGACCGGTTCACCGTTGTGGAAGGTGGTGCCCGGTTTGATCTTGATCGTCCACACCTGGTTGTCGGTGGTGGTGATCTCCTCGGCGAGGTAGGGGTACGGCTCGGTGGTCTCGGGGTCGTAGCGGACCAGCCCGTCGTAGATCACGTCCAGCACCGCGATGTTGTCGCCGACATTGGCATCCATCGGCAACAAGGTGTCCACGTCCTGGCTGATCGAGCTGGTGACCGTCAGATCCTCCCCGCCGTCGCCCTCGCCGTCGGAGCTGCCGCCGCCGCTGCAGGCGGCGAGGCCCAGCGAGAGGGCGGCCAGACCGGCTGCGATGCGGGTGGTTGACCTTGCGCGATTCGTCACGTGGTTCCTCTCGGGGACTGCTTGGGACGTTCCCTGGACCATCGCATCCTGCCCGAGTCGCACGGCGGCGTGGAGTCATGTCATCAAAATGTTACGCACCTGAGGGTGGTCGGCAGGCACGGTCGTCGGCGAGGCCATGGCGTGGTAAGGAGGCGGTCCCGCAGACCGGGCCGCGTCGTCGCAATCACTGCTTCACGCCCTCCGGAACTGTGACCGTGATCGGGGGCGAGGGGGAGCGCGGGCGAGGGGGAGCACGCAGTCTGCAACCGTGGTCTGGGAGGATGCATCCGTGCCGCAGACCCACCTCGACACCCGTTCCGGCGGCCCGCGTCCGGCGTGGTCGCAGTGGCTACTCGGCGCGTTCTGGCTGGTCTGCTGTCCGGTGGCACCGTGGCTGGGCCACCAGCTGCCGCCGTACCGCAACCCGGAGACCTTCTGGCTGCCGCTGGCCGTGCAGTCGGCGGCCGTTCTCAGCGTGCTCTGGGTGGGCATGCCCTGGTGGCGTGGTAGTCGGCGGCCACGAGCCGCGGATCTGGCGTTCCTGCTCGGTACGGCAATCGGGACCGGGTTCGCGTTCCTCCTCGTGCAGGCCGTTGCCTCGGCCTATGGCATCCGAGACTCCGCCCTGCCGCGACTGCAGACCGGGATCGCGATGGCGGTCGACCTGCCGTACCTGCTCGCCAAGGCCGCGATCTTCCTCACCGCACTCGCGCTGGTCGGTCTGGCCATCGGGCTGCAGCGGGCACGGTACGCGCCGCCACCGGCGGTGATCCCGAGCTCCTGGGTGCCGGCCGATGACGCGCCGGCGTCGGGGGTGACCGACGGCGCCGCGGCGATCGATGCCGGACCGGTGGACGGCCCCGGGTCTGCCGGCTCCTCAGGACAGCGGTGGCCGGTCTGGCCGGAGCCGGCTCACCGTCCGACCGAGGAGGACCTGCGGTGAGCCGCAGGCCGGAGCGGCAGAACCCGACTCAGGACTTCACCAGCCGGGCGATCGCCGCCGAGGCCTCCTTCAGCTTCGCCTCACCCTCCTCGCCCCCTTGCCGGGTGGCATCGGCCACGCAATGGGCGAGATGGTCATCCAGCAGGCCGAGGGCGACATTCTCCAGTGCACTGGTGAGTGCGCTGATCTGGGTCAGGATGTCGATGCAGTAGACATCCTCGTCGATCATCCGGTGGATACCGCGCGCCTGGCCCTCGATCCGCTTCAACCGCGCGAGATAACGAGCCTTGTCACTGATGTATCCATGCGTGTGCTCGCCTTCCATCGGTCCCTCCTGGGTTCTCGCCCGGCCTCGCATCCCGGCCAGTCTAGTCGATACCCCCCAGGGGTAGGGGTCTCAGATGCCGGCACCAGGGTTCAACAGGCCATCGGGATCGAGTGCGGTCTTGATCCGGTGGGTCAGTGCCATCACCTCGGGCCCGAGCTGATCTGCCAGGTGGTCGCGTTTCAGACGACCGACTCCGTGTTCTCCGGTGATCGTGCCACCCAGTGCGATGGCCAGCGCCATCACCGCCTTGAAGGCGGCCGAGGCTCGCTGCGTCGAATCCGGGTCGGTGGCGTCGTAGACCACGATCGGGTGGCTGTTGCCGTCGCCGGCATGGGCCACGGTGGGGATCGCCACCTGGTGTTCGGCGGCGATCTCCTCGATCCCACCCAGCAGTCTCGGCAGCAGCGGAACCGGCACCCCGACATCCTCCAGCAGCAGGTCGCCCAGGCGCTCGGCGGCCGGGAAGGTGGCCCGGCGGGCAGCGCAGAACAGTTCGCCCTCCTCGGGGTCGTCGGTGCTGAACACCTCCGTCGCACCACACTCACCGAAGACCCGCTCCATCAGCGCCAACTCCTCGTCCCGGGCCGAACCGGGGGCATCGGTCTGGGCCAACAGCATCGCCCCGGCACTGCGGTCGAGACCCATCGGGCGCAGATCCTCGACCGAGTTGATGCTGGCCTGGTCCATCAGCTCCATCATCGACGCACGCATCGTCGTACCGACCTCGACCACGGCCTGGGCCGCGGCGGTGACGCTGGGGAAGTAGCCGACGATCGTCGAGGCGGCCGGTTTGGGCGGGATCAGTCGCAGGATCACCCGGGTGACGATGCCCAGGGTGCCCTCGCTGCCGACGAACAGCTTCATCAGCGACAATCCGGCGACATCCTTGATCCGCCTGCCCCCGAGCTGGACCAAGGTGCCGTCGGCGAGCACCACGTCGAGGCCGAGGACGTAGTCGGTGGTCACCCCGTACTTGACGCAGCACAGGCCGCCGGCATTGGTGGCGACGTTGCCGCCGATGGAACAGATCTCGAAGGAACTGGGGTCGGGCGGGTACCACAGTCCCTGCGCCGCGGCGGCCAGCTTCACATCGACATTGAGGGCACCCGGTTCGGCGACCGCGACCCGGGTCGACCGGTCGATCTCGACCGCCCGCATCCGGTCCAGGCTGAGCAACAGGCAGCCGTCGACCGCGCAGGAACCACCGGACAGTCCGCTGCCGGCGCCACGGGGCACGATCGGTATGCGGTGCCGGGCAGCCCACCGGACGGCGGTCTGCACCTGTGCGGTGTCGCCGGGTCGGGCCACCGCGAGCGGCATACCGGTGGCGGTGCTGCGGGACCAGTCCCAGCGGTAGTTGTCGATCAGGATCGGATCGGTGACCACGGCGTCGACGCCGAGCTCCTCGATGAGTTCGGCCACCCGGTCCGAGACATCGGTGTTTCGCGACATTGCATCAGGGTAACGGCTCCGACCTGGGGACCGATCCTCCGGCGGTCGGTCAGACGAACTCCGCGACGGTGGTCTGCGTCAACTCCGCAGGTGTGCCGGTGTGATGGTGGATCGCCCCGGAGGTCAGGTCCAGGGAGACGGTCAACAACGTGGCGACGCGCCGGTCGAAATCGGCATCGGGGTCGCAGTGGACGCAGATCGCCGCGGCGCCACCTGCCGTACCGCAGGCGGCCGCCGACAATTCCACCGGGCCGCGGGCCGCCAGGACCGCCTCCCGCTGGCCCAGGACGTGGTCGAGTCGCTGCCAGGTCGTGGAATCGACGCCGGCCGCCTCCCCGGTGGCAAGAGTGGGATCGAGGAAATGATTGGTGTGGGCCAGATAACCGGCACTCGGTTCGACCACCCCGATCCCGGCGGGGGAGAGCTCGATGCTGACCGCCCGCCCCGGCGCGGCTTGCGCGACGGTGAGCACGGTGGAGGCGGCCAGCGGAGCCGATCCGGCGATCGCGATCGCCTCCTCGACCGTGTCGGCCCGGTCGAGGATCGCCCTGGCCACCAGGTGCACCGGGACCCCGGAGCCACCGTCGCTGTGGTGACGAAGGATGTTGAAATGCAGACCGAGGCGACCGTTCGTACCGATCTTGCCGAGCATGCCGACCTCGGAGAAGGTACGCACGACCCGGTCGCCGAGCGGGAGCTCCAGCAGTGCCCCGATCGGCGCGAGTTCGGGGTACCAGTCCCAGGTCTGCAAGGTGCGTGGCGGCCCGTCGGGGGAGAGGGCGACGACGGTGGAGCACTCACGCGCGGCGAGTTGGGTCCGGGCCAGCACCTCGGTCCGGGCATTCAGCGACATCGCGGTCGGCAGATCGACCTCGGCACCCTCGGCCACCCCGGCCAACTCCGCGAACAGTTCCGGCGCCCAGTCCTGCACGGCCTGCAGGGATCCGTCGACCACCTCGGCGACGGTGGCAGCGTCGGCGCCGAACCGGGAGTAGATCTGCGCGTACCGTGCGGCGCTGGCGGCGATCTCGGGGCCGAAGGCGGTGCCGATCGCGAGCCCGCGCTCGTGCGGGCCGGTCCGGGGCACCCGGAGCTCACGGAGCCGCATCGGTGGCAAGGGCTGGTCGGTGTCCACCGACCCAAGGTTAATGAGGTCGACAGGGTTAATGAGGTCGACAGGGTTAATGAGGTCGACAGGGTTAATGAGGTCGACAGGGTCAATGGGTCGACAGGGTCAATGAGGTCGACCCTCACCGTTGCTCAGGGGCGGTGTCGACTCGTACCGCGATGGGCGTACAGCCAGCCGATCGCCGCGCCACCAGTGGCGGCCAGGACGCCGCCGAACATGGCGGCCACACCGAGCCCGCCCTCGTAGGCGCCGATCCCGGCCACCATCAACAGGCAGATCATCGCCGTGGTCACCGCCAGCAGCACGGCCGCGATCTTCGCCGGGGCGCTCGGGGCGGCAGCGGCCTGCGGAGCGGCTCGGCGGCTGCCTTGGCGCGGCAGGTCGTCGAACAACTGGCGCAACTCGCTGCTGTACCGCGCGGCGACGGCAGCCTCCAGCCGTTGCTCGAACTCGTCCTCGGCCAGTCGGCCCTCGCTGAAGTGCAGGGTCAACAGGTCGCAGGCGGCGGACCGCTCGGTGTCGCCGATACGTACCGGACGTACCGAGCGTGCTCCGGGGATCGTCGGCTGGATCCGGGGCCACCAGACCTGCGGTGGCTGGGCAAGGGGTGCCATCGGCAGTCGCACGGTGGCGGCGGTCGGTGGCTGCGGTGCGTTGACTGCGGTCCGGTGAACGCGGGTCGGTTCGGTGAGCGCCATGCAGTCATTGAAGCCTGTCGAAGGTCCGCAACCGAGGCCTCGAACCACGCCGAAGACCGTGGTCGGTCCAGGACCGGACCAGGGGCCGACCGGTGCCGTGGTCAGTTCGGGTGATCGGTCTCGCGGAGATCACGATTGCGGAAACTTCGCTGAATCGCGAACTTTTGATTTGTCCCGGGAATCAATAGGTCTAACGTAAGCACGGATTTCTCCGGGAAGGGAGTCAGTCATGAAGGGCAACGTCTGCGCGCTCGCAGTTCTGGCCAGCGCAGCGCTGGTGTTCACGGGGTGCGCCCCCAACACCCCGTCGACCGACACCGCAGTGGTCGCCCCCGCGCCCGCCGTCGTCGAGTCGAGCACCCCGACGCCGACCCCGACCCAAAGCCCCACACCGTCGGCCTCCCCGACCCCGACCACCGAACCGGCCCTGCTGGCCAAGGGTGACTCCGGCGACGAGGTGAAGGATCTGCAGGCACGGTTGAAGCAGATCGCCTGGTGGAACGGCAAGATCTCCGGTGAGTACGACGACCAGACCGTCAGTGCGATCAAGGGTTTCCAGGCCAAACGCGAACTTCCCGAGACCGGTGAGGTCGACCAGAAGACCTTGGACGCGCTGCACGAGATGACGCGCGAGCCGACCGATGACGAGAAGAACAACCGCCTCACCCCGGGCAAGGCCATCTTGAAGGACGGTGACTCCGGGGACAAGGTGAAGGACCTGCAGGCCCGGCTGAAGCAGCTCGACTGGTTCACCGAGGACGTCACCGGCAACTACGGATCGGTCACGGTCGCCGCGGTCAAGGGGTTCCAGGCCAAGCGGGAGATCCCCGAGACCGGTGAGGTCGACCAGCGCACCGTGGACAAGCTGAACGAGATGACCACCGAGCCGACCGATGAGGAGCTCAACAACAAGCCGAAGAAGGAAGACAAGGACGACGAGAAGTCCTCGGACTCGGAGTCGAAGCAGGGCGAGAAGGCCGAGGGGCTGCCGGATGAGTGCATGACCGGCAAGGTGATGTGCATCTCGAAGAAGTCGAACAAGCTGTGGTGGTTGAAGGACGGCGTCGTCTCGATCTCCTTCGACGTCCGCTTCGGCACCGACGAGACCCCGACTCGCGAGGGCACCTTCTATGTGGACCGGATGCGCAAGGACCACGTCTCGAACATGTACCACACGCCGATGCCGTACGCGATGTTCTTCAGCCGTGGGCAGGCGGTGCACTACTCCAGCGACTTCGCCGCCCGCGGATACAACGGCGGATCCCACGGCTGTGTCAACGTCCGGGACAAGGGCAAGGTCGCCGAGCTGTACTCCCAGGTCTCGATCGGCACCAAGGTCTACGTCTACAGCTGAGCGGGACCGACCGAGTCGAAGCGACCGGGACGACAGGGCGGGCCGGAGGGAAACCTCCGGCCCGCCCTTCGTCCTTCGGCAGACGGCCGGGTCGATGGACCCCACCGGGATGATCTTCCCGGTGGCCCCAACGGGCCCGGGCTCAGGGTTGCCCGTAGTGGTCTGCGGTCGGACTTCTCCGGGGCCGATCCGGGCCCGGAGTCGGTTCCGGAACCACGTCACAGGATTAAGCTGAGTTGCGGAGAACAGGCCGGTACGGACCGGCCGACGGACCGCACGGACGCGCTCCTGCCACGGCTCCGACCGCTCTCACAGGAGGCCCCCGCGGATGATCACGACGATCGCCATCGGACTGGTAGTCATCGCCTCCTTCTGTTTCGCCGGTGGCGCCCTGTTCCAGCACATGGCGGTCAGTTCGGACCGGGTCTCGGAGGAACAGGATTCGCTGTCCCTCGCACAGATTCTCAGCCTGGTACGTCGTCCACGCTGGCTGCTCGGGCTCGGTCTCGTGATGGTCGGCGCCTGTCTGCATCTGGTCGCGCTCTCCCAGGCGCCGGTCACCGTGGTCCAGCCGATCGGCATCCTCGCCGTGCCCTGGTCGGTGCTGTTGGCTGCGAGGATCTACCGCTACCGCACCACGCCGGTGATGTGGCTGACCGTGGCGATGACGGTGATCGGCATCGTCGGTTTCACCGTGTTGTCGACCACCCATTCCGATGATCGACGCTCCACGATCGACCTTCCGCTGATGCTGGGCGCGGTCGTGCTGTGTCTCGCAATGGCGCTGACCCTCTTGCTGGCCCGGCGGTCGATTCCGATGTCGATCCGGTCGTTCGCCGTCGCCTCCGCCGGGGCGATCCTCTACGGCCTGGCCTCGGCCGCGACGAAGACCCTCTTCCTCCACGTCGAGCAGGCCGATCGGTTCCCGATTCCGGTCGTGGTCGTCGGGGCGGTGGCGATCCTGGCCACCTACGCCTTCGGTGGCTGGGTGATCCAACAGGCCCACATCATCGGTCATCCGGAGGTCGTCGTCGGGTCCCTGACCACCGTCGACCCGCTGATCGCCGTCGCCTACGGCCTGGTCGTCCTGTCCGAAGGGGTGTCGCTCACACCGTTGGTGGTGGCCGGCATGATCATCTTCGGTGCCATCGCCACCGGCGGTGTCGCCGCACTGTCGCGCTACCACCCCGAGGCCCGGCAACGGTCCCTGCAGCCGGTCGGGGAGCGGGCATGACCCGCCGCGCCCGGGTGGCCGTCGTCAGCGACTACACCCTGGCCACCCTCGGCGGTGCCGAGAACGCGTTCCACGACCAGGTCCTGGCGCTGAGTGCAGTCGCCGATGTGCTCGCCATCTGCCCTCCCAGCGAGCGGCTGGCCGCACTCGGGCGGCAGCCGCAGATCCGGGCCATGGGCGTACCCGCAGCATTCGTCGTCCCGGGACTGGGGTTCCCGCTCGTACCCCACACGGCCCGTCTGCGCCACCGGTTGCGCACCGTGCTGGCCGAACACCGGGTGGAGGTCGTGCACCTGCACTCGGAGTTCGGCCTGGCCGCCGCGGCGATCGCGGCCGCTCGAGAACTCGGCATAGCCGTGGTGCAGACGGTGCACACCTTCTTCTGGCAGACGACGGCACCGATCCAGACCCTGCTGGCCCTCGGCGGCCCACCGTTCCACCGACTGGTCACCGGTTTCAGCCCGGCCCGGATACGGCTGGCCGACAGGGCCGGTGACTCGGCGCTGCGGGCGATGACCCTGGCCACCGCACGGCGGGTGGATCTGGTGATCTCCCCGTCGGCCCATCAGGCCGACCGGTTGCGGGCGGCGGGGCTGGCGCGGGTCGAGGTCGTACCGAACACCGTCGCACCGAATCCGACCGCCCGGCCGGTGACCTCGATCGACGGTCCGCTGCGGGTCCTGTGGATCGGCCGGCTGGCCGACGAGAAGCGCATCCTGCCGTTCGTCCGGGATGCGTTGCGGGCCGTCGGCGACGTGGGTGCCGACCGGTTGCAGGTGGAGATCGTCGGCGCCGGTCCGCGACAGGCGCAGGTCCGTCGGTTGATCGACGGGCATCGGGGCATCACCTGGCGCGGCAGGCTCGACCCGGCCGAGATCCCCGCGGCCCTGGAGCGTGCCCATGTCACCGTCTTGTCCTCCATCGGCTGGGACAACCAGCCGATGACGGTGGCGGAGTCGATCACCGCCCTGCGGGGCGTGATCTGGTGCGACCCCGCCCTCACCGAAGGCCTCGCCGATGCCGGGATCGCGGCATTCGGTGAATCCACCGACGTCCTCGCCGGTCGGCTCGTCGAACTGGCCACCGATCCCACCCCCGTGATCGCGGCCTCCTCGGCCGCCATCTCCGCCCGCGACGTGTTCAGCGCCGACACCTTCCTTCGATCCGTGACCCGGGCCTACCGCACGGCCATGGCAGTTGAGCAGCAGACAGGAGTTCCGACATGCGCATCCTGATCGGTACCGACACCTACCCCCCGACCGTCAACGGGGCAGCCCAGTTCTCCCGACGTCTCGCCGGCGGTCTGAGTCGCCGCGGCCACGAGGTGCATGTGCTGTGCCCGGCACAGACCACGCGCAGCGTCACCACCACCGAACCCAGTGGGGTGACAGTGCACCAGATCGGCTCGTTCCCGTACCCGCCTTACGAGACCTTCAGGATCAGTCGACCGACGGCGGTCGGGCCGGCGGCCGGACGGTTGCTCGACCGGCTGCAGCCCGAGGTGGTGCATGTCCAGGACCACTTTCTGATCGGCCGCGCGCTGATCCGGCGGGCCGCCTCCCGCGGGATCGGTGTGGTGGCGACCAATCACATGATGGCGGAGAACTACTTCGACCACGTTCCCTGCCCGAGGCGGTTGCGGGGGATCGGGGCGCGGTGGCTGTGGGCCGACCTGCGGCGGGTGTTCGCCCGTACCTCGGTGATCACCTCACCCACACCGAAGGCGGCCGAGTTGTTGACGCGGGCCACCGGCCTGCCCGCCGTGGCCGTCTCCAACGGGATCGACAGCGAGCGGTACGAGCGCGCGCGCGACCGGGCCGTCCGTCCGGCCACCCCCACCGTGCTGTTCGTCGGTCGGCTGGACCCGGAGAAGCGGATCGACGATCTGCTGCGGGCGATGGCCCTGCTGCCCGAGCAGGTGCCGGGCCGGCTGGTGGTGGTCGGCCACGGATCGCAGCGGGCAGCCTTGCGCAATCTGGCCGCCGAGCTCGGACTCGGTGCCGATCGGCTCGAGTTCAGCGGGTACGTGGACGAGACCGAACTGCTCACCGCCTACGGCAGCGCCGAGGTGTTCTGCATGCCCGGCGTGGCCGAACTGCAGAGCCTGGCCACCTTGGAGGCCATGTCGGCGAGGCTGCCGGTCGTCGCGGCCGACGCGATGGCCCTGCCGCACCTGGTGCGGGAAGGGGAGAACGGGTGGCTGTATCCGCCCGGGCAGGTGGAGACGCTGGCGGCGCGACTGACCGCGATCCTGTCCGATGCCGAGACCCGGCGGCTGATGGGCAAGAAGAGTTCGGAGATCGTCGCCGAACACGCCTTCGGAGCAACCCTGGACCGGTTCGAGCAGCTGTACACGACCGTCCGCTGAGTTCACTCGCTGACTTGTCCATGCGCTGACTTGTCCACAGGGCCTCCGGTCCAGCCTGGTTGTCCACAATCGCCCGACCCGCGGCAGATTCGGTGTCGTCGTTCCCATGGTTCGGTCATGGAAGCCTCGACCTCCGGACCGGCCATGGATGCCTCGACCCTGCGGATCTCCGACCGCGGTGACCTGATCGCCGCCGTACCGTACCTGCTCGGGTTCCACCCGCAGCACTCGTTGGTGATCTTGGTGCTGCACGGCAAACGCCTCGTCGTGACTGCTCGGATCGATCTACCCGAACCGGAGGACTTCGTCCACGTGCCTGGATTCGTGACGAAGATGATCAACGCCAACGGTGGTGATGCCGCGGTGATCATCGCCTTCGTCGACGACTCCGACCATCCCACCGAGTGGTTGTTCGCGCTGTGCTGCGATGTCCTTCCTCGAGAACAGGTGCGCGATGCGCTGGTGGTCACCGACGGACGGTGGTTCTCGGTGTTCGACGATGCCGCCGCGGTCTGTGACGATGCCACCCCGTCGGTCGTCGCGGCGGTGATGCACGGCATGGTCGCCCTGCCCAGTCGCTCCGATGTCGGACGCCTGGCGCTGCCGTCGGTGCAGGAGGACACGACCGCCTTCGCTGCGGTACTCCTGCGGCTCGCCGGTGAGCACCCCGGTGACGCCGACCGCCACGAGCGGATGGATCGTCTGCTCGATGCGATCGCGACCGAATGTTCCGGTCCGGGATCGTCGGACCGGTCGGAGGAGGGTTTCGAGCCGTCGCTGGCGGGTGCGGACCCCTGGATCGAACTGGCGCTGCTCGCCGGCACCGCAGCCGGGCGGGCGGCCGCACTCGCCCGCCTGGACCGCGACGCTGCCCCGGCCGCTGTCGCCCTGTGGTCGGCCGTGGTGCGCCGTACCCCCGCGGAGTGGGCAGTGGGAGCGCTGTGCCTGTTGGGTACCGCGGCCTGGGTCGACGGGGACGGTGCGCTGCAGCTGATCTGCGCCGAGCGGGCACAGGTCCTGGATCCCAGCGATGGGCTCGCCGCTGACCTGTTGGAGCTGAACTGCGCCATGGTCCCCCCGAGTGCCTGGGATCCGAGCCTGGTCGGCCGGCGACAGACGCGGTTGCCGCCCCAGTTGTTCGGGCCGCGGTTCGGCGAGGCAGCCGGGTCCGGCTGACCCGACCGGTGAGGCCCGGCCGCGGGCGGGACGGCGCGACCAGGGGTGATCCCCGCGCTACGCTGCCGCGGTGACCATCAGTCGATTCGTCAGCTGCGGTGAGGCGCTCATCGATCTGCTGCCCACGGGCAATGAGACCGACGACCACTTCTCCAGCACGTGGAGCGCGACGTCGGCCGGTGGCCCGATGACGACCGCGATCGCACTGGAACTGATGGGCGAGCGGGCGAGCTTCCTCGGACGGCTCTCGACCGACGCCCTCGGCCGGCAACTGCGCGGATACCTCGAGGGCAAGAACGTCGACCTCGAACTCGCGGTGTCGACCGACGAGCCGACCTCGATGGCCGTGGTCAGCCTGGATGACGACGGTCGCGCCAGCTACACCTTCCACTTCACCGACACGGCGAACTTCGCCTGGCGTGGCGAGGAGTTGCCGGAACTGTCGCCGACGGACTGGCTGCACACCGGCACCCTGGCCGTGGTGATCGAGCCGGGGGCATCGGTTCTGCTGGACTGGGCCGCTCGGCAGAACTGCAACCTGTCGGTCGACCTGAACGTGCGGCCGAGTCTGGTCGAGGATGCCGCCGACTACTGGGCCCGGTTGGAACCGTGGCTGGAGGTACTGGGGGAGCGTCGGCGTCGAGGATTCGTCAGCGTGGTGAAGGCCAGCGACGACGATGTGAACTTCCTCGCCGGGGCGGTGGCTCCCGACCGCAACGCCGAGGACGTGTTCACCGAGTGGATCGACCGCTACGGCATCGACCTGGGCCTGCTCACCCTCGGCCCCGACGGCGCGGTCGCCGTGAGAGCCGGGTCCGAACCGGTACGCGCGCCCGGTCACCGGGTCGAGCTGGTCGACACCATCTCCGCCGGGGACACCTTCATGGCGGGATTCCTCGCCGCGTACCACCGACATCCCGAGGACGTGGCCGAGGCATTGGCCGTGGCCACCGCCGCCTCGGCGCTGGTGGTCACCAGAATCGGTGCCCAACCGCCGACCCGCGCGGAGGTCGAGGAGTTCCGGCGCAGCCGCTGAGATCTCATACCCGCACCGCTCGTGCTCGGGGAGCAACGGACGGGCCGGGTCGCGTGGGACGGCCGATGGTCGCCCATGGCCCATCGGCGTGACCCCGGTCGCTGGTTGTCCGGTGTACCCGGCCGCGGCGTCGGGGCTACAATGCCCCTATGGCACGTGCCCTGCTCCTTCTCGGGCCGCGTTGAGCACAAGGCTCGATGCGGCGACCCCTCCTGTGCGAGGGGTCTTTGCATGTCCGGCGAGAGACCACACGAAGAGCAGGCAGAGGAAGGACCGATGACCGAGCAGCAGACCAGCGAGCAGCAGCCGACCGAGGCGACGGAGCGGCGCTATGACGCCGTGGCCGCCCAGGAACGCTGGCAGCGGTACTGGGAGGAGAACGACACCTTCGTCGCCGCCGACGACGGCGAGAAGGAACGTCGCTACGTGCTCGACATGTTCCCCTACCCCTCGGGTGATCTGCACATGGGTCATGCCGAGGCCTTCGCCATGGGTGATGTGATCGCGCGTTTCCTGCGGTTGCAGGGTTACGACGTGCTGCATCCGATCGGCTGGGACTCCTTCGGGCTGCCGGCCGAGAACGCTGCGATCAAGCGCAATGCGCATCCGGCCGAGTGGACCTACGCCAACATCGAGACCCAGGCCGGCTCCTTCCGCCGGTACGGGTTGAGCCTGGACTGGACCAAGCGGTTGCACACCTCCGACCCGGAGTACTACCGCTGGACCCAGTGGCTGTTCCTGAGGTTCTTCGAGCGCGGGCTGGCCTATCGCAAGGCGAGCCCGGTCAACTGGTGCCCGAACGACCAGACGGTGCTGGCCAATGAACAGGTGATCGACGGCCACTGCGAGCGTTGCGGTGCCGAGGTGACCAAGCGGAACCTGACCCAGTGGTACTTCAAGATCACCGATTACGTGGAGGACCTGCTGGCCGGTCTGGACGAGTTGTCCGGCAACTGGCCGGAGCGGGTGCTGACGATGCAGCGCAACTGGATCGGCAAGTCGGCCGGTGCCTGGGTCGACTTCGCCGTCGACGGACGCAGTGAACCGATCCGGGTCTTCACCACCCGACCCGACACCCTCTACGGCGCCACCTTCATGGTGCTGGCGCCGGAGTCGGCATTGGCCGACGAGCTGGTGACCGATGATCATCGTGCAGATTTCGAGGCCTACCTGGAGAAGACCAAGCAGGCATCGGAGATCGACCGGCAGTCCACCGAGCGGGAGAAGACCGGTGTCTTCACCGGCCGGTACGCGACGAATCCGGTGAACGGTGAGCAGGTGCCGATCTGGGTCGCCGACTACGTCCTGGCCGATTACGGCAGCGGTGCGGTGATGGCCGTCCCGGCCCATGATCAACGCGACCTGGACTTCGCCCGGAAGTTCGACCTGCCGGTGCGTCGGGTGGTCGACACCGGTGATGCCGATCCGGCCGAGACCGGTGTGGCCACCACCGGCGACGGTGCCTATGTCGATTCCGGCACCTTGGACGGACTGACCGACAAGTCCTCGGGAATCGAAGCGATCATCGCCCAGCTGACCGCCGAGGGGCGTGGCGAGCCGGCGGTCACGTACCGCCTGCGCGACTGGTTGCTGAGCCGGCAGCGTTTCTGGGGCTGCCCGATCCCGATCATCCATTGCCCCGAGCATGGGGAGGTTCCCGTACCGGATGATCAACTGCCGGTGGAACTGCCCGATCTGCGCGGTGCCGACCTGGCGCCGAAGGGGACATCCCCGCTGGCCGCGGCCACCGATTGGGTGAACACCACCTGCCCGATCTGTGGCGGCCCGGCGAAGCGGGACACCGACACGATGGACACCTTCGTCGACTCCTCGTGGTACTTCTTCCGCTTCACCTCACCCGGATACACCGACGGGCCCTTCGATCCCGAGGCGGTCGGGCGGTGGATGCCGATCTACCAGTACGTCGGCGGTGTGGAGCACGCCATCCTGCACCTGCTGTACATGCGGTTCTTCACCCGCGTGCTGCACGACATGGGCATGATCGACTTCACCGAGCCGATGCAACGGCTGCTGAACCAGGGGCAGGTGATCAACCAGGGCAAGGCGATGTCGAAGTCGCTGGGCAATGGTGTCGACCTGGGCAAGCAGATCGACGAGTTCGGTGTCGATGCGGTGCGCCTGACGGTGATCTTCGCCGGTCCGCCGGAGGACGACATCGACTGGGCCGATGTGTCGCCGGCGGGATCGTTGAAGTTCCTGAACCGTGCCTACCGGCTGGCCACGGAGGTGACCAGCGCACCCGGATCCGATCCGGCGACCGGGGACCAGGCATTGCGTCGGGTGACCCACCAGACGATTGCGGCGGTCACCGAGCAGATCACCGAACGCAAGTTCAACGTCTCGGTCGCCCGGATCATGGAGCTGGTGAATGCCGCCCGGAAGTCCCTGGATGCCAACGGAGGTGGGGATCCGGCGGTCCGGGAGGCCGCCGAGACCGTGACTGTCCTGCTCAGTCTGTTCACTCCCTATGTCACCGAGGAGATGTGGGAGCTGCTGGGTCACGCACCGTCGGTGGCCAATGCCACCTGGCCGGCGGCCGATCCGGCGCTGCTGGTGGAGGATTCGGTGACCTGCGTGGTGCAGATCAAGGGCAAGGTACGCGCGAAGCTGGAGGTCGCCCCGGATGTCTCTCCCGAGACCCTGGAGCAGCTGGCTCTGGCCGATGCCAATGTCCAGCGGGCACTGGCCGGTGCCGAGATCCGGAAGGTGATCGTGAAGGCGCCGAAGCTGGTCAGCATCGTCCCCGCTTGATCAGGTTGACCTGATCCGGTTGTCGCGGAGGGTGAGCGCTGCTCAGGTGGCGTTCGTCGTCTCTTGCTCGGCTGCCCATCGGGCGACTCGCTGGGAGCTCTCGGCTTCGGAGAGGTCTTCGACACGAGACATGATCGACCAGCGCACGCCGAAGGGGTCTCGGATGGAGGCGAACCGGTCCCCGGAGACGAATGTGCTGACGGGTTCGCGGATCGTCGCGCCGGCCTGCTGGGCACGTGCGACGAACGTATCGACGTCGGCGCAGTACAGGCCGATCGAGTAGCAGTCGCCCTCTCCTGCCGGCGCGGGCTCCAATCCATAGTCGGGGTTGGGTTCTCCGAGTTGGAGTCGGCCGTTGCCGAAGTCCAGTTCGGCGTGGACCACGATGCCGCCGACCTCGGTGACGTCGACCACCCGAGCGCCGAGCGCCGAGCGATAGAATTCGATCGCGTCTGCCGCGCCCTGGATGGTCAGGAACGGGGTCAGGCTGGTCGAGCCGTGTGGGATGCCCTCGGTGGTGTGCTGTCCGGTGACCCCGCGTCGGGGTGTCTCGTGATTGTCCATGCAGCGACCGTACGAGCGACTCCGCCGGTCTGGCTTGAAGATTCGCGACGACTTCGCAGAAAGAGGGGCACGATGGCTGACCTGAGCGATGGCCGCGGTGTCCTCTACCCGGCCAGGCTGCCGTCGTTCCATCGAGAACCCGCGCCCCAAGAACTGCGTGAGCTGATCCGCTGGTTCTGGATCCCTCGATGGAACCTTCCCGCCGGGCGAATCTCACGACAGGAGCTACTGCCGTTCCCGGCCTCCAACCTCGTCGTCCAACCCGAGAACGTGATCCTGGCGGGCCCCACCACCGGGGCATCACATCGCGATCTGCGAGGGCGGGGCTGGGCCGTCGGGGTACTTCTGCGACCGGCTGGGATCGCCGCTCTCCACCCCGATCCTCGTGCGATCCACGACATCGAAATGCCCTTCGATGCCACCGAGTTGCATCAGACCGTTCGGGCCGCGATGCGCCACGATGACGAGACAACGGGGCGCGAGCGCGCCGTCGGAGCCTGCACCGCATGGATCAGCGCGCATCTTGACCCAGCGGGGGAGAGCGGTCTGCTGGCCAATGCGATGGAAGACCTGATCTCCGCCGACCGCACCATCGTCGGTGTCGATCAGGTCGCCCATCGACTGGGCATCTCGATCCGGGCAGTGCAGCGTCTTGCGCGACGCCATGTCGGCCTGCCACCGCTGACCGTCATCCGCCGCTACCGCCTCCAGGAGGCCGCCCAACGTCTACGCGAGGATCCGTTCCTGACGATCAGCCAGGTCGCTGCCGATCTCGGGTACGCCGACCACGCCCACCTCACCACCGACTTCCGCCGCGTCCTGGGCCTCACGCCGAACTCCTACCGCCGACACCCCAGTACTGACTGAAGGCAGTCATCGCCCGAGCCGGTACTGCTCGGTCTCGACGTACTCGTTGTCGCTCCCCAGTGGCCTCGCCCGGCATCGTGTCCACAGGCGGCTGACCGGTCCTGGTTGTCCACAGATTCGTCGGCGGGCGGTCGGTGGGTACCGGCGCAGCCGACGGTGTGTACATGGCAGACCTGTTCGGCGATGCCCGGGTGACCGACCGGGTACGACAGCGGCTCGAGGAGATGGTCGCCGGATCGGTGACGGTCCCGGTCGATGATCGGGTCAGGTCGCCCGATCACCGCCGACCGGATACACGGAGCCGTCGGCGTCCCGGTGCCGACGAGCGGCCGCGGCGCGCGGTGATGCGGGTCGGTGGCGAGGATCCGGATGACCGGCCGACGGAGGTTCTGCACCCCGATCCGGATTGGCTGGCCGAGGTCGCGACGCTGCGGCGCAGGCGGGCCGATGCCGACGGCACGTCCGAGACCGCGGCTGCGAGGCCTCGACCGGCAGGCGTACCCCGGTTGGGTCAGGAGCCTCCGGCCGGTGAGGTGACCGATCCTGTCGCGGAGCGGTGGCCGCCGGGTCGGCGGCGGTTCACGGCCCTGCACGTGGTGGTGCTGTTGGTCCTGGTCGGTTTGCTCGTCGGTGTCTTTGGGTTCCGGTCCTGGCTGAACAGGCCGGTGCCGATCGAGGCCGTTGCCGTACCGGCGGCGACCGGGTCCGTCGCAGCTGCTCCGACGGCCGAAGCATCCGTGACCCAGAGGGTGACCGTGCATGTGCTCGGGGAGGTCGAGGAACCAGGAGTGGTCGAGTTGGCGGCCGGTTCCCGGGTCGACGACGCCCTGGCGGCTGCCGGGGGACTGTCCGAGGGTGCCGATCCGGCCGAGCTGAACCTGGCCCAACCCCTGTCCGACGGGCAGCAGATCGTCGTCGGCAGCAGCTCCGAACCGGCAGGGGAGGTACGCGGTGGCGGGGACAGCGGTGGTGGGGACAATGGCGCCACCACCGGTGCCGAGGGCTCCGGAACCAAGATCAACATCAACACCGCGACCGCCGGTGAGCTCGAGGCGCTGCCCGGGGTGGGTCCGAAGACTGCAGCCAAGATCATTGCCTGGCGTACCGAACAAGGCCCGTTCGCCAGCATCGAGGAGTTGCAGGACGTGTCCGGGATCGGGCCGAAGACCTATGCCGAGTTGGCCCCGTTGATCTCGGTATGACCGTCGATCTTCACCGGCGGTGGGGGACACTTCTCGGGCCGGTCGCCGAGCCGACGACCGAGCGGGACCTGCGACTCGTACCCACCGCCGTTCTCACCTGGGCGGCGGTGGGGGCGAGCCTGCTCCTCGGAGCGGTGGGCTCGGTGGCGTCGGCGGTGGCCGCGGTGGTGTTGATCATCGCCGGTCAGCGCTTGCGGCTGCTGGCCCTGACCGCGGCCGGGGCCACGCTCATTCCGGTCGCGGCCTCTGCCGGGCTACAGCTTGCCGTTCTCGAGTCGTCCCCGGTGCGGGAGGCCGCGCAATCCGGTGCCGGTGCCACGATGGTGGTGCGCCTGACCCAGGATGCGGTCGTCCTGCCTGCAGCCGGCGGTAGGGGAGAGTTCGCGATCAGACAGGCTCGGCTGACCGATTTCGAGAGCGGCGGACGACGGTGGCGGACCGCGCTTCCGGTGACCCTGACCGCCTCGGGCGATCGTGCGGCCGGGCTGATCGCACCGGTGGTGGGGACGACGGTGCGGGTCCGGGTGTCGTTGAGCCTGCCCGAACGCCTCGGTGACCGTTCGGCCGCCGTGGGACGCCTGCGCTCACCCCCGTCGACGCTCGCCTCTCCATCGCCGGTGGCTGACTCAGTCGAACACATCCGTGCCGGGTTGCGGGAGTCGGTCGCCGGGCAACCGGCGGAGCGTCGAGGCCTGGTGCCGGCGCTGGTGGTCGGTGACATGACGTTCTTCCCCGACGGTCTCGATGACGCGTTCGAGGCCACCGCGCTGACCCACCTGACAGCTGTCTCGGGAGCGAATCTCACGTTGATGTTGGCGCTCGTACTCACCTTGGCCCGGTGGGCAGGCCTGACCGGTTGGTGGCTGCGGGCGGTCGGGCCGCTCGGCGTGGCCGCCTTCGTCGTCCTCTGTCGGGCTGAACCGAGCGTGGTCCGCGCCGCGGCCATGGGCCTGGTCGGGCTGGCCGGGCTCGGTGTCACCGGCGGCCGGGCCCGGGGTATTCGTTCCCTGTCGGTGGCCGTGATCGTCTTGTTGGTGATCGACCCCTGGCTGGGGCTGCAGTGGGGGTTCGTCCTGTCGGTCCTGGCCACCGGCGGAATCGTCTGCTGGGCAGGCCCCTGGTCGGAGCGGCTGGCGTTGTGGTTGCCCCGACCACTGGCCGAGGCGTTCTGCGTCGCCCTGGCCGCGCAGTTGGCCACCCAACCGGTGGTGACCGCCTTGTCCGGCCAGGTCTCGCTGGTCGGGCTGGCGGCGAACGTGCTGGCCGCGCCGTTGGTCGGACCGGCGACCGTGCTGGGTTTCACGGCCGCCGGTTTGTCGGTCATCCACCCCTGGCCCGCGGCTGTCGCAGGCAGCCTCGCGGGCTGGTGCGCCCAGGGAATAATCTGGATAGCCACCTACGGTTCGCAGCTTCCGGGTGCGGTGGTCGAGTGGCCGACCTCGACGGTGGCACTCATCGGTTTGGGAACCGGCTGCCTCATCGTCGCCTGGTTGGCAGGACGGTTGCTGCGCCATCGCTGGCTCACCGTCGGCATGGCGATACTGCTGCTGTTGGCCCTGCTGCGACCGGTGAACCCTCCCGGCTGGCCGCCCCGCGAGTGGGCGGTGGTGGGTTGCGAGGTCGGTCAGGGGGACGGTTTGGTGATCGACCTCGGCGGTGGTGCGGCGATCGTCGTCGACACCGGTCCCGAGGCAGGTCCGATCCGCACGTGCCTGGACCAACTGCAGGTACGGACGGTCCCGTTGTTGATGCTCAGCCATTCCCACGCCGATCATGTCGGTGGCATCGAGGGGGTGTTCGGGTCGCGGCGTACCGTCGGCACCGTGCTGGTGTCGGCAGCATCGACGGGCAATGCCGAGGTGGCTCGTCAACTGGCCGGTCACGGGCTGCAACCCCGAACTGTGCGGCGAGGCGATCGGTTCGCCGTCGCCGGGGCGAGTGTCGAGATACTGGCGCCCCTGGCGAACGGCCCGGTGTCGGTGACTGAGGCAGCGCCGGGTTCGGACAGTGAGTCGGGTGCGGAGAATGACGCCAGCATCGTGGCCCGGATCGCCACCCCGGAGCTGACCGTCTTGGCAACCGGCGACCTCGAACCCGCCGGCCAGAGCCAGCTTCTGGCCGCAGGCGCTTCGGTGCGGGCCGATGTGTTGAAGGTGCCCCATCACGGGTCGTCACGACAGGACGAGGAGTTCCTGGCCGCCACCGGTGCTCGGGTCGCCCTGATCGGGGCAGGGGAGGACAACGACTACGGCCACCCGGCACCGTCGACGGTGACCATGCTGCGCTCGATGCACATGACCGTCCTCAGCACCGACCGCAGCGGTGCGATCGCGGTGGTGGCCGACGAGGGCGGATTGTCTGTCGCCACCCAGGACGGAGTCCGACCATGACCGGTCAGTCGGGCTCGGTGTGCGGGCTGCATGGGCCGCAGGCTCGGTAAGGGGTGGCGCGCGTTGCCGATGACGACCTGCATCGGACCCTGTACGTCGTCGGCGCCACTCAACGCCGACCTGAACTGGACCCTTGTACGGCATCGGTGCCACCCAACGCCGACCTGAAGCGGACCCTTGTACGGCATCGGTGCCACCGGCGACTTGCAATGGACCTTGCACGTCATCGGCACCGTCGGTCAGTGGGTGATGGCATGCTGGTGCAATGGCATCGAAGAGCAGCCCGTTCGGCCGTACCGTCCTGGTCACCGGCCCGGAGTCGCTGTTGGCCGATCGCCAGGTCACCGCGCAGGTGAAGGCCTGTCGTGCGGAGACGCCCGATGCACAGCTCAACGATGTCCAGGCCGATGCAGTCGATGCGGGCGTGCTGGCCGAGATCACCGGCGGGTCGTTGTTCGCAGAGCGGTCGGTCGCCGTGATCCGGGATCTGGCGAACCTGCCCGCTGATCTCACCGACGCCGTGCTCGCAATGGCCCAGGCGACACCGGCCGACCTGGCCCTGGTGCTGGTGCACGGCGGGGGGCAGAAGGGGCGCGGCCTGCTCGACAAGCTGAAGAAGTCGAAGCAGGTCGAGGTCGTCGACTGTCCGCAGGTGAAGCAGTGGGAGGTGTCCAAGTTCGTGGTCGCCGAAACCCGTGCCGGGGGCGGCCGGATCGATTCGACGGCAGCCCAGCTGTTGGTCGACTCTGTCGGGCACGACCTGCGCTCGCTGGCCGCGGCCGTTGATCAACTGCTGGCCGACAGCGAGGATCAGGTGATCACCGAGCAACTGATCGGCCGGTACTTCGCCGGTCGGGCGGAGACGACCAGTTTCGTCATCGCCGACCTGGCGATGACGGGCCAGACAGCCAAAGCGCTCGAACAGTTGCGCTGGGCGCTGGCGACCGGTGTGGCGCCGGTGTTGATCACCAGCGCACTGGCCTCCGGGGTACGTGGGCTGGGCAAGCTGTCCGGGCTGCGCGGTTCGGGACTGCGTGATGCAGAGATCGCGAAGGATGTCGGTGTACCGCCCTGGAAACTGAAGTCGATGCGCAGCCAGCTCCGCGCCTGGGACGACAGTTCCTTGGCTCAGGCGCTGACCGTCGTCGCCGTCGCCGATGCCGACATCAAGGGCGCCGCCGACAATGCCGATTACGCGTTGGAACGCGCGGTACTGGCAATCGCGGGTCGCGCTCGCGGCTGAATCCGGACGCAACTGCACCATCGGCCGGAGTACCCCGATCCAACTCGGCCGGCCGGTCCGGACGATCCCGGGATGGTGGGTCCCGGGGGTGGGTAGGCAGCCGAGCCCAACTCCCGGCCGATGTTCACCTGCGGGATCCGTGGGCGATGTTCACCTGCGAGGATCCGTGGGCGATGATCACCTGCGAGGATCCGTGGGCGATGATCACTTCCGAGGTCAGTGGGCGACGCTCAGCTCCGAGAATCAGAAGGTGGTGTACCCGCCGTCGATGACGACCACCGAACCGGTCATGAACGACGAGGCGTCGCTGGCCAGATAGACCACCGTCGGAGCGATCTCCGCCGGCAATGCATACCGCTGCATCGGAGAGTCGTCGATCCACCGCGCCTTGAACTTCGGGTCGTCGACCGGTGCCATCTCCGTCTTCACGTACCCCGGGGCCACGGCGTTCACCCGGATGTTCAGCGGGGCCCACTCCGCGGCGAGTGACTTCGTGAGTTGGTGCACCGCGGCCTTGGAGGCGTTGTAGGCCGGCTGCCACTGTGGTCGGTTGACGATCTCGGCCGAGATCGACCCGACGTTCACGATGTTGCCACCGCCGACGGCGGAGAAGTGCTTCGCAGCCTCCTGGCTGATCTTCCACAATCCGTCGACATTGGTCGAGAACACGCTGTCCCATTCGTCGTCGGGTACCTCCAGCGCGGGTCGGTGATAACAGGTGCCTGCATTGTTGACCAACACATCCAGTCGCCCGGTTCGCTCCAGGGCCAGGTCGAGCGCAGCCCGGATCGAGTCGCGATCGTTGACGTCCAGCGCAGTGCCGACGACGGTACGTCCGGTCTCGGCAGCCAGTTCGGCCGCCACGGTGGCGCTGGCCTCGCCGTCGCGGGCGGCGATCACCACATCGGCACCGGCCTCGGCCAGGCCTCGGGAGAACGCCAGCCCGAGCCCGCGATAGCCGCCGGTCACCAGTGCGGTACGACCGGCGAGGGAGAAGGTGTCGAGGATGCTCATGCGCGCGACACCACCACAACCGACTTCATGCTCATCGGATCGCTGTCGCTGGTCAGCGCCGCTTCGGCGTCCTCCAGTTCGAACTCACCGGTGACCAAGGCGTCGAGATCGAAGGGAGAGGTTCGCGCCAGTTCGATCACCTTCGGCCAGGTGTCGACATAGCGGAACATCCCGGTCAGCACGAGTTCGTTGTTCATGATCAACTGCACCGGGATGGGCATCTCCTCCGCGCCGAGGCCGACCATCACCGCCGTACCCGCTGGACGCAGGGCGTGCAGTCCCGACAGCAGTGCAGGTGTTGCTCCGGAGCATTCGATGAACGCGTCGGCGCCGATGGCCGAGGGGTCGAAGGACTTGTCGGTCGGGTCCACCGACTCGGTCGCACCGAACGACAGGATCCGTTCCCGGCGCGACTCCACCAGGTCGCTGACGATCACCGAGGTCGCGCCGTACCCACGCGCTGCCATGGCCGCGAATGCACCGATCGGGCCACCGCCGGTGATGAAAACGGTTGATCCCGGTTCGATCGAGGCCTTGCTGCAGGCCCACAAACCGACCGAGAAGGGTTCCAGCAGTGCGGCGGCGTTGTCGCTGATGCTGTCCGGAACCGGATAACAGAAGTCCGCCGGGGCTGTGACGTAGTCGGCGAACGCTCCGTCGATCGGCGGTGTGGCATAGAACTTCATCTCCCGGCAGAGGTTCAGTTTGCCGGTACGACAGAAGCGGCAGTGTCGACACGGCACCTGCGGGTCGATCGCCACTCGCTCGCCGATCCGGTCCTCGCTGACCCCGGGACCGACATCGACGATCACTCCGGACACCTCGTGGCCGAGCACCAGGGGGCTTTCGACGACCAAATCGCCGATCCGGCCCTCGTAGTAGTAGTGCACATCGGATCCGCAGACACCGACCGACCGCACCCGGATCAGTACCTCTCCCGGGCCGGCCTGAGGGACCGGTCGCTCCTGCATCTCGATGCGGTTGGTGTCGACCAGGACGCTCGCGCGCATGGTCTTCGGGATGTCCGCCATCTCGTGCCTTTCGTCTGGATCTCGCGATCCGCTCGGCCCCCAGCATGGCAGATTGCCGAACCGGACGACCATGACGATGCGCGCCCGGATTCACCACCGGCCTCGGGCGGCTGCCGATCGAGATCACTGGGTCGGGCGATCGAGATCACTGGGTCGGGCGATCGAGATCACTGGGCCGGGCGACGCGCATCGCCGTGGTTTGTCGACGAGGTCCCGGGTGCGCCGTGGCGTGGTCGGCGGGGTCCGCGGCGCTCTGTGGTTTGGTCGGCGGGGTCCGCGGCGCTCTGTGGTTTGGTCGGCGGGGTCCGCGGCGCGTCGGCTCGCAGAACCGGGCCGAGAAGGCCATCGCCGACGCACTGTTACCAGGGGCGACCGATCCGCGACGTCCGTGGCTCGGTCGACAGGGTTCGCGACGCGCCGTTGCCCAGGGACCGGTCGGCGACGCTCCGACTTTGTCGCCGGGTGCTGCTCAGGCGCTCACTCGATATATCCCGGGGCGGACCAGGTGGCGACGCACGAAAGCCCCGCCGAGGCGTGTTCGGCGGGGCGGTGCGACCGGCGCGAACCGGTCAGCGTGAATTGGTCAGGCGGAGACCGAAGCAGCCTTGGTTGCGATGGCCGACTTGCGGTTCGCTGCCTGGTTCTTGTGGATGACGCCCTTCGAGGCGGCCTTGTCCAGCGCACGCGAGGCGGCGGCGGCCAGTTCCGCGGCCTTGGCGGCGTCGCCGGCTGCGGCGGCCTCGTTGAAGCGACGGATGTGGGTGCGGACGGCCGACTTCACGGCCTTGTTCCGCAAGCGGTCCTTCTCGTTGGTCTTGATCCGCTTCATCTGCGACTTGATGTTTGCCACTGCACGCCTCGGGTAGTTCTCGTGATCCGTCAGGATCGTATGGTCTGTTCGGAAAGTCCTCGCGCGGTACACGGATTGCCCGGCACACGGCGCGACAGCCAACTTTAGCAGCGAGCGCCGTCGAGGCCTAATCGATCGCTGCTCGGACGATTCTGCCAGCTGCGGTGGTTTATGCCGGCCCGCCATAAGAGAGGGCCGGCGTGCGGGCTGCGTGCAGGAGACGATGAGGAAGCCAGCCGGCTGGAGGGCTAACTGCTGGATCTCGAACCGTACCCGGTGTGACGCTCGGCGTGCAGGAACCCGGTGTGCGGGCTCGGCGTGCGGGCACAACTCGCCAGCGGCATGATCGCCGGGTATCGGTGGGGTCCGTGAGGCGTGGCAAGTCGATGACCTATGCAGGGAGCCAGACACCGTGTTTTCGACGGCTCGCGGACCCTGGTGCGACGGTGACCCGCGGACTGACCGCAGCACCGCGGCCGACCAGCCGGCGAGACGTCCTTTTCCCGGTGGTAGGTCGCCTGGTCTGGTCCGGACGGCTCGGAGGAGGAGCCGGTGGATGGCTGGCCGGTTCGGATGGCCGTGCTGCTGGTGGTCGGTGTGGGGGGCTGGCGGGTTTCGGATGGCCGTGGTGCTGGTGGTCGGTGTGGGGCTGGCCGGTTTGAAGGACGGGTGCTTGCCGGTGACCGGCGGGCGAACCGGTTGGATCAGAAGGCCCGGACACCGCAGGGTCCACACCGCGCTATCGATACCCGGTGTCAGAGGCCGAGGGCGTACCAACGGGCGGCTGACGGCCGGGTGTCTGCAGAACCATCGACCAGAGCGCAGCGGCTGCCGGTCCAGAGCGGAGCGACTGCCGGTGACGATGTGATCGGTCTGTTCGAGGCGGGCACCGGGTATTCGACGGCTCGACACCCGTTTGTGGACCATCTGTAAGCCTCAGGGGCCTGTTGGCTCCCGAGCCGTCGTTGTCCACAGTCGCCCTGCGAGCTGTTCCTGTCCACAGATCGGGTGGCGGGCAGTTCGGGATACTGCCGATTTCCACTGTGCGTGTATGAACCCGCGTTTGATCGAGTTGCTGAGCACGGACGGCTTCGTTCACCTGGCCGAGCATCCCGATCAGCGGCGCGCGGTGGAGTACGCCGCTGCGAGCGGTGCATTGACCAAACTTCTGCCGGGGGTGTGGACCGTTCTGGCCAATGCACAACGCCCCGAGATCCGCGTGGCGGCGGTGTTGCGGCGGATCCCGGATGCGGTGATCGTGGGTGAGGCGGCGGCGTGGCTGACGATGGATCGGCCGGCACCCGCGGTGATCGATGTTGCTGTCAACGGCCATCGGCGACCGCAGCAGGGCTATCGCTTCACCGAACGGGCGATCCCGCCGGAGCAGGTAGTTGTGATCGACGGGGTTCGGGTGCTGACTCCGAGTGCTGTGGCCGTCGAACTCGCGGCGACCGATGGTGGTGCCGCAATCGACAATGTCCTCCGGTTGGGGCGGGCCAGTCTTGCTGCGTTCAAACGGGTGCTGGCGGAGTTGCCGGGACGGCGCGGCAATGTCCGCCAGCGTGAGGTTCTCGATGATTCGCGGGATCAGCCGTGGTCGGCGGCGGAGCGCCTCGCACACCGGTTGCTCCGCGGATCGGGCATCCGCGGCTGGACCGCCAATGCCCCCGTCAGCACTGGTTCCAGCCGCTATCTCGCCGATGTCCTGTTCGAGTCTGCGCGGTTGATCCTTGAGATCGACGGTTGGCAGGTGCACGGCACCCGGGTTGCGTTCGAGGGTGACCGGCAGCGTCAGAACAACCTCGTCGCGCACGGCTGGCGGGTCCTCCGCTTCACCTGGCGCATGCTGAGCGACAGGCCGGAGGCGTTCATCTCCCAGGTCAGATCCGTCCTGTCGTGCTGAGTGCCCGTTCGTGAGGCAGGGTCGTCGGACAAGCGGTGATGGCTCGTCCTCTGTCGTGCTGAGGGTGTTGTGCTGAGGGCCGATCGGGGAAGCCGCCCCCCGGTTGTGCTGAGGTCCGACCGGGGAAACCGTCCCCGGTTGTGCTGTGCGCCCGTTCGTGGAGGCGTGGCGACCGGGCGTTCTGTTGTGCGAGGGTTCTCCAGATTGGTGGTGTGCGGACCGAACTCGGCCGGATCGGCCAGCACGATCGCGTCGGGCAGGTCCACCTGCTTCCCGGCCACCTGCTGATGGTCGTGTTGGTCCTGAGCTCGTGGGTGAGGATGCCTGGTTCGCGGTGAAAGGCCGCCCCTTGTCCTGGCTGGGCGTACCGCAGCTGACACCCGGTGCTCGGTTCGCGCTGGTCGGCGACCCGGAAGCGCCGTCGGCGATATGCGGAGATTTCAACCCGCCCGCACTCCGTGGGAGGATGGGCGCTCCCAGTTCGTCCCGGGGCACCGGGCGCGACCACCCAGGAGAAGCCGGACTTGCCCGCACGTACCGCACCCAGCCCGGGATCGACCGACCCCGGTTGCATTCGCAACTTCTGCATCATCGCGCACATCGACCACGGCAAATCGACCCTGGCCGACCGGATGCTGCAGTTGACGAAGGTGGTCGACGACCGGGCGATGCGCGCCCAGTACCTCGACCGGATGGACATCGAGCGCGAACGTGGCATCACCATCAAGTCCCAGGCAGTGCGGATGCCGTGGATCAGTGACGGCCACGACTACGTGCTGAACATGATCGACACCCCGGGCCACGTCGACTTCACCTACGAGGTGTCGCGGTCGTTGGAGGCGTGCGAGGGTGCACTCCTGCTCGTCGATGCGGCGCAGGGCATCGAGGCGCAGACCCTGGCCAACCTCTATCTGGCGATCGATGCCGATCTGCAGATCATCCCGGTACTGAACAAGATCGATCTTCCGGGCGCCCAACCGGAGAAGTATGCCGCCGAGCTCGCCGGCATCATCGGCTGCGACCCCTCCGACGTGTTGAAGGTCTCGGCCAAGACGGGTGAAGGTGTGGCCGATCTGCTCGACGAGATCGTCAAGCAGATCCCCGCCCCGGTAGGAGATCCCGACGGTCCGGCCAGGGCGTTGATCTTCGACTCGGTCTACGACTCCTACCGCGGTGTCGTCACCTACGTTCGGGTGGTCGACGGATCCATCGCCCATCGCGAGAAGATCCTGATGATGTCGACCGGTGCAACCCATGAGGCGCTGGAGGTCGGTGTGATCGCCCCGGAGCCGACCGCCACCAAGGCGCTCGGCGTCGGTGAGGTGGGGTACCTGATCACCGGCGTGAAGGACGTCCGACAGTCGCGGGTCGGTGACACGGTGACCGCTGCGAGCAAGGGCGCGACCGAGCCGCTCAGCGGTTACCGCAACCCGAACCCGATGGTCTTCGCCGGCCTGTACCCGATTGACGGCAACCAGTTCCCCGACCTGCGGGAGGCGCTGGAGAAGCTGCAGCTCAACGACGCCGCGCTCACCTACGAACCCGAGACCTCCGGTGCCCTCGGATTCGGGTTCCGGATCGGCTTCCTCGGCCTGCTGCACATGGAGATCGTCCGCGAGCGGCTGGAACGTGAGTTCAACCTCGATCTGATCTCCACCGCACCGAACGTGGTCTACCACGTGACGATGGAGGACGGGTCGGAGATCGTGGTCACCAACCCCAGCGAGTACCCGGCCAACGGCAAGGTCGCGGAGGTACGCGAACCCGTCGTGAACGCCACCTTGCTGGCGCCTGCGGAGTACATCGGCACCATCCTCGAGTTGTGCCAGACCCGGCGAGGGGTGCAGAAGGGGATCGACTACCTGTCCGAGGACCGCGTGGAGATCCGCTACACCCTGCCGTTGGCCGAGATCGTGTTCGACTTCTTCGACGCCCTGAAGTCGCGGACCAAGGGGTACGCCTCATTGGATTACGACATGGCCGGCGACGAGGCCGCCGACCTGGTGAAGGTCGACATCCTGTTGCAGGGGGAGGCGGTCGACGCATTCTCCGCGATCGTTCACCGTGACAGCGCGTACAGCTATGGTCTGGCGATGGCGGGGAAGTTGAAGGAACTCATCCCGCGCCAGCAGTTCGAGGTGCCGATCCAGGCCGCCATCGGATCCCGGGTGATCGCCCGGGAGACCATCCGGGCCATGCGCAAGGACGTGCTGGCCAAGTGCTACGGCGGTGACATCTCCCGCAAGCGGAAGCTTCTGGAGAAGCAGAAGGAAGGCAAGAAGCGGATGAAGATGGTCGGCCGGGTGGAAGTTCCTCAAGAGGCCTTCGTCGCCGCGTTGTCGACCGGGGAGTCCCGTACCGAGAAGAAGTAGTCCGAGCGTCACTTCATCCGGCCGGTTCTCCCCACTGGCACCCGGAAGTCAGCGAAGGTCTCCGCACTCGACGCTGTAGGGCGTGACTCGAGAGTCGGATCGCCGGTGGGACGGCGGACGAATTGCGTCCGAACCGGTTCTATGCTCGATCCTCACCTCGAGGGAGCCCACCGCACGTGGGGTTGGGGCCGAGGAATCAACAAGACGACACCGACCAGCGTCAGCTCGGCCGGATGACACATCCGCACGGCGGGAAATCGACGGCTCGCTGCGTGCTGGACGACGCAGAGTCGTGTAGCAGGTGCATGGCTGTGGAACACGGCGTCGCGGGACGTCGAAAACCCGGCTCAATTGGCCCAAGCGCGGTGTAGCCCTGTTGATCGGCGTCGCTCTTGTTGTGTCGGCCGATATCTCATGTGGGTCCAGGATCGAGGAAGCAGCGGCTCCAGGTACCAAGGAAACGGCCGCAGCAACGGCTCCGCGACGATCGGGCGATGTGACCATTGCCCGTCGAGCATCCGGTATTTCGACGTGTCGCGGTGGGCAGCCGGGGCGCTGAGCCAGGCGAGGCCATCGCGCGGAGGTGAGGCACGGTGGCGAACCGTCACTTTCCCGGCAGTACCGGGGACTTCGGGCCTGGTGCGCGGGTGTGTTGATGCACTGCTGGGTGCTGGCAGGCGACTGGCTACTGGTGGTGATGCTGGTTGCTGGTGGGTAGTGCCGGTTGCTGGTGGGTAGTGCCGGTTGCTGGTGGGTAGTGCCGGTTGCTGGTCGTGGTGCTGGCTGCTGCCGGTGATGCTGGCTGCTGGCCGTGACGCTGACTTCTTGGCCGTGAAGCTGACCGCTGGCGTGACGCTGGTTGCCGACCCTGGAGTTGGCTGCCTGACCGTCAACCCTGAAGAGGGCATGACCCTTGATCAAGACCCATCGGGTTCCGATGGGGGAACGTTCAGGGCAGCGGACCCTGTGGTCGGTATCGGTGACTGGCTAGCCTCGTGGAATGGACGTGACCTCAGTGATCCGTGAAGGTGCCCAGCAGGTGCAGCAGATGCTGCGGAAGGAGTCCGGCGACCATCCCTTGGTGTTGGAGCTCGATCTCACCCGTGGGGTGATCGACGCGATGCCGCAGAACCCGGTCGCGATGTTCCTCGCCCGGCAGCTGCCGAGTCTGGGCGCAATTCGCCGGGCTCTGCGAACCGCGGCCGACGATCCCAAGGTCACCGGACTGGTGATCGATCTCGGCGCGCTGCCGGTGCAGGCCTACGTCGCCGACGAGCTCGCCGCCCTGATCGAGGCGTTCGGCGAGAAGAAGCCCGTGATCGCTTTCGCCAGCAGCTTCGGCGAGGTGTCCAGTGGACTGTTCGCCTTCCGGCTCGCGGCCTCGGCCGCCGATGTCTGGGTGCAGCCGTCCGGAGCAGTGAACCTGTCCGGGGTGCACGCCCAGATCCTGCTGCTGCGCGGTGGCCTGGAGAAGCTCGGGGTGAGCCCGGAGTTCGCCCAGCGCTGGGAGTACAAGAGCGCCGGTGAGCAGTTCGCGGGCAGTGAGGTGAGTGAGGCCAACCGGGAGATGACGCGCAGGCTCGCCGAATCGCTGCTCGAATCGGCGACCGATGCGATCGCCCACGGCCGTGACCTCAGCACCGAGCAGGTCCGCACCAGCGTGGACGACACCATGGTGCCGGCGGCCGAGGCGCTGAATCGCGGGCTGATCGACCACGTCGGGTACCGCGACGAGGTCTATGCCTGGGTACGGCAGAACTGGGGTGTCGACGAACAGATCAACCTGCAGTACGTGCAGCGTTACGCCGAGAAGCACGGCGGCGGCCCCCTCGCACCGTTGCTGCAGAAGACCAAGCCCGCCGTCGGCGTGGTCTCGGTGCACGGGGCCATCGTCAGCGGCGCCAGCCGACCGGGCGGGCCGACCGGTGAACCCACGGCCGGGTCCGACACCGTCTGCGCTGCTCTGCGGGCAGCCGGCCGCGACGACTCGGTCAAGGCGGTCGTGTTGCGGGTGGACAGCCCCGGTGGTTCCTATGTCGCCTCCGATGCGATCCGTCGCGAGGTCCTGCAACTGCGCGAAGCAGGCAAACCGGTCGTCGCATCGATGGGCGCGGTGGCTGCCTCCGGCGGCTACTTCGTCTCCATGCCGGCCGCCGAGATCATCGCCAACCCGAGCACTCTCACCGGCTCCATCGGCGTGCTCGCCGGGAAATTGGTCACCCAGGGCCTGGTCGACAAGCTCGGGCTGGTACGTGAGGCCGTCGACGCCGGGCGCAATGCCGGCATGTTGAGCGGCAGCCAGCCGTTCACCGAGGAGCAGTGGGACAAGCTGAACGGCTGGCTGGACGAGGTCTACACCGACTTCACCACCAAGGCGGCGACCGATCGTGCACTGCCGGTCGAAGCCCTGGACGCGGTCGCCAAGGGGCGGGTGTGGACCGGCGCGGATGCGGCGGAGAAGGGCCTGGTCGACCACCTCGGCGGCCTCGACCTGGCCATCGAACGCGTGTGTGCCCTGGCCGACCTGGACCGCGACGCCCAGGTGGTCCGCCCGGTCCCGAGCCTCGGCATGCTCAGCCACCTGCGGCCGAGCGAGAACAGCGAGTCCCTGGCTGCCGCCCAGGCCTCCGGTCTGCCGCAATTCAGCGGATGGGAAGGTCTGCTCGCCTTCGGCGCCGGCATGCTCGGTGTCTCCCATCGCGGCGTGCTGTCGATGCCCTTCGACGTCCGTATCTCCTGATCGGGCCGATACGGTCGCCGCGAGCCCGGTCCGGGCGCGGTCCGGCCGACGCGTCAACAACCGGAGTCGGGAGCGGGAATCGCCCGGCTGGAGCGACCCCGGTCGCGCGACGACGTGTGCAGGGCGGTCCATCAGGCGACGGGCTGACAAGGGCCATCGGCCCGGTCGCACGGACCGGGCCGACGGCCCCCTTGTCATTACGCGAGCGTGTCAGCTCATTACGCGAGCGTGTCAGCCCTGCATCGCCTCGTTGGCCGCCTGCTCGGCTTCCGGCAGGCCCTCGGCGACCGGGGTACGGCCGAGGAAGATCTCGTTGAAGATCGGCTTCCAGGCGTCCAGAGCGGCGCTGTAGTTCGAACCCGTCGGCGCCTGCATGGCCGGCAGTTCGCCCTGCTTCGCGAACTGGGACGGATCCACACCCTGGGCGGCCCAGTAGTCGTTCCAGCCCTGTTGCGCCCCGGTCACCGCGGGCAGTGCGGCACCTTCGGCGCCGATGTAGGACGCGCCTTCCGGCGAGCCGAGCCACTGCAGGACCCGGGTGGTGGCCTCGGGTACATCGGAGTTCGCGTTGCCGGCCGTGACCACGTTGTTCACCACCGAGACCGCCCCGTCGGGGCCGGTCGGGATCGGCGCGATACCCCACTCGAAGTCGGCGCCCTCGGCGACATTCTTCAGGTTGTAGGTGCCGGACTGGAACAAGGCGATGTTGCCCTGCAGGAACTGGTCGCGGGTGAAGTCGCCGTTGTCGTTGGTGTTGGACGCATCGGGCGAGACCTGCTCGGTGTTGATCAGGTCCACCAGGTACTGGAAGGCCTCCTGCGACTCGGGTGAGGCGAAGGTGAAGGTGCCGTCGGGCTGCTGGAACTGGCCACCGTTGGAACCGATGAAGTTGTAGTAGATGCCCTGCAGATCCTGGGCGGCCGAGTACCCCCAGGTGCCCGGCTCGGACCCGTCGAAACCTTCCTCGTCGGCCCGGGTTCCCGACTCGTCCACGGTGAGCTTCTGCGCCACCGGCAGGAAGGTGTCGGTACCACCGTCGGGGGACCAGGTGAGGTCGTTCAGGTCCTCCGGGCTCAGCCCGGCCTCGGCCAGCAGGTCGGCGTTGTAGTAGACCGCGATACCACCGTCGGTCAGCTGGGGTACGCCGTAGAGGGTCCCGTCGAAGGTGTACTGCTCGACCGCCGCGGGCAACCACCCGTCGCGCAGGCCGTCGAAGTCCGAACCGATCTCCATCAGCTGCCCGGCTTCGATGTAGGGCTGGATGTAGGAGCCGTTCATCATGAACAGGTCGTCGGCGTTGCCACCCGAGACGTCGGTACGCAGCTTGGTGAAGTAGTCGGAGAAGGGGACCAGCACCGTCTGCACATCGATGTCGGGGTTGGCCTGTTCGAACTCGGCGAAGGAGGCGTCGTAGGCCTTCTGCACCTGCTCGTCCCAGACCCGTACCGTCACCACCTGCTGTTCACCGTCACCGCCTTGATCACCGCTGGCTGCCGGTGAGCAGGCGGCTGCCAGGCCGACCACCGACACGGTGGCCAGCGCGGTCGTGGCGTACCGCTTGATGCGGGCATTCCTGAAGACGTCCATGGGGGTCCTTTCGTGCCGTCTACTTCAGACCTGTGAGTTGGATGGAATCGATGATCCGGCGCTGGAAGAGGGTGAAGATCACCAGCAGCGGGGCCATCGCGATCGTGGTGGCAGCCATCACCAGGGTCCAGTTGGCGTTGTACTGCCCGCGCAATGCATCGGTGGCCACGGTGATCGTCTGCCAGGTCGGGCCGGTGGTGATGATGAACGGCCAGAGGAAGGTGTTCCACTGGCTGACCACGGTGATGATCGCCAGGGTGGAGATGATCGGCCGGGCCAGCGGCACGACGATCTGCCAGATGATCCGCCAGGTGCTCGCACCGTCGATCCGGGCGGCGTCGACGATGTCTTGGGGAATGCCGCGGAAGTACTCGCGCAGCAGGAAGACCGCATACGGCGAACCGAAGACGTAGGGCAGCACCAGACCCCAGAAAGTGTTGCGCAGACCGATCTCGGAGAACATGGTGTACAGCGGGATCACCGTCACCACCTGTGGCACCATCAGCGTGGCCAGGTACAACCAGAACAGCAGTTCCCGGCCGGGGAATCGCATCCGGGCGAAGGCGTAGGCGGCGAGGATCGAGAAGAACAACTGCCCGACCAAGAGCACCAGGGTCATCTGCGCGGTGACCGCCAACGGGGTGACGAAATCACGTCCGAGCAGTTGGACGTAGTTCTCCAGGGTCGGCGGTACGGCCGGGCTCAGCGGGGGATTGGTGGCGAACTGCCGCGCCGACTTCAAGGAGGTGTTCAGGCTGAGCACGAACGGGCCGAGCGTGATCACCGCGCCGATGATCAACAGCAGATAGACCCCGGCCGCCGCGAGCGGGTTGCGCCGGGTACGCCGGGTACGCAGACCTGCCGCACTGGGCTCAGGAGAGGTCATAGGTCACCCGCTTGGAGAACCAGCGCTGCTGGACCACGGTCACCACGACCAGGATCGCGAACAGGATGACGGCCATCACCGAGGCGCGGCCGAGGTCGAAGGCGCCGCGGAAGGCCTCGAGGTAGATCCGGGTGGCGATCACATCGGTCGCCCCCTGCGGGCCGCCGTTCGGGGTCAGCGCCCAGATCGTGTCGAAGGCCTGGAAGGAGGCGATGATGCCGGTGACCAGGACGAAGAAGAAGGTCGGCGCCAGCAGCGGGATCTTGATCTGCCAGAAGGTCTGCCACGGGCTCGCACCGTCGACCTCGGCGGCCTCGACGACCTGCTTCGGGATGCCGGACAGGCCGGCCATGAAGAACAGGGCGACGTAGCCCACCTGCGACCAGATCGAGACCGCGGCCACCGCCGGCAGTGCCAGATCGGGATTGCTGAGCCAGGCGATGTTCACCCCGAGGATGGTGTTCAGGGCGCCGTCGAACGGTGCGAAGATCCATTGCCAGACGATGCCGAGGGCCAGTGGCGCGCACACCCACGGGATCACGTAGATCACCCGGAACACGGCGCTGCCGGGCAGTCCCTTGGTGAGCAGGACCGCCATCAGCAGGCCGAGGGCGGTCTGCAAGGGGATCACCATCGCGACGAAGGCGAGGGTGACCAGCAGCGTGTGGCCGAAGCTGGAATCACCGAGCACCGAGGTCCAGTTCTCCAGGCCGACGAACTGCATCGGCCGCAACAGGTCCCACCGGTTCAACGACAGCCAGAAGACCACGAGTACCGGCAGCAGCAGGAAGAGGCAGACCCCGACCAGGCTGGGGGCCAGCAGCGTGTAGGCCGTCAGGCTTTCCGCTCGCGCTGCACGTCGCGATGACATGTTGATCACACTAACCACCGTCGACCGTCTCCCGCGGGCCGATTTCGGCCCTTGAACAAAGTCGAGTATCGCACTGGACTTCGGGTAATAGGGGTGGTCGACACGCGAAATGGGTGTGCTGACGCAGCGGCGACAACACACCCATTCCCGGTGCTGCAGCGGGCTCAGCCGGTACGGATCAGTCGGCCCGGTAACACCCGTTCAGCCGGACCGACGGTCCGTTCCGGGTCGATCAGTGACCGCTCCGGCGTTGCTTCCACAGGGCGGCGCTGCCTCCCAGCAGGGCGATGCCGGCAGCGATCGCGGCGATCGCGGCGGGGCCACCGGTCTCGGCAAGCCCTCCTCGCGGAGCATTCGGAGCCGGATCGGTGTCCGCACCGGAGCCGCCGTCCGTCCCGCCACCTGCCCCGTCGCCGTCGGTCGAGGGGGAACCGGTGGGTTCGCCACCGGGTGTTCCACTCGGCTCGCCGGTGGGCGTTTCGGTGGGCTCACCCGAAGGCGTTTCGGTGGGATCACCCGAAGGTGTTTCGGTGGGATCACCCGAGGGGGATTCGGTCGGCTCGCCGGTGGGGGTCTCACTCGGCTCGCTCGACGGCGATTCGGTGGGTGCCGTCGTCGGTTCGTCGTCGGGGGCGTCGGTGTCCAACTGCAGACCGCGGCTCATGATGCCGAACAGATCGGTCTGATCGATCAGGCCGGTCACATTGGCCGCCCCGGGACCGTAGGCGGCGACCCGGATCTGCGTACCGGAGTGTCCGCCCGAGGGGTAGACGATCCCCATCTCCGAGCCCTCGTTCGTCAACAGCCGGATCGACGGGACGTTGTCATCGGGTCCCTCGGTGAGCTGCGCATTGTGCGAATGGTCGGCAGTCACGATCACCAGCGTCTCGCCGTCGGCCTCGGCGAAGGCCAGCGCCTCCTGCACGGCCTTGTCGAAGGCGATCGTCTCACCGATCTGCCCGCAGGCGTCCCGGGCATGGTCGGCCTTGTCGATCGAGGCTCCCTCGACCTGCAGGAAGAAGCCCTTGTCGTTCTCCAGCAGTTCCAGGCTCTTGCTGGTCATCGCCGCCAGATCGGGGGAGGTCGAGGGAACCTCCGGGTTCGGCTGGCAGGTCACGGCATCGTCGGCGTAGTAGCCGCCCACCGGAGCCACCGTCTCGGCCCACTCGCGGACCATGTTCTTCGGCTCGAAGAGGCCGAGCACCGGTGCCTCCTGGTCGGCCACGGTCAACGCCTCGAGCTCATCGGCGGTGTTGATCACGTTGAAGCCCTCGGCCTCGGCGCTCTCCAGCACGGTCTGGCCTTCGTACTCCCCGGCCAGGATCTCGTCGTCGAAGTACTCGGCGCCGCCGCCCATGGTGAGGTCGGCCCGGGTGCTGATGTGCTGTTCGGAGATGGAGCCGGCGCCGCCCTTGTCCAGTGCGTCGTCGCCACATTGCTCCACCCGCGAGGGGGAGTAGCAGGCGCGTTGCTTCACGCTGGCCGCGAGTACGGCCGGAGTCGCGTCCTGCACCTCGGAGGTGGTGACATTGCCGGTCTTCAGGCCCTTGTCCTTGGCATACTTCAGGATGGACTTCAGCGGGTTGCCCTGGTGGTCGACCGATACGGCGTTGTCGTAGGTCTTCTGGCCGGTGGCCCAGCCGGTGCCGGTGGCGGCGGAGTCGGGTACGTAGTCGGCGTCGCCCTCCGCCGTCACGCTGTAGGTGGTCATCTGGCCGGTCAGGGGCAGGGCGTCGATGCCGGGCAGGGTGCCGCCGGCGCCGACCTCGTAGTTGCGGGCCTGGGTGATCTCCTGATCGCCCATGCCGTCGCCGATCAGCAGGATCACGTTCTTCGCCGGGCCTTCCTTGGCCTCGGCGATGACCTGGGTGGTCTTGTCGCCCGTGAGACGGTTCGCGCCGAAGGGGTCGGCGATGTCGGCCACTGCGACACCACCGCCGATGAACAAGAAGCCGGCCGCTGCCATCGCGACCGGTGCGGCAATCTTCCGCATGGGGGACCTTTCGTCGAGGGATACTGCGATGAGCCAACCGCCGGCTCGTGATCGTGGCGGATCGCTTGTGCGACGAATGCGCGACGATCGGTTGAACAACAGGTGCTGGCTCTGTGCGTAGGCTGAGTGCGTGACCTCGAATGCCGACGACCGGCCAGCAGGAAAGATCCAGCCCGGCGAGTTGCGGGTACGGCAGGCGCTGCAGGATCTGGGGCTGGACTACCGCCGGACCGAGCACGGGCGGGTCGGGTCGCTGGCCGAGGCAGCTGCCGCACGGGGGATCGAACCCCGACAGTTGATCAAGACCCTGGTGGTACGCCGGGCTGCCGACGACTACCTCTTCGTCCTGGTGCCGGGTGATCGGGAGATCTCCTGGCCGAAGTTGCGGCACCACCTGGGGGTGAATCGGATCTCCATGCCCGATGCGGCAACCGCCTTGGAAGTGACCGGGTACGAACGCGGCACCATCACCCCGTTGGGGTCGGTGCAGGCACTGCCGGTGTTCGCCGATGAACGGATCGACGGCACGATCTCGCTGGGTGCCGGTGCCCATGGTGTCGGGGTGAGCGTCGATTCCGGCGCACTGTTCTCGGCCCTGGGCGCCGAACGGGCCGACCTGTCGATTCCGCTGGAGGCCTGAAACGGCCTGCGGGCTAGGGTGAGCCTCATGAGCGATCAGGCCACGGCTGCGGAGGACCTCGGTGCCGACATCGGCATCATCGGTGGATCGGGGTTCTACGAATTCCTCGACTCACCCCGCAAGATCGCCGTCGAGACGCCCTTCGGACCACCCTCGGCCGACCTCGCCGTCGGTGACGTGAACGGCCGCACGGTCGCCTTCCTGCCCCGGCACGGTGAGCGTCACCAGCACCCGCCGCACCTGGTCAACTACCGCGCGAATCTGTGGGCCCTGCGGTCGGTCGGGGTACGCCAGGTGCTGGCGCCCTGTGCTGTCGGGTCGCTGAAGCCGGAGCTGGAACCGGGGGTGTTCGTCGTCCCCGACCAGGTGGTCGACCGGACCTGGGGTCGCCGGCAGACCGTCTACGACGTCGAGGGCGAGGTGGTCCACGTACCGTTCGCCGATCCGTACTGTCCGCGGGGCCGGCAGGTGGTCCTGGACGATGCCGGCGCCGCCGCCGGGCCGGTGGTCGACGGCGGCACCCTGGTGGTGATCCAGGGGCCGCGGTTCTCCAGCCGGGCCGAATCGCAGTGGCATGCCGCGGCCGGCTGGTCGGTGGTCGGGATGACCGGGATGCCGGAGGCGGCGATCGCCCGGGAGCTGGCGATGTGCTTCACCACGGTGGCCATGGTGACCGACCACGATGCCGGGGTGGAGGCAGGCGAACATGTCACCCATGCCGAGGTGATGAAGATCTTCGCCGGGAACATCGACCGGTTGAAGGCGCTGTTGCTGCAGGTGATCGACGATCTGCCGGAACCGGAATCCGATGCCGAGGCCTCCTGCACCTGCCGTCGGGTGCTGGACGGGATGAGCCTGCCGTTCGAGCTGCCCTGAGGTCCGCCGGCGGGGCGTAGGATCTGTCGAATGCCGTCCACGTTTCCGCCCGGTGAGCCCAGTCCGGTCGACGGGCAGTTGCCGCCCGCTGCGCTGGCCGGGCTCGGGAAGCGCCCGTTCGGCATCTACCTGCATGTGCCGTTCTGCCGTACCCGCTGTGGATACTGCGATTTCAACACCTACACCGCCGCCGAGCTGGGCTCGGAGCCGGGAGCCAGCCGGGACACCTACATCGACGCCGCGATCGCCGAGCTCGACCTGGCCGTGACCGTCCTCGGTGAGCGCCCGCAGGTCGAATCGATCTTCGTCGGCGGGGGTACGCCGACGCTGCTGCCGGCAGCGGATCTGGCCCGCTTCGTGCAGGCGGTCGGTGATCGTTTCCCGATCGCGCCCGGAGCCGAGGTGACCACGGAGTCCAACCCGGAGTCGGTCACCGAGGCCGATCTGGAGGTACTGGCCGCCGGTGGTTTCACCCGCGTGTCGTTCGGTATGCAATCGGCGGTCTCCCATGTGCTGCAGGTGTTGGATCGCACCCACACCCCGGACCGGCCGCAGCAGATGGTGGCCGCGGCACGCCGCGCCGGGATCGATCAGGTCAGCCTGGACCTGATCTACGGCACGCCCTCGGAGAGCCTGGAGGACTGGTCGCGATCGTTGGCTGCGGCACTGTCGGCCGAACCTGATCACATCAGCGCCTATGCCCTGATCGTGGAGGAGGGGACGGCCCTGGCCGCACAGGTGCGTCGCGGGATCGTACCGATGCCGGACGATGATGATCTTGCCGACAAGTACCTGCTGGCCGAGCGGGAACTCACCGCAGCCGGCTACCGCGCCTACGAGATCTCCAACTGGGCGATCGACGAGCGGGCCCGCTGCCGGCACAACCTCGGCTACTGGCGCGGCGACGACTGGTGGGGGATCGGGCCCGGTGCGCACAGCCATGTCGGCGGAGTCCGCTGGTGGAACGTGAAGCATCCCCGGGCCTATGCCGCCCGGCTGGACGGCGGTCGCTCGCCGGCCTTCGAGCGCGAGGTGCTCACCCGCGCCGAACGGCACACCGAACGGGTGCTGCTGGAGTTGCGTACCTCCGACGGGCTGCCGCTGGACGTGCTCAACGACCGCGGTCGCCGGGCCGTACCCGAACTCACCCGACGGGGGTTGCTGCGGGAGGAGCAGCAGCGACTGCTGCTGACCCTGGACGGCCGGTTGCTCGCCGATGCCGTGACCCGCGAGCTGGTCGACTGAGCTCGACCCGATCCCCGGCTTCGTCGCCTGCCGGTCAGCGAATCTTCCTGCATCCGTTCCGCAGCAAATGCACCCCAGAACGACCGATGAGTGCGGATACTGCGGAACGGACGGCAAGCCGGGGCCGGCGACACGTCGAGGCGCCTGCACCGGGGGTGGGCGATCGATGACTAGCATCGCGGAGTGCCTTCCCCATTCGACCGTTACGGCGCCGATGTCCTGAGCCCGCAGGCCAAGGCAGCCCGCAAACCCGTGGTGACCGAGCTCCCGCTCGCCCTGGACCTGGTGCTGGAGGACCCGTCGTCGGGGTTCGTCGGTGCGGTGATCCGCTGGGAGAACGGTCTGGTGGTGCTGGAGGACCGGCGCGGCAAACGCCGTAGCTTCCCGATCGGTCCGGGTTTCTGGGTCGACGGCAAACCGGTCACGGTGGTGATGCCGAAACGGAAGGCGGCCGGCGCCGAACGTACCCGCAGCGGTTCCCGGGCGGGTACGCCGACCGCAGCCAAGGTGGCCCTGCCCAGCCGGATCTTCGTCGAGGGCAAACACGATGCCGAACTGGTGGAGAAGATCTGGGGTGACGACCTGCGCCATGTCGGGGTGGTGGTCGAATTCCTGAACGGGATCGACGACCTGCCGGCGATCGTCGACGACTTCGCTCCGCGTCCGGGGCGCCGGCTCGGGGTGCTGGTCGACCACCTGCTGCCGGGTACGAAGGAGTGGCGGATCGTCGAGCAGGTCAATGCCGGCCGGTACGGGGAGTACACCTTCGTCACCGGACATCGCTTCATCGACATCTGGGAGGCCATCCGGCCCGAACGGATCGGCCGGGCCGCCTGGCCCCAGGTGCCCAAGGGGCAGGACTGGAAGACCGGCGTCTGCAAGCAGCTGGGCTGGCCGCATGCCAGCGGAGCCGACATCGGCAAGGTGTGGTCGAGTCTGCTCGGCCGGGTACGGTCCTGGGACGATCTGGACACCCGGTTGCTGACCGAGGTGGAGAAGCTGATCGACTTCGTCACCGCCGACCACCCGCAGTGATCACTGACGCTGATCGCCTCTGCTTGATCGGCATGGCTTGATCGGCATGGCTCGATCGGTACGGCTTGATCGGTACGACTCAGCCGACTCCCAGTGACGGCCCCGAACCGGTGGCGATCGCGAGGGCCAGCAGCACCAGGCCGAGGGCCGGGGGCCCGGACTGGATCAGCCCGGCACGCAGTTTCGTCGCATCGGAGAGGATCAGCACCGCACCGGCGCCGACCATCACCAAGGCACCGGCGGCAGCCAGCGTCGGTGACTGCAGGACCAACCCGAGGATGATCAACAGCGCCAGGAACAGGTTGTAGAAACCCTGGTTGAACGCCAGTTGCCGGGTCTGTTCGGCCTGTTCACCGGTGAGTCCGAAGGTCGACGCGGCCCGGGGACCGGTCCAGGCGATCGATTCGAGATAGAAGATGAAGACGTGGATCGCCGCCGCCAGTGTCAGGGACAGCGCGGCGAGCACCAGCAGGAGCGTGGCCATGGCACCGACGCTACTTCAGTCCGCGGCTCATCGACGGTGAACGGGCAGAGGCTCCCGGGAGGTGTGGGACTTGCCGCAATGTGTGAGAGTTGTCCCTGTGCCGGATCTGACGTTGCCGAATGACGCCTCCACCGAGGGCATCCTCCACCTGATGCAGCAGGTCGCCGAGAAGTTCATCACTCCCCGGTTCCGACAGTTGCAGTCCGACGAGGTCTTCGAGAAGGGCCCGGGGGATCTGGTCACCGTGGCCGACCGGGAATCGGAGGCAGCACTCACCGAGGCACTGCAACAGCTCGCCCCCGATGCGCTGATCGTCGGCGAGGAGGCGGTGGCGGCCGATCCCGGGTTGTTGGAGCAGCTGGCCGGGGCCGACCACGCGTACCTCGTCGACCCGCTGGACGGCACCAAGAACTTCGTCCGCGGATCCGACGATCATGCCGTCCTGGTGGCCGAGCTGCGCGACTCCGAGGCGGTCCGGGGCTGGATCTGGCAACCCCAGCACGGACTGGCGCTGACCGCCGAACAGGGCCGCGGGGTGCTTCGCAACGGTGAACCGGTCGGCCCGAGTGCCCCGCACCATCCGCCGGTGCTGGCCAGTTCCTCGGCCAGACGGCTGGAGAGTCCGGACTACCGGCTCGTCTGGGCGCGCGGTTGCTGTGGCGTGGACTATCCCGACCTGGTCGACGGCACCTTCGACCTGTTGGCCTATGCCCATCCGAAACCCTGGGACCATGCGGCTGGGGTGCTGATGGCGCGCGAACTCGGCGGCGACGGCCGTTACCTCGACGGTGAGCCGTACCGTGCCGGACGACCGGCCCCGCGCGGCAACCCGCTGACGGTCTCGGCGCATCCGGCTCTGCTCGGGCTCCTCGCCGGGCACCGCTGAGCTCAGCGGCGCCGACGCTCGATCACGATCGGCAGCTGCGCCCGGGGAACCAGCCCGCGCGCCCGCAGTTCGGCATAGGCATGGCTGATCGGTGCCTCCATCAGCTCCAGCGGCCACGGCCAGTTCCCCTCCGACAGCGCCTCGGTCTCGCTGACACCGCGCTCGATCAGGGCCCGGGCCTCACCGACCACGGCTGCCAACTCGGCCCGCTGCCGAAGGGCATCGTCACGGGTCATCGGCGGCCCATGCCCGGGGATCACCAGGCTGTCGGCGTCGAGCACCCCGATCACCCCGTCCAAGGTGGTGGGCCAACTGGTCAGATCGGTGTCCGGCCCGACCTGCGGCAGGTCGGAACTCTCCAGCAGGTCGCCGGCGATCAGTGTGTTCGCATCCGGTACGACGACGATCAGGTCACCGTCGGTGTGGCCGGGGCCGAGATGGACGATCTCCACCCGACGGCCGCCGAGGTCCAGCCCCCGGGCCAGGTACATCAGCTGGGTCGGCAGGACGACATCGGCCGCGCGCAGGCCCAGGGTCTGCCGATCGGCGTGGAGTTCCTCGGTCGCCAGGCGTTCGCGCAGACTGGCATGTCCGTGGCTGGGGATCTGCTCGAAGGCGGCCAGCCCGAACCAGTGGTCGCGGTGGCCGTGGGTGATCACCACATGCGCGGGGTCGGCGCCGGTCAGGGCGACGACGTCGGCACGTACCTGCCGTCCCTGCTCCGGGGTCGACCCGGTGTCGATCAGCAGTGCACCAGGGGTGGTGTCGGTGACCGAGTCCTGTCCGGGCAGGACCAGCACCAGGTTCACCGTGTCCGGCTCGGCCACCGCGACCAGGATGCCCGGAGCCCGTTCCTGCCACTGCAGATGCGTCGGTGGCGGGTTCGCCGCCGACGGGTCGGGCGATGACGGTTCGGGCACGCCGCCAGCCTAGACCCCGATCCACGAGTTAGACTGGCACTCGTTGCCGTGGAGTGCCAGTATCGATCGGGTATCGGCATCCCGGGCCGGGCCGAGGAGAAACCAGCAGCAGGAGGTGGGAAATGATGGAGGACCGCAAACTCGATGTGTTGCGTGCCATCGTCACCGACTACGTCTCCAGCCACGAACCGGTCGGTTCGAAGGCACTGGTCGATCGGCACAACCTCGGTGTCTCCTCGGCCACGGTCCGCAACGACATGGCCGTGCTGGAGGAGGAGGGTTACATCACCCAGCCCCACACCAGCGCCGGCCGGATCCCGACCGACAAGGGCTACCGGTTCTTCGTCGACCGGATCGCCTCGATCAAGCCGCTGTCACCGGCCGAGGCGCGGGCGATCAAGGCCTTCATGTCCGGTGCGGTGGACCTGGACGACATCGTCTCCAGGACGGTACGGCTGCTCGCCCAGGTGACCCATCAGGTGGCCATCGTGCAGTACCCGATCGTCTCCTCGGCCACGGTCCGCCACGTCGAGCTCGTCTCGGTCACCGAGGGGAGGGCGTTGTTGGTGCTGATCAACTCCTCGGGCCGGATCGAACAGCGGACGGTGGATGTCGGTCGGGCCGATGAGGACGATCTGGCCGATCTCCGGGACCGGCTGAACACCGAGCTGGTGGGTCAACGGTTGCGACGGGCGGGTGGACTGCTGCCTGAGGTCGTCGCGCAGGTGCCGGACGTGCTGCAACCGCTGGCCCGGACCGTCGCCGTCACCTTGGCCGAGATGCTGGACGAGGAGGTCGCCACCCGGGTCGCCGTCGGTGGGGTGCCGAACCTGACCAGTTTCGGTGCCGGATTCGACGGCATCCGGCCGATCCTGGAGGCGCTGGAGGAACAAGTCGTGCTGCTGAAGTTGTTGGGTGAGGCGCACGACGACACCCTGACCGTCCGCATCGGCGCGGAGAACCCTTATCAACAGCTCAGTACGACCTCGGTGATCGCCAGCAGTTACGGCAATTCCGAGGATGTCCGAGCCAGCCTGGGGGTGGTCGGTCCGACCCGGATGGACTACCCCTCGACCATGGCATCGGTCCGGGCGGTGGCGCGTTACGTCGGCCGCTTCCTGTCCGAGAGCTGATCCCGCAGAGCAGAGGAACACAGAACACAGATGAGCACTGACTACTACGCGCTGTTGGGCGTGGAACGTACCGCCAGCGTGGAGCAGATCAAGAAGGCCTACCGCAAGATGGCGATGAAGGTGCACCCCGATGTGGCGCCGGGCCCGGAGGCAGCGGAGAAGTTCAAGGAACTCTCCGAGGCCTATGAGATCCTCTCCAGCCCGGAGAAGCGCTCGATCTACGACCGGGGCGGTGACCCGCGGATGGCCGGTGCCGGTGGGCGCGGCGGTTTCGGCGGATTCGGTGGCTTCGGCAGCGCCCAGGGCTTCGACTTCAGCGACCTGATCGATGCGATGTTCACCGGACAGACCACGGCTCGGGGGCCGCGCTCACGGGTACGGCGGGGACAGGACTCCTACGTACCGGCTAGTCTGAGCCTGGCCGAGGCGGCCTTCGGCACCACCATCGACACCGTCCTCGACACCGCCGTGCGCTGTTCGGTCTGCGACGGCAGCGGTGCGGCACCGGGCACCTCGCCCGAGCGCTGCCGTACCTGCCAGGGATCGGGTGAGATCACCCAGATGCAGCGGATCGGGATGGCCGGTATCCGTACCTCCCAGCCCTGCCCGAACTGTCAGGGATTCGGCGTCACGATCCCGAATCCGTGCATCGAGTGTGACGGTGAGGGCCGGGTCCGGCAGACCGAGAAGCTGCAGGTGAAGATCCCCTCCGGGGTGGAGTCGGGGATGCAGATCCACCTGGCCGGCCGTGGTGAGGCCGGCCCGAACGGTGGCGAGCCCGGTGATGTCTACATCAAGTTGCAGGTACGCGAGCACGAGCACTTCCGCCGCGAGGGCAACAACCTCGAACTGGTGGTGCCGATCCCGATGACCGCTGCCGCCCTGGGGACGTCGGTCGAGGTGCCGACCCTGGAGGCCGACCTCGGTGATCGGGAGGACATGGCCGATGCGCCGAAGACCCTGGAGGTGGAGGTCCCGGCCGGTACCCAGTCTGGTACCCGGGTCGCGATCGCCGGCCGGGGTGTGCCGAAACTGCGGGGCCGTGGCCGTGGCGAGCTCGGCGTCACCTTCCTGGTGCAGACACCGACCAAGATCAACAAGGAGCAGCGTGAACTGCTCGAGCAGCTGGCCGAGCTGCGGGAGGAGACCCGGGTGCAACTGCGCTCGGGTGGCGGCAAGGGCTTCTTCGAGCGGTTGAAGCGGTCCGCCCAGTGACCGATGCGGTCTTCCTGGCCGCCGAAGCCGCCACGGTCGGGCCCGGTGCGAGTCTGCTCCTGGACGGGCCGGAGGGTCACCATGCCTCGGTGGTCCGGCGGCTGCGCGTCGGCGAGGTGATCATCGTCGCCGACGGCGCCGGTGCCGCGGTCCGAGGACCGGTCACCGCGGTGTCGAAAGGTCGGGTGGAGATCGAGGTCACCGAACGGCTGCACCGCGATGTTTCGCCGGTACGTTGGACGGTCGCCCAGGCCCTGGCCAAGGGTGATCATGCAGACCGGGCGTTGGACCTGTTGACCGAGGTCGGTGTGGCCGAGATCGTTCCCTGGCAGGCAGCGCGCTGCATCGTGCGCTGGAACGGTGATCGCGCGGAGAAGTCGCGTGCGAAGTGGCAGGCAGCGGTGCGGGAGGCGACCAAGCAGTCGCGCCGGTTCACCGTACCTGCGGTGGCCGAGCCGGTCGGCACCGCCGAGCTGGCAGCCCGGGTGGCAGAAGCTGATCTTGCGCTGATCCTGCACGAGGAGGCGACCACACCGCTGGCGCAGGTGGGACTGCCCGAGTCCGGTGAGGTGTTGATCATCGTCGGACCCGAGGGCGGGATCGATCCGGCCGAACTGCAACGACTGGTCGAGGCCGGGGGAGTCCCGGTGTTGATCAGCGACGCGGTGTTGCGTACCTCCACCGCCGGGGTGGTGGCCCTGGCCGGCTGCCTGAACCGGCCGAAGTTGTGAACCGGCCCGGGTGCGACACCGCGGGTTTGATCCGAACATGGTCCCCGGGGAGGATGCTGCGGTGAGTTTCGGATTCGAGGTGGGCTCCCGGTTGGACGGGCAGCTGGGGCGTACCGGGGTGATCACCACCCCGCACGGGCAGATCGAGACCCCGGCCTTCATCGCCGTCGGGACGAAGGCGACGGTGAAGGCCGTGCTGCCGGAGTCGATGGCCGAGCTGGGCGCTCAGGCGGTGCTGGCCAATGCCTACCACCTGTACCTGCAACCGGGCAGCGACATCGTCGAGTCCGCCGGTGGTCTGGGGAGGTTCATGAACTGGCCCGGGCCGACCTTCACCGACTCCGGTGGTTTTCAGGTGATGAGCCTGGGCGTGGGGTTCAAGAAGGTGCTGGCGATGGATGCCAAGGGTGTCACCGGTGATGACGTGATCGCCGCCGGCAAGGAGCGGATGGCCCATGTCGACGACGACGGGGTGACCTTCAAGTCCCATCTGGACGGGACGATGCACCGGTTCACCCCGGAGGTCTCGATGAAGGTGCAGCATCAGATCGGTGCCGACATCATCTTCGCCTTCGACGAGCTGACCACCTTGATGAACACCCGCGGCTACCAGGAGCAGTCCCTGGCCCGTACCCAGGCCTGGGCGCAACGCTGTCTGGCCGAGCATTCCCGGCTGCTGGCCGCCCACCCCGACCGTCCGCAGCAGGCACTGTTCGGGGTGGTGCAGGGCGCCCAGTACGAGGACCTGCGGCGGAAGGCCTGCCGCGATCTCGCAGCCACCGAGATCGATGGCCGGCATTTCGAGGGGTACGGCATCGGCGGCGCCCTGGAGAAGGAGAACCTGGGCACGATCGTCGGCTGGTGCGCCGAGGAACTGCCGGAGAACCGGCCGCGGCACCTGCTGGGGATCTCCGAACCCGACGACTTCTTCGCCGCGATCGCCGCCGGTGCCGACACCTTCGACTGCGTCTCCCCGTCCCGGGTGGCCCGCAATGCCGCGCTCTACAGCCGGGACGGGCGCTTCAACGTGAACACCGCGGCGAACCGCCGCAACTTCGGGCCCGTGGACGAGGACTGCGACTGCTACACCTGCGCGCACTACACGCGGGCGTACCTGCATCACCTGTTCAAGGCCAAGGAGATGGTGGTGAACACGCTCGCGACAATCCACAACGAACGGTTCATCGTCCGGCTGGTCGACGACATCCGGGACTCGATCCGTACCGGTGACTTCGAGGCCTTCCGGGAGGAGTTCCTGGGCCGCTACTACGGTTGATCAACACCGTGGATGTCATGCTGGACGAATGCGTGTGCGCTTCACCGGTGAGATCACCGGCATCGGTTCGGCCAGCGGGATCCGGGTGGTCGTCGGCAACTGGGCTACCTCGCCGTTCGGGACGGTCGCCGATGCCATGGTGGAAACGGCAGCCGGGCATCGGATCCTGATCGCGCCCACTCCGGAGCTGGCCGAGTTCATCGCCGAAACCTATGTCTTCGACGAGGTACGGGTGGAGCCGACCGACCTCAGCCTCACCGCACACCGAAGGATCTTCACCAGTGAGTCGCTGGAGATCACTGCCGATGTCGGCAGCAGAACCGCCCTCGGCCGCGTGATCGCGCTGCTCCCACATCGGGTCTCCACCTCGACCGCCTGGTGTGCGATCACCGACTTGATTGCCCGCGTGATCATGCCCGGGGTACGCACCCGCGGTACCGCCGGGCGCGGCCGACGCGAGTGGTACGGCGCCACCGATGTCAGGGCGATCTGCGCCATCACCGGACGGCTGGACGGTACCGATCTCGGGTCACTGGCGCCGGTCGATCCGCCGTGTCGCTTCGGATTCAGTTCGACCCCGGCACGGCCGTCACTGACCCGGGTGGTGACGACGATCGAACTGAGCTGAGCGGTCGCGAAATGGGGGGGGGGCGGGCTCAGCCGAGAGGGGCCGGGAACTTCACGGTCACCCCTTGATCATGCGCCGCTCGGAGAAAATCGGCCGGTGGTTCACGGTCGGTGACCAGATAGTCGGGACGGGCGAACTCACACACCTGGGCGAACAGGCGCTTTCCCAGTTTGGATCCGTCCACCAGCAGGACCACCTGTTGTGCGTGCTCGATCATCTCCCGCATCATCGTGGCCTCGGACAGGCTGCCGGTGGAGAATCCGCCGTCGACCGAGGCGGCGCCCACGGTGATGAAGGCGATGTCACAGAGGACCGATGACTCACCGTGGGCGGAGCTGCTGTCGAAACGTACCGGCCCGATGGTGGCCTGAGCACTCAGTCGTACCTCGCCGCCGAACAGGTAGACATTGCGGATCGCCCGGTGCTCGAGCTCTGCCGGGAGCAGCAGATTGTTGGTTGCGATGATCAGGTCCCGGCGATCCCCGAGGCACCGTGCCACGGCCAGACAGGTCGTGCCCGCGTTCAGCATCACCGACATCCCGTCGTGGACCAGCGATGCTGCCACCTCACCGATCAGCGCCTTCTCCTCGATGTGTGCCGAGCGGCGCGCGTCGATGCTGAGTTCGGGCTTCGGGGTATCGGGGGAGCGGATTGCACCCCCACGAGTGCGGTGCACCACCCCCTCGGCGTGCAATTGGTCCAGGTCGCGCCGGATGGTGTCCACGGAGACGCTGAAGCGCGCAGCGAGTTCGGGAATGGTGGCCTCCCCGACGCTGCTGACCAGACTCGCGATCCTCGCCTTGCGGCCGGCGGGCAGCGTCCGCTCAGGATCAGGGACAGAGGTGGGCACACGCAATATCTAGCACATACCCGCGAGGCTATGCCGTATTTGCCCTGAGATCGCCTATTGACAAGCCGCAATCCGGAAACTTAGCGTGACTACACGCATAAACATGCAAAAACCAGCAGATCGCAGCAACGATGCGCAGTTCAAGGAGGAACGTGATGGGCAAAGGGGCTCACAAGCGGGTGATGACCGCATCCATTGCAGCGGTGGCCGCATCGGTCATCGGCCTGAGTGGATGCGCTGGCGGCGGTTCCGGTGGCGCGGAGGACGGGACCGTCACTCTGGAGTTCACGCAGTGGTGGGAACCCGAATTGCCCGACGGTGCTCTGCGGTCGTTGATGGACGAGTTCGAACAGCAGAATCCGGGCATCAAGGTGGAACTGCTGTCCGGCCCGTATTCCTCCACCAGGGAGCAGATCGTCGCCGGATCAGCCTCCGGAACGCTGTCCGATGTGGTCGGTCTCGACGGTGGCTGGGTTTACGACCTCGTCCAGCAGGGAGCGATCGCCGATCTGAGTGAGGCCATGCAGACGGCCGGGTACGACGATTCCCAACTTGCCAGCCAGGTGCAGGTCGATGGGGCGACCTACTCGATCCCGGCGGTGAACTTCTCCTACATGCTGTTCACCAACGACAAGCTACTCAGCGAGGCAGGCGTCGATGAGCCGCCGAGCACTCGCTCGGAGTTCCTCAGCGCCGCCGAGGCGGTGACCGAGAAGGGCGATGCCAGCGGATGGGCGCTACCGCTGTCGCTGGAGTCGCCGGTCGGGGTGCAGAACGATGTGATGTCGTGGAACTGGGCTTCCGGCGGCCGGATGCTGGCCAACGGTCAGCCGGATCTGACCAATCCCGACGTGACCGCGACGGTCGACTACATCAAGCAGTTGAACGATGCCGGCGTGATCGCGCCCGGCGCTGCGAACCTCAAGGAGCAGGACAAGGTTGAGGAGTTCACCAACGAGCGCGTCGGCATGATGATCTCGTCCCTGGCGCACATCAACCTGCTCCGGGAGAACAACCCGGATCTTGAGTTCTCCGTCTCACCCGTGCCGGTTGCCGACGGCTTCTCCGGTACCCCCGGGGTCACCTTCGCCTCCTGGGGTGTCGGGGTCTCCTCCCAGACCGAGCATCCCGAGGAAGCGTGGAAACTGATCGAGTTCCTGATGAGCCCGGAGGCCAATGCAAGCTTGGCCACCTCGGCCAATGGGTTCCCGGGCAATGTGAACTCCGAACCGGGATTCGACGAGAGCGACGAACTCTACAAAGCAGCCTACGAGGCATGGCAGGCCGGTGAACCGGTCAACGAGTTCAACGGCCTGCCGGTTGCCGAGCAACTGATGCGGATCTTCGACGAAGAACTCCAGCGGAGTCTGGACCAGGGCCAGCCGGTTCCGGACACCTTGGCCGCGATCAATGAGCAGTGGACCACCGAGTTGTCCCAGAGCTGATTCCACCATCCCGGCGACATCGCGAACGCGGTGTCACCGGGGAGGGAATCGGAAGAGAGAGCTGCCATGACATCCGCAGAAGCCGTTGCACTCCCGTCGTCCGAGGACGTCGACGTCCCCGGACCGGCGCCGGCCGCACCGAAGCAATCCTCCGGACGGCGTGCGCTGACCCCGTATCTGTTCCTGTCGCCGACCCTGGTGCTGCTGATCGGTCTGATGGCCGTACCGATCGCGATGGTGATCGCCTACTCCTTCATGAAGCGTGCGATCACCAACCCCGACACCAGTTTCGTCGGTCTGGACAACTACCTCGCAGTCATTCAGGATCCGAGTTTCACGGTGTCGTTGGTCAACACCCTGATCTTCTGTGCTGTCAGTGTGGTTGCCCACTTCGTCATCGGCCTGGCCTTTGCACTGCTGTTGAACAGTGATCTGGTGCCTGTCGGGCTCCGGGTGGCCTTCCGGGCGATTCTGATCCTGCCGTGGCTGTTCACCGTGGCGGTGACCGCCGTGCTCTGGCGGATGCTGCTCAGCCCGAACGGTGTGATCAACTACCTGGCCACGAATGCAGGGGTCGTCGGCGCCCCGATCGAGTGGTTGAGCAGCGCCGATCTCGCCCTGCCGGCGATCACCTTCATCAACATCTGGTGCGGTTACCCGTTCTTCATGATCTCGCTCCTGGCAGGGTTGCAAGGAATCCCGCAGGACCTGTACGAAGCGGCGAAGGTCGATGGGGCAGGACCCGTCGCCCAGTTCGTCAGTGTCACGCTCCCGCAGCTGCGCCCGGTGATCATCAGCATGGCGCTGCTCGACTTCATCTGGACCAGTCAGCAGTTCGCACTGATCTGGATGACCACCGGTGGGGGCCCGATCAATGCCACCGAAGTGCTCAGCACCTTCACCTACAAGCTGGCCTTCGCCAGCTACGACTTCGCCGAGGCGTCGGCCAGTGCGGTGATCGTGCTGCTGCTGTCGACGATCTTGGCCGTCCTCTACGTCCGCCACCAGCGAGCCAAGGAGTGAGTGTGATGAGCACAACGGCTACGATTCCCCGACGGCGCCGGATCCACGGGCGTCGGCGAGTTGCCCAGGTCTGCGCCGTGATCGGGCTGTTCCTGGGTGGCCTGTTCGCCGGGCTGCCGATCCTCTGGATGCTGTCGAGTTCCTTCAAGTCCAACACCGAGATCTTCGAGCAGCCGCCCCGTCTGATCACCGAGAACTTCTCCCTCGACGCCTATGTCACCATACTCACGGATCCGGTGAAGGTCAGGTTCTTCATCAACAGCTACGTGGTGGCGATAGCGGTGTCCCTGCTCTCGCTGGCTGTGGCGTCCTTCGGTGCCTACGCGCTGAGCCGGTTCGAGTTTCCCTTCAAGAAGCAGATCAACGTGCTGATCATCAGTGTGCAGGCCGTACCGCCGATCACGCTGCTGATTCCCTACTTCGGCCTGGTCGTCTTCCTCGGCATCTACAACAGTTATGCCGGGCTGATCCTCACCTACATGGTGTTCGTGCTGCCCTATGCGATCATCATGCTCACTGGCTACTTCAACACTTTGCCGAGAGAACTCGATGAAGCAGTTGCCGTGGACGGCGGTGGCAGGGTGACGACTCTGGTGCGGATCCTGATGCCCATATCGCTGCCCGGCATGGTCTCGGTCGGCGTCTACACCTTCATGATCGCCTGGAACGAGTACATCTTCGCGCTGACCCTCACTCGCACCGACGACATGCGGACTGTGCCGATCGGCATCCAACTTCTGATGGGGCAGCACTCCTACAACTGGAACGAGATGATGGCCATGAGCGTGCTGGGCTGTATTCCGGTTCTGATCCTGTTCCTCATCTTCCAGCGCTACTTCATGAGCGGTATGACTGCCGGCGCCGTGAAGGTCTGACCCCCTCGAATTCCAACCTCAAGACGAAAGAAGGATCACTTATGCTCACAACAGGTTCGGCCATCCTCGACGTGGCGAACACCAACAACTTCGCCGTTCCTGCCTTCAACATCAGCGATTGGGCGATGGGTGAAGGAATCTTCCGGATCAGCGAAGCCAGCAGGTCACCGCTGCTGGTCGCGATTCACCCGATGGAGTTGGCGCATGTCGGTGACGACTTCCTGGCCTCGATCATCCAGCGGTCGCGACGCTCCAGCGTGCCGGTAGCCATCCACTTCGACCACGGCACGACCGTTCACCACATGTTGTGGGGTGTCCGGACCGGGTTCACTTCGATGATGCTCGACGGGTCCATGCACTCCTTCGAGGACAACGTGGCTCTGACCAGGCGGGCGGTGGAGATCGCGCACCCGGTCGGCCTGTCCGTGGAGGGGGAACTGGGGACGATCGGCCAGGCCGACGACGCCGGCGAGGAAGGTGCCGCCAACATCGTCTACACCCAGCCCGAGGATGCCGTTCGGTTCGTGGAGGAAACCGGTGCCGACAGTCTGGCCGTGGCGATCGGCACCAGCCATGGGCTGTATCCGGCAAGTATGAAGCCGGAGCTGAAGTTGGGCCTGCTGGAAGAGATCAAGTCTGCCGTGGGTGTTCCTCTGGTGCTGCACGGTGGATCGGGAAATCCCGATGACGAGATCGCGGGGGCCGTGAAGCGCGGCATCAACAAGATCAACATCTCGAGCGACATCAAGGCGGCCTACCACGACCGGATGCGCGAGGTTCTGGCCGACCGCTCGCGCCGAGAGCCGAATGTCATCCAGCCGGATTGTGTCGCCGCCATGGAGGAGGTTGCCCTGCACAAGATCGAACTGTTCGAGGCTGACGGGAAGGCCGATCTGTACCGGCTGAGTGAGCTTCCGGCGATGTGAGCCGGGTGCCGCAGGTGTGATCGGAATAGCTGTGGAAGGGGAATGATGATCCTGCTCGGTCTTGGAGCGAGCATCGACTGGGAGGTCGAATGGTCGGCCCGAACCGTTGAGCGACGGGTCCACCAACTGGGCGTCTCCGCTGCAGACCTGCCCTATTGCGGTCCGATCAGGACGGAGCGCGACCTGCTCCGCACCCTGCTGACGCTGATGGCAGGCGGAACCGGGGGAGAGCGGAGAGTCGAATCGGCGCAGCTCCTGTTCGAGTTCGGTGACCTGTTCGCACGGACGGTGTCACTCGGCGGGACCAATGTGCGTGCGTGGAAAGAACTGGCCAAGCTGGGGGTCTCCTCCACGCTGCACATCGGCGGTGTGGGGCAGGGGCTCGTGGACCTGCTGCCCAGCTCCACCGATGTGCTCTGGTCGGAGACCGGCGCCGGATCGTACCCGCACCTGATCGTGCAGTATCCGGAGGGAACGACGGTCACCACCGTCGATGGTGTCGCGATCACGACCGACGCACCGAACCGCGCCATCCTGGTCAACGATCCCGCCAGCGAACAGGTGCAGCTCGCCAAGGAGTTGCCGGCGGCCATGGGGCGGTCCGACCTGGTCCTGCTGTCGGGTCTGAACGCGATGCGTGACCGACGGCTGGTCCAGATCCGGCTGGCCGAGCTGCAGTCGGCGTTGGGGCAGTTGCCGGATTCGGCGCTGGTGTTCCACGAGGATGCCGGCTACCACGATCAGGGTCTTGCGCGGGAGATCCGGGAGTTCCTGCTGGGTCGGGTCGACGTCTTCAGCATGAACGAGGACGAGATGGTCGGCCACCTCGGTCGAGATGTCGACCTGGCCAGTGCTGAGCAGGTTCGAGCGGCTCTGGCAGATCTCGGTGCGATGTTCCCGGTGCCGATGCTGGTCGTCCACACGCGCCACTGGGCGGCGGCCCGGGGTGAGGGTGCCGCCGGTTTCGGTCCGGCGTTGCGGTGGGGGTCGGACCTGGCCACGACGCGCTACCGGGTGGGTGACGACTGGACGGCGCAGGACCTGGCGACGACGGGGAAGCTGCCCCTCAGTGATGCCGGTCGTACCGTTCGCGACGGTCTCTCCGAGAGCCCGGGGCTCTGGACCGAACCGACGCGATCGGTCGGCGGTACAGGGCCGCGGACGACCATCGGCTTGGGCGACGCCTTCGTTGCTGGTTTCCTGCTCGGCCACGGGACCGACATCGCCTTGGAGGTGGGTGTGTAGTCGCCGACGTCCGTACCGATCGACCACCGAACAGCACCAACAGAAGGAACGACATGTCAACGACGATGATGGCCAACACACTCGATTCCCCGGCACCGCTGGATACCGACCCGCTCGAATGGCGCAGCATTGCGGTACCGGAGCCTGGCGAAGGGCAGGTGCTGATCGAAGTTGCGGCCTGCGGTGTGTGCCGCTCCAACCTGCACATGGTGGTCGGTGACTGGGCTGCGGACGGGGTCCCGGGGGCCTCTCCGATCGTCCCCGGCCACGAGGTGACCGGGCGGATCGCGGGTCTCGGACCCGGTGTGGAGGATTTCGTGGTCGGGGACCCGGTCGGGGTGCAGCCGCTGTGGTGGACCTGCGAGGAGTGCGAGTTCTGCCGGACCGGCCGAGAGCAGTTGTGCCACCAGCGGGTGATCACCGGGGAGCATGTCGACGGCGGGTACGCCGAGTTCATGCTGGCGAACGCGCGCCACACCTATCCGGTGCCGGCGGGACTCGACCTGGTTGCCGCAGCGCCGCTGTTCTGTCCCGGTATCACCGCCTTCGGTGCGGTCGAGAAGCTGGGTATCGAGCCGGGTCAGTCGGTTGCGGTGTTCGGTCTCGGTGGCGTAGGGCATATGGCGGTGCAGTTCGCTGCGCTGGCCGGTGCCGAGGTGATCGCGGTCGGCCGCAATGACGAGCATCTGGCTGTGGCCGCCGATCTCGGGGCCACCAGGCTGGTGAACACCACCCGGGGTGAGGTCGAGGGAATCGCGGACTCGATGGACGGCGTCCTGACGTTCGCCGGTGTCGACTCGGTGACAGCCATGGCCATGGCCAGTCTCAAGTGGGGTGGGACCTTGGTCAATGCGGTGCCGGTGAACATCGACGGGTTCCCGTTCAACAAGGGACAGACGATCAAGGGGTCACTGTTGGGCAACCGTGCCCAGATGGCCGAGGTTCTGCGTCTGGCTGCGGAGGGCAGGATCCGGACCGTCACCGAGTCCTTCGACCTGTCCGAGGCCGGCAACGCCCTGCGCCAACTGGAAGCAGGCGAGTTGCGGTCCCGTGCGGTCCTGGTGAACGGCACCTTCTCCGGCTGACCGGTCGATCTCGGGGCGACCCGGTGGCCCGATCGGTTCGGGCCGCCGGGTCGTCTCCGTCAGCGAGCAGCCAGCTCTCGCAGCATCGGCTCGGCCCGCTCCATGTAGGTCAGCACCTGCTCGACGGCTTCGGGTTCGAGGTCGCCGAACAGTTCGCGCATGGCCCGGCGATGGGGTTCGACCGCTTCGTCGATCCGTGCCTGCCAGTTGTCGGTGCGATGGATGAGGATCCGCCGGCGGTCCGAGGGGTCGGCGACCCGCTCGGCGTACCCGCGTTCGACCAGCCGTTCGACCATCCGGCTGACCGCTGCTGCGCTGAGGCCGGTCGTGCGGGCGAGTTCGGCGGGGGAGGCCGGCGCCTGGTTCAACTGCACGAGGGTGGCGAACTCGGTGGAGCTCAGGCCCAACTCCTGCGCGGTGTGATGGCCCCAGATGATGGTGGCGGCCAGGTACCGCTGGATCACACCTCCGACACTGCCTGCCATGCGCGGCCCTCTCGTCGACATCAGGGATCACTCGGGGACGGAGACCCTTCCCCAATGATTGCACGCGCGCAATGATTGCGTGCATGCAACTAAAGCTTCTGTTCCCCGCCCGCCGAACCCACCATGGCAGAGTTCTCGACCTGCCCGGTGGCTGCCGCGCACGGTGAGCGGGAGCGGATTGCGCCAATGGACACGATCATGCTCGCGCGGACACTCTTCGGGGTCACCGCCGGTGTGCACTTCTGGTTTGTCGCGCTCACCCTTGGCGTGACTCCGGTACTGGCGGTGACCGCCACCGTGCGCGCACTCGCCCCGAGCACCGGTCGGGCACATGCCACCAGTGAGCGACTGCTCGGCTGGCTGACCCGGCCGTACCTGATCAACTATGCGCTGGGAATCGTCACCGGGCTGGTGATGGAACTGCAGTTGGCGCTGAACTGGGGTGGGCTGACCAAGGTGGCCAGCGACGTGTTCGGCACGGCGCTGGTGCTGGAGACGGTGCTGGCCTTCATGGTCGAGTCGACCGCTCTCGGCCTGTGGATCTTCGGCTGGCGGATCCTTCCGCGAGGGGTCCAAGCAGGCTTGATCTGGCTGGTCACCATCGCTGCCTGGGTGTCGGCCTGGTTCGTTCTCGTCGCCAACGGTTTCCTGCATCGCCCGGTGGGGTACGGCCGTACGGGCGACCGTCTGCAGTTGGTCGATCCCGGGGCCCTGTTCACCAACCCCAGTGCGCTCGCGGCACTGGCCCACATCAGCGGGGCCGCACTGTGGGTCGGCGGGTTCGTCCTCACGGCCGGGGCGGCCCGCCTGGCCCGTCGTCGGATCGACTTCCCGGTGGCCCGGGCGGCGCTGCGCACGGGCGTGATCATGGTTGCGGTCGGCAGTCCCGTGCTGGTGGCCTCCGGGATCGGACAGTTCAGTTGGGCGCGTACCGATCCCGAACCCCACGTCACAGGGGAGTCGGGAACGATGCTGGCGCTGATGATGCTGGTCTGGGTGCTGGTCACACCGGTCACCTGGTTTGTCCTGCTGCCACTGCTCTCCCGTTCCCGGTTGCTCCGGATGCCGGGACTGCTCTGGCCGCTGGCGTGGGGTTTTCCGATTCCCGCGGCGGTCACGATCATGGGCTGGGTCTACCGGGAGGTCGCCCGGCAGCCCTGGGCGATCACCGGCATTCTCCGTACCGCCGACGCCGTCACCGTCACCGCCGGGCCGACCTTCACGGTCACCACGGTCGCCATGATCATGCTCACGGCCGGCGTCGGCCTGCTGAACCAGGTTTTGATCATCCGCGCTCTGGGCACGGTCCCGCGGGCAGAACCGATTGTCGTCGATGGCTGGGTGGAAACGCCCGTCAGCCTGTCCGGGCGGTCGGCATGAGTGTCGTGGCGGTGATCATCATGTGTTTCTGCCTGGCGGTCGGGTGCGCTTTCGGTGGGTGGCAGTTGGGCTGGGGAATCCGGGCGATCCTGCCCCGATCGGCGCCGCGCTCGTTCCGCACAATCGGGCTGGGGTTCCTGGCCGCCGAGGTCTGGGCGCTGGCAGCGATTGCCCTGTTCCCGGCACTGTTCCCGAGGTCCGAAGCAGCGATCGTCGAGATCGGTTGGCTGCCCATCTGGATCGCACTCGGCAGTTGGCTGCTGCGGGACCTCGTCCTGTGGTGGGTGATCCTGGTCGACGGTGCTCCGCTGGCGACCCTGGCGTTCCTGCTGGCGGCCACCAGTGCCGTGATGACGGTCGTCCTCGGCGCCGGGCTGGGCTGGGCACTGGTTGCCGCGGGCCGACCCGTGACGTCGTCGCTGCTGATCGCGATGGGCCTCGGGGGGTTCCTGGGGGCTGCCCTGCTGACGACGCTGCCGCGGGTCGGTGGTGCGGTGTTGGCTGTCGCAGCCGCGGCGGCGGTCCTGAGGCACCTGCCTTCGCTGGTGGTGCAGGCCGAGGGGGCGAGCAGCCTGACCCTGGTCGTACCACTGGTGGCTGCCGGACTCGGATTCGTGGTGTTGCTGCAGTTGGGGTGGTGGCTGACTTCCTGCCGCGCCGCCGGGTCACCGGGTGAGTATCGGCGTGACACCATGGCGTGGTGAAGATTGTCCAGATCACCTACTGCACCCAGTGCAACTGGCTGCTGCGCGCCAACTGGTACGCCGCCGAGCTGTTGCAGACCTTCGCCGACGAACTCGACGGGGTCACGCTGTCACCGGGCAAGGGCGGGATCTTCCGGGTCGACGTGACCAACGACGACGGCTACCACGGCGTCTGGAACCGCAAGCGCGATGGCGGGTTCCCCGAGATCACCGAGCTCAAGCGGCGGGTGCGCGACGTGATCGCCCCGGAGAAGGATCTCGGACATGCCGATCGTGCGGCCGAGAACTCGCAGACCCCGTGAATGTGCTTGCTGATCTCCTTGTCGATGCCAGAACACGGGGCTCATCTGTTTTGTGAGCCCGTCGGAAGGTCGCCCGGTACTCACTGTCCGTTGCGCTCGATCGGTCCATGCCGTTGCATTGGGACATGACGGGTGGCGCGACGATCATGACTGTTAATTCCCGCGACGGAACCCGGATTGGGGTGTCGATGACCGGCAGTGGCATCCCACTGGTCATCGTCGACGGTGCGATGTCTTCACGGGAGCAGCACCCGTCCGCCCCGGAACTGGACGAAGCCCTTGCGGAGCGGTGCACTGTTGTCCGCTACGACCGTCGGGGGCGCGGCCTGAGCGCGGCGGGTGAGCCGGGCATCATCCACGAAGTCGATGACCTGTGCTGCTTGGTCAATGAGCTTGCTGAGCCGCCGGTTCTGCTGGGTTTCTCCTCGGGAGCTGTGCTCGCGCTCGAGGCCGTCCGCGAAGGCCTTCCTGTTGCGGGGCTGGCACTCTACGAGCCGCCCGTTGTCGCGAACAACGGTCGCGCTCCGGTCAGTCCCGGCTACCCAGCCGCCGTGGCGGAGCTGGTGGAACGCGGGGATCTCGTCGGCGCGTTGGCGCTCTTCATGACCGAACCGGTGGGCATGCCGGTTGAAGTTGTCGAGCAGATGAGGGGCGATCCGGGCTTTCGAATGGGGGTCGGCGCCGCGCGCAGCCTGCCCTACGACGCTGAAATCATGGCCCCGGTCTCGACGGGTGTCCCGAGCGCACTGAGCCGCTTCGATTCCGTTCGTGCCCCGACCGTCGTACTCAGCGGCAGTCGGACCGAGCCGTGGCTGACCTCTGCTGCCGATGCTGTCGCTGCGACGATCACCAGCGCGCAGCGCCGTATCATCGAAGGCCAAGACCACGACCCGAGCGCCGAATCCATTGAGCCGGAGGTGCATCGGTTCCTTGACGGCCTCTCGGCGCGACCCGTCTGGGCAGGGTGACCACCACCCGCTGACATCAGATCACAGCCAACCGTGCCGAGCGTCTCCGGGCATTCAACGACCGTCCGGAACCCCGGAAAGCTGTGGTCGGCCGCGGCCGCCATGTGCCTTGTCCTTCTGTCGGTCGCGACCACTGTCGCCGGGCTCATGCCTCCACGGTGCCGTAGCTCGGCTCGGCCCGCTTCAACCAACGACAGACCGCGTAGGTGACCGGCAGCATGATGGCCTCCACCGACACCTTCCAGATGAAGCCGACCACGGTGTAGTTCAGGAAGTCGGAGAAGCTGGCGATCCCCAGGGCGGTGGCGGCGATGGCGCAGAAGGCAACCGTGTCGAAGGCCTGGCCCGCCAGAGTCGAGCCCATGGCCCGCGCCCACAGGCTGCGCTCACCGGTGCGTTGCTTCAGTTTCACCAGGACCCACGAGTTCACGAACTCGCCGGCCGCGTACCCGACCAGACCGGCCAGAACGAACTGCGGCACGACCCCGATCACCGATTCCAGGGCTGCCTGGTTGTCCCAGAAGTCGGCAGCCGGCAGCTGCAGGGTGAGCCAGAAGACGCCGGTCATCAGCAGCAGGCAGACGAATCCGAGCGCGATCACCTTCCGCATGGTGCGGAACCCGTAGACCTCGCTGATCACATCGCCGAGCACGTAGGCCAGGGGGAACAGGAAGAAGGCGCCGTCGGTGACGATGCCGCTGACCTGGATCGGGCCGAGGGCGAACTCCAGGCCGGGGAAGAACACCACACCCTTGGTCACCACCACATTGCTGATCAGCATCACCGACACGAACAATCCGACCAGGCCCATGAAGTAGGTGCTCTGCGGCAGGGCGAAACGGGCCTTGCCCACGTCCGCGGCCGTCTCGGCAGGCGATGCTGAACTCACTGCAGCATGGTCGCGCAAGTACCGGTCGGGATTCCACTTGGGGGTCCCCGCGGGTCAGTTGGTGACGCCGGGGTCGGCAGGACCGGCCGGCCCGGGTCTGCCGTGGCAGGCCCGCGGGTAGTGTCCTCTCCTCGTTCCCCGCGGGAATCGGGTGCCACGGGTCGTGGCAGGGTGGGGACATGAGCGAACAATCGAACTTCGAGCAGATCCCCGACGACTCCGAGCAGCTCGACCAACTGCAGGCCGATGACACCCTGATCGATCGTGGACAACCAGATCCGCTCGACGAGGGCTACATCGCACCGGACGGCTGGTCCGCGGCCGAGGGCTTCGGCAACACCGCGGCGGAGGCTGCCGAGGGCGAGAGCCTGGATCAGAAGTTGAAGGAGGAGAACCCCGACGTCGGCCCGGGAAGCTACGGCGGGGACGGGAGTTACGAGGCCGAGCAGGATGCGAACGATCCCGGCACCACGAACCTGCTGGCCGAGGACGCCGACGAGGGACGCCTCGACGAACTGGCCGGAGACCCGGACCTGGCCGCAGAGGATGAGCCGAGCGAGTACGCCATCGACGAGGTCGGTGGCGTCCGGGCCGGTCGCTTGGCCGACCCCGCGACCGTGGACGGCGAGGATGTGGAGTCCGAGCTCATCGCCGAGGACGAGGGCCTGGCCGGTGGCGCGGCCAGCGCCGAGGAAGCCGCCGTCCACATCATCGACGAGGACTGAGTCGGCGTACCGGCTGGGGCCATTGACTTTGCCTGCTCAGAACGGGCGCGGCGGGCCGGGGCGCAACGCGAGTGATGAGGATGCGGCGAGGGGATTACGACGGCTCGTGGCCTGTGGGTGAGTTGTCCAGCCCGTCCTGACGCGGTTGTTGCGGTCCGGTGGAGGGCCGAGCCGTCGGAAACCCGCATCAAGGGTCAGTCGTCGGAAATCCCGCACCCGGGGTGAACCGTCGGAAACCCCAGCATCTGGGACGAGCCGTCGGAGTCCACGCACCTGGGGTCAGCCGTCGGAAACCCCTGCATCTGGGGTCAGCCGTCGGAATCACGCACCAGGGTGAGCCGCCGATAACCCGACGCGGGTCGGGTACGTCGTCGAGGCATGCGCGCCGACCGTCAGCGGGCCGCGGTCATCGGAGAATGACGGCTCGTCGCGATAGCGCCGGGGTTCAGCCGCGTGATCAGTGGGTTCGGTCCCCATCGCTCCCGGCGAGCCGTCATAAACCCGCTGGGCGACCGCCCGGGCACTGGAGTAACCCGAACCGTCACAAACCCGCTGGGTGACCGCCCGGGCACTGGAGTGACCCGAACCGTCACAAACCCGCTGGGCGACCGCCCGGACGCTGAGTAACATGGAGAACAGCCGCAGCACCTGACGACCCGGAGGCCACCCATCACATCCGATACGACCAGTCACGCAGGATCCTCTGCGACCCGGCAGATCACCGTCCCGCCGTCGATCGACATGGTGACGGTGCTCGGCCCGGCCGATGAGTTCCTGCGGACCCTGGAGCGTGAACTCGACACCGACATCCACGCCCGGGGCAACCAGATCACCCTGCGGGGCGAGGCCGAGGCACTGGAACTCGGCGAGGACGTGCTGAACGAGATGGTGGCGGTGATCCGCACCGGCCAGGGCCTCAGCGCCGATGCCGTCGAGCGGATCATTGCCATGATGCGCAGCGCCGAAGCGCAGCCGGCCGAGGTGCTGACCCAGAACATCCTGTCCAGCCGCGGCAAGACGATCCGGCCGAAGACCCTGAACCAGAAGCGCTACGTCGACGCCATCGACAATCACACCGTGGTCTTCGGCATCGGCCCGGCGGGCACCGGCAAGACCTACCTGGCCATGGCCAAGGCGGTGCAGGCGCTGCAGAACAAGGAGGTCAACCGGATCATCCTGACCCGGCCCGCGGTCGAGGCCGGTGAGCGACTCGGGTACCTGCCCGGCACGCTCAGCGACAAGATCGACCCGTACCTGCGGCCGCTCTACGACGCGCTGCACGACATGGTCGAGCCCGATTCGATCCCGAAGTTGTTGACCGCCGGGACGATCGAGGTGGCGCCGCTGGCCTACATGCGCGGACGCACGCTGAACGACGCCTTCATCATCCTCGACGAGGCACAGAACACCTCGATGGAGCAGATGAAGATGTTCCTCACCCGCCTCGGATTCGCCTCCAAGATGGTGGTCACCGGTGACGTCACCCAGGTCGACCTGCCCGGTGGGCAGACCTCCGGCCTGCGGGCCGTCGAGGGCATCCTCGACGGGGTGGACGACATCGCCTTCTGCCGACTGACCAACCACGACGTGGTACGGCACAAGCTGGTCGGCCGGATCGTCGCCGCCTACGACCGGTACGAGTCCCTCTCGGATCGCTCTCGTGACCTGAGTGGCGGACGGGCCGCCCGACGTGACAGCGCGCGCGGTGCCCAGAACCGCGGGATCGGACGAGGCAACGCGTGAGCATCGACCTGACCAACGAGTCCGGCCAGACCGTCGACGAACGCGGCCTGATCTCGCTCGCCGGCTACTGCCTGGAGCGTCTGCGGATCCACCCGCAGGCCGAGCTGTCGATCATGGTGGCCGATGTGGCGACCATGACCAGCTATCACGAGCGGTTCATGGGTGAGCCCGGGCCGACCGATGTGCTGAGTTTCCCGATGGACGAGTTGCGTCCGCCGCGAGACGACGACGAACCGGTCGAGGGGATCCTCGGCGACATCGTCATCTGCCCCGAGATCATCGGTGAACAAGCCGCCGAACGGGGGCGTGACGTCGGTGGGGAGACCGAGTACCTGCTGGTGCACGGCCTGCTCCACCTGCTCGGGTTCGATCACGCCACCGCGGAGGAGAAGGCCGAGATGTTCGGCCTGAAGGATCGTCTGCTGGCCGACTACCGATCGAGCCGCGCCGAGGCATGACCGCCGCACAGACCGCGATGATCATCATCGCGCTCGCGCTGACCGGCGTCGTCGGGTTGCTGACCGCAGCCGAACAGGCACTGCGGCTGGTCACCCCCGAACAGGCCGCGGAGGCCCTGGACGAAGGACGACGCGGCGCAGGCAGTCTGTTGATCATCAGCCGGGACCGTCCCCGGTACGTGAACACGGTGCTGCTGATCAGGATCGTGGCCGAGATCGCCTCGATCGTACTGGTGGTGCTGGTGGTCTCGGACTTCTTCGGCTCGGACTGGCTGCGGTTGTTGATCACCATCGCCGCCATGTCGGCGATCTCCTTCATCGCCTGGGGAGTGGCTCCGCGTACCTATGGGCGGCAGCGATCGGTGCAGGTCGCATCCGCCGTCGCCGGGCCGGTACGCGCGGTCACTGCCATCCTCGGACCGCTGCCGAAACTCCTGATAGCGATCGGCAATGCCGTCACACCCGGCCGGGGTTATGCCGACGGTCCGTTCGCGACCGAGGAGGAATTCCGCCGACTGGTCGACGTGGCCGGATCGTCGGCGGTGATCGAGGCCGGTGAACAACGGATGATCCAGTCGGTCTTCGACCTCGACGACACCGTCGTTGCCGAGGTGATGGTGCCACGCCCGGACATGGTCTGGATCGAACAGCACAAGACCCTGCGGCAGGCCACCTCGCTGGCGATGCGTTCGGGCTACTCCCGGATCCCGGTGATCGGCGAGGCCGGCGTCGACGACATCGTCGGGATCGTCTACCTGAAGGACCTCGTCCGCCGCTCGCTGGTCGACGGTGCCGGTGCCGAGACCGTCGCGACGATCATGCGGGAGCCGGCTTTCGTACCGGAGTCGAAGGCGGTGGACGCCCTGCTGCGGGAGATGCAGACCACCCACACCCATATCGTGATCGCCGTCGACGAGTACGGCGGCACCGCCGGCCTGGCGACCATCGAGGACATCCTGGAGGAGATCGTCGGGGAGATCGTCGACGAGTACGACGCCGGCGAGGTGGCGCCGATCAGTCACCTCGACGACGGTCGGTGCCGGGTCACGATGCGGCTGGGACTGGACGACTTCGACGAGGAGTTCGGGGTCAACACCGATGCCGACGACGACATCGAATCCGTCGGTGGCCTGATGGCCAAGGAACTCGGCAAGGTCCCGCTCGCCGGGTCGACGGTGACGGTCTCCGGGCTCGAGCTGACCGCTGAGGATCCGGTCGGTCGGCGCAACCGGGTGAGCACGGTACTGGTCCGTCGGCTGACCGACGAAGAGCTCACCGAGGCCGACGCCGGGGCCGAGTAGGCCGGCCCAGCTCCGGACCAGTGAGCGCCCGACAGGTGGGCATCCGCGTACCGAGTGGCCCCGAGGGCACCGCAGCAGGCACCATGGTGCGATGAACCGCGACAGCGCTGCTGGCAGTGCCCCCGCCTTCCGATCCGGCTTCGCCTGTTTCGTCGGCCGCCCGAACGCGGGGAAGTCGACCCTGACCAACGCCCTGGTCGGCTCCAAGATCGCCATCACCTCGTCCAAACCGCAGACCACCCGGCACGCGATCCGCGGCATCGTGAACCGGCCGGATGCGCAGTTGGTGCTGATCGACACCCCGGGGCTGCACCGGCCGCGTACCCTGCTCGGCGAGCGGCTCAACGATGTCGTCCGCGACACCTGGTCCGAGGTCGATGTGGTCGGTATCTGTCTGCCCTCGAATGAGCGGATCGGTCCCGGGGACAAGTACCTGATGGGCCAGATCGCGCAGTTGCCGAAGCGGCCCAAGCTGATCGCGATCGCCACCAAGGAGGACCTGGTCACCCCGAACCGGATGATCGAGCATCTACAGGCGATCGATGCGGTGCAGGCCGAACTCGGCATCGAGTTCGTGCACATCGTCCCGGTCTCGGCCGAGTCCGGGACCAACCTGAACGAACTGGCCGACCTGATCATCGCCGAGCTCCCGCAAGGACCGGCCTACTATCCCGACGGTGAGATCACCGACGAACCCGACGAGACGCTGATCGCCGAACTGATCCGGGAGGCCGCCCTGGAGGGGGTACGCGATGAGCTGCCGCACTCGATCGTCGTCACCGTCGAGGAGATGCGACTGCGCGAGGGACGTCCGGAGGACCGCCCGCTGCTCGATCTCTTCGCCAACCTGATCGTCGAGCGGGATTCCCAGAAGGGAATCATCATCGGCCACAAGGGCAGTCGGCTGCGCGAGGTCGGCAGCAGCGCCCGCGAACAGATCCGCAAACTGTTCGGCACCCCGGTCCATCTCGATCTGCGGGTGAAGGTGGTCAAGGACTGGCAGCGTGATGCCAAGGCGCTGAACCGGCTCGGTTTCTGACCGGTGAGGCCGTTCGTGCTGTTGACCACCCGGGTCAACGATGTCGCTGCCGCCGAGGAGTACGAGTCCTTCCTGCAGATGTCGGGTCTGACCCCGGGGGAACTGCGCTGGGTCCGCCTGGAGGCCGAACCGCTGCCACCACTGGAGTTCGCCGACCACTCCGGGTTCCTGCTCGGCGGGAGCCAGTTCAACGTCTCCGATCCCGATGAGGTCAAGTCGCCTCTGCAACTGCGGGTGGAGACCGAACTCGGTGTGCTGCTGCGGCGGGTGCTGGAGGTCGACCATCCCTTCCTCGGGATCTGCTACGGGATCGGTACGATCGGCCGACTGATCGGCGCCACGGTCGATCGCCGCTACTCCGAGATCACCAACGAGGTGACGATCAGCCTGACGCCGGAGGGGGTCGCCGATCCGCTGTGCGCCGGTCTCGAATCCAGTTTCGGTGCCTTCGTCGGGCACAAGGAGGCGATCGGCGAACTGCCCGACAGCGCCACCGTACTGGCGACCGGGGAGGGCTGTCCGGTGCAGATGTTCCGTTACGGCGCCAACGTCTACGCCACCCAGTTCCATCCGGAGATGGACGGTCCGGCGTTCGCCCGACGGATCGACCTGTACCGCGACGCAGGGTACTTCCCGCCGCCGGAGGCTGAGCGGTTGATCGCGGCGGCGGCGTCGTCGACGGCGAACTGTGGTGCGGTGATCGGCAACTTCGTCCGGCGGTACGGCGGCTGAGCGAGTCCGCGCCGAGAGTGTGCGGGGTGTGGGTCGGCACTGGGAATGGGGTCGTGCGTCGGCAGCGGGTGTGCCCGGGTGGTGACCGGTGCCGGTTCGTGACCACGGTGGTCGGTCCGTGACCCGTCCGTTGCTGTTCGATCGGTTGCATTTGTGTGACAAACGCGCCGCGTCTGCGTCGTTGCGTACCGTTCCGGGGTGATCATGGCGTGAACGAGACCGGAGGTCGCACATGTCACAGGTCGAACTCGCTCCGTTCAGCACCGGGAGCAAGGCACTTGGTGGTTTCATCGTGGCCAATCGATGGCCCGACAGCGCCCAGGAATGGGCACAACTGCTGACGCTGGTGGTACGGGTCGGTGCCGTACCCGGGCTGCTGGGCGGTTGTGCCGCCGTGCTGGCCAGTGTCGACGACCGGCCGGAGATCGAGGGGCCGATCGACCATCCGGTCGGGGTCCTGATGCACCGCGGACCGGTGGTGGGCGAGGACGCGCCCGAGCCGGGGAGCCTCGGCCAGCCGCAACCCGGTGCGTTGATGTTGCTGCATCCGCCGGGGGAGTCCAAGGGCCGGGGTGCCTCCGGCTGCGTCCTGCTGCCGGGGATCCCGCATCTCGGCCTGGACCATCGGGCGGCCTGGGTGGAGACCGAACCGGACGGATCGGTCAGTCGCTTCGTCGCCGCCCACGAGGTCGACCCGGACCAGGACCCCGACACCGCCGTACTGGCCCTGTTGCTGGCGGCCTGATCCAGCTCCTCGCCGGATGATCCGGCCCGCATGAGGCAGAGGTATGCGCTCAGGCAGTGGATCGCTCCGGGCGCGTGCCCGGATGCAGCACTCCGAAGAAGTCCGGCCCGGGGCTTGAGCTCAACCTTGGTTCAGCTCGTAGCGTCGTCGCCATGAGCATGGATGTGGCGGCGTGGAACTCGATGTACAACGCGATGCACGCCCAATCGGATCGGCGGCCCTTCTCGGCCGCCACACTGGGCCGGATCCTCGAGTTCGCGCGGCCTCATCGTCGGCTGCTGATCGGGTTCCTGATCGTCGGCGTGGCGACCGCGGTGACGGCGGTGGCCACACCGGTGCTCGCCGGCCGGATCGTCGATGCGATCACCGCCGGTGGGCCCAGTGCGATGATCATCGGATTGGCAGCGCTGATCGCGGTGATTGCAGTGGCCGAGGCCGGGCTGGGTACCTTCGGCCGCTGGTTGTCCTCCCGGCTGGGGGAGGGATTGATCTTCGACCTGCGTACCGCAGTGTTCGACCATGTGCAGACGATGCCGGTCGCCTTCTTCACCCGTACCCGTACCGGGGCGCTGGTGAGCCGGCTCAACAACGACGTGATCGGCGCCCAGCGGGCATTCTCCTCGACCCTGTCGGGGGTGGTGACCAACGCCGTCACCGTGCTGTTGACCCTGATCGTGATGGTCGGCGTCTCTTGGCAGCTGACCTTGTTGAGCCTGGTCCTGCTGCCCCTGTTCCTGGTTCCCGCCCGGATGATGGGTGCCCGGCTGGCCGCCCAGTCACGTGAGGCCGCCAACCACAACGCGGTGATGACCGACCAGATGACCGAACGCTTCTCGGCGCCGGGTGCGACCTTGATCAAGTTGTTCGGCGACCCGCGCCGCGAGTCGGTCGAGTTCGCGGTACGGGCCGATCGGGTACGCGAGATCGGTGTCCGCTCGGCGATGCTGCAGACGGTCTTCACCAATGCCCTCACCCTGGCCTCGGCCCTCGCCCTGGCCGTGGTCTACGGACTGGGCGGCTGGTACGCGGTGACCGGTCGGCTGGCTGCCGGCGATGTGGTCGCCTTGGCCCTGTTGCTGACCCGGCTGTACGCACCGCTGACCCAACTGGCCGGTGCCCGGGTGGACGTGATGAGTGCGCTGGTCAGCTTCGAACGGGTCTTTGAGGTGCTGGATCTGCAACCCCTGGTGACCGAGACCGACCATCCCAGGTCGCTGCCGGACGGCACGGCCGAGTTGAAGTTCGATGCCGTGAGCTTCGGCTATCCCGCGGCGGACAAGGTCTCCCTGGCCTCCTTGGAGGAGGTGGCGACGCTGGATCATCGAGGCGGGGCGGAGGTGTTGCACGAGCTCTCCTTCACCGTGCCCGCGGGGGCGATGGTGGCACTGGTCGGCTCCTCCGGGGCGGGCAAGTCCACGATCGCCCAGTTGGCGACACGGCTGTACGACCCCGACGCCGGCGCGGTGCTGATCAACGGACTCGATCTCCGGGAGGTCTCTCGTACCGATCTGAAACGTACCGTCGGCATGGTCACCCAGGACGGCCACCTGTTCCACACCACGCTGGCAGCGAACCTGCGGCTGGGGCGGACCGATGCCACCGAGGCCGAACTGTGGGAGGCCCTGCGCCGGGCACGATTGGACGATCTCGTCCGGGACATGCCCGACGGTCTGCACACGGTGGTCGGCGAACGGGGTTACCGGCTCTCGGGTGGGGAACGGCAGCGGATGGCGATCGCCCGGTTGCTGCTGGCTCGACCCAGACTGGTGATCCTCGACGAGGCCACCGCCTCGCTGGACGCCACCTCGGAGGTCGCCGTGCAGGAGGCATTGGCCGAAGCACTGAACGGACGGACCTCGCTGGTGATCGCCCACCGACTGTCGACGATCCGCTCGGCCGATCAGATCCTGGTGCTGGAGAACGGAAGGATCGTCGAGCGCGGTGATCACGGCAGTCTGCTGGACGCCGGCGGGCGATACGCCGAGTTGCACCGCACCCAGTTCGCCACCGAGACCGATCGGGCCCCCTGCTGCGCCGAATGACGCACCGCAGCGACTCCGAGCTGATCTGCCGCGAGCAGCGCTGGTCGGCTACTGCGAGCCTGGCGGGCCGATGATCAACATCACGGCGAAGATCACTGTCACGGCGGCCAGAGCACGCAAGGCCGCGCGGATCGGATGGGCGACCGCGGAGGCCCGGAAGCGGCCGACGATCCCGGGGGAGTCGGTGTCCCAACCGCCGTCGAGCCGTCCGCGCCGTTCGGCGACCAGGTCGAAGACGACGGTGGCGAACGGGATGATCGAACTGACCAGCCCCAGCAGGATCGTCAGCGGCTTCCAGCGCTGGTTCCCGGCGACGAAGATCAGCACCGCGACGAAGGCGATGAAGACGAAACCGTGCAATCCACCGCCGATCCGTACCCCCAGCGGGGTGATCCCCAGGGAGCGGACGATCATGCCGGCGATCAGCAGTGCCCAGGTGATCGCCTCGGCGATCGCTACGGTACGGAACAGGCGGCGCGGGGTCATGGGTCGAGATTACGGGAGGGTGATGAACCGGCCCAAGACCTGTGATTCACCCCACCCGACCGTTCCCCCCGATATGACCTCAACCGATGTGACCCCTCAGCCGATGTGACCCCCAGCCGATGTGACCCCCAGCCGATCTGACATCGGGGTCACCGGTGGCAACCCGTCGTCGCCCGGAGATCAGCCGACACCTGTCCCCAGTGCCGAGCCGAGGGCGAAGGTGGCACCCAGCGCGAGCACTCCGCCGATCACGGTACGAATCATCGCCCGCGACGGGGAGGCGCCACCGATCCAGGAGGCGACGTATCCGGTCACCCCGAGCGCGAGCAGGACTGCGGTGAAGGTCCCGATGATCTTGGCCGGATCGGGCAGCAGCAGCATGGTCAGCAATGGCAGCAGTCCACCGAGGGTGAAGGAGACAGCCGAGGCTGCGGCTGCCCGCCAGGGACTCACCACGTCATCGGCCTCGAGATTGAGCTCGGCCTCCAGATGTGCGGCCAGCGCGTCATGGGCGGTCAGCTCGGTGGCGACGGTCCGGGCGGTCTCCTCGCTCAGTCCGCGATCGACATACAGCTGGGCCAGCTCGGCGAGCTCGGCCTTCGGGTCGGTGGCCAGTTCGGTCCGTTCCTTGTCGATCAACGACCGCTCGGTATCGCGTTGACTGGAGACCGAGACGTACTCACCGAGGGCCATCGAGATCGCCCCGCCGACCAGGGCTGCGAGTCCTGCCAGCAGGATCGGCGAGAGTGCGGTACTGGCCCCGGCCACGCCGACGATCACCGCGGCGGTGGAGACGATGCCGTCATTGGCACCCAGTACACCGGCCCGCAACCAGTTCAGTCGCTCGGCCAACCCGCCGTCATGCGGTTCACCGGGGTGGGTCGGGCGGCGTCGTGGGCTCATGGGGGCATCGTAGTCCCGCCCGGTCGGCAACCGCTGCCGATCCGGGCAGTGGTGATCTCACCGTCACCGAACGGTTCGCCCGATCACGCTGTCGATCAACCGGTCCAGCACCTGATGGGCGGCCGCGGTCTGGTCGGGTTCCTCGATCAGCCACAAAGCCGCCTCGTTCATCGCACCGGACAGTTGTGCGGTGGTCGCATCGAGCAGTTCGAGCTCCACCCCGGCCTCGGCCAGGGCATCGCGCAGGTGGACCACGGAGTGCTCCGCGTCGAGGGCCCGCCACTGCTGCCAGCCCAGCACCGCCGGGGCCTCCACCAGCAGGATTCGCGCGGCGGCACCGGTGGTGATCGCGTCGAGGAATCCGTGACAGCCGTTGCGCAGGGAGGTCACGGGGTCGGCCTGCTCACCGGCCGCGCCGACGACGGCCTTCGCCACCGCGGCCTGACAGTCCGCGGCGACAGCGGTGAAGAGCCCGTACTTGTTCCGGTAGTGGTGGTAGACCGCGCCCCGGGTGACCCCCGCGGCGCCGGCGACCTGGTCCAGTGCCACCTGGCCGAAACCCTCGGCGGCGAACAACTCGGTGGCCGTCCGGAGGATCGATCGGGCGGTCTCGGCCGCGACCGCAGCGGATTTTCGTGGCATTCCCTCTTCCTTTACGTGCAGCGTGTATGTAAAACTACTTTACCTACACTCCGTACGTAAAGGATGCACCATGAACCTCAGCAGCTTCTATCCCGTCCTGATGACCCACTCCGTCGCCGAGGTCGCGGCGTTCTACGTCGATCGCTTCTCCTTCGAGGTGACGTTCTCCGCCGACTGGTACGTCAGCCTCCGGCTGGGCGACTTCGAACTGGCCGTGCTCGACGCCGACCATCCGACGGTGCCTGCCGGGTGGGGAGCAGTCGCCGGCGGGATCCTGTTGAACTTCGAGGTCGACGACGCCGATACGGTGTTGGCGGATCTGGTCACCGCCGGTGTCCCGCTGGTGCAACCCATCCGGGACGAGGCCTTCGGGCAGCGGCACTTCATCGTCGAGGGCCCCGACCGCGTGCTGATCGACGTGATCCAGCCGATTCCGCCGAGTCAGGAGTTCGTCGATGCCTATCTCGCCGAGGCCGACTGAACCGCCGGATCTGCCCTGCGGCACCCGTCGGCAACGGCGGGTGGACCTCCGGCCGGGAACTGCTGCGACCGCTCACCGGCCGGGGGTTCCACTGCACGGGGAGATGCCGTAAGGTGCTGGCCGTGGCAATGGTTCTCCTCCTCATTCGCCGCAGCGGGGCCCGATAGACCGGTGGCTCCCTCGCTGCGGAGTCGAGCATGCGCCGCCGGGACAACGATCCCGACCCGAGGAAGACACAGTGACCACCACCCCCACCGCATCGACCACCTTCGGCACCCGCCCACAACCGCGGCCGATCCAGCAGCCGAGCCCGATGCCCTTCCAGCGCTACCGCGCTTTCGAACCCGTCGTCGTACCCGACCGCACCTGGCCGGACCAGAAGATCACCCAGGCCCCGCGGTGGTTGTCCACCGATCTGCGTGACGGCAACCAGGCCCTGATCGACCCGATGACCCCGGCCCGCAAGCGGCGGATCTTCGACCTGCTGGTCCGGATGGGCTACAAGGAGATCGAGGTCGGCTTCCCGAGTGCCTCGAAGACCGACTTCGACTTCGTCCGCGAACTCATCGAGTCCGAGGCGATCCCCGACGATGTCACCATCTCGGTGCTGACCCAGGCCCGCGAGGACCTGATCGAACGGACCGTGCAGAGTCTGGTCGGGGCGAAACGGGCGACGATCCACCTGTACAACGCCACCGCCGAGCTGTTCCGCCGGGTCGTGTTCCGGATCGACGAGGCCGAGTGCATCGCCCTGGCCACCCGGGGTACCGAGCTGGTCCGCAAGTACGCCGAGGAACTGCTGGCCGACACCGAGTTCGGCTACCAGTACTCACCGGAGATCTTCACCCAGACCCCCACCGACTTCGCCGTCGAGATCTGCAATGCCGTCGCCGCGGTGTGGCAGCCCGGCCCCGGCCGGGAGATCATCTTCAACCTGCCGGCGACGGTGGAGATGTCGACGCCGAACACCTACGCCGACCAGATCGAGTACTTCTGCCGCCACATCGACAGCCGTGAGCATGTCACGGTCTCCCTGCACCCGCACAACGACCGGGGTACGGCCGTCGCCGCCACCGAACTGGCCCTGATGGCCGGTGCCGACCGGGTCGAGGGCTGCCTGTTCGGTCATGGTGAACGCACCGGCAATGTCGACCTGGTGACCTTGGGCATGAACCTGTTCAGCCAGGGCATCGACCCCAAGATCGACTTCTCCGACATCGACGAGATCCGTCGCACGGTCGAGTACTGCACCAACCTGCCGGTCCACCCGCGCCACCCCTACGCCGGTGATCTGGTCTACACCGCCTTCTCCGGTTCGCATCAGGATGCGATCAAGAAGGGGCTGGAGGATCTGGAACGGCGCGCCGCCGACGAGGGCATCGATGTCTCCGAGATCGCGTGGCAGGCGCCGTACCTGCCGATCGACCCGCACGACGTCGGCCGTACCTACGAGGCCGTGATCCGGGTCAACTCCCAGTCCGGCAAGGGCGGCATGGCCTACATCATGAAGTCCGAGCGGCAGCTCGACCTGCCCCGCCGGCTGCAGATCGAGTTCTCCCGGGTGGTGCAGAGCCACGCCGACGGTGAGGGCGGGGAGATCGAGCCGGAGAAGATGTGGAACTACTTCTCGACCGAGTACCTGACCTCCACCGCGCCGCTGCAACTCGTCTCGGTGAACTCCACCTCCAGTGGCGACAGCAGCTACACCGTCGACGCCACGGTGGTCGATTCCGGTGTCAGCAAGCAGCTGCACGGTGAGGGCAACGGCCCGGTCTCGGCCTTCGTCGACGCACTGTCCAGCATCGGCTACAACGTGCAGGTGCACGACTACGCCGAGCATGCGATGAGCGCCGGTGGCGATGCCCAGGCCGCTGCCTATGTCGAGTGTGAGGTGGGTTCGGGTGAGAACTCGCAGGTGCTGTGGGGTGTCGGGATCGACGCCAACATCATCTCCGCCTCGCTGAAGGCGGTCATCTCCGCAATCAACCGCGTCCAGGCCTGAGGCCCGCGGTACGGAAGGCCGGCGCCAGGGGTGATCCTCCCGGCCCCGGCACACACCGCATCGCGACCGGAGAACGTCCGGATCGATGTGGTGGGGTCGCGGCGCGGTGCCGCCCAGCAGCTCGTGGCGGCACCGCGCCGACTCTTCGGTCGACAGGAGAGTCCGCGCAGAACGCGCGGAACCGATCATCGACCTGACCGGTGGCGGGTTCCCAGGCCGAGCCAGGTTGCTGCGCTGCGAGCAGTTGCTCGTGGCAGGATGCAATCGTGCATATCGATGTCGTCTCGATCTTTCCCGAGTATCTTGCCCCGCTGCGGATGTCCCTGCTGGGCAAGGCGATGACCGACGGCATCATCGATTTCGCAACCCATGACCTGCGCGATTTCACCCATGATCGACACCGAACCGTCGATGCACCGCCGTACGGAGGTGGCGCCGGCATGGTGATGAAGCCCGAGCCGTGGGGGGAGGCGCTCGACCACCTCCGCGGCGCCGGCGACGGCAGCCGGCCGACCCTGCTCGTACCCACCCCGGCCGGACACCGATTCAGCCAGGCGATGGCCCGCGACCTCGCCCGGCGGGAGTGGTTGATCTTCGCCTGCGGCAGGTACGAGGGAATCGACCAGCGGGTGATCGACGACGCCGCCGGATGGGCCGAGGTGATCCCGTTCAGTCTCGGCGACTACGTGCTGAACGGGGGAGAGGTCGCCTCGATGGCGGTGATCGAAGCGGTCGGGCGGTTGATCCCCGGTGTGGTCGGCAACCCCGAGTCGCTGGTCGAGGAGTCCCACAGCGACGGTCTGCTGGAATACCCCAGTTACACCAAGCCACGGGTGTGGCGTGATCGTGAGGTCCCCGAGATCCTGCTGAGCGGGGACCATGCCAAGATCGCGGCCTGGCGGGCCGAGCAGTCGCGCAGGCGTACCGCTGTCACCCGGCCTGACCTGTTGCACAGCTCCCAGGTCCTGGCCCCCGATGATCTTGCCGAAGGCAGCCTCCGGCCGGCGGTCGCCGGTGACCTGGCGGAGTTGTTCACCTTGACGAAGTCCTGCTGGGTGCCCGAGGCGTTGATCAACGACCGGTTGGACATACCGCCGTTGCACGAGACGCTGGAACAGGCCGCCGCCGATCTGCAGACCTGGACCACGCTGGTGTTGCGCAGCGGCGGTCGGCTGGTCGGTTCGGTACGCGGCCGCGCCGACGGCACGTCCTACGAGGTCGGTCGGTTGATGGTCGCCCCCGATCTGCGCGGCAGGGGGCTCGGGCGGTGGCTGCTGGAACGGATCGAGGAACAGGCACCCGAGGGCACCGAACGGTTCTGGTTGTTCACCGGGGAGCGCAGCACCCACAACCTGAAGCTGTACCGGAAGGCCGGATACCGGCTGGACCGCTCGATCCCCACACCGGACGGGGCGGTGGCGCTGGCCAAACGCGCCACGGGACGCTGATCGCCGGCGCTCGCCGGTAAGCGCGAAGGCACTGCGCTGCACGCAGCGGGACCTGGCCTGGTACGGGGTTGGAAGTCAGCGCAGGGCGGGTCGGCGCAGCAGCACGATCAGCGCGATCCCGTACCCGACGACGGTGATGTAGACCGGGAACGACCAGGTCGCCACATCCCAGCTGGTGATCGTCAACAAGGTGATCGCGCCGTTGGTGCCGGACAGGGCGAAGAAACGCCAGTCCTCGGTCTGCGGCGCCCGCCAGGCCTTGCGGATCGTGGGGATACCGCCCAGCAGATCGGCCAGCACGGCGAAGATCACCGCGACCGTCGGGTTGTCCATGCTCAGCCAGATGATCAACGCGACCACCGACACCGCACCGCAACCCAGGTCGAAGGCGGTCAACCGCCACGGTGCTGCCCGGCCGAAGAAGGAGGCGAGGAACACCAGCGCCGGTCCGACCCCGATGGCCAGGGTCAGCACCGAGGGCAGACCGACACCCTCGTCGAGCTGGGCGAGGAAGCCGATCAGCGGAGCGGCCGACCAGAGGAAGAAGGTCACCCGGTTCGGGCTGGCGCGTCCCTGCAGGGTGCGCCAGGCATAGACGCTGCTGCCGATCATCCCCAGTGCGGCACCGAGGAAGACGAAGTACGGGTCGATCAATCGTTGCCGCCGACCGGCAGATGCGTGGCGAGGAAGGCGATTGTGGCCTGCCAGGCGTTCGCCGAGGACTCGGGATGGAACCAGCCGGCGGCGTCGTTGTCGAAGGCGTGATCGGCACCGGGATGGCTCTGCCAGACCGCGCCGTGGGCGCTCACCGCCTCCCGGATCGCTGCCTGGGCGTCGGCATCGATGAAGGAATCGACCTCCCCGAAGTGGTGCAGACTGGGCGCGGTCACCTGTGGTGCAAGGTCGAACAGTGAGGGCAGTGCCGATCCGTAGTAGCTGACCAGGACGGCCGGATCGGTCTGGGCGGCGATGGCGAAGGCCAACCCGCCGCCGAAACAGAATCCGATCAGGCCCACGGCCGGGGCCGAGTCCTGCGCCCACTCCACGGCGGCGACGCCGTCGGAGGTCGCCGCGGTGAAGTCGAGCCGACCGGCCAGCGCCATTGCCTGCTGCAGGGCGTCCTCACCGGTCTCGGTGATCTCGGGCACCGGGCCGTCGTCGGCGACCCGCCAGTAGAACTCCGGCGCCAGCACGCCGTAACCGAGATCGTTCAGGTCCTGGCAGCGGCGGCGGATGTAGTCGGTCACCCCGAAGATCTCCTGGCACACGACGAGTGTCGGCGCGTCGGGGAGCTTCGGGGGATACCACTGCGCGGGCAGGGTGCCGTCCTCGACGGCGATGGTCACCGTGGAATTCGCCATGGACGCAGTCTGCCCGGTCGGCTGCCCGGTTCACCTGCGGGGGTCGTTCGTCACCAGCTCGACTTGGTGATCCCGGGGAGCTGCCCGCGGTGGGCCAGCTCGCGGAATCGGATCCGGGAGATCCCTGCCTTGCCGACATAGCCTCGTGGTCGGCCGTCGACGGCGTCGCGGTTGCGCAGCCGTACCGGTGAGGAGTCGCGGGGGAGTCGGGACAGGGCCCGGACAGCGGCCTGGCGCTCGTCCCAGTCGGTCCCGGGTGAGCTGATCACCCGCTTCAGCTCGGCCCGGCGTTCGGCATGGCGGGCGACGATCGCGGCCCGCTTGTGGTTCTTGACGATCTTCGACCGCTTCGCCATCAGCGTTGTTCCTTGAACTCGACGTGACCACGTGCGTGTGGATCGTACTTGCGCAGGGTGAGCCGGTCGGGATCGTTGCGACGGTTCTTCCTGGTGACATAGGTGTATCCGGTACCCGCCGTCGACCGCAGTTTCACGATCGGGCGGAGGTCGTTGCGCTTGGCCATGGCAGGCGCACTCCGTTCTGGTGTTCGGTGACCACCGCGTCGGTTCGGCGGTGATCGGTGATGGTGTCTCGTCCGGACGCACTGTGGGTGCGGAGGGCCGGTACAGTCCCATTGTGACGCTATTGATAATCATATTCAATAGCTGGCAACCCGGAAGTGGCGCCTGTGTCACCCGGTGGTCAGGACTCGCCCCGCAGTCGGGGATGGTTGAGCCAGAATGCCTCCGGGCCAGTCGAACTCGGGCTCGCGGCGCTCCAGGAAGGCGTGGATACCGTTCGCCGCGTCGCTGCCGTGGCGCATCTCCTGTTGCCAGATCGCATTGCGTTGCGCGAGCAGTTCGGGGGAGTCGAGCAGGGTGTCGATCAGGTTCTTCATCGCCTGGATCGAGAACTGGGAGCGACGGGCGAGGGTGTCGGCCAGTTCTGCGATCGCGTCGTCGAATCGGTCGACCTCGCAGGTGCGGGTGAGCAGGCCGAGGTCGGCGGCCTCACCGGCGTCGACCATCCGGCCGGTCAGCAACAGGTCCTTCGCCGGTCCGCGTCCGACCAGGTCGACCAGGCGACGGATCGCCGGCAAGGGGTAGATGATGCCGAGTTTGGCCGGGGTGATCGCGAACCGGGCGCGGTCGGTCGCCAGGCGGAGGTCGCAGGCACCGGCGATCTCCCAGCCGCCGCCGATGCAGAAGCCGTCGATGGCGGCGATCACCGGTTTGCTGCAGTGCGCCACGGCCTCCTCGGCGACGGAGGGGAGGCCGCCGTCGTCATCGGACAGGATCTCGTCCAGGTGGCCGATGTCGGCACCGGCGGAGAAGTTCTCCCCGGCGCCACGGATGACGATCACCTTGACGGTGGGCCGGTTCTCCAGTTCACCGATCAGGGCCGGGAACTGTCGCCACATCGCGCTGGTGATGGCATTGCGCATCCGTGGGTTGTCGATCCGGACGGTGGCGCAGTGCCCCTGTGTCTCGATGGTCAGTCTGCCCTCGGTCATCCCGGCTCCAGGTGGGTCATTCGGTCACCGGATGCTCACCGGTCGGCTCGATGATAGGAAGGCGGGCCGGCCGGTGGTCGTCGGGGTGCTGTCGGAGCGTCTTGCTTGAATCGAACACATGTTCGATACTGGCCGAGTGTCCGATCCGCAGAAGATGTCCGCGCTGGAGAGTCTGCGGACCGGCCTGCGTTCGGCGGGAAGCGAGACGATCCGCAACCGTACGGTCCACTCGCAACTGCGCCCACTGTTCCCCCAGGGGCTGACAGCCGGGGTGCACACCCTCGACGGTCCGCTCACAGTGGGCCTGGGACTGCTTTCCGGCAGCGACTGGGCAGGTGTGGTGGGCTTCCCCGATCTCGGCGCCGAAGCGATCGTCGAATGGGGGATCGAACCGCAGAAGCTGGTGCTGATCCCCGAGGTCGGAGCTGCCTGGGTGGAGGTCGTCGCCGAGCTGGCCGAGGTCACCGAGACGATCCTGACCTGCGCTCCTCCTCCGGTGACCGATGCGATCGCCGGACGACTGCTGTCCCGGTTGCGCCACCGCAACACCGCCATGATCGTCTGCGGGGGCTGGCCCAGGCCGCAGTCGCGGATCCGGGCGCGGATCGAGGGCTGGGGTGGCCTGGGCCAGGGACACGGATACCTGACCCATCAACGGTTGCGGATCGAGGTCACCGAACGTCATCACACCCGGCAGCATCGGATCATCCGCGGACATGAGCCCTTCACCGAACTGTCCCTGGCAGTCGTACCCGATGAATCCCGCGCCGATGAAGCGGCCGGGCACGAGGCGTTCGAGCACGACTCGTCCGGCATCGGCGAGCTGGACCAGCCATGGGCAAGCTGAGCGAGCCCGAGCTGGGGCCCGACCCGGTCCGGGTGATGCTGGTCCGTTTCGGCGACTGGCCGCTGGCGGCGATCCGCCTCGGCCTGGCACCGGGCGACCTGGCCGGCGACTCCCCGTTGATCCTGGTCGCCAAGGGGGTGGTGCTGACCTGTTGTCCGCGGGCTGCTGCCGAGGGGGTGCACGCCGGTGTGCGGGTACGCGAGGCGCAGCTGCGTTGCCCCCAGGCGGTGATCCGCGAACACCTCGATGAGGTCGACGAGACCGCCTTCGAGGTGGTGCTGCGGGCGATCGCCGAGATCGCTCCCGATGTGCATCCGGTCCGGCCGGGGGTGGCTGCGGTACGGGCGCGCGGACCGGCCCGGTTCTACGGCGGTGAGGACGTCGCAGCCAGGACCCTGTTGGAGCGGTTGATCGACTTCGCCACCCCCGACTGCCGTCCGACGGTGGCGGTCGCCGACGGTGTCTTCGCCGCCGAGCAGGCCGCGGCGAAGATTCGTGGGTGGAGCGTCGTCCCTCCCGGGGCGTCCCGGGCGCTGCTCGCCGAACTGGCGGTGGAGAGCCTCAATCAGACGTTGTTGGCCCGGCAGCTGCGCCAGCTGGGCATCGGCACCCTCGGTCGTTTCGCCGAACTCTCCCGGGCCGAGGTGCACAACCGTTTCGGGGCGGTGGGTCGGCGCTGTCACCAACTCGCCTGCGGCGAGGATCTGCAGATCCTGCGTTCGCACAACCCGGCCGGTGATCGCAGTGTCGACATCGACACCGATGCCGCCGACAGTGAGCAGGTCGTGGCGCACTGCACCCCGGTGATCGAACGGCTGATCCGCGGGCTGGACTCCGATTCGCTGGTCCTGACCGAGGTGCGGATCCGGGTCACCACCGAACACCGGCGCGACGACCGGTTGTGGCGTCACCCCTGGAACTTCGACTCCGCCGAACTGCTCAATCGCCTTCGCTGGCAACTGCTCGACCTGGCTGCCGCCGGGAATCCCTTGCTCACCGGCGATCCGGACGATCAGGCCGACCCGGTGCGGTCGGACCGGGTGGTCGGTGTGCAACTGATCCCGACCCGGATCGTCGAAGCACAGGCAGCTGCGCAGGGACTGTGGGGAAGCCGGCCGGAGTCGAAGGTGATCAAGGTGCTGAGCGGTTTGCAGGACCGTCTGGGATATCGCCAGGTACGGGTGGTGGTTCCCCAAGGGGGCAGGCTGGCCAAGGACCGCCGTACCTGGGTTCCCTTCGGCACCGCGCCACCCACTCCGCAACAGCGCCGAGCCGAACAGCCCTGGCCAGGTCGGGTGCCCGGCCCGCCACCTGCCCTGGTGCTGGATCGGCCGACCGCGGCACGGCTGCTCGATGCCACCGGTGAACCGGTCCGGGTCGACGAGCGGGGCAATCCCAGCGCCGAACCGGAGATCCTGTTGCTCGATCCCCGCACCCCGGCCCGCCAGGTGATCGCCTGGGCCGGACCGTGGGTGGTCCGCGAACGCTGGTGGGACGCCGGGGCCGGCACCGACCGGTTGGACCGCTTCCAGGTGGTCGACGAGCTGCAACAGGCCTGGTTGCTGGCCCTGGTCGGGGACGGTTGCTGGCTGGAGGCGGGGTACTGACATGGGGTTCGACAATCCGCCGGTCCGCTGGAGCGAGCTGGAGGCGAAGCTGTCCCGGCGACCGATGCCGGCCGACGATCGCCCGCGGACGCACAAGCGAGCGCCCTTCCGGGCCGATCCGGCCGCGGCCCCCGCCGGTCCGGTGGTGCCCTATGCCGAGTTGCACGCCCATTCCGCCTACAGCTTTCTCGACGGCGCCTCGATGCCGGAGGAGATGGCGACCGAGGCCCATCGACTCGGACTGCATGCGCTGGCGCTGACCGACCACGACGGTCTCTACGGTGCGGTCCGGATGGCCGAGGCCGCCCAGGCCTACGGTGACCTGCGGACGGTCTTCGGTGCCGAACTGTCGATCGGCCGGCAGGGACGGACCGGTATGCCCGACCCGGAGGATGATCATCTGTTGCTGCTGGCCCGCCGGCAGGAGGGGTACCGGCGGTTGTCCCTGGCCCTCACCGAGGGATACCTGCGCGAGGGGGCGGAGAAGGGGCGGCCGGTGCATGATCTGCAGGATCTGGCGCAGCGTTCGGGTGAGCAGTGGATGGTGCTGACCGGTTGCCGCAAGGGGCGGGTACGGCGGGCGTTGGTCGAGTCGGGGGAGCGTGCGGCGTACCGCGAGATCGGTGAGCTGGTCGACCTCTTCGGGAAGCACAATGTGCTGGTCGAACTGACCGATCTGGGGTTGCCGACCGACAGCACCCACAATGATCAACTCGCCCGGCTGGCCGAGCGGCACCGGTTGCCGGTGGTGGCCACCAGTGCGGCCCATCACGCCACCCCGCAGAGCCATCGGCTGGCCAGTGCGCTGGCAGCGGTCCGGGCCCGCTCCTCGCTGGCCGAACTGGACGGCTGGCTGCCACCGGGTGCCCATCTGCGCAGCGGTGCGGAGATGGCCCACCGGTTCTCCCGCTATCCGGGGGCGACCGAACGGACGGTGGAGATCGCCGACGACCTCGAGTTCGTGCTGCGGACGGCCCGCCCCCACCTGCCCGACACCGAGGTGCCGGAGGGTCACAGCCCGATGAGCTGGCTGCGGGAGCTGGTGGAGCAGCGGATGCCACAGGTCTATCCCGAGGCGGTGGGCAATCCTGATCATGAGGCGAGCAGGCGGATCGCCGAGGAGTTGGCGGTGATCTCCGACAAGGGTTTCGCCGGCTACTTCCTGATCGTCCATGATCTGGTCAGCTTCGCCCGCGAACGCGGGATCCTCTGTCAGGGAAGGGGATCGGCGGCAGCCTCGGCGGTCTGTTACGTACTCGGGATCACCGTCATCGACTCGGTCTTCTACCGGCTGCCGTTCGAGCGTTTCCTCTCCGCCCTGCGGGAGGAGGAGCCCGACATCGATGTCGACTTCGACTCCCGCCGGCGTGAGGAGGTGATCCAGTACGTCTACCGCCGTTACGGTCGGCGCAATGCCGCCCAGGTGAGCAATGTGATCACCTACCGGCCGAAGAACGCCATCCGGGACATGGCCAAGGCGCTCGGATACAGCACCGGACAACAGGATGCCTGGTCCAAGCAGATCGAACGCTGGGGATCGGATTTCGCCAGCACCGACCACGACATTCCCCCACCGGTGGTCGAGCTGGCCCAGCAGTTGTTGAAGTTCCCCCGCCATCTCGGTATCCACTCCGGCGGCATGGTGTTGACCGATCGGCCGGTCTCGGAGGTCTGTCCGGTCGAACCGGCGCGGATGGAGAACCGGACGGTGTTGCAGTGGGACAAGGACGACTGCGCCTGGATGGGGCTGGTGAAGTTCGACCTGCTCGGCCTGGGGATGCTGGCCGCACTGCAGCACACCTTCGACCTGGTGGCAGCACACCTCGACGAGCGGTGGCGGATCGAGACCTTGCCACGCAACGAACCCGGGGTCTACGACATGTTGTGCCGGGCCGATGCGATCGGCATCTTCCAGGTCGAGTCCCGGGCGCAGCTGGGGACCCTGCCTCGGTTGCGGCCGCGCAGCTTCTACGATCTGGCGATCGAGATCGCACTGATCCGGCCCGGCCCGATCCAGGGCGGTGCGGTGCACCCCTACATCCGGCGTCGGACCGGTCAGGACCCGGTCACCTATGCCCATCCACTGCTGGAACCGGTACTGGAACGGACCCTGGGGATCCCGTTGTTCCAGGAGCAGTTGATCCAGATGGCGACCACCGTCGGCGGTTGCTCGATGGCCGACGCCGATCTGCTGCGGCGGGCGATGGGGTCGAAACGCGGTGTGGAGCGGATCGACGAGTTGCGGGCGAAACTCTTCGAGGGCATGGCGGCCAATGGCATCACCGGTGAACTGGCCGATTCGATCTACACCCAGATCGAGGCCTTCGCGAACTTCGGTTTCGCCGAGTCCCACTCACTCAGTTTCGCGGTCCTGGTCTATGCCAGCTCCTGGCTGAAACTGCACTACCCGGCGGCCTTCCTGGCCGGTCTGCTGCGGTCCCAGCCGATGGGTTTCTACTCCCCGGCGACCCTGACCGGGGATGCCCGCCGGCACGGGGTACGGGTGCTCGGCCCGGATCTGGCGGTCTCCGGTGCCCAGGCCGGGTTGGAGCCGATCGGGGGGGAGGCGATCGGTGGGGGAATGGCGGACTGCCTGCGTGATCACACCCAGGCCGAGGTCGGGCAGTTCGATCCCGATGCTCCGGACCGTACCGACCGGCACCGACGTGATCATGGTCTGGCGGTACGCCTGGGGCTGGCCGAGATCAACCTGATCGGCACCGATCTGGCCGAACGGATCGTCGCCGAACGAGAGGCCGGTGGTGCCTTCGTCAGCATCGCCGAGCTGGCCCGGCGGGTGGGGCTGGATGCCGCACAGTTGGAGGCATTGTCGTTGGCCGGGGCCTTCGATTCGGTGGCGGGTTCTCGGCGGCAGGCCCTGTGGCAGTCGGGATTGGTGGCAGGGACCGGGCCGGGGCAGTTGGAGGTGGACCTGCCGAGCCAGCCGCCGCTGCTGCCCGAACCGACTCCGCTGGAGCTGTTGGGCCACGACCTGCGGGCGACCGGTATCAGCCCGGCTGATCATCCGATGCGGCACTACCGCGCGGAGGTGGCTGCAGCCGGGGTGCTGCCGATCGAGGCGATGTCTGAGGTGGAACCGGGGCGGCGGGTGCTGGTCGCCGGGGTGGTGACCCATCGGCAACGCCCGATGACCGCCGGCGGGATCACCTTCTTGAACATCGAGGACGAGACCGGATTGCTGAACGTGATCGTCACCCAGGGCTGTTGGCGCAAACACCGCAAGGTCGCCCGGACCGCTTCGGCCATGATCATCCGCGGCATCCTGGAACGTTCGGAGCACGGGGTGACCAACCTCTATGCCGACCAGTTGGTCGAGTTGGTGCTGCGGGCCGCAACCCGATCCCGGGACTTCCAGTGAGGTCGCGTTCCGGTGAGGTCGCCTTCCGGTGAGGTCGCCGGGTCACCCACCGATTGCCGACAGCTCCCAGTCCACCCGATGCTGGGCGCCTGGTTGCAGGGCGATCACGTCGGTGCCGGTACCGAAGGCATCGGGCGGACAGGTCATCGGCTCGACGGCCAGTCCCACCCGGTCGTTCTCCGGCTCCGGTCGATCGGCGGTGTGGATCTGCACCCAGGGACACTGCGCAGTCGACCAGCGCATCCGTGCGCCGATCCCGTCGGCATCCTGCACGGAGACGGAGGCGAACTCGTCGGTACTGATCAGATCGGTGTAGGCGTGGTCGATCCGGCGATCGCCGAGCACGGTCGGTCGCCGAAGATCGAGTTCGGTGCCCTCCACCGGCCGAGTCCCCACCGGGAGCAGACGGTCCTCGGTCACCTCCAGCACGGTGTCGGCCGGAACGCTGACCGTCCAGTCGTCCAACGACCCCGGCGCCACCAGGTACGGGTGCGGGGCGACACCGAAGGGGACGACCTGATCACCGGGATTGCCGGCGATCACCGACCAGGTCAGACCCGACTCGGTCAACCGGTACTCGACGGTCAGCTCGAGCGGCCATGGATATCCCGGCTGGGGCACCACCTGGGTGGAGAAACGCAGCAGGTCCGCGGACTCCTCGGCGACCTCGAAACGTACCCACTGGATCAGGCCGTGGATCGCATTGGCCCGGTCCGGTTCGGTCAGCGCCAGCTGGTGATCGGCGTCGTTCCAGCGGTACCTGCCGTCGGCGATCCGGTTCGGCCAGGGAGCGAGCACCGCGCCGCGCCCCATGGGCCGGGCGACCTCCCTCGGCCAGGAGACCAGCAGTTCCCGATCAAGGTGGCGCAGGGCTCGCAGACCGGCTCCGACCGCGACCACCTCGGCCTCGTACCCGTGTCCGGTCAAGTGGTGGATCGGGCCGGTGGGGATCACCGGATCGGTAGTGGTCATGGATCTGATCACTCTCGTTTCGTCGTCGGGACGCGGATCCTGCCCGGGTCCGGTTCCTGCACCGGGTGGTGCCGTCACCCTAGGGCCCTGCGGCCACCGAAGTGGTGTCGGTCCCACCCGGTGTCGGTCCACCCGGTGTCGCCCTACGGGCCGGTGCCGGTCCGCAAGGCCTCGGAACCGCAGGGTGTCGCCTACGGGGTGGTGTCGGGAAGCAGTGGGCCGGCTCCGTCGGCGGGCACCACCGACCGGGTCGTGGGCGCAGCGTGACCGGCGTCGACGAATGCCGCGCTGACACCCTCGGCGACCGACTCCGACAATCCGGCATCGACCAGGGCGATCACCGAGCCACCGAAGCCGCCACCGGTCATCCGGGCGCCGAGGGCACCCGAGGCCATCGCCGCGTCGACGGCCAGATCGAGGACCGGGACGGTCACCTCGTAGTCGTCGCGCAGGGACTCGTGGCTGGCCAGCAGCAGCGGGCCGATCTCGGTGATCCGCTTCTCGCGCAGCAGGGCGACGGTACGTTCGACGCGCGCGTTCTCGGTGATCACATGGCGCACCCGGCGGGCGATGGTGCCGTCATCGAGGCCGGCCAGGGACGCCAGGGTCTCGGCCAGGGGAGCGTCCTGGACATCTCGCAGGCTGGCCACGCCGAGCGCTGCGGCGGCCTGTTCGCAACTGCGACGGCGAGCGCCGTACTCGCCATCGGCGTGACTGTGGCTGGAACCGGTGTCGATCACCAGCAGTTCCAGTCCGGACTCGGTCAGTTCGAAGGGGACCTGTTCCAGGCTGTCCGCGCCGACATCGACCAGCAGTGCCGATCCGGCACGGCCGAAGGCGCTGGCGAGTTGGTCCATCCCTCCGGTCGGTGCTCCGACGTAGACGTTCTCGGCCCGCTGGGTGGCCGTGGCGAGCGAGTGTCGGTCCAGTCCCCGTCCGGCCAGGCCGAGGACGCCGCAGGCGACGGCACATTCCAATGCGGCAGACGAGGACAACCCGGCTCCGGTGGGTACCTCGGAGCTGATGGTGAAGCTGCCGGGCACCAGGGGCACGCCGAGTTCCCCGAGGGCCCAGACCGTACCGGCGACATAGGCGGCCCACCCGGTCACCTCCCCGGGTTGGGTCTGCGGACCGAAGAGCACCTCCTGACCGTGACCTGCGCTGCTGACCCGGTACACACCGTCGTCGGCGGGGACGGCCTCGACCGTGGTCCGCTGGCCGATCGCGATCGGCAGTGCCAGGCCGTTGTTGTAGTCGGTGTGCTCGCCGATCAGGTTCACCCTGCCCGGTGCCGACCACGAACCACCGGTGGACGGACCGGTCCCGAACGTCGGTTCAGCCATGATCGACTCCGGCCGGTGTGGCCAGGCTGCGCAGACGTTCGGCGACGGCTTCGGGCAGGACATCGGTGATGAAGGCACCCATCCCCGACTCCGAGCCGGCGAGGTACTTCAGCTTGTCGGCGGAGCGACGGATGGAGAACAACTCCAGGTGCAGGGAGGCGAGATCGCGCTCGATCCGTACCGGCGCCTGATGCCAGGCGGCGATGTAGGGCAGCGGCGCGTCGTAGAGCCGATCGAGTCGTTGCAACAGCTCCAGGTAGACCACCGCCAGGTCATCACGCTCGGCATCGCTCAGCTCCGGCAGGTCGAGATGCCGCTGCTTCGGGTACAGGTGGACCTCCACCGGCCAGCGGGCGGCCCGGGGTACGAAGGCGTACCAGTGCTCGGATTCGAGCACCGTCCGCGACTCGTCGGCGCGCTCGGCGGCGACCACGTCGTCGAACAGGTCCCGATCATGTTCGGCGCGGTAGCGGCGCGCCGAGGCGAGCATCTGCGAGGAACGCGGGGTGAGGAAGGGGTAGCCGTAGATCTGCCCGTGCGGATGTCCCAGGGTGACGCCGATCTCGACGCCGCGGTTCTCGAAGCAGAACACCTGCTCCACCTCCGGGATCGCCCCGATGGCGGCGGTACGTTCGGCCCACACGTCGATCACCAGCCGGGCATGTTCGGGGCTGAGATCGGCGAACGAGGCCTGATGATCACTGGTGATGCACACCACCTCGCAGCGGCCCGAGCCTGCCCGCGCGGGTTCGAACGGTGCCACGAGCCTGGGGTCGGCGGGCGGGGCGACGGCGCCGGTGGACAGACTGGGGAAGCGGTTCTCGAAGACCGCCACGTCGTAGCTGCTGGCCGGGATCTCGGTCTGCCGCTGGGGAGTCGAGGGGCACAACGGGCACTGGTCGGTCGGCGGGAGGAAGGTACGGCTCTGCCGATGGGAGGCCATCACCACCCACTCGTCCAGGATCGGGTCGTGGCGCATCTGCGAGGAGGTGCTGACCGCGGGCAGCTCGCGCCGGTCGGCTGCCGGCTCCGGCAGGACCCCGTAGTAGTGCAGGGTACGGCCGTCGGCCAGTCGGGTGGTCGACTGCGACAGCTCGGGGCGACCCTCACCGGCTCCGGCCGACGAGCTCGCGGTCCGGCGGTCCGCCGGTACCGCAGCGGGCTCGTCCCCGGGGTTTCGGGCTGACGTCGGGGTTCTCAACGAAGCATCTGCACCGTCAGTGGTACTCATCGACCGGCCTCATCCACCGGCTGCTGTGCCGGTCAGTCTCGGGAACACGTTGTGACAGCAACTCTAACGCATATGAACAAATATGAACAGATCGCGCCGAACTCAGTGTTCGGGGGTGTCTGGATCGCACAGGATCAGCTGACCGACACGCTCCTGCAGGCACTCCTGCGCATCGGGATCGAGTTTGTTGTCGGTGATCAGCACATCGGCCCGGTCGAGGGTGGTGATGGTGGAGATCCCGACCGTCTGCCACTTGGTGTGATCGGCCACCACGACGAGTTTGCGGGCAGCCGCGACCAGGGCACGATCGGTCTCGGCCTCCAGCATGTTCGGGGTGGTGAAACCGGCGCCGGCATCCATGCCGTGGACACCCAGGAAGACGGTGTCCAGATGCAGCTGCTGCAACGCCGAGACGGCCAGCGGTCCGACCAGGGCGTCGGAAGGGGTACGTACCCCACCGGTGATCACCACGGTGTGGCCGCCACCGCTGTTGTGGAAGAGGTCGGCGATCCGGATGGAATTGGTGACGACGGTCAGGTTGTCGACGTCGAGCAGCAGACCGGCCAGGGTGGCGGTGGTCGTACCGGCCGACAGGCCGATCGCGGCGCCGGGCTCCACGAGCGATGCCGCCCGGGCCGCGATCACTGCCTTCTCGGGTTGTTGGCGACGGGCCTTGGCGGCGAATCCGGGTTCGTCGGTGCTGGCCGTGCGTCGGGTGGTGGCACCGCCGTGCACCTTGGCCAGACGATTCTCCCGGGCGAGTACGTCCAGATCCCGCCGGATGGTCATGTCCGACACCGCGAGCATGGAGGCCAGGTCGGTCACTCGGACCGACCCCTTGCGTTCCACCTCGGCCACGATTCGGGCTTGGCGTTCCGTGGCCAGCATCAGGCTCCTTCGTCGCAGAACTGGATTCATCCTCGGCGTTCGGGTGAACACAGTCAACCATTTCGATGATCATCGGGCACACGGCCTTCCCCGTCCGGCCCCGGCTGGAGGCCGCAGTGCAGTACGCCGGAGGCCACAGGGTTGGTACGCCGGAGGCGCAGGGTTGGTACGCCGGAGGCGCAGGGTTGGTACGCCGGAGGCGCAGGGTTGGTTAGCCGGAGGCCACAGGCCGGTACGGACGGCCCCCGACGGCGCAGTCTGGTCGGGTCAGGCAGCGTCGGTCCGGGAGCCGAGCAGGGTGTGCGAAAGTGTTCACTCCGGCGGGATCTCCTCCGGCCGGTGCAGCGCTTCGGCCGCACCGAGGCGGGCGAGGTCAGCGACGTGCGTGGTCGAACAGTTCGCCGGAGAGGTAGCGCTCGCCGGTGTCGGCGAGGACGGTGACGATGGTCTTGCCGCTGTACTGCGGACGTTCGGCCAGAGCCAACGACGCCGCCAGGGCGGCACCGGAGGAGACGCCGACGAGCAACCCCTCGGTGCGCAGTGCCTGGCGGGCGACCGCGATGGCACGGTCCTGCGGAACGGTGAGCACACCGCTCAACAACTCCAGATCGGTGACCGGCGGAACCCCGTTGCCGCCGGTGATGCCCTGGATCTTGTGCGGGGCCCATTCGCCTCCGCTGAGCACCGGTGCCTCGGCCGGTTCCACACCGTAGATCTCGATCTCGGGGTTCTGTGAGCGCAGGTACCGTCCGGCGCCGCTGACCGTGCCGCCGGTGCCGGTGGTGGCGACGAAGACGTCGACCTCACCGTCGGTGTCGGCCCAGATCTCGGGGCCCGTGGTCGCGGTATGGACGGCGGGATTGGCGTCATTGCCTCCCTGCCCGGACAGGAACAGCGAGGAGTCGCGTTCGACCATCGCATTCGCCAGTTGGTTCGCACCGGCCATGCCCTCGCTTCCCGGGGTGAACAACACCTCCGCCCCGAGTCCGCGCAACAGTGTCGCCCGTTCGGTCGAGACGTCGTCGGGCATCACGATCACCACCCGGTAGCCGAGCAGCGCACCGATCCAGGCGAATCCGACACCGGTGTTGCCGCTGGTCGCCTCCAGGATCGTTCCGCCCGGTCGCAGCCGGCCGTCGGCCTCAGCGGCCCGGACGATCGAGAGTGCCGTGCGGTCCTTCACACTGCCGGCCGGGTTGAAGTACTCCAGTTTCGCCAGTACCCGGGCCGACGGTTCGGCCCCGCCGAGTCCGTGGATCCGGACCAACGGGGTGCCCCCGACGAGTTCGGTCAGGTTGTCGAAGATGCGGGCCATGGTCTGCTTCCGGTCGGTGGCGAGTGACCGCAGGCTACCGCCGCCCGACCCTGCTCAGGCGAGGGTGTCCACCAGGACCCAGGCCAGACCACCGCAGCAGCCGACCACCACCGCAACGGTCAAGGCTCCGAGCAGTCTGCGACCGCGGACGCACAGCAGGATCGCCACCACCGGGACCCCGAAACCGATCATCAGCATCGGTACGTCGAGCTGCGGTGGCTGACGCAGCAACGAGGCGACGGCTTCGGAGGCCACCGCACCACCTGCTGCACCGACGGCCAGTGCCCGTACCAGCGCGGAGGCGTGGACCACCCCGTACCCCAGCAGTCCGGCAATCGACCCGCCGACGAGGCCGAGCACACCCCACAGCAGCAGACCGACCACCACGTCCTCGACCGCCAGCAGGTCGAACAGCACGAGCACCAGGTAGTACACCCCCACCGCGCCGGTGAGCATCACCGCACCCCAGATCGCCGCCTGCCCACGACTGGCCGCCAGAGCTCCGCTGATCAACGCCGCCAGCAACCAGGCCAGACCGGAGCCGAACAGCAACTGCAGGACGCTGCCGGGCGTACCGGGTACCTGGTTCGCCAGCACCGCGGCGGTACCCAGGCTGAGCGCTGCGGCGAGGGCGAACAGCGGGCAACGGTTGGCCACGCCGGGGCTTCGGCGGGGGACGGTGGTGGCGCTCACCTGTGCAGACTAGGAAGGTCGGTGCGGTGACCGCGTCCGTTCCCGGTGCCGATCGAGCAGCCCGGTGATCGGCCCGCCGGACGGCCGGTCTCGGTCCGGGGTCCGGTGGCGTCGGGCGGTGGCCGGGTCCGTCGTCGGACGCTCAGCCCACCTGGTTCGGCACCGCGCCTCCGTACCGTCGGTCGCGTTCGGCATAGATCTGGATCGCCCGCCACAGATCGCGACGGTCGAAGTCGGGCCACAAGGTGTCGAGGAAGACCATTTCGGCATACGCCGACTGCCAGAGCAGGAAGTTCGAGGTGCGTTGTTCACCGGAGGAGCGGACGAAGAGGTCGACATCGGGAATCTGCGGCTCGTCGAGGTACTTGGCGAAGGTCTTCTCGCTGATCCGTGCCGGGTCGAGTTTCCCTGCGGCGGCGAGTTCGGCGATCCGTCTGCTGGCGTCGACGATCTCGGCCCGGCCGCCGTAGTTGACGCAGAACTGGAGCGTCAGCACGGTGTTGTCCTTGGACTGCACCTCGGCGCTCTCCAACTCGTCGATCACCGACTTCCACAGCCGAGGACGCCGGCCGGCCCAGCGGATCTGCACCCCCATCGCATCCAGTTCATCGCGCCGACGGTGGATCACATCGCGGTTGAACCCCATCAGCCACCGCACCTCGTCGGGCGACCGGCGCCAGTTCTCGGTGCTGAAGGCGTAGGCGGACAGATAACGCACCCCGGCTTCGATGGCGCCCTCGATCACGTCGAACAGGGCCGTCTCGCCCGCGGCATGTCCGTCGGTACGGGGGAGACCTCGCTCCTTCGCCCAGCGGCCGTTGCCGTCCATCACGATCGCCACATGTTTGGGCAGGATCTTCGACGGGATACTCGGCGGCCGCGCCCCGCTGGGATGCGGCTTGGGTTTCTCGACTGTCTTCCGGACCACTGGAGGAGCCTACCCGCTGGCGTGGTCGGACCGGTGCTGGTGTGCACCCTGGAGCCCCGACCGCAGGGTGGGGCCGGAAGCGAGGGGTGGAAGCTAGGGTCGACCGGGTCGGTGGGGTCACTGCCGATGCCGCGACGTGAGGAATCGAAGTGAATCCGCTGGACAACCGGCCCGAGCCGCCCTCGCAGGCCGACGAATGGGCGACTCTCAACGGTTTCCTCGACCATCTGCGCGCCACGGTCCGGTGGAAGGTCGCCGATCTCGGGCCCGGCCAACTGATGCAGACCCACCCGCCGTCGAAGTTGACCATGATCGGTCTTGTCCGCCACCTGGCCTACGTCGAGGACGTCTGGTCGAACGTCGTGCTGTGGGGCGGGAAACCGGTGCCACCGTGGGACGGTGTCGACTGGGACGTCGACGGTGACTGGGAGTTCGACTCGGCACTGGTCGAACCACCGGAGGCATCGTTCGAGTTGTGGCACACCGCCGTCGACAGGTCCCGGGACTTGATCGCAGCGGCTCACGCAGAGGGTGGCATGGAACGTCTGGCCGAGGGTTCTCGACCCGACGGTCTGCGGCCGAACGTCCGGTGGATCCTGGTCCATCTGATCGAGGAGTACGGCCGGCACTGCGGACATCTCGACCTGCTGCGGGAATCGATCGACGGAAGGGTCGGGGAGTGAGGGGATCGGGTCCGTCGTACCCGGCGGGCACGGGTGCAACGGGTGGGCACCCGTGGAGCCGGACGGACACAGGGGCCCGCACCCATGGTGCGAGCCCCTGTCGATGATCGACCGTCCGGTGAGGGCCCGGTCTTCGGCGATCAGCCCAGTTCGGACTGCAGGATCGGGTCGTCGGCGTACACCTCACGGGCATTCGCCTCGGTGACCACGACCGGCTCCAGGTTGTAGGCCGGTACGACCTTCGCCCCGTTGTCGTAGGACTCGGTGTCGTTGATCTCCGGTTCCGCGCCGGTCTGCAGCGCATCGACCATGGCGATCGACTGGTTCACCAGTTCCCGGGTGTCCTTGTAGATCGTCATGTACTGCTCACCGGCGAGGATCGACTTCACCGACTCCACCTCCGAGTCCTGACCGGTCACCACCGGCGTGTCGGCACCGGCCGAGGCGGCCGAGGTCAGGGCTGCTCGGGCCAGGGTGTCATTGGGGGAGAGGACACCGTCCAGGGTGGTGTCACCGCTGTAGTTGCCCGACAGGATGGTGTCCATCCGGCGCTGCACGTTCTCCGCCTTCCAGCCCTGGGTGGCGACCTGGTCCATCGCGACCTGGCCGGAGGGGATCTCCAGGGTTCCGTCGTCGATCTTCGGCTGCAGCACGCTCATCGCACCGTTGAAGAAGTTGGCGGTGTTGGCGTCGTCGGGTGAACCGGCGATCAGTTCGATGTTGTACGGCGCCTCGCCCTTGCGTTCGGCCAGCCCGTCCAGCAGTGCCTGACCCTGCAGCTCACCGACCTTGTAGGGGTCGAAGGCCACGTAGTAGTCGACGGCGGCGGTGTTCAACAGCAGTCGGTCGTAGGCGATCACGGTGATACCGGCATCCTTGGCCTGCTGCACCTGAGCACCCAGCTGGGAACCGTCCACGGCACCGACGATGATCACCTTCGCACCCTTGGTGATCATCGACTGGATCTGGTTCTGCTGCTCCGAGGCACCGGAGTTGGCGAACTGAACATCGGCTTCGTATCCGGCCTCGGTGAGCCCGTCGTTGAACAGACTCTCGGCCAGAACCCAGTTCTCCGAGGTCTTCTGCGGCAGCGACACACCGATCAGCGACCCGGTCTCGAAACCACCGGCGGTGGCCTCACCCCCGGGATCGGTCTCGGTTGCCTCACGGCCACCACAGGCAGACAACATCATCGTTGCTGCGGCGACGGCGGCCACGGCCGCCTTCGCCCAGGACCTGCGTCCAAACATGTTTACCTTCCTTGCTGTTGGTTACTGCATTCTCGAGTTGTCAGGCATTCGCCTTGGAAGGCTCGGTGGCCTCCTCCGCCACGGGGACGGAAGCTGTGGAGTGTTCACTCGCCGGCTTGGAACCGAAGAGCAGTCCGGTGATGCTCGGTTTGCCCTGGGTCTTGTTCCAGACATCGAAGGCAACGGCCAGCAACAGCACCAGGCCCTTGATCATCTGGGTGGCATCCGCGCCGACTCCGAGCAGTTGCAGGCCGTTGTTCAGCACGGCCATCACCAGGCCGCCGATCAGCGCGCCGATGACCGTACCGACCCCGCCGCTGACTGCGGCGCCACCGATGAACACCGCGGCAATGGCGTCCAGCTCCCACATGTTGCCGTCGGCCGGGCCCGATGCGGTGGAGCGCCCGATGAAGATCAGACCCGCCAGGGCGGCGAGCACCGACATGTTCATCATCACCAGGAAGTTCACGAACTTGGTGTTCACACCCGAGAGCGCAGCCGCCTGCCGGTTGCCGCCGAAGGCGTAGACATGGCGGCCGAACACGGTCCGTGAACTGATGAACCAGTACAGCAGCACCATCGCCACCAGGATCAGGCCCGGGACCGGGAACGAGGTGCCCGGACGACCGGTCGCGAAGAGATAGGTGGCACCCCAGATGATGGCGGCGAGCAGGACGAGCTTGACCGCGCTCACCCACAGCGGCGGATTCGGCGCCTGGGTCCGGTTGTGGGAACGCCGCTGCAGCAGTTCACCGGCGACCAGGGCGACGATCACCAACAGACCGAGCACCAGGGTGAGGTTGTTGTAGCCGGTGTTCGGACCGACCTCGGGCAGGTACCCACCGCCGAGGTACTGGATCTGCGCGGGAACCGGAACCGAGGTCGAGTTGCCGACGAACTGGTTCGCACCGCGGAAGATCAACATACCGGCGAGGGTGACGATGAAGGCCGGGATGCCGACGTAGGCGACCCAGAACCCCTGCCAGGCGCCGACCAGCGCGCCGACCAGCAGGCACAACAGGATGCCGCCCCACCACGGAACCCCGTAGTCGCGCATCGCGATGGCGACGACGATCCCGGCGAAGGCGGCGACGGAACCGACCGACAGGTCGATGTTGCCGGCGATGATCACCAGGACCATGCCGACGGCCAGGATCAGGATGTAGGCATTGCCATTGATGATGTTCATCATGTTCAGCGGGTCGATCACCTTCCCGCCGGTCATGAAATGGAAGAAGACGATCAGAATGATCAGGGCGATCAGCATGCCGAACTGGCGCAGATCACCACCGAAGATGTCCTTGACGTGACGCATGGTGCTCCTCAGGCCACAAGATCTTTGTTCGTACTACGGGTCATGAGCCGAATCAGCGACTCCTGGTCGGCCTCGCCCCGGGCGAGCTCGCCGGTGATCGCGCCTTCGGCGATCGTGTAGATCCGGTCGGACAGCCCGAGCAGCTCGGGCAGTTCGGAGGAGATGACGATCACCGCCTTGCCGGCATCGGCGAGCTGCTGGATGATCCGGTAGATCTCGAACTTGGCGCCGACGTCGATGCCGCGGGTCGGTTCGTCGAGGATCAGCAGTTCGGGCTCGGTGAACAACCACTTCGCCAGCACGACCTTCTGCTGGTTGCCGCCGGACAGGGTGGACACCCCTTGGTTCACCGACGGAGTCTTGATCCGAAGGTCCTTGCGGTAGCGCTCGGCGGCCTCGAACTGGCCCCGCTCGCTGATCACACCACCGGCGGAGACCTTCTCCCAATCGGCGCTGACCACCGTGGTCTTGATGTCATCGAGCAGGTTCAGTCCGAGCACCTTGCGATCCTCAGTGACATAGGCCATGTCGGCCTCGATCGCCTGATGCACCGTCCGGGTGACGATGGGTTTGCCGTTCATGATCATCTGGCCGCTCTCCCAGATGCCGTAGGACCGGCCGAAGAGGGAACGGGCGAGTTCGGTACGGCCGGCTCCCATCAGCCCGGCGAAGCCGACGATCTCGCCGCGCCGGACCTCGAAGGTGGAGCCCTTGCAGACGTACCGGTCGGGGATCTCGGGGTGACGCACGGTCCAGTCCCGGACCTCGAACAGCACCTCGCCGATCTTCGGCTGGTGATCGGGGAAGCGGGAGGTCAACGGCCGACCCACCATGCCGCGGATGATCCGGTCCTCGTCGATCGGCCCGTCATCGGCGCGCAGGGTCTCGACCAGTTCTCCGTCGCGGATCACCGTGACGGCATCGGAGACCTCGGTCACCTCGTTCAGTTTGTGGCTGATCATGATGCAGGCGATGCCTCGGCTGCGCAGTTCCTTGATCAACCCCAGCAGGTGCGCGGAATCGGACTCGTTCAGGGCAGCGGTCGGTTCATCCAGGATCAGCAGCTTCACGTTCTTGCTCAACGCCTTGGCGATCTCCACCAACTGCTGTTTGCCGACGCCGATGTTCTTGATCAGCGTGTTCGGTGCCTCGTCCAGTCCGACATGGCGCATCAGTTCGGTGGCGGCGTTGTTCGTCGCGGTCCAGTCGATCACGCCGAAGCGGGTCCGTTCGTTGCCGAGGAAGATGTTCTCGGCGATCGACAGTTCGGGGATCAGTGCCAACTCCTGGTGGATGATCACGATCCCGGCGTCCTCACTGGCGCGGATGTTGCCGAATCGGGCCAACTGGCCCTGGAAGTAGATCTCGCCGTCGTAGCTTCCGTACGGATAGACCCCCGACAGGATCTTCATCAAGGTGGACTTGCCGGCACCGTTCTCACCGGAGATCGAATGCACCTCGCCGTCGCGGACGCTCATCGAGACATCGTTCAGCGCGAGCACCCCGGGAAAGCGCTTGGTGATGTTCACCATCTCCAGGATCGTCCCCGATGACGCCTGTTGCGTTGCCAAAACCGTTACCCCCTTGTGCGGTTACTGGCATGTTGCCCGAGCCAGCCGACCGCACGTTACGCCTCGAATCATGACAGCGCAATCATGGGTGGTCGGCCCATGGCCCTGGGAGTGCTCCACGGTCCCCGATCAGGCCCCCGATCACAGGGGTTTCCCGACACGCTGGACGCGATCGCGGTGGTGCTGTCGGATCCAGGGGTGACAATGGTCGGGTGCCGACCTATCGCGATGAGGGACTCGTGCTTCGTACCCGCAAACTGGGCGAGGCCGATCGGATCATCACCGTGCTCACTCGGCGCCACGGCAAGATCCGGGCGGTGGGCAAGGGGGTGCGCCGGACCTCGTCGAAGTTCGGCGCCCGGTTGGAACCGTTCAGTCATGTCGACCTGCAGTTCGCCGAGGGTCGCAGCATCGACATCGTCACCCAGGCCGAGTCCCTGCACCCTCTCGGGGAATGGTTCGCAGCAGATTTCGATCGGTACGTACTCGGGCAGGTCGCCCTGGAGGTGGCCGACCGGTTGGTCGTGGAGGAACGCGAGCCCGCCCTGCAGCAGTTCCTGTTGCTGGTGGGGGCGTTGCGGGCGATGGTCTCCGGCACCACCGACGGGGATCGTCCCCCCAGGATGATCATCAACGCTTATCTGCTGCGGGCCATCTCCGTGGCCGGTTATGCGCCGACCTTCGATGCCTGCTCCCGCTGCGGGGTCGAAGGTCCGCACGAATCCTTCTCCGTGCAGCTCGGCGGTTCGGTCTGCCGCCGCTGCCGACCACCCGGTTCGGCAGTGCTCAGTCCACAGGTGCAACAACACCTGACCGCCTTGTTGACCGGGGACTGGCCGGCCACCCGCGAGGTCACCGATGCGGTGATGAAGCAGGCATCCGGCCTGATCAGCGCCTTCCTCACCTGGCAGACCGAACACCGATTCCGGTCGCTGAGTCAGGTCGGGTGAGCCGGGGAACCTCCCCGTCGCCGCGATCCCTGCGTTGTCCTCTGCGCTGGACCGCCCCGTATCCGGGTGAAGGGTCAGGACATCGCGCTGCGGGGTCTGCGGCAGTCAGCGGTTCCCGGGCCGGAATGGTTGCCTGGCGCCATCGGCGTCCTTGCGAGCCTCCACCGGGGACCGGGAGTGCAGGTTGCAGACGATCGTGAGCTTGATCGGTCAGCAGTTGCCGCAGGTGCCGAAGATCTCCAGGTCGTGGCGTACCTCGCGGAACCCCTGGGCAGCGGCGACCTCCTCGGCCCAGCGCTCCACCTCCGGCGCCTTGATCTCGACCGTGCGGCCGCAACTGCGGCAGACCAGGTGATGGTGGTGTCCGGTGGAGCAGCGGCGATAGGCCGCTTCGCCCTCCTCATTGCGCAGCACATCCAGTTCACCGGCATCGGCCATGTTCTGCAGTGCCCGGTAGACCGTGGTCAGGCCGACCGACTCGCCCTTGCGACGCAGCACCTCATGGATCTGCTGGGCACTGCGGAAGTCCTCGAACTGTTCCAGCACCGCCGAGACCGCGACTCGCTGCCGGGTGACACGTTGCGGCCCGGTGGTGGCGTTGCCCCCGCTGGTCATCGTGTCCTCCTGCCGTTCTCCGGTCACTGCAGCGGTCACACCGCCTCCGGGGACCGCTCGTGCTCGGAGGCCAGAATACCTTGCCGTCGACGGCGGTTCAGGGTCACCGACAGCGGCCAGCTCAGGGCGAAGGCGGCGATAGCCAACACCACGATCAATCCGCCCGGGGCCGCGTCGACGTAGAACGAGGCGGCGGTGCCGGAGACGGCGACGATCACACCGATCACCATCGCCGCGTACAGACCGCGGCGGAATCCGATCACCAGTCCGCGGGCGGTGGCGACCGGGATCACCATCAGCGCACTGATCAGCAGCAGGCCGACCGTGCGCATCGCGATGGCCACGGTGACGGCGGCCAACAACACCACGCAGAGGTTGTACAGATGGGGGCGCAGACCCATGGTCCGGGCATGTTCCTCGTCCACCGAGACCGCGAACAACTGTGGCGCCAGACCGATCGCCGGGATCAGCACGACGGCACCGAGGACCGCGACCATCCAGGCATCGGCATCGGAGATCGTGGTCAGTGAGCCGAACAGGTACTGCGACAACGCACCCGCGCCCTGGCCGGCCACCCCGGCGAGCAGGACTCCGGCCGCCAGTCCGCCGTAGAACAGGATCGCCAGCCCGACATCGCTGCTCGCCCGGTTGAAACGTCGGAGCAGTTCGATGATCACCGCACCGGCCAGACAGACGACGACTGCCACCGGCAGCGGTGCCGTACCGGTGGCCAGGGCGAGGCCGACCCCGGCGATCGCCACATGCCCGAGGCCGTCGCCGAGCAGGCTGAGTCGGCGTTGCACGATGTAGGTGCCGATCGCCGGGGCGATCAATCCGGTCATCAGGGCGGCGATCAGGGCCCGCACCATGAACGGGTAGCTCAGCAGTTCCACGGCAGGCCTCCGTCCGGGTGGGGGGCGAGCTCGGAGTGGTCGGTGATCATCGGGTGGCCTCGTCCCGGTCGAGCCTGCCGTTCACCAGGGTCAACCGCCGCTGCAGGATGTCGGCCAGGGGGCCGGCGTCGTGCAGCACCGTGAACAGGGTTCGGCCCGATTCGTTCAGTGAGTGCAGTGTCTCGGCCAGGGCCTGCTGGCTGGGCAGGTCGATGCCGGCCAGTGGCTCGTCGAGGAAGAGCAACTCGGGTTCACCGGCGAGTGCCCGGGCGATCAGCACCCGTTGCTGCTGGCCGCCGGACAACTTCTGGAACTCCCGTCGCGCCAGCGCGGCCACGCCGACCTGTTCCAGGGCGGCGGCACAGGCCTTCCGGTCGGCGGCCCGGGCCGGTACGAAGGGGCGGCGATGGGGGAGCCGGCCGGAGGCGACCACCTCGGCCACCGTGGCGGCGTCCATCGCGACGGTCGAGCGCTGGGGTACGTACCCGATCAGCTTCCAGTCACCGAAACGGCTGATCTCGGTGCCGAACAGTGAACTGTGTCCGGACTCGGGGCGGACCAGGCCGAGCAGGGTCCGCAGCAAGGTCGTCTTGCCGGAGCCGTTGGCGCCGAACAGGCCCACCGACTCACCGGTCCGGACCGCGAAACTGACATCGCGCAGCACCGGGGGGCCGCCGAGGGAGACCGTCAGGTGTTCGGCGTCGATGGCGACGCTCATCGGGGTACCACTGTCACTGTCGGGAACTGTCCTCACGGTGGCGGCGGTCGCCGCGGCGGTCACTGGCACCGGTTCGCGGTACGCAGGGCCTCCAGGTTGGAGTCCATGACAGAAACGTAGTCGGTTCCGCGCGATGCGTCGGTCAAACCCTCGAGCGGGTCGAGCACATCGGTGACCAGGCCCAGGTCGTTGGCGACGGCCTCGGAGACCGCGGGTGAGACCAGCGTCTCGTAGAAGATCGTGGTGATGTTGTCGGCCTTCGCCAGTTCCTGCACCTCGGCGATCCGGGCCGCCGAAGGCTCCTCGTCGGGTGAGATGCCGCGGATGGAGATCTGCTCCAGGTCGTAGCGCTGGGCCAGATAGGCGAATGCGGCATGAGAGGTGATGAAGGTACGGGTCTCGCACTCGGCCAGGCCCTCGCTGAATCGCTGGTCCAGGTCCTGCATGGTGGTGTCGAGCGTGTCGGCACGCTGGTCGAAGCCACCGTCGGGCTGCAGCTCGGTCAGGGCTGCGGCGACACCGTCGGAGATGGCGACCATGTTCTCCGGATCGAGCCAGATGTGCGGGTCGAGGCTGCCGTGGTCGTGCTCGTCCTCGGCGTGCTCGGATTCGGTGTGCTCGCCCTCGGCATGCTCGCCCTCGGCATGGTCGTGCTCGGCCGACTCCTCGGTGCCGTCGATCCGCTCCACCAGTGCTCCGACCTCGAGGACATGGGCCGGCTGCGCCTCGGCGATGGCTTCGTCGACGGCCGGTTGCAGACCTGCCAGGTAGATGACCAGATCGGCATCGGTGATCGAGGCCACCTGTTGCGGCGTGAGCTCGAGGTCGTGCGGTTCGGCGCCGGGCTGGGTGAGGGTCTCGACCGAGACCTGGTCCCCGCCGACCTGTTCGGCGGTGTACTGCAGCGGGTAGAAACTCGTCACCACGGTCAGCGCTTCGGGGTTCGCACCGGGGTCGGCGGAGTCGGTGGCACAGGCGGTGAGCAGCAGGGGTGCGGCGGCCAGCGGGGCGAGCAGACGAAGCTTCATGGAAATGATTTTCATTCAAGTCTGACCCGAGGTCAAATCGCGGGTTCTGGACCGGAGTTCGTGTCGGACGGTCTGCAAGACAAACGTCAGGGGTTGGGTTGATCGCCAACCGGTTGTGCACCGGGGTCTTCGGTCGCTCAGCAAGACAAACGTCACACTCGATGCGGAGCGGTTCAGCGCGTCATGGCGCGGGGTGTATGCCTCGGGATCGGATCGAGTGTGACGTTTGTCTTGTGCCGCTGCCCGACGCTTGCCTTGCTGCCGCTGTGACTGTCCCGCTGCCGCCCTCGTGCAGTGCTGACCAGTCACCTGCCGGATCGAGGTCACCAGTGCGATCAGAGACTGGCGACGGTCGGCGAGAAGGTTGCGGGCAGACGCTCCAGGAGCAGCACCGTCACCAGATCACCGCTGGTGTGTCTGTCTTGCTGCCACGGTGAGACCGACTCCTGCGGGCGGGTCGGATCGTCGGTGTCGTGCGAGTCCGAATCGCTGGTGCCTGGGTGATGAGATGCCCACGGCCGGACCGTCACCGTGGTCCGTTGCCGTCGACAACAACCCGAAGCACTTGGCGACGTGGTCGCGGATCGGTCGCGGGCAGTCGGATGGGTCGTCGACGAGGGGTTGGGTTGATCGCCGACCGGTTGTGCACCGGGGTACTCGGTCGCTCAGCAGGACAAGCGTCACACTCGATCGGCGGTCAGGAGTGGTTCAGCGCGTCATGGCGCGGGGTGGGTGTCTCCGCATCGGATCGAGTGTGACGCTTGTCTTGTTGCCACTGTCCGACTTATGCCTTGCTGCCGCTGTGCCTGTCCCGCTGCCGCCCTCGTGCAGTGCTGACCAGTCACCTGCCGGATCGAGGTCACCAGTGCGTCGGGTCGCTGCCGCTCAGGACAAGCGTCACACTCGATCGGCGGTCCGGAGCGGTTCAGCGCGTCATGGCGCAGGGTGGGTGTCTCGGGATCGGATCGAGTGTGACGTTTGTCTTGTTGCCACTGTGTGAGGATGTCATCGAGAAGTCGAGGTCGCCGAGGAGCCGAGTCGGCGGGAAGTCGAGGTCGCCGAGGAGCCGAGTCGGCGGGAAGTCGAGCTTCGTCGAGGAACCGGAGGTGAGGATTCGAGGGAAGCCGGAGGTCGGCGAGGATTTGAGGGCAGCCGGAGGTTGGCGAGGATTCGAGGGAAGCCGGAGGTCGGCGAGGATTCGAGGGAAGCCGAGGGTCGCGGGAAGCCGAGGGTTGGCAAATAGACCGAGGGTGGTCCAGGAGCCGAGGGTCATCGGGAAAGCCGAGGGCCGCGAAGGGGATGCCGATGTTGGTGATCAATCGGTTCCGGGTCACCGATGCCCAGCGGTCGGAGTTCGATTCCCGGATGGCGACGGTGATCGAGGTCCTGTCCGACAAGCCCGGTCTTGTGTCGATCGATCTGCTGCGCAATCTCGACGAACCGGAGCTGTGGGTGCTCGCCTCCCGCTGGGCCGACGTGGGCTCCTACCGGCGCGCCCTCGGGGGGTACGAGTCCAAACTGAGCGTGGTGCCCGTGCTGTCGATGGCGATCGACGAACCGTCGGCCTACGGCACCATCGAGGCGGTGGGGGAGAATCGTCCCCGCGGCAGCTGATCGAACTCCGATCCGTCGGCGGCCTGCAGCCGTCGGTGGAAATCGTCGATGGTGCCCGGCCAGAGCAGCGTCAGGCGACCGGATCGCTCGTCGACGTACCAGTTGCGACAACCGCCCCGGAGCCATGGTGTGTCCACGGCGGCGATCGCGATCTCCCGGGTCCAGGCGTCCTCGGCGCTGGGCCGCACCCGCCGGACGCCGGGGAACCGGTGCAGGGTACGGCTCACGTACCCGGCCTGTTCCTCGGCCATCAGGACCGAGGAGTTGTGGCCCAGGGAGGCGTTCGGACCATTCAGCACGAAGAGGTTGGGGAACCCGCTGACCACGGTCGAGGCAAAGGCGGTCATGCCGCTCGCCCAGTGATCGGCCAGTGATCTTTCCTGCTCACCGACCACCAGTTCGGCATAGGGCTGTCGGGTGGTCCAGAATCCGGTCGCCAGCACCAGCACATCGCAGTCCCGTCGGGACCCGTCGGCGGCGATCAGGGATGATCGGTCCACGCCCGCCAACGCCGAGGACACGAGTTCGACCCGGTCCGATGCCACCGCGGGGTAGAACTCATCGGACAACAGGACCCGTTTGCAGCCGAAGGCATGGTCAGGGGTCAGTGCTGCGCGCAACTCGGCATCGGCCACCTGCGACCGCAGATGCTCCCGGGCCACCTCGGCCGCGGCACCGGCAGCGACCGGGTCACCCGAACGGGAGGCGAAGCGCTCCTCGCCCTCGACCAGGAGTCGTTCCCGGGTCCGCTCGAGCACGCCGTTCCCGGCAGCGAAACGTCGTCGTTCGGTGGGGCTGTAGTCGCGCCCCTGCCGGGGCATGATCCAGGCCGCGCTGCGCTGGTACAACAGGACCCGGCTGCCTGCTCGGACCAGTTCGGGGAGCAGCTGCACCGCACTGGCCCCGGTTCCGACCAGCCCCACCCGCGCGTCGGTCAGGTCGATCCGGTGATCCCATCGGGCGGTGTGGAACCACGGTCCGGCGAAGCTGTCCAGGCCGGGCACTTCGGGCAGGCGGGGTTCGGTCAGCCGCCCGCAGGCGAGCACCAGGTTGTCTGCCCGCAGTTCGCTCACCCGCCCATCGGCCGAGTTCAGGGTGAGCTGCCAGTGGTCGGTACACCAACGGGCGGCCGACATCGTCGTCTGCAGCCGCAGTCGCTCGCCCAAGCCCTCCTCGTCGACGACTGCGCGCAGGTAGCGGTGGATCTCCGCACCCGGCGCGAACATCGACGACCAGTCCGGATTCGGATGATCGCGCAGTGCGTAGAGATGGGACGGGACATCGCAGGCGACACCGGGGTAGTGGTTGTCCCGCCAGGTGCCGCCGACCGAGTCACCCCGTTCGATGATCACGAAGGAGTCCCACCCGCTGCGCTGCAACTGCATCGCCAAGGCGATACCGGCGAATCCCGCACCGATGATCACCACCGGCACTCGGTCGGCGCTCATCGCAGCGGCAGCTTCCGGTCCGGGTCGGGCTCGCGGTAGTCGGTCGTGCGCTGCCGGAACGGGCGCATCAGGCGGGCGGCCAGTTGGGCACCGCGAGCCAGTGGGAACTCGTGGCCGTACTCGATCCCGGCGCGGGGCCGTACCCGGCCATCCAGCAGGGTGCCACCGAGATCATCACCCCCCGATCCCAGGAGTACCGCCGACTGCTCGGCGCCCAGCCGGGTCCAGGGGATCTGGATGTGCGAGATCGCACCCGACAACAGCAGCCGGGAGACCGCCACCATCGCCCGGTGTTCGTCCAGTTCGCTCCGACCGGACACCAGCGACGAGCGGTGACCCGGCAGTGGAATCGGTACGAACTCGTTGAAGCCACCGGTGAGCGCCTGGATCCGCCGCAACTCGCGCAGGTGGGCCACACGTTCGGCCGCCTCCTCCACGTGACCGTAGAAGAGGACCGAGGTGGATCCGAAGCCAGCCCGATGGGCGGCGATGATCGACGTGGTCCAGTCGGCGATCGCGCAGTCGCCCGGCGCGATCGCCTGCCGTACCCGCTCGCTCAGTACCTTCACCCCGGTGCCGGGGACGGTGTTGACGCCCGCTTCCCGCATTGCCTGCAGCGCACCGTCCAGGCCCAGACCGCCGCGGGCCGCCAGATCAGCGACATCGGCCGGGCGGTAGGCGTGGACATGCATCCGGGGGGTCGCCTGTTTGATCGCCTCCACGATCCGCAGGTAGTCCAGGGGGTCCCGTTCGGCGCCCAACAGGCCTTGGACGCAGATCTCGGTGGCACCCAGCTGCCAGGCGTCTGCGGCGATCTCGCCGACCTGGTCCAAGGTGAACGAGCTCGGGTCCATCGACGAGTCGGAGGTCAGGCCGGTGGAGGTGAGATTGCGATTGACCACCATCGAGATCGCCTCCCCGACGGTGTAGCGCCGGACGTCATCGGCGGTCTCGGTCAGCAGCTGCAACTCCTCACCCTCGGTCTGCAGCAGCCGTACCCAGTCGGCATCGCTCGGGGCGGTCGGATCCGCTGCGGCCCGGCCGAGCAGATCGGCGAGCTCCTCGCTCGCGCCGTTTCCGGTCCAGGCCACCGTGCCGGTTGCACCCGGTCGGTCCGGCCGTGGCCGATCGGTCGGCCCAGTCCTCGCCAGGCCGGTCTGCGGGTCGGCCAGGGCGGCGACCGCGGGTCGCAGCCCAGGATCGATCCACCGCGCAGCGTCGAGTACGTACTCCGGCTGGGCGGTCAATCGCTCCCGCAGGGTGAACCCGAGTGCTGAGGTACGCGCGCCCAGTTCGTCCAGATGCGGCCACGGGCGTTCGGGATTCACGTGATCGGCGGTCAGTGGGGAGACCCCGCCCCAGTCGTCCGCCCCTGCTCGCAACAGCAGCCCCAGCTCGGCCGGATCGGAGAGGTTGGGCGGAACCTGGATCCGCATCGCGGGACCGAAGACGATCCGGGCGGTGGCCACGGCCGCCAGGTAGCTGCCGAACTCGGCGTCGGCGACATCGCGCATCGCGGTACGCGGCTTGGCCCGGAAGTTCTGGATGATCACTTCCTGGATGTGGCCGTACCGCCGGTGCAGCTCGCGCAGGGCGAGCAGGGACTCCGCCCGGTCGGCGACGGTCTCACCGATCCCGATCAACAGACCGGTGGTGAACGGCACCCCGGCCCGGCCCGCGTCCTCGATCACCTGCAGCCGCAGTGCAGGATCCTTGTCCGGTGAACCGTGGTGCACCTGGCCGGGGGTCTCGAAGAGCTGACGTGAGGTGGTCTCCAACATCATCCCCATCGACGGTGCCACCGGACGCAGGCGGGCGAAACCTTCGGCAGTGATCACTCCAGGGTTCGCATGCGGCAACAACCCGGTCCGCTCGATGATCATGGCGGCGGTGGCGGCGACGTAGTCAATGGTGGAGGCATGGCCGTGCTCGTCCAGCCACTGCCGGGCCTGCGGCCACCGGTCCTCGGGATTGTCACCCAGGGTCAGCAGGACCTCCTTGCAGCCCATCGCCTGTCCCTGCGCGACCACCGAGAGCACCTGGTCGGGCGACATGAACAGGGGTTTGTGCAGCTTTTGCAACTGTCCCGGGGTGTCGACGAAGACGCAGTAATGACAACGGTCGCGACACAAGGTGGTCAATGGCACGAAGACCTTGCGGGAGTAGGTGATGATGCCGCTACGGCCGGCCTCGGCCAGGCCCCGGTCCCGCAGCTCGCCGGCGGCGTCCAGCAGTGCGTCCAGGTCATCGCCGCCGGCCCGCAGCAGCGTCTCCACCTGGTGTGCGGTGAGATCATCCCCGGCGACGGCTGTCTGCAGGGTCTCGCGTACCGCCTCGGTCACTCGTGTCCGCGCTTGAGTCACCCGACCCAGTCTGGCACGCGCCAGCGAAGTTCGGCGTTCGCCGAAAGCGCCGAGCGATCTCCCGGCGGGCCCGGCGGAGCGGCGGTTGGGCATCGCTGGTCCACCGACGGCTAGGATTGGCGGCCGTGTGCCGGGCATCAGCCGGATGTCCGGGCAGCGTGCAAGGAGTTTCCCATGGCCAGCCGCCTCGACAATGTCATCTCCCTCGCCAAGCGGCGCGGATTCGTCTTCCCCTCCGGAGAGATCTACGGCGGCACCAGGTCGGCCTGGGACTACGGCCCCTACGGCGTGGAGCTGAAGGAGAACATCAAGCGGCAGTGGTGGAAGTCGATGGTCACCGGTCGCGACGATGTGGTCGGCATCGATTCCTCGATCATCCTGCCCCGCGAGGTGTGGGTCGCCTCCGGTCACGTCGGTGTCTTCACCGATCCGCTGGTCGAATGCCTGTCCTGCCACAAGCGGTTCCGGCTCGACCACCTGCAGGAGGCCGTGGCCGAGAAGAAGGGGATCGACGATCCCGATTCCGTCCCCGCCACCGAGATCAACTGCCCGCACTGTGGCACCAAGGGACAGTGGACCGAGCCGCGTGAGTTCAACATGATGTTGAAGACCCACCTCGGCGTGGTCGAGGACGAGTCCGGTCTGGCCTACCTCCGCCCGGAGACCGCACAGGGCATCTTCGTCAACTTCAACCAGGTCATGACCACGTCACGGAAGAAGCCGCCGTTCGGCATCGCCCAGACCGGCAAGAGCTTCCGCAACGAGATCACCCCCGGCAACTTCATCTTCCGTACCCGCGAGTTCGAGCAGATGGAGATGGAGTTCTTCGTCAAGCCCGGGACCGACGAGGACTGGCACAGCTACTGGTTGGACGAGCGGACCAACTGGTACGTGGATCTGGGCATCGACCCCGACAACCTGCGCCACTACGAGCACCCGAAGGAGAAGCTGTCGCACTACTCCAAGCGGACCGTCGACATCGAGTACCGCTTCGGCTTCGCCGGCAGTGAGTTCGGTGAGCTGGAGGGTATCGCCAACCGCACCGACTTCGACCTGACCACTCACACCGAGCACTCCGGTACGAAATTGGAGTACTTCGACCAGGCCAACAACGAACGGTGGACACCGTACGTGATCGAGCCTGCGGCCGGTCTGACCCGGTCGCTGATGGCCTTCCTGGTCGATTCCTACACCGAGGACGAGGCCCCCAACACCAAGGGCGGTGTGGATGTGCGCACCGTGTTGAAGCTGGACCCGCGCCTGGCCCCGGTGAAGGCTGCGGTGCTGCCGCTGTCGCGCAACGAGAACCTCTCGCCGAAGGCGAAGGACCTGGCGGCGCAACTGCGCAAGTACTGGAATGTCGACTTCGACGACGCCCAGGCGATCGGCCGGCGCTACCGCCGACAGGACGAGATCGGTACGCCGTTCTGCATCACCGTCGACTTCGACACCCTGGACGACCAGGCGGTCACGATCCGCGAGCGGGACTCGATGAGTCAGGAGCGGGTGGCGCTGGACCAGGTGCAGAACTACCTGGCGCAGCGCCTGGTCGGCGCCTGACGGGTCGGGGCAGCGAGCGGTAGGCCGGCCCCCGGTCGTGGCACGATGTGGCACATCGATCGAGGAGATCAGCTGATGTCACAGCCACCCACCGACCCGGGCCGGTCGAACCCCGACCCCGGCGCCTCGTCCGGCGGCGGTTATCGGCCGGCCGACAGCACCTGGACCGGACACGATCTGCCGATGCCGGATCCCGTGGTGCAGACCCGCACCATCCGGAGCCGGAATCCGGATGGATCCTGGACCGAGATCACCACCCGGCTCCTGCCGACCGAGGATGCGCCCGGGAAACGTCGGTCCGGGAAACCTCGCCGACGCAGATCGGAGAGATATCGCCTGGGCAGGATCTTCCTGGTGATCGGGATCGTGACGCTGCTGGCGCTCGGCACGGCTGCCGTCCTGGTCGCCGTGGCGCAGCACAGACCGGCCTGGGTCAGCGTGCAGGGCACGGTGACCGACACCGGGGAAGCGCTCCGTTACAGCGAAGCCTCTGACCAGCGGAAGGTGAGCTATTCCCCGAGTGCGGACTACCGGACCATCGAGGGGCAGGCGCTCACCTGTCAAGGAGGCACCTACAGCACCTCGACGGAGTACTTCGTCGGCGATCCGGTCGAGGTGATCTACGACCCGGTCGATCCCGAGGACTGCCGGGTCGACCCCGGTGGCGGGGCCTGGGTACCGTGGATGCTCGCGGGTATGGGACTGGCCTTCGGGGCGTCGTTCGGAGGTTTCGGTGTCACGCAGATGCGCCGCCCGCGTCGCTGATCGCCGACGGGTCGGCCGCCGATGCAGCCCATGTCGCGGATCGGCAAAGGATCGGCGACCGGTACTCCCGCGTCGCTGATCGGCGACGGGTTGGTCCGGGCCGCCTGATTCTCAGGCAACGGTCGCCGCTTCGGCCGGGTTAAGCTGGGCCGGTCATGACGATCACCTCCACCCACAGCGGACTCCGACTGGGGTCCGTCCATGCCCCTACGCCGGTGGTGCTCGCACCGATGGCCGGTATCACCAATGCCGCCTTCCGGCAGTTGTGCCGTGAACAGGGCGCAGGCCTCTACGTCTGCGAGATGATCACCTCCCGGGGTCTCGTGGAACGGGATCGCAAGTCGATCCAGATGCTGGCCTTCGACCCGGGGGCACCGGTCAACTCGGTCCAGCTCTACGGCGTGGACGCCCCGACCATGGCCGAGGCGACCAGGATCCTTTGCGGTGACTTCGGCGTGGACCATGTCGACCTCAACTTCGGCTGCCCGGTGCCGAAGGTGACCCGCAAGGGTGGCGGAGCCGTCCTGCCCTGGAAACGGGACCGTCTGCGGGCGATCCTCTCGGCCACGGTGAAGGCGGCCGAACCCTATGGGGTGCCGGTCACCTGCAAGACCCGCAAGGGCATCGACGACGAACACCTGACCTTCCTCGATGCCGGTGCCATCGCCGAGGACTGCGGGGTGGCGGCGATCGCGCTGCACGGGCGTACCGCGGTGCAGGCCTATTCGGGTACGGCGGACTGGGACTCGATCGCGGAACTGAAGCAGCATGTCGGAATCCCGGTGCTCGGCAACGGTGACATCTGGGAGGCCTCCGATGCGCTGGAGATGATGCAGCGGACCGGTGCCGACGGGGTGGTGATCGGTCGCGGTTGTCTGGGGCGCCCGTGGCTGTTCGGCGATCTCGCCGCCGCCTTCGCCGGGCAGCAGCAGCGTGCGCTGCCGAACCTGGGGGAGGTGGCGAGGGTCTTCCGTCGCCATGCCGAACTGCTCGCCGAGCTGATGGGGGAGCAGACCGGGGTGACCGACCTGCGCAAACACGTCGCCTGGTACTTCAAGGGATTCGGGATCGGTGGTGAGGTACGCCGCGGTCTCGGCCTGGCCTCCTCACTGGCCGGTGTCGATCACTGGCTCGGTCAGGTCGACGCCGACGAACCTTTCCCCACCGGCGAACTCGGTCAGCCCCGCGGGCGTCAGGGCTCACCCCGGGCGAAGGTGATCATGCCCGAGGGCTGGCTGTCCGACACCTGTGGTCTGGACACCGACCTGGCCGAGGCCGAGATCGGCATCAGCGGCGGTTGAGGCATAGGTCGTGTCTGACACGACCCGCTCGAGGCGATTGCTGTTCGAACACGGATTCTGGCTGAACGCTGAACGGAGGATGCCCCCATGGGAACGGATGCAGTCCTGCGGGCCCGCCTGGACGAGATCTTCGCCGCGCGGGATCGGACACAGATGGCACCCACCATCGCAGCGTTCCTCGAGGTGCTTGCCGAACATCCGGACGACCCGGCCGTGCTCTACGAGGTCGGCGGCAGTTACGACACCGACGGTCAGGAGGAAACCGCGCTCGACTACTACCAGCGGGCGATGGCCGCTGGTTTGGAGGGGCGCTGGTTGCGGCAGTGCTACTTGCAGTACGGCAGCACGCTGCGCAACCTCGGCCGCTTCGACGAGAGCCTGACCGTGTTCGACGAAGGCTTGGCGCTGTTCCCCGAGTCGGAGTCGCTCGGCCTCTTCCGTGCGCTCACATTGCATGCGGCGGGCCGGCCCAGTGCCGCCCTCGGGGTTGTTCTGACCGTCATCGCCGACCGGTTTCCCACAGCCGAGGTGCAGCGCTACGAGGCTGCGCTCCGCGGCAATGCCGCCTACCTCGTGTCCTTGGACACAGATGGAGCCGAAGGAGCCTCGGACAGGTCCTAGGCCTGCAGGATGTTCATCTGCTCGGCAGTGCGGTCGAGCACACAGAACTCGTTGCCCTCGGGGTCGGCCAGTACCACCCAGCCGCCGTCGTCCAGGCCGCGCCGGTCGTCGACCAGACTGGCGCCCAGCGCAAGGATCCGCTCCACCTCGGCATCGACGGTGGTCGACACCGGCCGCAGGCAGATGTGCATCCGATTCTTCACCGTCTTCGCCTCCGGCACCTTCAGGAACTCCAGGCAACGCCCGGCGGGGCCGATCAGCTCGGCCTCGTCATCGGTCATGATGCAGTCGTCGGTGATCGAGAAATCATCGATCACCTGATCCCACCAGCGGGCCTGGGCGATCGGGTCGTGTGCGTCGATGCAGAAGTTGGCGGTACGTGAGCTCATGTCGCCACTGTTCCATGGGTCACCGACAGTCTCATGGGCACCGATGCCTTCGCGGTCACCGACGCGTCCCGGGCCACCGACATCGTCCCGGGTCACCGACGTCTTGTGATCACCGACGTCTCGTCGGGTCGTCGACCACGTTCTCGCTCACGGCATCGACCTTCGGGCGTCGCCTCGCGTCGGGTCGGCTTTCGGGCCGCCGGTCACTAGGCTGGCCGCCGTGAATTCCGAACTTCCCCCGCGCGCCATCGCCTGGGCACAGACCATGCGCGGCCACGGTGACGAGGGGCTGGTACGCGCCCATCGCGACTCCCACGCCGCGGTGGGCGAGCAGGAGGTGCTCGGGCGGGAGGCGCGCGAGGAGCGGGAGCGGCTGACCCTGCGGCCCGGGTCCGCCTACTCCGAGGGAGCCGGGGAGCGGGCGATCGCGGAGGCGCCGGATCCCGAACGTACCTGTTTCGAACGCGACCGTGACCGGATCGTCCACTCCACCGCGTTCCGTCGGCTGGCAGGCAAGACCCAGGTGGTGGTCGATCCGCTCGATCATCAGCGGACCCGGCTGACCCATGCGATCGAGGTCGCCCAGGTCGCCACCTCGATCGCCCGGGGTATCGGGGTCAACGTTTCGTTGGCCGATGCGATCGCCCTCGGTCACGACTGCGGGCACGGCCCCGGTGGACATGCCTCGGAGGATGCCTTCGACGAGTTCCTTCCCGAGGGTTACGACCACGGGCCGTGGGGGGCCGATGTGGTGCTCACCCCGCTGAACCTGTGTGTGCAGACCCTGGACGGGATCCGCAACCATTCGTGGTCCCGGCCGGCGCCGTCGACGGTGGAGGGGGAGATCGTCTCCTGGGCCGACCGGATCGCCTACTGCGCCCATGATCTGGAGGATGCGATCCACGCCCGGATCATCACCGTCGACGAGATCCCGGCCGAGGTGGTCGAGGTCGCCGGGACCGCCCGACGTGAACAGCTCGGCACCTTCATCCGAGCCGTGATCGGTTCGGTGGCCGAGCACGGTGAGGTCGGCATGGCACCGCGGGAGGCCTCCGCGCTGGCCACCTTGCGGAGGTTCAACTACGAGCGGATCTACACCCGGCCGGCTGCGGTCGATCAGTCCCGTCGGGTGGTCGACGTCCTTCGCGCACTGGTCGAGCACTACGTCGCCGCCCCCTCCACGATCCCCGATGTACCGGCGGTCGACCCCGGCAGCAGCGAGGCCGTGCACGAGGCGGTGCGCTATGTCGGCGGGATGACCGATCGGTACGCCTTCGAGCAGGCGATCAAGTTGCTGGACTGGGACCCGGCCCGGCTACCGCAGGGGATCGACCGGCACTGATCGCCACCGGTTCAGATCCCGTGCGCCGTGCACAAGGCCTCGGCGGCTCGGCGGGCCGAGCCGAACGGATTCCGCACCGAGTGCAGGCCGCTGGCAGCGAGGGCGCCGTCGTAGAGCAGCGCCAGTTCGGCCGCGAGCTCCTTCGGCCGGTCGGCGCCGGCGGATCGGCAGTCGGCGACCAGCTGCTCCAACAGCCAGGCCTTCTCCCGAGCCACCTCGATGGCGATCGGGTGCTCGGGGTCGTCGATCTCGGCGCGGGCGTTGATCGCTGCACAACCGCGTCCGCCTGCCTTCCGTGACCATCGTTCCGCGGCGGTGAACAGGCTGAGCAACCGCTCGCGGTCGGTCCCGGCTCGCTGACGATGGTCGGCCAGGAGCTCGCGCCAGCGATCATCGCGTTCGCGCAGGTACGCCACCACCAGCGCGTCCTTGGAGCCGAATCGGTCGTACAGGGTCTTCTTCGTGACCCCGGCCTCCGCAGCGATCGTGTCCACGCCGACGGCATGGATGCCCTGGGCATAGAACAGCCGCGACGCCGCATCCAGCACGCGTCGGGCAGCCGGGGTCATCGTCGTGGGCACCGGATCAGTCTACCGTTCGGCAGCATCACGTAAACAGACCTGTATAGTCACCGGTATGAGTAAACAGATCGGTATACCTTTGGGATTGTTGGCACCGGTCTTCGTGCTGGCATGGAGTTCGGGTTTCTGGATCGCGAAGCTCGGTGCCACCGTCGGTCCGGTGACCGTGCTGCTCTGGCGGTTCGTCCTCGTCTCGGTGCTCCTCTGGGGGCTGGTGGCGCTGTTTCGCCTGCCCACACCGAGATCGCGGGGGGAGTGGTCCCGACAGTCGGTGATCGGACTGTTCTCCCAGCTCGGCTATGTCGGTCCGGTCTATGCCGCCGTCGCCCTCGGGGTGAGCACCGGAGTCACCTCGTTGATCGATGCGATCCAGCCGGTGGTGGTGGCCACCTTGGTGGGGCCGCTGCTTGGTCGGTCGGTACGGATCGGCCAGTGGGCGGGACTGATCATCGCCCTGCTCGGCGCGCTGATGATCATCGGTGCCGATCTGTTCACCGCTTCCGCACCGCCGGCCGCCTATCTGTTGATCGCAGCCGCCGTCGCCGGCCTGGTGTTGGCCACGTTCCTGGAACGCCGCCGGGTGCAGCCGGGCCGGGTTCCGGTGCCGGTGATGATGGCGATCCATTCCACCGTCGGTTCGGCGGCGATGATCATCATCGCCGGGTTGAGCGGGCGGCTCCAACCACCGGGGACCTGGCAGTTCTGGGCCGTGGTGGCGCTGCTCGCCCTCGTACCCACCCTTCTGGGGTATGCCGCCTACTGGTCACTGCTGCGGCGGGTCGATGTCACCGCATTGAACGCACTGTTGTTCCTGGTGGTGCCGACGACGACCCTCGGCGGGGTGCTGCTGTTCGCCGAACCGTTCACCGTGATCACCGCCACCGGGATCTTGGTGGCCGCCGGCGGCGTCGGCCTGGTGCTTGCGGGGGAGCGGTGGCCCGGCCTTGCCGCGGGCAGACGGACCGTGCGCGGGTTGGTGTCGCGACCGGCGGCAGTCGTCGGGAGACGGGCAAAGGGTGGCCCCGGCAACTGTCCGGGACCGGAGACGCGGGTGAGGTGGACCGATGCTGCCGTTCCGGAAACCTCCACGTCGGGAGGCGTTCACCCGATGGTGGTTGAGCCGTTGTCCGGTGAACTGGAACGATCATCGGAAACCCCCCCCAGCAGGCTAGGAGCCACCCATGCCCCCGATCGATCGTCGCCGGATCCTCATCGGCGGTGCCGCCGCCGGAGCTGCGGCACTCGCCCTCGGAGCGACCGACACCGCCGCAGCGGATTCGAGACGCCGCCACCGTGGGCGTGGCCTGCAGGTGATGTCGTACAACATCCGCCAGGACACCGGTCAGACCCAGCCCGGCGAGGACGACTACTGGCCGGAACGCGAGCCCGTCCTGATCAAGCTGCTCCGGCAGGAGGAACCCGGTCTGCTCGGTGTGCAGGAAGCACAGTTCAACCAACTCGCCTCCATCGAGGAAGCGCTGCCGGATCACCGTATGATCGGCTACGGTCGGCAGGGCGGCAGCAAGGACGAGTACTCGGCGATCTTCTACGATGCACAGCGTTTCTCGGTGCTGGAGTGGGATCAGTTCTGGCTCTCCGACACCCCGGACCTGATCGGCTCGACCAGCTGGGGCAACAGTGTCACCCGGGTGGTTGTCTGGGCGCGTTTGCAGGATCGGCGCAGCCGCGACGAGTTCATCATGATCAACACTCACTTCGACCACCAGTCGGAGCCGGCCAGGATCCGCAGTGCAGAGGCGATCATCGAGCTGGCAGGCGAATTCGACGACCTGCCGGTGATTCTCACCGGTGACTTCAACACTCCGGCATCCCAGGATTCGGGGAGCTACCGCACCCTGGTGGTGGACGGACCGTTCCAGGACAGCTGGAACGAGGCGAAGCGCCGCCTCAGCCCGGAGTACGGTACCTTCCTCGGCTACGAGGAGCCGGTGGTCGGAAACGACCGGATCGACTGGGTGCTCACCGACCACACGATCACCGTCGAGAAGGCGAAGATCAACATCTACTCGCGGGGCGGCCGGTTCGCCTCCGACCACGCCCCGGTTCAGGCCTGGCTGACGTTCTCCGAGTGAGGGCGACGTACCGCCGGCAGCGCGCAGGCAGCGGTCGATCCGGGCAGTCGATAGCGGTTCGCGGCGATGATCCGGTAGGCCAGCTGGGCGAGCTGCCTGACCCCGGGCAGCGCCAGTGCGCGTCCGAGCAGGCCGGCCGGCCCACCGGCCCAGACCAGCCACTGCGCGAAGGCCTGCGCACCACCGACGTGGCGACCGTCGAGCATTACCAGCACGACCTCGGACTCGGTCCGGGCGCGCGGCACCCCGAGCGCATCGAGCGCGACCGCCGATGCCGCGTCGATGTCGATCGGCCGGGCGCCGAGGGAGTCCAGGGCGCGAGCGATCCGGCCGGCCCAGGTGCGGCAGAAACCGCAATCGCCGTCGATCAGCAGCAGTGGTCGATCCATACCCCCACACTAGGGTGTGGGCAGACCGCGGACCGCGGCAGACGGATCGAGGCGAGCGTGACCACAGCCCGACAGCCGGAGAGAACCGCCACCGGCCTGCCCGAGGTGAGCGCGGCCGATCGGCAGGCGGACCCGGTGTACGCGGTCGGGCGTGGCTGGTTCGCCCGCCGGGTCGGGCGTGATCGGGTTCGGCTGCGGCTCGACGAGGAACAGATCGCCAGCTTCGTCGCCGAGCTGGGTGCCGTCGAGGTGGATCGACCCACCGACGGGATCGAGTTCGCGCTCGCCGAGGTGAACGCGATGGCGCTCAATCATTGGGTACGACAGGCCTGGCTGGCCCGGCACCCAGCAGGCTCACCCAGCGCACCGGGACGGACCGCACCGAGCTGCCCGACCGGCTGGGAAAACCTGCGCTGCGGGCACTCGCGCAGGCCGGGATCAGCGACCTGGATGCGGTCGCCGGCCACTCCCGTACCGAGCTCTCGGCATTGCACGGTGTGGGGCCGAGGGCGATCGGCATCCTGGCCGAGCTGCTGGCAGCCGACGGGCGGGACTTCCGATCCTGATCGGCGCGTACACTCGCCCCCGTGGTTGGCCGGATACACCCAGATGACATCGCCGAGGTGCGTGAGCGCGCCCGGATCGACGACATCATCGGCACCTACGTCACGCTGAAGAAGGCCGGCGGCGGATCGCAGAAGGGTCTGTGCCCCTTCCACGACGAGAAGACCCCGAGCTTCCAGGTCACCCCCTCGCGTGGCTTCTTCTACTGCTTCGGCTGCGGTGAGGGCGGTGATGTGATCACCTTCCTGCAGAAGATCGACAACCTCAGCTTCACCGAGGCCGTCGAGCGGCTGGCCGACAAGACCGGTATCCAGCTGCGCTACACCGAGGACGATCCCGGCGTCCGCGCCGAGCGGGGCCAGCGGATGCGGATCCTGGAGGCCAATGCGGCGGCGGCGGAATGGTTCGCCGCCCAGCTCCGCGGGCCGGAGGCGCTGCAGGCCCGACAGTTCCTCGACCAGCGTGGTTTCGACCGGGCAGCAGCCGAGCGGTTCGGTGTCGGTTACGCCCCGCGCGGTGGCCGCGAGCTCGGTACGTACCTGCGCGGCAAGGGTTTCTCCGAGCCCGATCTGCAGGCCGCCGGGCTGGTCCGGAACAAGGGCTGGGACTTCTTCAACGGCCGGCTGCTGTGGCCGATCCGCGACTCCGGTTCCTCGGTGCTCGGTTTCGGCGGTCGGCGGCTCTACGACGACGACCGGCTGCCGGCCAAGTACATCAACACCCCCGAGACGCCGGTCTACAAGAAGTCGCATGTGCTCTACGGCCTCGACCTGGCACGGCAGGCGATCGGCAAACAGTCCCAGGCCGTGGTGGTCGAGGGCTACACCGATGTGATGGCGGCCCACCTGTCGGGGGTGGAGACCGCGGTCGCCTCCTGCGGGACGGCCTTCGGTGATGATCATGCTCGGGTGCTGCAACGGCTGATGGGCAACCACGACTCCTTCCACGGTGAGGTGATCTTCACCTTCGACGGTGACGCGGCCGGGCAGAAGGCCGCGCTGAAGGTCTTCTCCGGGGACAAGAACTTCATCTCCCAGACCTATGTGGCGATCGAACCGACCGGTCTCGATCCCTGTGACCTGCGGTTGCAGCACGGGCCGGCGGCGGTGCGTGAACTGGTCGCCCGGCGGATCCCGCTGTACCGCTTCGTGATGGGCAATGTGATCGCCGGTTTCGATCTTGACCGGGCCGAGGGCCGGACCGCAGCGATGCGGGCTGCGGCACCGCTGGTCAGCAGCATCCGCGATGTTTCGCTGGTCAACGGTTACGCCCGTGAGCTGGCCGGCATGATCGGTTTGGACGTCGAGGAGGTACGCCGGGAGGTCGGTCGCGCCGCCAGCCGGCACACCGAACCGGCGCCGGAGCCGGCCGAGGAGCACGAACGCCCGCCGGAGCTGTCGCTGCTGCCCGACCCGACCGACCGGGCACTCTCGGTGGAGCGGGGTACGTGTCAGTTGTTGGTGCAGCAACCGGAGTTGTTCTCACCCAGCTGGGAGGAGCTGCAGGGCTCCGACTTCACCCATCCGGCCTATGCCGCACTGTTCTCGGCGGTGAAGGCGACCGATGCCACCGGACGCGGGGGCGAGGACTGGTTGGTCCGGTTGCGTACCCACCTGGGGGAGGGCCCGGCCGCGGCCGCGCTGGAACACCTGATCGCCTCCTTGGCGGTGCAGCCGTTGTTGAGCACCCCGGACCAGAAGTACGTCCAGGCCTATGCGGCGAAGTTGCGGTTGCTCAGCACGGTACGTGCGATCGCGGACCTGAAGTCGAAACTGCAACGGACCAACCCGGTTGATCAACAGACGGCCTACAACCAGATGTTCGCCGATCTGCTGGTGCTGGAGAATCGGCGCAAGGACCTGCAGGCGCGCAGCGTCGGCATCGATTCCTGACCTGCCGCTCCCCGGGAGCGTTCGGACACGGATCATTCGGACACGGGCCTGTCGGGTGTGGTCCCCGGCTCCGGCGGTGTCTACGGGGTGGGGCTGAGCGGTGTCGGGTTGTTGTCCGGGTGCTAACCACAGATCCTCGAGTTGATCTTGGCGAGCCCGGTGTGGCTGTCGAGGATGAGCTCATGACAGCACCCCTCCTCACGCCGGGGACGATCCCGGCACAGCTGCTCCGACATGACCTGCTCAGTCACGGTCAGGAGATCGAACTCGCCCTCCGCTGGGAGGTGGCGGTCCACGCCGCGTACCTGCTGGCCGAGGCGAACTGTCAGGTGGCCACCAGCGACGAGCTCGGTGAACTGGTGGCACTCGGTCGCAATGCCCGGGAAGTGATGGTGATCGGCAATCTCCGACTGGTGGCAGCGATCGCCCGGGAGGCCGCCAGCAGTTCACCGGTGCCGGTCGCCGAGCTCTTCGCCGAGGGGGTGCTCGGGCTGCTCGATGCGGTCGACAGATTCGATCATCGCCGTGGTGTCCGGCTGGGTGCCTGGGTTGCGGTGCAGGCCCGCTCGCGGATCTCCACCGCCGTCTGCACCCGGGCGGGGGAGTTGCCGATCGGTGTGGCGATCGCTCGCCGTCGATCGCGCCGGGTGAACGACGGGGCCGGCTTCGAAAGTGTGCTCGGGCCGGCGGTGCCATCCTCGGCGCGGACCGACGCGCGGCGGTGCGACCACCTCCCCGTACCGATCGACCAGGTGGCCGAACCCTCGGACCCGATCGCCGACACCGCCTTGCTGGCGGTGATCGACCGGGCGACCGGGGCGAGGCTGCTCGGCCGGTTGGCCGAGGACCAGCGCCGGGTCGTGGAGCTCCGCTTCGGGTTCACCGGTGCCGTCCTGAGCCGCCCGGCGACGGCCCGCCAACTCGGCATCTCGGTGCCCGAGGTACGCCAACTGGAGACGCAGGCCTTGGCGCGCCTGCGACGCGATGCAGCCTGACCTGCCGTCACAGCGGGTGGGAGACTGGACCTGTGTGGAGACGACTCGACCGCGACATCCGGGCGGTGCTGTCCGCGCGAACGGGGCGGCGGGTCCGGCCGCTGGCCTGGGGACGTACCGAGGACGACCAGTGGTGTGTGGCATTGCCGGACCGGCTGGTCTGGGGGCACGGTAACGACTGGCGCGAGCTGCTGTGGCATCACGTCGGCCACGGTGGCTGGAACGCCGAACTTCGACAACTGCGCTGGACCACGGTGGACGGCCGGCCGGGGACGCTGCGGCTGCGCGAGGTCGGCCAGCTGCCGGATGCGTTCATCGACCGGGTGAACGCCACCATCGTCGCCCGGGAACGGATCGACATCGACGGCACCGACGACGGCGTGGTGATCAGCGGGCGGCGGAACCTGGCCGATCCCGACGCACCACTGCTGTGGCGGGCCACGCCGATGCGCGGGACCCGGCTCTCCGACCCCGAGGTCGCTGCCCGGGTCGACCACGCCCTGGAACGGGTCCGGGCCGAATACGACATCTCGGGGTGAAGCTGCTAGAGTTTCTTCTCGCGTCAAGCGATCCCCTGTAGCTCAATTGGCAGAGCATTCGACTGTTAATCGAAGGGTTGTTGGTTCGAGTCCAACCGGGGGAGCCAAATGCCGCGTGACTAGGTAAAACGCCGAGATTGCGGTCGTTCGCACAACACAGTTTTGCTGACCCTATGCTCATTCCTATGCTCTAGCTGGCGGATGCAGGGTTTCGGTGGATTGGAACCCAGCGAGTAGGCTCCCTACTGTGGCGAGGGGTCTGGTGAGCTGAGCTCACGAGCTGTGTGCTCAGCCCAGTTGTCTGAGGGACTGCTGTCCTGTCTGTGTCCCATGGGTCGCGAGGATCGCCGGACGATATCGCTCGGGTCGGTTGAGCCTTGTAGCGATCTTGGTGCGCCAACTAGCGCGCGTTGCTCGCACCAGGGCAGGCTCCCACCCAGTCGACGTTGACGTTGACGTTCAACGCTGTGGAAGACAGCGGAACAGTGGCGAGGCAACATCGGCTACGTCTCCGACGAGCGTCGCGAAGAATGGGCGCCTTGGGCGCGTCGCGACGCGGGCTCGTCTCTCTACGCTGTCGGCACTCGCCGATACGATGACCCTACGAGGGAAGTCCGCGCCCGACCCGGGTGGTGCACAGGTCACAGGGGGGGCATGTCTACAGTCGTGCGTCGGACTTCGAGCCTTAACGCGGCCAAGACGGTCGAAAACGAGGAGTTTTCACGCACGGTGGGCTGACGTAGAGCGAGGTCAACGCTTCTATCGAGTACGACGCCCATGTGTCCGTGCTGAGGTCGTCTTGCTGCCATGCGACGACCTCGAGTGGTCCAACTTCAACGAGTTTCTTCGCTCTTCGCTTCGTTGGCCTCGGACTCAAGGAGTTTGTCTCATCTTCATACGCTCCCGACAGTAACCCGGTGCTGTACTCGTACTACCGACGCTCTCGGAGTTGCACGACGCGAAGTCCGACGCGACCGAGACTCGCGCCAATGGGAATAGTTCGTTCTCGAGACGGAGGAAGTCAGCGGTAAGGGCGTCGTCAACATCCATCATTGGAAATGGGACTACCTCGCCGGCGACGGCGACTTCCGCAGTCAACGCTGAGGCCGTTAGGGTGGGCGCGACGAGCTGATGCGATAGACGAGAAGGCCGAGGATATCGAGGGGGTCGTCCCCGGGCATTCTTTGCGCCGTCAACGCGACCGCGCCTTCGGCTGCACCGCCTTCGCCTTCTCTAGGAGAGCTTCCTGATGGCGTCGGTTTCGCACATCGTCCTTCCGGAGGCTTCGCCCCTCAGAGAGAACGGTCTGAAACTGTGCTGAGGCTAGCTCCATGGCCTTGGAGATGGCGAGTTCGATCCGGTTAGAGTCGGTGACCTTGAACTGAACCCTCTTTGCCGAGGCAAGCCGAGACTTAGCGGATTCGAGATCTTTTGCTTCGAACACCGCTGCTATCTGCGGATTGATGATGACAGAGACCATCATGGCGATGTGATACTTCGCCGCCTTCAGGGTTGTGGAGTCGGGATTGCGAGCGAAGTATCGATCCACCCGGTAGAGGATCCAGGCGGCGTAGTAATACGCCTCGACTGAATAGCTACCCCACACGAAGGAATCCTCGGCTTCGAGTTCCTTGGGTGAACCGATCGCTCGGAAGGATTCGCCGAAGAGCGTCGCGGCGACTGCCCGTTGAGCTCTGGCGTAGTGACGACCCGCGTCCTCGGAAAGTCGAGTGCGGCGTGCTGCACCTGACGCAGGTAGCGCAGACCATCGGCACCTGTCTGGGTGAAATACTCCTCCACGTCCTTGGCGGTCTGCGAACTCGCCTGGATGTCCGTCGAACCGATCGCAGTTTGGAGGTTCGTAGCAATCGCTACACTGGTTCGCACGCTTGCATCTTCCGAACTGACAACCTTCACTGGAATCCAGAGATCGGACAAGAGTTCCGGGTTCTCTCTGACCCTCCGGCTCGCCGCCCATCTGACCAGCTGATGGCTCGTCTGCCCGCCGTTCACGATCTGGTAGCCAGATATGAAGAACTTGTCTCCAGCTCCCCTAAGAGAGCTAGCGATGATCGTCAGACCGTTGTTCAGGAACGGGAACTGTTCACGTTCCTCGCTTTCGAGGGTTCGAGTGATTCGCATGTTGACAGTGTTGTGCGCTCCGAGATCGAGCCGCACATTGTCATCGAAGATACCGGGCCGGATGGCGCCAGTCTCGTCGGTTAACAGCTTCAGCGCTTCCGTTCCAGATAGCAGGCCGATGTAGGCCTCACTCACACGTTCGGTGGCCGGGATAGTCTGCCGCTTCGTGAACTCAAACCGAATGTTTTGTGGCCCGTGTCGTTCCTTCAGCTTCGCTGCCAGTGCATCGTGTCCGTGAGTTTTCAACTCGAAGGGTTCCGAATACACCCCGAGTTCGTTGATCCGGTGAACCGCCTCAGTGACCTGCAGTTCTTTGCGTGCATCAGCCCCGTCGTGCCCGCTGGTTGTGACGTAGAACACTTCACACGGGATTCGTGTTTCCTGGAACTTGTCACCGTTCTCGGCAATCTTGTCGATCAGTGCTGCGAGGTCCACTAGCGCGGCAGGGAGAGCAATACTCTGCGGGTTTATCGCGTACTTCGTGACTGACTCGATCCCATGGAGGAACTTTGAGATCAGTTTTGCGTCGTAAGACTCGCTCGTCTTGGCCTGGATGAAGATGACTCGTGCGGTGTTCGAGGCCTGCTCTGAGATCAGCTCTTCGATTTCCGAGGGTTCGAACACGAGCTGCCCGTTGACGACTATGGCAGCGATGTCGATTCCCTCGTCCGACCCTCCTCCGTGGACGGACCGCTCGATCTTGTCCACATCGTCCCGTAGATACGGATAGAGGTAGTTGGCAGCAACATAGAGCTCGAACTGCTTATCCTCTGATACCGCGAAGCCAAAATCGCGCGCAAACTTGGCGACACGTTTACCCGTGAGAGTGTGCAACTGGTTTCCCCCTGATTAGCGATGGATGTTCCGACAGCGTTTCCTTGTTCCCCGATACTACTTGGCCTGCTGGACGTGGAAGGGCTCGCCCGACTCGCTGGTCGTCAGGGATGACGACATCAAGTCCATTACTAGGCCGCCGCCCATCGTGCCGTTGCATCTGAGGCCGAGCCCCACCAGATCCGGCAAGAGCTGCGCAACGCGATCTACTCCGGCCCGTTCGTCACCAAGACCAAGCCCAGCAGCTACTCCACCGAAGATCACGGCGACGTCATTCCCGAGGCGCTGCTCATCGATCAGATCGGTGATAGCGCGCAGCCAAAGAATGACTTCGCGCAGTCAGCTCCGAAGCACCGGCGATCCGCGGCGTGCGCATCCGCGAGCACGAGAACATCGGACTCCGATCATTCAGGTCAGATCACTTGGCTACGCAGGTGAGGAGTCGGTCGGTTCGTGTCGTTCGACCTACCCCCGAGGCTACGGATGGTTATCGCACGCGACGAATCGGCCTGGCCAACCGGTGACGGCGGCATGCCGCGTACTCAGGCAAGACACCAGATGCATCAGCAACTCCTATGGTCTGACCTATGCTCTAACTCACCTATTTGTGCTCATCTGCACCCGCCTCCACTCATCTCGCCTTGTCCGAAATCCCTGTCCTGATTAACACCGGGGCTGTCGCGACGGCTTCAACCGAGGGCCGTGAGAAAATCGAAGGGTTGTTGGTTCGAGTCCAACCGGGGGAGCCACCACCTCCACCAGCCCCGATCCGGGGCCCGGGACCATCCGCGATAGCGTGCCGGGGTGAACGAACTCGAGTGGGGCGACAAGTCCCTGACGGCCATCCTGAACGATCTGCAGCAACTGATCGAATGCGAATCACCGTCGGCCGACCTCGCCGCGGTCGCCCGATCGGCAGACCTGATCAGCAGCCTCGGGGAACAGCGGCTGGGCAGCAGCCCGGAGCGAATCGTGATCGACGGCTGCACCCATCTGCGATGGCAACTCGGCAGCACCGCGGCCGACGCCCGGCGGGTGGTGCTGCTCGCCCACCACGACACCGTCTGGCCGCTCGGCACCCTGGCGAACCGGCCGTTCGCGATCACCGACGGCATCCTCACCGGCCCGGGCTGTTTCGACATGCTCACCGGACTGGTGATGGCGATGCATGTGGCCGCCCAGTTCGTCGACCGTCGCGATGTCGGGCTGACCCTGCTGGTCACCGGTGACGAGGAGCTCGGCTCACCCAGCTCGCGGGGCCTGATCGAGGAGACCGCCCGCGGCGCCGTCGCCGCCCTGGTGCTGGAGGCCAGCGCCGACGGGGCGTTGAAGATCGGCCGCAAGGGTACGTCGATCTACCAGGTGCAGCTCGCCGGCAAGGCAGCCCATGCCGGACTGGAACCGGAGAACGGGATCAACGCCACTGTCGAGCTGGCCCACCAGGTGATCGCCGTGGCCGAGCTGTCCGACACCGCGCTCGGCACCACGGTGACACCGACCCTGGCCACCGGTGGTCAGACCCAGAACACCGTGCCCGACCGGGCCGAGTTCGCCGTCGACGTCCGTGCCGCCACGGTCGCCGAACAGGAACGCGTCGATCGCGCGTTCGCGGCGCTGGTGCCGCAGGCCGGTGCGGAGATCAGCATCGCCGGTGGCATCAACCGGCCACCGCTGGAACCGGCGATGTCGCAGGACCTCCTCGACCGTACCGTGGCGATCGCGCAGCGACTGGGGCTGCCGGAACCCCGCGCGGTCTCGGTCGGCGGGGCCTCGGACGGCAACTTCACCGCCGCCCTGGGCGTACCCACCCTGGACGGTCTGGGAGCGGCCGGCGGCGGGGCACATGCGGCCGACGAGCACGTGCTGGTCGATCAGATCCCGCCGCGGACGGCGCTGCTGCGGGCGCTGGTCAGCGACCTGCTGGGCTGAACCTGCTCACCCCGGGCCGTACCTCACAGATCGGCGCCGAGGTCCCGCAGCACCTCATCGGCCCAGTGGTTGATGTCGTGTTCGAAGACATGTTTGCGCATGGCCTTCATCCGCTTCGTCTTCGCCGCCGGGCTGTCCTGGATGGCGGTCATCAGCCCTTCCTTCATCCCGTCGATGTCATAGGGGTTGACCAGGTACGCCTGCTTCAACTCCCGGGCTGCTCCGGCGAACTCGCTCAGCACCAGCGCGCCGGTGTTGTCGGTACGGGAGGCGACGAACTCCTTCGCGACCAGGTTCATCCCGTCGCGCAACGGGGTCACCATCATCACATCGGCCGCCACGTACATCGCCGCCATCTCCTCGCGGGGATAGCTGGTGTGCAGATAGGTGATCGGCGGATGGCCGATGGTGCCGACATTGCCGTTCAGCCGGCCGACCAGCATGTCGATGTCGTCACGCAACCGGCGGTACTCCTCGACCCGCTCCCGCGAGGGGTTGGCGACCTGCAGGAAGACCGAGTCGGAGGGCGACAGCGCCCCCTCCGAGACCAGCTCACCGAAGGCCCGCAGACGCTGCCGCAGACCCTTGGTGTAGTCCAACCGGTCGATCCCCAGCACCAGCGTCGACGGGTTCCCCAGATCGCGCCGGATCTGCGCGGCACGTTCCTGCACCGGAGCGGAGGCGGCGAGCTCGGCGAACCCCTGGGCGTCGATCGAGATCGGGTAGGCCCGGGCCAGCACCCGACGGTCATCGGGCATCGTCACCTCGTGCCGCTGCACCGGCAGCTTCAGCTGCCGCCGTACCAGCTCGCAGAAGTTGTTCGCCCCGCCCGGCAGCTGGAAGCCGACGATGTCGGCGCCGAGCATGCCGCGCAGGATCGAGTTCCGCCACGGCAACTGGCGATACAGCTCCGGCGGCGGGAACGGGATGTGCAGGAAGAAGCCGATCCGCAGGTCCGGCCGCAGGTCGCGCAGCATCTGCGGCACCAGGGAGAGCTGGTAGTCCTGCACCCAGACGACAGCGTTCGTGTCGGCCACCTCGGCGGTCCGTTCGGCGAAACGCTGGTTGACCTTCTTGTACTCGACCCACCACTCACGATGGAACTTCGGGTGGGCCACCACGTCGTGGTACAGCGGCCACAAGGTGGCATTGGAGAAGCCCTCGTAGTACTCGGCGATCTCGTGGGTGCTCAACTCCACCGGCACCAGTTCCAGGCCGTTGTTGTTGAACGGCTCCAGCTTCTCGTCCGGTGCGCCGTGCCAGCCGACCCAGGCGCCGTTCTGTGCCCGCATGACCGGTTCCAGGGCGGTCACCAGGCCACCCGGTGAGGTACGCCAGTCGACAGACCCGTCGGAGTTGATCACCCGATCGACCGGGAGGCGGTTCGCCACCACCACGAAATCGGCTTTCTGACCGGAGCTCTTCGACGCCAACTTCTTCTCCCTCATCGCCTGCCCTGCAGCCTCCACCCTAGCCAGTGCCGAATCGCTTCCTCCCCAGGGTCTGTTCCGCAGGTATCGCAGCTCTGGCACCCGAATGGGTGCGATACCTGCGGAACGGACGCGTGGGGGAGGGCTGAGGGCCTGCATCGGGGACGCATTGCGGCGTTCAGGTTGTTGCCCGCGCCGGGTTGCGTCACGCTTGTGCCATGGTCGATCAGATCGCGCCGGACCTCGAACGTTTCGCTGTGCGCCCGGGACCGGGGGTGGCGGCTCTTTCCGCCGTGCTCGAGGACCCGGCGAATTCCCTGCTCGGACTGGATTTCGACGGGACCCTGTCGCCGATCATCGATCGGCCGGAGAATGCGGTGATCCATCCCGAGGGGGCTCGGGCACTCGATCGGCTGTCCCGCCGGCTGGGAACCGTCGCCATCATCACCGGCCGGCCTGCGCGGGCTGCGGTCGAACTCGGTGGGCTGGCCCAGCTGGCCGGTGCCGAGCGGATGGTCGTCCTCGGCCAGTACGGTGCCGAGCGCTGGGACGGCGCGAGCGGTGAGTTCACGATCCCGCCGCCACCGGAGGGGATCGCGCAGGTACGCGAAGCCGTCACCGCGCTGGTGGACGAGGTCGGGATCCCCGGGGTGACGATCGAGAACAAGTTCCGTGCCATCGGCATCCACTGGCGTACCGCCGCCGACCCGCAGCGGGCCACCGCGGCATTGATCGAACGGGCCCGGGCGATCGCCGCCGAGCACGACTTCGGTGTCGAACCGGGGCGTTCGGTGCTGGAGATCCGTCCGCCCGGCAAGGACAAGGGCATGGCCCTGGCCGAGCTGATCGCCGAACGCGGTGTGCGGGCGCAGATCTTCGGCGGGGACGACCTGGGTGACCTGCCCGCCTATGACGAGGTGGTACGCCAGCGCGCCCTCGGCATCCCCGGGCTGTTGATCGCCTCGGCCTCGCCGGAGCAGAACGCCCTGCTCGAGCGAGCCGATGTGGTCTGCCACGGCCCGGCCGAGGTGGCGACCTGGTTGCATCTGCTGGCCGACGAACTGGATCGCCGGGCGGCCTGAGCCGCCCCGCCCCACTGGCCGGCGACTGCGCGGGTGTGGCCGCATCAGTTCGCCCGCCGGCGGAAGACCTCCCGCAACCGCTCCCGGTTCAGACCCGCGATGGCGCTCAGCGGGATCCCCGCCGGGCAGACCTCGACGCATTCGCCGTACAGCGAACAGGGACCGAACTCCTCGCTCGCCGCGGCCATCTCCCGGGCCCGGGTGCCGCGCTCGGTCCGGGCCTGGCTGGTGGTCGACAGGTGCAGCAGCTTGGCGCCGGTGAACAGATTCGCCGAACCGTTCGGGCAGGCCGCGACGCAGGCCCCGCAGCCGATGCAGGCGGCCATGTCGAGGGCGTACTCGGCCTGTTCGTGGGTGACCGGATGGGAGTCGGCATCGGGCGCGGTGCCGGCATCGACGCTGACATAGCCACCGGCTCCGATGATCCGGTCGAGACCGTCGCGGTCGACCACCAGATCCTTCACCACCGGATAGTGGGCCGAGCGGAACGGTTCCAGCCGCACCGTCGCCCCGTCGTCGAACGACCGCAGGTGCTGCCGACAGGACGGGGTGTTGGCGACCGGGCCGTGGGGCCGACCGTCGACGGTGATCCCGCAGGAGCCGCAGACACCTTCACGGCAGTCGGAGTCGAAGGCGACCGGTTCCCGGCCGTCGGCGACCAGCTCGTCGTTCAGCTTGTCCAATGCCTCCAGCAGCGAGAACTCGGGGCCGACCTCCTCGAGCGGGTACTCCACGAACCCACCGGCGGAATCGGTGGCGTCCTGACGCCAGATCTTCAAGGTCAGCTTCATCGGCCGACCTCCTCTCCATGGACGTGGTCGATCGGATGGGGGAGGGTGTCGCGTACCCGAGGAACCGCGGCACGCGCTGTACTCGCGGTCATCGGTAGTCCCGGGTCTGCAGGGGCACCGAGACGAAGTTCAACGGTTCCTGGTGTCGTCGGTACCGGCCGTCGGCCATACGTTCCCAGGCCGAGGCGAAGCGCCAGTGGACGTCGTCGCGCTGGGCCTCACCCTGCGGGGTCTGATGTTCGGTACGGAAGTGCGCACCGCAGGACTCGTCGCGATCCAGTGCGTCCAGGCACATCAGCTCGGCCATGTCGAGGTAGTCGGCCACCCGTCCGGCACGTTCGATCTCCTGGTTGAACCCGTCCGGTCGGCCCTCCACCCGCAGATCGGACCAGAACTCCTCCCGGATCGCCCGTACCTGCTCGATGCCCGCGGCCAGTTCGGGTCCGGAACGGCTCACCCCGCACTTGTCGTAGAGCAGTTCACCGAGCCGCCGGTGGAACCGGTCGGGTCCCTGGCTGCCGCCGATCTCGAGCAGTGCGCGGACACCGTCCTCGGTCCGGCGTACCGCCTCGGTCACCGCCGGGTCGTCGAGCGCCAACCGGTCGCTGCCGAGCAGGGTCGCCAGATGGTTCGGTACGGAGAAGGGCAGGGTGAACCAGCCGTCCACGCAGGCCGAGAGCAGCGAGTTCGCGCCGAGCCGGTTCGCCCCGTGATAACCCCAGCCGGCCTCGCCGCCCACGAACAGGCCGGGGATGGAGGTCATCAGGTCGTAGTCGCTCCAGAGACCGCCCATGGCGAAATGGGCGCCGGGGGCGATCCGCATCGGTTCGGTGTAGGGGTCCTCACCGGTGGCATCGGTGTACATCTCGAAGAGGTTCCCGTACCGCTCGGTGATCACCTTCTTGCCGACCCGGGCGATGGCATCGGCGAAGTCGAGATAGACCGAGTTCTTCAGTGGGCCGACACCGCGGCCGGCGACGATCTCGTCGCGGGCCGCCCGGCTGGCGACATCGCGGGGGGTCAGGTTCCCGAAGGCGGGGTAGCGACGTTCCAGGTAGTAGTCGCGTTCGGCCTCGGGGATGTCATTGGCCGGACGTGGGTCACCGGGTTCGACGGGCACCCAGATGCGGCCGTCGTTGCGCAGCGATTCGCTCATCAAGATGGTCTTCGACTGCCACGGTGAGGAGACCGGCAGCGCGGTCGGGTGGAACTGGATCAGACAGGGATTGGCGAAGTGGGCGCCGCGGCGGTGGGCCCGGAAGGCGGCGGTGACATTGGAGTTCTTCGCCAGGGTCGACTTGAAGTAGACATTGCCGTACCCACCGGTGGCCAGCACCACGGCATGGGCCGTGACCGGCCGGATCCGGCCGGTCAGCAGATCCCGGACGACGATGCCCTGCGCGCGTCCGTCACTGACGATCAGGTCCAGCATCTCCGAGCGGGTGTGCAGGGTGACCGTGCCGGCGGCGACCTGCCGGAGCAGGGCCTGCGATGCGGCGACCTGCAACTGCTGTCCGGTCTGTCCCCGGGTGTAGTAGGTACGCGAGACCTGCACCCCGCCGAAGGACCGGGTGGCCAACTGGCCGCCGTACTCGCGGGCGAACGGCGCCCCGATCGCCTCCATGTGGTCGATCACCCGGATGCTCTCCTCGCCCAGCCGCCAGGCATCGGCCTCGCGTCCGCGGAAGTCGCCGCCCTTCACCGTGTCCTTGACGAAGCGGGCCAGGGAGTCGTTGTCGACCTTGCGTGCGCGGGCGGCGTTGATACCTCCCTGGGCGGCCACGGAATGGGCGCGCCGGGGCGCGTCGTGGAAGGTGAAGGCCTCGACCCGGTAGCCGAGCTCACCCAGAGCAGCTGCGCAGCCGGCACCGGCCAGGCCGGTGCCGACGACGATCACGGTGAACTTGCGACGGTTCAACGGTGAGACCAGCCGGTAGTCGAGTTTGCGTTCGGACCAGACTTTCGCCGGATCGCGATCGGCGGGCAGGTCGAATCCGGGCAGATCCTCACCGATCGCTCGCAGGTCGTCGAGCAGGGCGGCGGTGTCGGCGATCGCCGTGCCGGGTGCTGTACTGGTGGCGTGGGGGACGGGGGTCATTGCAGTCCTCCTGTCAGAACCATCACGGGGATCGAGATGTTGCCCACGCAGACCGCCAGGGCGACCAGACCGGCGACGATCACCGCGACCTGACGCAGCCGCTTGCCGGTGGCGCCGAGGTCATTGGCGGCTGCCCAGATCCCGTGGGCCAGATGGGCGGACAAAACGAGCATGGCGAGGATGTAGAAGGCGGCCACGAGTGGTCGCCGGAAGCTTGCGACGAGGTTGGCATAGGCGGCCCCGTGGGTGAAGACATCGGTCGCAGCCGGTTGCAGGCCGATCGTCAGGTCGAGGATGTGGAAGATCACGAACAGTCCGATGATCACTCCGCTGGCCAGCATCGACCGGGCCAACCAGGCCTCGGTGCGACGCAGTCCCGGACGCCGGTGCGGTCCGCGGGCTTGTCGGCTGCGGACGTGCAGCAGGACGGCGCAGCCGACGTGCAGGACCAGGCAGATCAACAGCACCACGCGCAGGATCCAGAGCACGCCGGAGTAGGGCAGCAGTGGCTCCAGCAGGGTACGCAGCCAGTGGGCGTACTCGTCGAAGGCCTGGGCGCCGTAGTAGATGTGCAGGTTGCCGTACATGTGCACGAAGACGAAGGCGGCGAAGATCAGTCCGGTGATCGCCATGATCGTCTTCGCCCAGAAGTTGCTGATCATGGGTCGGGGTGGCGAGGTGCCTGCGGTTGGTGGGCGATCGACGGTGGTCATCTGCTTCCTCCGTGATGGGTCGGAACTGGCGGGGCGGTGACCGGCTCGGTGGCTGGTCCGGTGCAGGATCGGGAGGGTTGCCCGGGATCATCCGAACGGCGGTCCGGCGCCTTCCCACATGCCGAGCACGTACATCCAGGCGCCACCGGTGATGGTCCAGATCAGGATGATCACGATCGACATCGCGAAGGCGATCCGGAACCATTCCCCGACCTTCACGTACCCGGAGCCGTAGATGACGGCCGACGGTCCGGAGGCGTAGTGGGAGAGTGCGCCGAAGAGGTTGCCGATGAATCCGAAGACCAGGGCGGCGAACATCGGCGGGGCGCCGGCGGTGATCGCTGCACCGACGAAGACCGCGTACATGGCGACGATCTGGGCGGTGTTGGAGGCGAAGAGGTAGTGGACGTAGAAGTAGACGAGGCTGAGGATGGCGAAAGCCAGGACCCAGGGCATGCCGCCGACCAGGCCGGAGACCACACTGCCGATCCAGTCGATCACACCGAGGGTGTTGAGCTGGGCGGCCATGCCGACCAGCACGGCGAAGAAGATGAAGGTGTTCCAGGCTGAGGCGTTGCGCGCCATGTCCTTCCAGGTCAGGACGCGGGTGAGCAGCAGGATGGCGATGCCGACGAAGGCTGCGGCCGTCGCGTTCACCCCGATGCTCGATCCGGCGATCCACAGCCCGAGCAACAGCACGAAGGTCCCGGCCATGATCATTTCGCCGTGGGACATCCGGCCCATCTTCCGAAGTTCGGTACGGGCCATCTCCGGGGCATCGGGGGTGTGGGTGGCGGTGGGGCGGTAGAGCAGGGTCATCACCCACGGAACGGCGAGCAGGCTGAGGATCCCGGGGACGATCGCGGCCAGTGCCCAGCCGCCCCAGGTGATCTCCACCCCGAGTCCGGCGGCGGCTTCCTGGGCGACCGGGTTGCCGGCCATGGCAGTGACGAACATGGCACTGGTGATCACGTTGACATGGGCCGCGGTCAGGGTGAGGTAGGAGCCCAGCTTGCGCCGGGATTCGTCGCTGTCCGGGGTGGAGCCCTGGACCTCGGAGATCGAGCGGATGATCGGGTAGACGACCCCGCCGGCACGCGCGGTGTTCGACGGCGTGGCCGGTGCCAGTACCAGGTCGGTGACGGCCATGCCGTAGGCGATACCCAGGGGGGATTTGCCGATCCAGGAGACGAAGATCAGCGCGATCCGCCGTCCGAGCCCGGTCAGCAGGAAGCCGTCGGCGATGAAGAAGGCCGCGACGATCAGCAGCACGGTGGCATTGGCGAAGCCGGCCAGGGCCTCACCCTCGCCGACGTCCATGGCGCCGGTGATCATCGCCACCGCCAGGCCGATGATGGCGATCGACGGCGTCGGCAGCGGTTGCAGGATCAGCCCGAGGATGGTGGCCACGAAGATGGCCAGCATGTGCATCCCCCGCGGGTCGACCCCTGCCGGCGGGGGGATGAAGTAGATCGCGAGGGCGACGGCCACCATCACCGCGAACTTCCAGAGGAAGGAGGTGTCGAACCGCGGGCTGCTCTGGGTGGCTGGCTGGTCGGTTTCCATGGGGGCCCCTGGCATCGTCAGTGAATACTACGATTCGTAGTATATGTCGTCCGGAGCGGTTTGTGCAGGTGAACGGAGTAACCGGGGGATTGCGGAATGCCCGTACTGCAAGGGGTTTGGGAACCCTAACCGACGAAGATCGAGGCGCCGGGGCGCGTTCAGCGCCTTCGGGCTCAGGTCACTGGAGGGGCCAGTCCCAGCGCCAGGAGGACTCGCAGCCCGACGATCCGCCTGCCTCACAGATGACGCTCTGACCTAGGCCGGCCAGGAACAGCACGAGGAGGAGCACAACGATCACGACAGCCAGGGCCACCAGGGCTGGACGTATCGTCATGGGAGCTCCTCGGGGTGAACGGTGTCACGGCTGTGACCGTGTCGGTAAGAGTAATCCGGGAGCACGGGTTCCCCGCCGGTGGGGCGGGCGGGGCTCGAACCCGCGACCCAGGGATTATGAGTCCCCTGCTCTGACCTGCTGAGCTACCGCCCCTTGCGACCGCTGAGTCTAACCGCTGCTCACCGCGACATCCGAAACCGCAGTCCTGTCCCGGAGCTTGCGTACCCCGACCAGAAGGCAGCTGATCATGAAGGTCAGCGCCAGCAGCAGGCCGGCAGTGTTCAGCAACCGGTAACCGATACCCCAGGTCTCCTCCTGCGCGTACGGCAGGGCGTTGAACGGGGCGAAGGTCACATAGGCGACCAGGAGAATCCCGGTCACCAACACCAGTCGGGGGAGTTCGCGTCGGCTGCGGAACAGCACCAGGCCGAGCGGGAGCACCCACACATAGTGGTGCGACCAGGAGATCGGGGAGGCCACCAGGGCGGCGAATCCGACCAGGGACAGCGCCAGCGACACCTGCCCCAGCCGGTGCCAGGCCACCGCGGCGACCAGTCCGATCAATCCGGCCAGCGCGGTGAACGGCAGTGCTGCGGTCTCCGCGCCGTCGCCGAACAGGCGTACCGCATTCCCGACCACCGACTGGTTCGTGTAGTGGAACAACCCCTCGTTGATCCCCGAATCCCCGCCGGCCAACCGGGTCCAGAACTCCACCGACGCCGCCGGCAGCGCAAGGAAACCGATCACCACGCTGAGCAGGAAGGTCCCCACCGTGACCGCCGCGACCCGCCAGCGCCGGACACCGAGCTGGTAGACCGCGAAGATCCCCGGTGTCAGCTTGATCGCCGCCGCCAGGCCGGTCAGCCATCCCTCCGGCAGCCAGCGACGCTCACCCAGCAAACGTTTGCCCGGCAACGAATCCAGCACCACCAGAGCCATCAGCACGATGTTGATCTGGCCGAACGCCAAAGTGATCCGGATCGGTTCCACGACCACCACCGCAAGGGTGATCAACAGGCACAACCGCCAGCCCTTGATCCCGAATCGGTATCCGATCGCCATCAGCAGCGCCGCATTCAACGCCGGCCAGACGATCGTCGTCACCGTCCAGCTCATCCACGCCAGGGGTACGGCCAGCAGTGCGGCGAAGGGCGGATAGATGAACGGCCAGCTCTCCTGCGGAGTCAGGTAGAAGTCGCGTCCCGCGAGCAGATCCACACCCGCCCGCCGGTAGATGCCGAGATCGAGGGCGAACGGATCCCACGGGATGATCGAACCGATCTGCAACCCCACCGCGCCGACCAGACAGGCCACCACCGCCGGTGGCAACCACCAGAGGATGGCCATGGCCAGCCGTTTCCCGCGTTCGCTCACCGCTCACCCAGCCAGGCCAGGATCGCCCGGCCGACCGCGGAGTCGGCATTGCTGCCGATCCGGGTGGCGTCCAGCGTCTCCAGGCTGTGGTGGGCATGCTCCATCACATGGGGGTGCCCGGCCCAGGCCAGCATCTGCGCATCGTTCGGCATGTCGCCGAAGGCGGCCACCTCGGCCGGTGCGATACCCAGCCGGCGGCTGTACTCGGCCAGGGTGCTGGCCTTGCTGACGCCGAGGGCGCTGATCTCCAACAGTCCACGCCGGCCGAAGGAGGAATGGGTGACGGTCACCAGCTCGGCCAACGCCCCCTCGACCAGGGTGTGGAACTCATCGGAGGTGATCGTCGGATGCTGGGCCAGCAACTTCAGCACCGGCCCCGACTCGATCAACCGTTCGGCCGGCGCGACGGTGACCCGGCGGATCCGTTCGGCTGCCCGCAGGTCCCGGATGAAATGGTCCTCCACCCCGACCGAGAACCCCTGCTCCACGGCGAAGGCCACCTGCGGGGCCAGCTCCCGGATCACGGCGATCGTGCGCTGCAGTTCGTCGACCGGGATCGGGTGGGAGATCAGGAACTCCTGGCTGCTCAGGTCGAAGACCAGCGCACCGTTGGAACAGATCACCCGGCGTTCGTCGGCCGGCAGGGTGTTCAGCACATCCAGCCAGCGCGGCGGCCGACCGGTGGCGAAGACGAAGTGGATCCCCGCCGCCCGCGCGAGCTCCACCGCGCGGGCGTTCACCTCCGAGATGCTGCCGTCGGGGGAGAGGAACGTCCCGTCCAGGTCACTGGCGATCAATCGTGGCACCTGACCACCGCCCACAGTGCTCACAACCGCGATCTCGTGGTCGGACCGCCGGGCTGGCTGCTCTCCTCACCCGGCGTCGGCGAAGCCGAACCCGATTCCGAGGGCTCCTCACTGGGCTCACCGGACGAGCTCGGATCCTCACTGGGACTGGCGCTGGAATCGCTCGGATCGGCCGACTCCGGGCTGCCCGACTGCGGTTCACCCGACCCGGAGGTGGGAATCGGCGGCGGAGGTTGCTGCGGCGGTTCGTTGCGGAAGATCAACGTGGCGATGAACACCCCCAGTGCGGCGATCAACAAGGTCAACAGCCAACTGACCAGGATCGTCCCCCAACCGGCACGATCGAACCTTCCCGGCCACGGCAGCGGCCAGATTCGAGTCAACCCCGGCGCCACCCGTCGGATCCACGGCAGTTCGTAATCGGGCCCACTCGGTGACCCCTGCGGGGCGACGTCGGCCAGTTGGACCTCCCGCAGCAGCTCATCGGCGAAGACGGCGGGGCGATCGGTGCCGTCGGCGGCCAGCGCCACCCACGGGGCTGCGGGCAACGGGGTCGCCCCGGCCGGGGTGTCGGCGGACTCCTCGACGAATTTGCGGGCCAACCTGCCAGCGTCCTGGCCCTGTCCGCCGCGGGCGATCACGTCGTCGATCGGCTGAGCGTTCACCAGGCCGGCGAACCGGTCCCGGGCCGCTGCATCGCGGGAGGCGCCCTCGTTCAGCTGGACCAGGATCACATCGGAGCGGCCGTCCTCGCGGGGAACCGTGCTGTGGGCCAGGAAACCGACGCCGGACTCACGGGCCGCGACCCTGGCGTCGAGCCAGTAGCCGCCGATCCGCGGCGGGTCACTGGCAGCCAGTGGGAACAGTTCGGGTCCAGACATCAGGGACATTCCACCACGAGTTCGGGGCGGACCGCCTCCCCGCACCGTGCCGAAGCGGTCCAGGCGGGGATATCGCGATGATTCACACCACAGACACAGCGCCAGCTCAGCCGTCGGCGGGTTCACTGACCGGGTGGCGGGTATCGTGTGCGGGGCGCCGCGCGACCGCCGGTGACCCGACTGAACCAGTGACCATCCGAGTGATCGGATCCGACCAGGCACAGGAGTGTTAGTGAGCAGTGCAACCCAGCCCGACCAGGCGCGCAGCGACGACCTGACGACTGCCGAGGCGGCCGAACTGCTCGGCAGGTCGATCCAGCAGGTGCAGCAGGTCATCGTCGGCCAGGAGCACATGGTCGAACAGCTGATGGTGGCGTTGCTGGCCAAGGGCCACTGTCTGCTCGAGGGCGTACCGGGTGTGGCCAAGACCCTGGCGGTACGCAGCTTCGCCACCGTCGTCGGGGGCAGTTTCGCCCGGATCCAGTTCACCCCCGACCTGGTGCCCTCCGACATCGTCGGTACGCGGATCTACTCGGCGAAGTCGGAGTCCTTCCAGGTCGAGCTCGGCCCCATCTTCGTGAACTTCGTGCTGGCCGACGAGATCAACCGGGCACCGGCCAAGGTGCAGTCGGCGATGCTGGAGCTGATGGCGGAGAAGCAGGTCTCGCTCGGCGGCCAGACGCACAAGACCCCGGATCCGTTCATCGTCATCGCCACCCAGAACCCGGTCGAGTCCGAAGGTGTCTACCCGCTGCCCGAGGCCCAGCGCGACCGGTTCCTGCTGAAGGTCGACGTACCGTACCCGCGCGGCAACGAGGAGTTCGAGATCCTCCGCCGGATGAGCGTCAGCCCGCCGGAGGCGACGAATGTGCTGAACCCGGCGATGGTCCGGCAACTGCAGACCATGGCCTCGGATGTGTACGTGCACAATCTGGTCGCCGAGTACATCGTGCGCCTGGTGCTGGCCACCCGTACCCCCGCCGAGTTCGACATGCCCGACCTGGAGTCGGTGATCCAGATCGGCTGCAGCCCCCGGGCCACCCTCGGGTTGGTCGCTGCCTCCCGTGCCCTGGCGCTGATCCACGGCCGCGACTACGTCCTGCCGACCGATGTGCAGGCCGTCGCCAAGGACGTGATGGCGCACCGGCTGGTGCTCGGTTTCGACGCCGTCGCCGACAACATCGAGCCCACCCAGGTGGTGGAGCGGGTCCTGGCGATGGTGCCGGCGCCGACCCCGGTCTGGCAGGGTGAGCAGGCACCGCAGCAGCCCGCGCCGCAGGCGCCGCAACCGCACGCCCACCAGGCACCGCAGCAGCAGTCCGGGCAGCAGCCGCCGAACTTCCCGCCCCCGGCCGGCTACCCGGCCCCCGGACAACCCGGTCCCGGCCAGTTCCCCCGGAGCTGATCGATGGCACCCCGCGACCAGCGGGACCCGACGGCTGCGCTCCGTTCGGTCGTCGAGGTACCCAGGGCTGCCACGATCCCGCTCAGCCAGCTCTCACCCGAGGCGGCGCTGCGGCGTCTGGAACTGACCATCGCCCGGCGTCTGGACGGATTCCTGCACGGTGACCACCTGGGCCTGCTGCCCGGGGCCGGTTCGGAGAACAACGACGCCCGGGTCTACCAGCCCGGGCAGGACGATGTCCGGCGGATGGACTGGGCGGTCACCGCGCGTACCACCAACCCGCATGTGCGGGACACGATCGCCGACCGGGAACTGGAGATCTGGGCGCTGCTGGATGCCTTCCCGAAGATGAACTGGGGCACCGCCGGGGTCACCAAACGTGACCTGGGGATCGCCGCGATCGCCACCATCGGGTTCCTCGGCCAGCGGGTGGGGGACCGGTTCGGCGGGGTCATCCTGCGCCCCGACGGTCTTCGACGGCTGCCCGCGCGGGCCGGGCGGACCGCGCTCTACGGCCTGCTCCGGCGGATGCTGACCGACCCGATCGTGCCCGACCGGACACCGGCTCGGACCAGCCTGGCCGAGGCGATCGAGAACCTGAACCGGACCGAGCGGCGACGCGGGGTACGGGTGATCGTCTCCGACTTCCAGACCGCCGGCGACACCGAGCTCAGTGCCGACGTACCCCCGGAGTGGGAGCGTCCGCTGCGGACGATGGCGACCCACCAGCAGGTGCTGGCGATCGAGGTGGTCGACCCCCGCGAGCTGGAATTCCCGAATGTCGGCGAGGTCCTCATCCGGGACCCTGAGACCGCCTTCGAACGCTATGTGAACACCTCCGATGCCGCGGCCCGCGCACGGGTGAACGCCGTCGCCCGCGCCCAGCGCGAACGGATCCGGGTGGCGCTGCGTCGCGCCGGCGCCGGGCACATCCAGCTGCGGACCGATTCGGACTGGGTGGCCGACATCTCCCGCTTCGTCCTCTCCTACCGCAAGGTCGCCAGCATGCTGCACGCACCACCGCGCGGGGTGGCGCGATGAACCTGTGGCAGAGCATCATCCCCGAGAGCCTGGAGTTCCCCCAGCGGCTGCTGGTGCTGCTGGTGATCCCGCTGCTCGCCGGCGCCTACATCTTGTTGTCGAGGCGCCGCAACCGTAAGGGCATGCGGTTCTCCAACACCGCGCTGCTGCAGATCGCGATGCCCGGCGCCTCGCGGTGGCGACGGCACCTGGCCGTCGCGATGGCGTTGTTGAGCCTGGTCCTGATGGCGGTCGCCTGGGCCAAACCGATCGGCCTGGACCGCGAACGGGTGGAGCGGGCGACCGTGGTGGTCGTCCTCGACGTCTCCCAGTCGATGGCCGCGACCGATGTCGAACCGAGCCGGATCGATGCCGCGAAGACGGCCGCGATCGACTTCGTCGGCACCATCCCCGAGACCTACAACGTGTCCCTGGTGACCCTGTCGGGCAACCCCAGTGTGGTCGTACCGCCGACCACGAACCACGCCTCGGTGAACAATGCGATCGACCGGCTGGAACTGCGCGATGCCACCGCCCTGGGCGAGTCGATCATCGTCGCCCTGAACGCGCTCGGCCAGGCACCGGCAGCCGACAACGGCGAACCGCCTCCGGGGGCGATCGTGATCCTCAGCGACGGCGGCTCCACCGAAGGGCGCCCGGGCATCCAGGCGGCCCAGCAGGCGAAGGCCGATGAGGTGCCGATCTACACGATCGCCTACGGCACCGCCAACGGTTACGTCGAACTCGACGGGCAGCGCGAACCCGTACCGGTCGAGGATGCCGAGCTGCGCGAGGTCGCCGAGGCGACCGGTGGCGAGGCGTTGGAGGCCGGATCGGCCGAGCAGCTCGCCGATGTCTACGAACAACTCAGCACCGAGATCGGTTACGAGCTGGTCCAGCGGGATGTGACGGCGCGGTACGCGATGTACGCCGCGGTGTTCGCCCTGCTCGCCGCCTTGAGCACGATCTCGTTGAGCGCGAGGTGGCCCTCATGACCGACTGGATCGAGTTCCTCAACCCCGAACGGCTGTGGTGGCTGCTGCTGATCCCCGGCCTGGCCGTCCTCTACGTCGTGTTGAACCGGCTGCGCAACGACTCCGCGTCGTCCTGGCAGGCCGTGCAGCAGATGGTGCAGCGGGAGTCGAACTGGAAACGGCATCTGGCCGTGATCCTCGCCCTGGCCAGTCTGACCGCGCTGATCGTCGCCTATGCCCGGCCGAAGCAGGAGGTGGAGGTGCCCCGGGAACGCGCCACGATCGTGGTGGCGATCGACATCTCGCTGTCGATGGAGGCCGATGACGTCCAGCCGAACCGGCTGGCCGCGGCCCAGGCGGGGGCGACGGACTTCATCAACTCCCTGCCCGAGGGCTACAACGTCGGGGTGGTCGCCTTCGGCGGCACCGCGCAGATCCTCGTACCCCCGACCCCGGACCGGGGCCAGGCCCTGGCCGCGGTGGACAACCTGACGCTGATGCCGGCGACCGCGATCGGCGACGGCATCCTGTCCTCCCTGGATGCGCTGCTGCAGGTGCCGGCGGGGGACGACCCGAACGAGGAGTTGCCCGCCCGGATCGTCCTGCTCTCCGACGGCTCCACCACGGTGGGCACACCCTCGGCCGCGGCCGCCCAGTCGGCGAAGGACCGAGGTGTGCCGGTGTACACGATCGCCTACGGCACCGAGGAGGGTTACGTCGAGATCGAGGGCCGCCGCGAGCACGTACCGGTGGCCTACGACGAGTTGGAGACCATCGCCGAGATCACCGGCGGCAACGCCTACCGCGCGGCCTCGGCCGAGCAGCTGTCGGAGGTGTACGAGAACATCTCCTCCTCGGTGGGGTACGAGCTGGTCGATGTCGAGGTGACCAACCGCTATGCCGGGATCGGGTTGCTCCTGGCGCTGTTGTCGGCGGTGGGCGTGGTGTCGCTGGCCGCCCGCTGGCCCTAGCCTGCGGGCAGATCCGTTGTGTGTGATTCGGTGTGTGTGATTCGGTGTGTGCGATTCCGTTGTGTGTGAGTGCGAGAGGATGAGCTGGCCATGAGTGACATCGCCGACCGGTTGCGGACGGTGCGGGCGCAGATCGACGAGGCCTGCACCGGCGTCGGCCGGGATCCGTCGACGGTACGCCTGCTGCCGGTCTCGAAGACCCATCCGGCAGCGGCCATCCGCGCCGCCCATGCCGCCGGGGAACGGACCTTCGGGGAGAACAAGCCGCAGGAACTGGCTGCCAAGGCCGGGGAACTGGCCGATCTGGACGGGCTGCGATGGGCCGCGATCGGCCACCTGCAGACGAACAAGGCCAGGATCGTTGCCGAACATGCCGCGGAGTTCCATGCCCTGGACTCGCTCAGGCTGGCCGAGACCCTGGACCGGCGGTTGCAGGCGCTGGGCCGAGGACTCGATGTGTTCGTCCAGGTCAACGCCTCCGGCGAGGAGTCGAAGTTCGGGCTGCCGCCGGCCGAGGTCGCCCCCTTCGTCGGCTCGCTGGCGCCGTTCGACTCCTTGAACGTAGTCGGTCTGATGACCATCGGGGCGAACACCGACGACCGGGTACGCATCGACGCGAGCTTCGCGATCATGCAGCGGCTGCAGTCGCAGTTGCGCGACCTCGGCGCCCCGGGGTCGTTCGACGAACTGTCGATGGGGATGTCGGGGGACTGGGCCGCGGCGATCGCTCACGGGGCGACGGTGATCCGGATCGGGACGGCGATCTTCGGCGCCCGCGACTACGGCTGAGCAACTGTCTGGTGTGTGCAGCCGCGATGCTGCACAATGGGAACCGGTTCATCCGTGCGGAGACTTCAGGCTGCTGGGGAAGGCACACCTCAAGCCCGCAGGAGGAACCGTGAACGACACCCGTGGAGTGCTCTACATCCACTCAACGCCTTCGGCGCTGTGTCCCCACATCGAGTGGGCAGTCGGAGGCCTCCTTGGCATGCCCGTTTCACTGGACTGGATCGCCCAACCGGTGGAGCGCGCGACCTATCGCGCCGAGTTGTCCTGGACCGGGCCGACCGGTTCGGCAGCGCAACTGGCCAGCACCCTGAAGGGCTGGCAGCGGATCCGCTACGAGGTCACCGAGGAGCCGAGTGCCGGCGCCGAGGGTGTGCGCTACGCCTACACCCCCCGGCTGGGCGTCTTCTCCGGGACCATCGGCCAACACGGCGACCTGCTGATCAGTGAGGAACGGATCAAGCACGCCGTCGTCTGCGATGCGCTGGGCCGCAAGGAGATCATGACCTCGTTGGACGAGCTGCTGGGCCGCCCCTGGGACGAGGAACTCGAGCCCTTCCGTCATGCCGGCGCCGACACCCCGGTGCGCTGGCTGCATCAGGTCGGCTGAGGCGCACCCCTCCACGCAAATTGTCGGAAGTTATGGCGACCTGGACTACCGCGGAGGTCGCCACAGCTCCCGAGGAGTTTGCGGTAGAGAGTGCGCGACCGGTAGCCGGTCGAGTCCGTCGTCAGTCGGCGGGCAGCCGGTCGTCAGTCGGCGGGCAGCCGGTCGTCAGTCGGTCTGGTTGGCGTTGCTGAAGGCGACGGTCACGTTCGAGCCGCCGAAACCGAAGGAGTTGCTCAGGGCGGCGAGATCGCCCGGGCCCAGATCGCGGGGCTCGGTGGCGACGTCGATGGTCAGGTCCGGTTCGATGGTGTCGATGTTGATCGTGGGCGGGGAGGTACGGTCGCGCAGCGCCAGCACCGTCGCCACCGCCTCGATCGCACCGGCAGCACCCAGCAGATGACCGGTCATCGACTTCGTACCGGTGACCACGGCATTGTCGGCGGCATCGCCCAGCACCTCGCGGATCGACTTCGCCTCGGCCAGGTCGCCCTGGGGGGTGGAGGTGGCGTGCGCGTTCACGTGCCGGATGTCAGTGGCCGACAGCCCGGACTCGGCCAGCGCCCGGCGCATGGCCGAGGCCTGTCCGGCACCGGTCGGATCGGGCTGCACCATGTCATGGGCGTCATTGCTGATCCCGGCACCCTCGACGGTGGCATAGATCCTCGCCCCACGTGCCCGGGCGCTCTCCAGGGTCTCCAGGACCAGTGCGGCAGCGCCTTCACCGAGGACGAATCCGTCACGATCGACATCCCACGGCCGGGATGCCTTCTCCGGTTCGTCATTGCGCTTGGACAGGGCATGCATCTGGCCGAAGGCGGCCAGCGGCAACGGGTGCACCACACCTTCGGTGCCGCCGGCGACGACCACATCGGCGCGACCGAGGCGGATCATGTCGACCGCCTGGGCGATCGCCTCCGAACTCGAGGCACAGGCCGAGACCGCGGTGTGCACCCCGGCCCGGGCCCGCAGGCGCAGACCCACCGAAGCAGCCGGTGCATTCGCCATCAGCATCGGGATGGCGAAGGGGCTGACCCGGCGGACACCGCGTGACTGCAGAGTGTCCCAGTTCTCCAGCAGCGAGTGCAGACCGCCGATGCCGGTGGCGATGGCGACACCGAGACGCTCGGGATCGACCGGATTGTCCTCGTCCAGGCCGTACCCGGCATCGGCCCAGGCCTCCAGTCCGGCGACCGTGGCCAACTGGCTCGCCCGGTCCATCCGACGGGCCTGCACCCGCGGGATCACCTCGGTCGGTTCCTGGGCGACCTGACCGGCGAAGCGGGTGGGGAGCTGTTCGGCCCACTCGGCGACGATCGGCCGTACCCCGGAGGTGCCTTTCAGCATGGCCTGCCAGGTGCTGGGGGCATCGGCACCCAGGGGGCTGGTGGCTCCGATTCCGGTGACGACGATGGTACGGCTCATGATGTCCTCGAGGTGGGTGCGAAGGGGATTCGGGAACGCAAGCAGGCCCGGGCGGCGCGAGAGCGCCGGTGCCCGGGCCGGGGCGGATCAGCCCTGGTTGCGCTCGATGTAGGCCACGGCGTCGCCGACGGTCTTGAGGTTCTTGGCCTCTTCGTCGGGGATGGAGACACCGAACTTGTCCTCGGCGGCGTAGATGATCTCGTTCATCGCCAGCGAATCGGCATCCAGGTCGTCGATGAAGGACTTGTCGAGCTGGACGTCCTCCACCGGAACCTCGAGCAGTTCGTTGACGATCTCGGCGAGCTGGCTGCGGATCTCTTCAGTGGTGGCCATGGATTCTCCTCGGTGGGTTGGTGGGGGTGTGCCGTACCGGTCGGTGACGGCGCCGGGCGCGGGCCCGGACAGTTGGGGGTCAGCTGCGGCCGGACGGGTCCAGTCGCAGCAACGGTTGGCCGGGGGCGACCGGGTCGCCGTCCTCGACCAGCCACTCACCGACCGCGCCGCCGGCGGGGGTGCTGATGGTGAACCGGTCGTCGGCGCCCTGCACGGTGCCGAGGGTTGTCAGGCCGCTGAGCACGGTCTCGGTCTCGATCCCCTCGGTGCGCTCGAACTGGCCGCGGGCGGGGGAGAGTACGAGTTGCCAGGCCGGTGCGGTCGCGGTACGGGCCGGATCGACGTCGGCATGGTTGCGGACGAAGGTGGCGGCATCGTCCAGTTCGTCGGGGGTGTTCAGGGCGAAGGTCTCCACCCCGGGCAGGTTGCGCTTCGCCAGTCCGGTCAGGGTGCCGGCGGGTGTGACCTCCAACAGACCGGTCACCCCCAGATCGGCCATCGTGTCCAGGCACAGGTCCCAGCGCACCGGGTTGGCCACCTGGCCGACGATCCGGGCCAGCACCTCGCTGCCACGACCGACGACCTGGCCGTCGGCATTCGACAGCAGCGGTACCCGCGGGTCGTGGGTGCTGACCGCGCGGGCGAGATCGGACAGGTGCTTCACCGCCGGGGACATGTGTGCGGTGTGGAAGGCGCCGGCGACACTCAGCGGTACGAGCCGCGCCTTCGGGGGCAGGTTGTCGGCCAGCCGGTCGAGCTGCTCGACCGTACCGGCGGCCACCACCTGGCCACGGCCGTTGTTGTTCGCTGCGGTCAACCCGGCGGCCTCGATGGCGGCCAGCACCTCCTCGGGTTCGCCCCGCAGGACGGCGGCCATCGAGGTGGGGCGGACCGCGCTGGCCCGGGCCATCGCCCGGCCGCGCTCGCGTACCAGCACCATGGCCTGTTCTGCGCTGAGGACACCGACGCCGGCGGCAGCGGTGATCTCGCCCACCGAGTGACCGGCGACGACACCGATCCGGTCGAAGGCATCGGCCGGGTACGGGAACAAGGAGGCTGCGCTCAGCAGGCCGGCGGCGACCAGCAACGGCTGGGCGATCGCGGTGTCGCGGATGGTCTCCTCATCGGCCTGCGTGCCGAAGTGACGCAGATCGAGCCCGCTGACCGCCGACAACCAGTCCAGCCGGGCGGCGAAGCGGGGATCGGCCAACCACGGGGTCAGGAAGCCGGGCTTCTGGGCGCCCTGGCCGGGCGCGACGATCGCGAGCACACCTCCACAATGGCCCGGCCGCGGGACGCCGTGGGGGAGGCGAGTCGATGAATCTGCTCGGCGGATTTTGTGGGATTCCCACAAAGGCGGGCGCTACTCCGGGGCGGGAATGTCGATCAGCAGGACGGGATTGAACAGTTCGTCGCTGAACATCACCAGCGACTGCTCCGGCGGCAGTTCGAAGACCGCGTTGACGGTGCTGCTCTGGCCGGCGGCCAGGGTCTGCTCGCTCAGCTCCGGCGGGAAACCGCCGAAGGGTGCCAGGAAGACCTCGTTGCCGTCGGCGTCGTAGGCGCTGACGTAGAGCGGATTCACTCGCAGCTCACCGGCGGTGGCGGTGATCGTCAGCTCCAGCACCAGGTACTGGTTGCCCTCGCTGGGTGGCATCGTGCCCTCGGTCTCCCATCGGGCATCGACCACCTCCACGTCACCGCGTCCGGTGTGCTGGTACCAGGCCAGGGATTCCCCGACGGTGCCCTCGATCGGTTCGCTCGGGACCTCATAGGCGATCGGTGTGGGCTCGGTTTCCCCGCCGCCACCGGCGAAGGGGCTGGTGAAGAACAGCACCGCCGAGACGACCGCGGCGACGCTCACCGCGGCGATGATCATCACCCAGCGGGGGCTCCAGGTACGTTCCGTCGGCGGGTCGGGTTCGGCCTGCGGGGCGCTCGGATGCTGTTCAGGGACCCGTACCGGGGGGACGAAATCCAGGTTCTCCGGTCCCGGGCGGTGGGTGTCGGCGAGATCGTCGAACTCCCGGCGGCGGATCGGTTCACCGGGTTCCAACGCGTCGTCGAGACGATCGGGTGAGTCAGGCATGGTCCATCAGCCGACCGAGGGTCAGCGCCAGTCGCAGGAAGTAGGCCTCCCGCGGATCGGTCGGGGAGTAGTCGCAGATCTCGGCGATCCGCTTCAACCGGTAACGCACGGTGTTCGGGTGGACGAACAGGTCCCGCGCCGCGCCCTCCACCGAGGAACTGTGGTTGAGGAATGCCTCCAAGGTCTCCAGCAGCCCACCCCCGGCATCGCGCAACGGACGGTAGACCTCGTGATTCAGGGCGCGGCGGGCGTGGCCGTCACCGGAGAGTGCCCGTTCGGGCAGGAGTTCGCGGGACTCGACCGGCCGTGGTGCCCCCGGCCAACCGGGTACGGCGCGGAGGCCGGAGAAGGCGGCGCGGGCGCTGGCGGAGGCCTCCACCAGATGGTCCACCACCGGCCCGACCACCACCGGACCGTCGGCGAAGGCGGGCAGCACCGAGTTCAGCGCACGGGGCCGGGACTCGTTGTCGGCGATCGCCTCGCCACCGAGCACCACCACCAGGCGATCGCCCTGGGTGGAGGCGAGCAGGTCGAGGCCGAGCCGTCCGGACCGGCGGCGGATGTCCTCGATCGCGCCATCGGGGTCGCTCTCGCCGACACCGCCGACGACGACCATCACGGCATCGGGCCACTGCCAGCCGAGGGTGGAGGCGCGGGACAGCACCGTGTCGTCGGCCTCTCCCCGTACCACGGCGTCGACGACCAGCGCCTCCAACCGGGCATCCCAGGCGCCCCGGGTCTCGGCGGCGCGGGCATAGAGTTCGGCGGCACCGAAGGCCACCTCCCGGCTGAAGGCCATGATCGCCTGCCCGAGGACCGGCCGGTCGCCTCGGGGCATCAGCTCCTGGGTCTTGGTCTCCACCACCTCGATCGTGGTCCGGACCAGTTCCACGGTCTGGTGCAGCGACACCTGCCGGGTCAACGACTGCGGTGCCGCCCGGAAGATCTCGGCCCCCACCGGTCCGCTGCTCGGGTCGGCGAACCAGGTGATGAACCCGTCGATACCGGTCTGGGCCACCACCGCGATCCAGGACCGGTGTTCGGCGTCGAGGTCGCCGAACCAGTCGTGACGGTGCTCCATCTCGGCTGCGGCGGCCGTACCCAACTGTCCGCGGAGACCGCGCAATCGCTTGACGATGCCGTTGCGGGTACGCGTCGACGGCCACCACGGCCAGGACGCGGGATCGGTCGGCATGACGGCGAGCTTAGCGCTCGCCATCGATGCCTCGGAGCAGGTCATTCCGATCCGGGCCCACGGGTGGGCATAATGGGTCCGGAGTTCGCCGAACGGAGCCGAGATGACTGTGACGACCCTGGTGCTGCTGATGGGTGCCGCACTGCTGATCGCCCTGGTTCTGCTGCTGAACCGGCCGCGTCCGCGGATCCGGCGGGTCCGCGTCGATCGCTGACCTCAGCGGGCCAGCTGCAGCAGGAACTCGACCTGCCCGTCCGGTTCGACGGTGACGAAGCCGAGATCGGGTGCCTCCAGTCCGAAGTCGCTCAGCGTCACGTCCAGGGCTCCGGTGACCACCTGGTTCTCGCCATCGGTGGTCCGCTCGAAGGTGCCGGTCAGTTCCTTGGTCTGTCCGGCCATGGTCAGTTCACCGGTCACCTGCAGTTCTTCGCTCGAGGCCCCGGTGAGCGCCACCGGCTCGGTGATCTCGAAGGTGGCGGTCGGGTATTCCTCGGTGTTCATCCCCTGCTCGCGGAAGTAGCTGTCGCGTCGATCGCTGTCGGTGGTGATGGAGGCGACGTCCACCTCGACGGTGCCCGCGCTCAGTTCGCCGTCGGCGATGGTGACGTCACCGGTGACCTCCTCGGTCCGACCGACGACGGTCACATCGGCACCGTTCAGCACCTCCTCGATCCGGTATCCGGCCCCCGAACCGTCACCGACGCTCCACTCGCCGTCCAGGGTGGCCGGATCGGCATCGGCACCCTCGGACCCGGTCTCGGCGGTCGGGGTGTACTCCAGTGGTGCCGGTGCTGCGGCGTTCTGGGAATCGGCATAGATCCGGGGGACCAGTACGGCCGCCGCGATCAGCACGATCAACGCGATCGGGATGCCGATCAGCAGCGCCTTGCGGCGCCCGCCGCGTTTGTCGGGAGAGCGGCCGTCATCGGGCACCTTCTGGGTCGGCTCGTTGTTCTGCTCGTCGTCATGCTGCGGGTTCTCGTTCGGCACGGGGGTCTCCATCTCGCGGGTTCTTGCCGTGGGTGGGTGTCCGGCGGCGGCGATGCTGCCGTCACGAGTCCCAACGGATCACCACGCAGATAGTTCCCTTTTCAACTTCCGAGGTTGCTGTGGGGGTCACCGCCGCGGGCCGCGTAGCCTGAGCGGGTGGACCCCGTGGCAGCACTGCGAGAGATCGGTTTCTGGCTGGAACGATCGCGCTCGGACACCTACCGGGTGCAGGCGTACCGGAAGGCCGCCGACACCGTGGAGGCGCTGTCGGCGGCCGAACGTACCGAGCGGGAGGCGGACAACCGGTGGGCCGACCTGCCCGGACTGGGACCGAAGACGATCACCGTGATCAGCCAAGCGGCCGCCGGCGGCGTACCCGACTACCTGCAGGGCCGGCGCACCGCCGGTGCCGAACCGCTGGCCACGGGTGGGGAGAAGATCCTGGCGGTGCTGCGTGGTGACCTGCACACCCACACCACCTGGTCCGACGGGGGCAGCCCGCTGCCGGAGATGGTGCAGACCGCACGCAGGCTGGGGCGTGAGTACCTGGCGATCACCGACCACTCGCCCCGGTTGAAGGTGGCCCACGGGTTGAGCGCCGAACGCCTGCGGGAGCAGATCGGACTGATCGACGACCTGAACGCCGAACTGGCCGGGGAGTTCACCGTGCTGCGCGGGATCGAGGTCGACATCCTCGACGACGGCCGGTTGGATCAGGAGTCGGCGCTGTTGGACCAGCTCGACATCGTCGTCGCCTCGGTGCATTCGAAGCTGCGGATCGATTCCGAATCGATGACCCACCGGATGGTGGCGGCGATCGCCAACCCGCGTACCAACATCCTGGGGCACTGCACCGGGCGTCTGGTCGAAGGATCACGGGGTACGCGACCGGAGTCGACCTTCGACGCCGAGGTCGTCTTCGCCGCCTGCCTGCAGTTCGACGTGGCGGTGGAGATCAACAGCCGTCCCGAGCGCCGGGACCCGCCGAGCAGACTGCTCGCCCTGGCCCAGGAGATGGGCTGCAAGTTCTCCATCGACACCGATGCCCACGCCCCCGGTCAGCTGGACTTCTCCCAGTACGGGGCACAGCGGGCCGCTGCCGCCGGGATCGAGCCGGAGATGATCATCGACACCTGGCCGGTGGAGCAGCTGGTCGAGTGGGCAGCGGCGAAGAAGCGACGTCGCTGACCGCCCGCTCATCGATCGGCCGGCACCGCGACCCGGCGGCCCCGCAGGGAGTTGATCAACTCGATCCGTTCCGCCGACGCCAGGTCCTCGGGGGTGAGTGATCGCTCGCGGATCAGACCGGCAGCCAGCAGCCGTCCGCGCTCCACACCCGGCAGGCACCCGTCGGAGCTCGGTGGGGTCAGCCACTCACCATCGACCAGGACGATCACATTCGCGGTGGTCGCCTCGGTGATCCTGCCCTCGGTGTTGATCAACAGCACCTCATCGGCCTCGGGATGGGCCTCGGCAGCGCGGCGGCAGTGGTCGCGGCGGGTGGTCTTGTGGTGGACCCAGACCAGGTCCGGGTCGACCGGGTGGGCACTCGCCACGGCCAGTCGCAGCGGCCGGTCGGGATCCGGCGGCAGGCCCGCGGTGCTCACCTCGACGGCTCCGTCGCGGGCGAGCTCGATCCGTACCCGGGCAGCCGACAGGCCGCTGACGGCCCGGGCCACCCGGGAGCGCACCAAGGCGGTGTCCAGGGCGAAGCCGAAGTACGCCGCGGAGTCGGCCAGTCGCCGTAGATGTGCCTCGAAGTTGATCAATTCCGCAGCCCCGTCGACCGGACGAAGACCGAGGGTCTCGATCAGGGCGAAGGGCGCACTCGGTTCGGTGACCACCCGCGCCTTGGCCTGAATCTCTCGAAGCTCGTCCGCGGGCCGGGAGTCGAAGGTGATCCCGCCGCCCACCCCGTAGTCGACCCGGCCGCTTCGCCGATCAACCACGGCGGTACGGATCGCGATGCCGAACTCGGCACGGACCGAGGAGCCGGGCGGTGCGACATAACCGATCGTGCCGCAGTACAGACCGCGGGCGGTGCCCTCCAATTCGGCCAGCAGCTCGGTGGAGGAGATCTTCGGAGCGCCGGTGATCGAGCCGCAGGGGAACAGCGCAGCGAAGATCTCCGGCAGCCCGACGCCCTCGGCGGGCTCGGCCCGCACATCGCTGACCAGCTGCCAGACCGTGGGGTACGGCTCGGCGCGCAGCAGCTCACTCACCCGTACCGTGCCCAGCCGGGCGATCCGGCTCAGGTCATTGCGCAACAGATCGGTGATCATCACGTTCTCCGCCCGCTCCTTGGCGCTGGTGATCAACGCCTCACGTGCACGGGCATCGGCGGCGGGCGTGGGGCCGCGGGCAGCCGTACCCTTCATCGGGCTGCACAACAACCCGTCGTCGTCCCAGCGGAAGAACCGCTCCGGACTGGCGCTGACCACCGTCACGTCGCGGTGGGTGAACAGGGCGTGGAATGCCCCGCGCTGCGCGGTGCCGAGGTCCCGGTACCAGGCGGCCGGATCGCCGTCGAGCCGACCGGACAGCCGGGTGGTCAGATTCGCCTGGTAGGTCTCGCCGCGGGCGATCGCCTGTCGTACCTGTTGCACCTTCAGCCGGTGCTCGGCCGGTGACCACGGGCCGGCCCAGTCCTCGGCGACCGCCCGGCCCTCGGGCAGACCGGACAGTGCCGAGGTCACCCGTGGCGGGCCGGTGATCCAGAAGCCGGCCGGTGGCAGTGCCGGATCGGGCTCGGGGAATCCGGAGACCTCGGGCAGGAACGCCGGGGTCGCATCGTAGGCGACCCAGCCGACCGCCCAGCGGCCTGCCCGGGTCGCCGCCTCCACCTGCTCCAGCACCGGCCGTACCTGCGAGACCTGTGCGGCACCGACGAACTCGGCCGGTCCACCGAAGACCAGTGCCCGGTCGGAGACGAGGTCGTCCAACCGGGCACTGAACTGCTGATCGTTCACGCCGGTCTGCTCAGCCGGCGACGATCGAGGCGGGTCCGCCGTCAGGCATCGCCACCCTCCTGGGCGACATCGGCCACGGCGGTCGGATCGCCCAGCTGGTAGGCGTCGTAGGCCTTCGCTGCCTGTTCGGCATCGAACTTGCCATCGGCCGCCAGCGCCTGCAGGGTGCCGACCACGATCGACGGGGCATCGGTGTTGAAGAACCGACGGGCTGCCGCGCGGGTGTCGGCGAAGCCGAACCCGTCGGTGCCCAGCGAATGGAACCGGTTCGGAACCCAGGGCTCGATCTGGTCCTGCACCGCCCGCATGTAGTCGCTGACCGCGATCACCGGACCCTCGGCGCCTTCCAGCGCCTTGGTGATGAACGGCACCCGCGGTTCCTCCGAGCCGTGGGCGCGGTTGAACTGATCGGCCTCCAAGGCGTCGCGGCGCAACTCGTTCCAGGAGGTGACCGACCAGACATCGGCGGCCACACCATGATCATCGGCGAGGATCTTCTGCGCCTTCATGGCATCGGGCATGGACACACCGGAGGCGAAGATCTGTGCCTTCGGACGCTCGTCCCCACCCTCGGGGGCCACCGCGACGCGGTGGATGCCCTTCAACAGGCCGTCCACATCGAGGTTCTCCGGCTCACCGGGCTGGGCGACCGGCTCGTTGTAGACCGTCAGGTAGTAGATGACGTTCTCCCCGCCGGGGTGCTCCTCCGAGCCGTAGTCGTACATCCGCCGCAGACCGTCCTTGACGATGTGCGCCACCTCGTAGGCGAATGCGGGATCGTAGTGGACGACCGCGGTGTTCGAGGAGGCCAGCAGCGGCGAATGACCGTCGGCGTGCTGCAACCCTTCACCGGTCAGGGTGGTCCGACCCGCGGTGGCGCCGATCAGGAAGCCGCGGCCGAGCTGGTCGGCCATGGCCCAGATCGAGTCGCCGGTGCGCTGGAACCCGAACATCGAGTAGAAGATGTAGAACGGGATCATCGGCTCGCCGTGGGTGGCATAGGCCGTACCGGCGGCGGTGGTCGAGCCCATCGCACCGGCCTCGGTGATGCCCTCGTGGAGCAACTGGCCCGACGGCGACTCCTTCCACGACAACAGCAGCTTGCGGTCCACCGACTCGTAGTTCTGCCCGTGCGGGGAGTAGATCTTCGCGGTCGGGAACATCGAGTCCATACCGAAGGTACGGAACTCGTCCGGCGCGATCGGCACGATCCGCTTGCCGATCTCCTTGTCCCGCATCAGATCGCGCAGCAACCGGACGAAGGCCTGGGTGGTGGCGACCTTGTGCTCACCGGCCGGTTCCAGCAGCGGCTTGTAGGCCTTGTCCCCGGGCAGCGCGATGGTGGTCGGCTTCGGCTTCCGGCTGGGCAGGTAACCGCCCAGTGCCCGACGGCGCTCCTGCATGTACTGGATCTCGTCGTCCTCGGCGCCGGGATGGAAGTATGGCGGGTTGTACGGGTCCTCGAGGTTGGAGTCGGGGATGTCGAGGTAGAGCCGGTCCCGGAAGCTCTTCAGGTCCTTGCTGGTCAGCTTCTTCATCTGGTGGGTCGCGTTGCGGCCCTCCAGCGCCTCGATCGTCCAGCCCTTGATCGTCTGCGCCAGGATCACCGTCGGCTGGCCGACATGCTCGGTGGCGCGCTTGAAGGCGGCGAACACCTTGCGGTAGTCGTGGCCACCGCGAGGCAGCTTCACCAGGTCCTCGTCCGACATGTCGGCGACCATCTTCGCCAACCGGGGGTCGTCGAAGAAGTGCTTGCGGATGTAGTCGCCGGTCTCGATCGAATAGGTCTGGAACTGACCGTCGGGGGTGGTGTTCATCTTGTTCACCAGGGCGCCATCAGCGTCCTTGGCCAGCAGTTTGTCCCAGCCGCCGCCCCACAGCACCTTGATCACGTTCCAGCCGGCACCGAGGAAGATCGACTCCAGCTCCTGGATGATCTTGCCGTTGCCGCGGACCGGTCCGTCCAACTGCTGCAGGTTGCAGTTGATCACCCAGGTCAGGTTGTCCAGCCCCTGCTGGGCGGCGAAGTTGATCGCACCCAGCGATTCGGGCTCGGCCATCTCGCCGTCACCGAGGAAGGCCCAGACGCGCTGGTCGGAGGTGTCCTTGATGCCCCGGTTCTGCATGTACCGGTTGAACCGGGCCTGGTAGATCGAATTGATCCCGGTCAGGCCCATGGAGACGGTCGGGAACTCCCAGAACTCCGGCATCAGCCGCGGGTGCGGGTAGGAGGAAAGACCCTTGTGCGGGCCCTGGCTCACTTCCTGGCGGAAGGCGTCGAGCTGAGAATCGTTCAGCCGTCCCTCGAGGTACGCGCGGGCGTAGATGCCGGGGGAGGCGTGGCCCTGGAAGTAGACCTGGTCGCCGCCACCGGGATGGTCCTTGCCGCGGAAGAAGTGGTTGAAGCCGACCTCGTAGAGGCTGGCTGCGCTCTGGTAGGTGGCGATGTGGCCGCCGACCTCGAGGCCCTTGCGGTTGGCCTTGGAGACCATGATCGCGGCATTCCAGCGGATATAGGCGCGGATCCGGCGCTCGACGTGTTCGTCCCCGGGGAACCACGGTTCCTTCTCCGGAGGGATGGTGTTGATGTAGTCCGAGCTCCGCAGGGCGGGCAGGCCGATCCGGTTCTCCCGAGCATGGTCGAGGAGTTTCAGCATGATGAATCTGGCGCGATGCTCACCCTGGTCCTTCAGCAGACCGTCCAACGAGTCCAGCCATTCCCGGGTCTCCTCGGGGTCGATGTCCGGCAGTTGGCTGGCGGTACCCTCGGCCGTGATGGCGGGTCGGTCTCCAGGCCTGGCCATGTTGCTCCTTCACGCGTACGTGCGATGACGCCGATCTGTGGCGTTCCTTGAGGGTGACGGGGTATGTCACCGCTGGCCCAGCCATTCTCTCACCGATCCGCCGAATCATCGAAGCGGACCAGCTCAAAGGTTCTTCTCAGTGTCCGCATCGGCCATCGGGGTAGGCAGTCGGCCCCGGCTCTGGCAATCTGGCTTGTCAACAGCCCTTCGACAGTCATGTCGGGGCGCAACGAACAAATCGGAGGAGAAGGTGGGTACGTCGCAGAAGTCCGCGGGTCAGCCCTCGGGCGGAAACGGCAGTAAGGCTCCCGGCCCGGCGCAGGATCTGCGCCCGGGGCTGACGGTGCAGGAACTCGGGTGGGACACCGACGTCGACGACGCACTGCGGGTGCAGATCGAGGACGCCATCGACGCCGGAATGATCGAGGAGGCCGAGGATGCGGTCGATGTGGTCGTGCTCTGGTGGCGCGAGGAGGACGGCGACGTCGGCGACGGACTGATGGATGCCCTGACCGATCTCGCCGACGACGGCCGGATCTGGTTGCTCACCCCCAAGGTGGGTCGCGATGGTTACGTCGATCCCGCCGACATCTCCGAGGCCGCGCTCACCGCCGGACTGGCGATGACGAACACGGTCGGGGTGAGCCCGGAATGGTCGGGCAGCAAACTGGTACGGACCAAGGGCGACCGGCGGTGATCCAGGGCGGCGAGCTCGCTGTCGGGGCCGAGGCCCCCGACTTCACCTCCAGCACCCAGCACGGCACCGAGGTCTCCCTGAGCGACCTGCTCGCCGAGTCCGCCGTCCTGGTCGTCTTCTACCCCTTCGCCTTCACCGGCACCTGCACCGGCGAGTTGCGCCGGCTGGAGGAACTTTCCGCCGATTTCCTGGCCGCCGGGGTACGGCCGGTCAGCATCTCCTGTGATGCGATGTTCAGCCAGCGGGTCTTCGCCGAGCAGGAGGGCTATAGCTTCTGGATGCTGAACGACTTCTGGCCCCATGGGGCGATCGCTCGGTCCTACGGCGTCTTCCACGAAGACCGCGGTTGCGCGGTCCGCGGATCGTTCCTGATCGGGCGCGACGGCCGGATCGTGTGGTCGGTGGTCAACCCGATCGGCACCGCCCGCGACCTCGACGATCACCTGCAGCAGGCCCGCACCCTGCTCCGGTGAGCCCAGCCATCGTCGCGTGAGCGGGTGGGTGATCCGGCCATCGACGGCTGACTCAGCCTTCGCCGGGCAGTGTCCGGCTCAGCCGGTGACCGTGTGTTCGCCGACCGAGAACCTCGACAGGATCTGCGGATCGACCTCGACACCGAATCCGGGTCCCTCGGGGATCGCCACCTCGCCGTCGCTCATCACCGTCTCGGCGGTGATGTCGAGATCGTAGAAGCGCTTGGACCCGGAGATGTCACCGGGCAGTGTGAATCCGGGAAGACCGGCCAGTGCGGCATTGGCCGCCCGTCCGATACCCGTCTCCAGCATCCCGCCGCACCACACCGCGACGCCGTTCGCCCGCGCCAGGTCATGGATCCGCCGGGCCTCCAGATAGCCGCCGACCCGGCCGGGTTTGATGTTGATCACCGATGCCGCGCCGAGGGCGATCGCATCCGCGGCGACCTGGGCGGAGGTGATCGACTCGTCCAGACAGATCGGGGTGCTCAGCTGTTCGGCCAGTTCGGCGTGTTGGCGCAGATCGGACTCGGCCAGCGGCTGTTCGATCAGCAACAGCCCGAACTCGTCGAGCCGACGCAGCAATGGCGCATCGCTCAGCGAGTAGGCGGCATTGGCATCCACCTGCAGCAACAGGTCGTCGCCGAACTCCCGGCGGACCGCCTCCACCGGGGCGATGTCGGTTCCCGGTTCGATCTTCAGCTTGATCCTGGCGTACCCCTCGTCGATGTAGCCGCCGACGACCTCGAGCAGGGTGTCGACCGAGGACTGGATGCCGACCGACACCCCCGACGGCACCGCGGTACGGGTGACGCCGAGGTAGCGGGCGAAGGAGACCCCGGCTGCCCGCAGTTGGGCGTCCAGGACCGCCATCTCCACCGCGGCCTTGGCCATCGGATGGCCGACGACGGGTTCCAGGAGCTCACCGACGGTCTCGGCGGTCAGGTCGTCGGCGGCGAACAGGGTCGGCGCCAGCCACCGTTCGATCACCTCGGCGGCACCGTCGACGTACTCGGCGGAGTAGAGCGGCAGTTCCATCGCCACACATTCGCCCCAGCCGGTGATCCGGCCGCGGTCGGTCTCGAAGCTGCCCTCCAACAGCAACACGTACTTGTCCTCCTCGGTGCCGAAGGAGGTGGTGAACGGGCTGACCAGCGGCATCCGGAGTCGGTGCAGGGTCAGTGAGCGAAGCTTCATGCAGAGGGCCTTTCCTGTGCTGCTCGGGCGGTCGCGGGAGCGGGATGGAACCGGAGGGTGGGGGACTGGGTGCTGCGGGCCAGAAGGTACTCGCCGCCGCGATTGCTGTCGGGGCGGGCGAAACCGATCACGTCATGTCCGGAAGCGATCAGCTCGGCGAACTGTTCGCGTACCCGCAGTCGCCAGTCCAGTGCGGCATCGGGATCGGTCCGGCGGATCTGTTCGAGGTCGTCGGGCAGTGCGATCCTGCCGACCTCCGGCTCGAGCGTCGGTAGCCCGGGATCGGTCGCCACCGGCCAGGAGACCAGTAACCGATCGCTCGGCTGTCCGGCATTCAGCCCGTCGTCCATCCGCCCGTAGTGGTCGACCAGGTACTCGACCGGCCGGGCGCCGAGTACGCCGAGATTGAACCAGGCGTTCCGGGCGATCAGCGGGTCGAAGGTCCAGGTGATGGTCTCGATTCCGCGCTCCCGGCACCAGTCGCGCTGGTGGTACTTCAGAGCCCGGCCGGCTCCGGGGACGCTCGCGCCGACGATGTGGGAGTGCAGGTTGCGGCTGCGTGGCGGCCCGCAGAAGGCGATCCCGACGGCGACCGCGTCGCCGTCGCGTTCGGCCAGCATGACGTAGTTGTCGCTGTGGTCGAGGGCGATCAGCGTGTTCACGTCCACACCCGCAGAGCCGCCCCAGATCCGCTCGACCAGATCGATCGTCCGTACCGCGTCGGTCGGGGTGGAGACCCGGGTGAAGTCGAACGGGCCGGCAGCATCGGGCGGAACGGCAGGATCGGGCATGCGCACGGCACCATTCAAACCCATCCCAGGCCGGTGTTCCGCACCGGTGTCGGTCACGACCCCGGCACAGCAGGGGTCGCTACAGTGTCCCGGTGGCTGAACGGGTACTGGCGGTCGACATCGGCGGCACGAAAGTGGCTCTGGCGGTTGTCGACGCGACCGGCCGGGTGATGGCTGAGCGGGTCGTGCCGACCCTGCAGGCCGGCGCCGAGGAGATCTTCGCCCCGATCGGTGGGGCGATCGCCGAGTTGGTGTCGGACTGGCCCGGTGAACTGCGGATCGGCATCGGATCGGCCGGTCCGATCGATTCCCGCAACGGCGCGGTGAGCCCGGTGAACATCGGTGCCTGGCGCAACTACCCGATCGTCGAGCGGGTACGCGATGCCGCCCGTTGGGCCAGTGGCCACGATCCGGCGACGGTGAAATTGATCGGCGACGGTCACGCGATCGCGCTGGGGGAGTACTGGTTGGGTGCCGGGCGCGACGTCGAGTCCATGATCGGCATGGTGGTCTCCACCGGCGTCGGTGGTGGAGCGGTGATCAACAACGAGCTGTTCACCGGTACCACCGGCAATGCGGTGCACATCGGCCACACCTCGATCAACTTCCTCGGTGAGCTGTGCGTCTGCGGCAACCGTGGGTGTGTGGAGTTGTACGCCCGGGGCCCGGCCCTGGCCGCCACGGCCCGGGACCGCGGTCTGGGCGTGGCCGATGCCAAGGAACTCACCCAGCTCGCCCGCGACGGTGATCCGGTCGCCCTGGAGGTGATCGATCAGGGGATGCGTGCGCTGGCCCAGGGGATCGTCAGCGCCGCGGTCTACCTGGACGTGCCGGTGGTGGTTCTCGGTGGCGGCGTCTCGAAGGCGGGGGCGGTGATCTTCGACCCGTTGCGCCGGCATGTTGCCGAGTACGCGGTGCTGTCCTATGTCACCGATCTGGAGGTTCGCCGGGCCGAGCTGGACAATGCCGGACTGCTCGGCGCGGCAGCGCTGGCCCACGGTGAGGTCGAGCTGCGGTGACCCGGTCCGCCCCCCGCCCGACCGGTCCCTTGCGGGTGCTCGTCGCTGTGTTGCTCGGTTGTCTGGTGCTGCTCGGCGTCGCCGCGCCGGCACGGGCCGATGCGACCGATCACCTGCAGGTCGCCGTGCTCTCCGAGATCGACACCCTGAACCCGTGGCTGGCAACGACACCCGCCGCGGAGATGATCTTGCGGCAGCAGTACGAACGGGTCGTCGGGCGCGGTATCTCCAATGAACTCGTACCGGGGTTGGCCTCGCAGTGGTCGACCTCGGCCGACGGACGGGTCTGGACCTACACCTTCCCGGCCGGCCGGGTCTGGTCCGACGGTGAACCACTGACGGCCCAGGATGCGGAGTGGACGCTGCGGGCGCTTGCCGAGGACCCGGTCCTGCGCAAAGCCCATGAGGGACTGCTGTCGGGTATCGGCGGGATCGAGGCGCCCGACGCGACCACCTTGGTGATCACCATGGTCGAGCCCCAGGCGGCGAATCCGGCGGCCGACCTGGTGGTGCTGCCCGAGCACGTGCTCTCCGGTGCCGACCTCGGCGATCCGTCGACCCTCACCTCGGTCGGATCCGGGCCGTTCGTACCCGTCGATGACGACGTCGCCGCGGCGGTCGGTTCGGGGTCACCGGTCGAGTTGATCGCCAACCAGCACTTCTGGCGCGGACCGGCCGCCTTGCCCGGGCTGGACTTCGTACCGCAGACGGACTCGGCGGCGGCGGTGGAGGCACTGGTCGCCGGGGAGGTCGACTTCGTCAGTCCGTTGTCGGCCGAGCAGTTCGATTCCCTGGCCGGGCGTACCGACATCGGTACGCATGTCGGTACCGGTCGCAGCTACACCTCGTTGGTGATCAATCCGGGTGTCGCCGATGCCGAAGACGTACCGTTCGGTGACGGCAGTGAGGCGTTGCGGGATCCGCTGGTCCGTCAGGCCGTCCAGTGGTCGATCGCCCAGGATGCGTTGATCCGTGACGCGTTGCAGGGGTACGGGGAGGCGGGACTCACCCTGATCCCACCGGTCTATCCCGACTTCACCGGGTTGTCCGAGGGGAGCGAGCCGTTCGCCTTCGACCTGGCGCGGGCCGGGGAACTGCTCGATCAGGCGGGGTATCTGCGCGGCGACGACGGCCTGCGCCTCGGGTTGGACGGTCAGCCGCTGTCGTTCCGGTTGTTGATCGACTCCGAGGACCCGACCCAGACCATGATCGCCGAGCAGGTCACCAGCGGGCTGGACGCGCTCGGGATCGGGGTGGAGACCGAGGCCTTGGCGACCGCGGATCTGGCCGAGCGGGTGAATGCCGGTGAGTACGACCTGCACATCGGCAACCAGTCGGTGGGTGCCGATCCTGATCATGAGATGTTGATCAACACCTGTGATGCGCGCCGCTCGTCCGACGGCGAGGGGATCAGCGAGGCGAACTACTGCAACAGTGAGTTCGACCAGCTGTACGCCGAGCAGCACACCACCGTCGATCCCGCCGCCCGTGCCGACCTGGTGCGCCAGGCATTCACGATCGCCTACTTCGACGGCGTGATCCGGCCGCTGTACTATCCGCAGCAGTTGAGCGCCTACCGCAGTGATCGGTTCACCGGCTTCCAGCCGCAGCCGGCCGAGGGTGGCATGATCGCATACCAGAACTCCTACTGGGGCTTCTACTCGGTGGCGCCGGTGCAGCCCGACAGCGGGCCCGGCGAGGTCGTACCCGCACCGTCGATCCAGCGATTGCGGATCGCGGTGCTGTTGCTCGCGGTGGTGGCCGCAGTGGCGGTGGTCGGTGCCGCGGTGATCGTGGTACGCCGCCGGCGGCGCAAGCCGAGTCGTACCCTCGAGTGAGGTGCAGGATCTGCTGGTTCGGGGTAGCATCTGACGCTGGCCCGGGCGCATAGCTCAGTTGGTTAGAGCATCTGCCTTACAAGCAGAGGGTCGGGGGTTCGAGTCCCTCTGCGCCCACCACCGGTTCGTGATCGTCTCCCGTGTCGCCGTCGGAGCTTAGACCGATCTGCTGCGCTGTCGATCCGTCGAGTGCAGCCTTTCGAGCCCCGTCCGCCGCCGTGATCGGCACCTCACCTCGACGATGTCCTCGGTCCCGCACCCCTCACCTGGCGAGCGAGGGACGACCCTGCACGGGATGCGACCAGTTGTGTGACCGCCGTCAGTATCGATGATACGCATCGCGCTGTTCATCGATACGGCATCGTGTTAGCGTTGATTTCGTGAGCTCGAGATCGTTGATCCTGGAGCGAGCTGTGGAACTGCTCGCCGCCTCCGAAACCGGGGATGTGTCGACTCGCGCGGTGTGTCAGGCCGCGGGCGTCGGTCAGCCGGTGCTGTATCGGATCTTCGGGGACAAGAACGGGTTGCTGACCGCGGTGGCCGATCAGGTCTGGGGACAGTACCTGGCGGCGAAGCGTGCGGCCGAGGTGTCGGATGACCCGGTGCAGGATCTGCGTCACGGTTGGGACAACCACACCGCTTTCGCGCTGGCCAATCCCCACGCCTACCGGCTCGTGTTCGCCAGTGCGCTGCCGTCGCGTCCGGCAGCGGCAGACGAGGCGATGGAACTCCTGCGTGGCGTTCTGCAGCGCGTCGCCGCACAGGGCAGGTTGCGGGTCGCCCCGGCAGTGGCGGCACAGATCGTGATGGCCGCGAACAGTGGTGTGGCGCTGTCGCTCATCCTGCGCCCCGAGCAGTATCCCGACGTGGCGACGTCGATCGCGATGCGCGAGGCGACGATGCGCGCGATCCTCGCCGATGAGCCCGTGGAGGCAGCACAGGCGCAGCGCGTCGCTGCCACGACACTGAGGGCCGGGTTGGTCGAGTCCGATGCGTTCACGGCGGCCGAATCCGCGCTGCTGATCGAGTGGCTGGACCGCGTCCGATGATCGGTTCGACCGCATCCGACGAGCTCCGGCCCGGCTTCGCTCGGGCGGCGCTGATGTACCCCACCCTCTTCCGTGCACGCGCCCGCGTGAGCGGTGGTCGTTGACTTCAAGCGAGGAGATATTCCGATGAACACGCAGAACACCACCCGCAATGTCCTCGTCACCGGTGGTTCCGGCGGGATCGGCCGGGCCGTCGCGAAACGGCTCGCCGCCGACGGTCATGCCGTTGCCGTGCATTACGCCGGGAACCGGGCCAAGGCGGACGCGCTCGTCACCGAGATCACCGATGCCGGGGGTCGAGCGCTCTCCGTCGGAGCCGACATCGCCGACGAGCACGCCGTCGCGGCCCTGTTTGACGAGGTCGAGGCGTCGCTCGGCGGGATCGACGTCGTCGTGAACACCGCCGGCGTGATGGTCCTGGCACCCGTCGTCGAGTACGACCTCGAAGTGTTCGACCGGCTGATGCGCACGAACGTACGCGGCACCTTCGTCGTCTCCCAGCAGGCTGCCCGCCGGGTGCGTGCGGGTGGGGCGATCGTGAACTTCTCCACGACAGTCACTCGCACCCAGTTTCCGACCTACGGCCCCTACGTGGCCAGCAAAGCCGCGGTCGAGGCGCTGACGCTGATCCTGGCCCGGGAACTGCGGGGCAAGGACATCACCGTCAATGCCGTCGCCCCCGGTCCGACCGCGACGCCGCTGTTCCTGGAGGGCAAGACCGAGGAGCAGATCGCGGAGCTGTCGAAGGCTGCGCCGCTGGAGCGCCTGGGTGAGCCCGAGGACATTGCCGAGACTGTCGCGTTCCTCGCGGGTCCTGCTCGGTGGGTGAACGGGCAGATCCTCTTCACCAACGGCGGACTCGCCTGAATCGGGGATCGGGGAAACGACATCACCGGGTCCAGGTCGCGGAACCTCGACCCGACTGCGGCACCGGCAGGACCGGCAGTCGGGAACCGCTCCCTGCTCAGCTGAGCAGTTCGGTGCGGTAGGTCGCGGCGAGGGATTCGGCCAGACGGCGGCTCTCGGCCTGCTGCTGCTCGGTCGGTGCCGGCGGCGGGGAGTCAGGGTCGGTGATCGGGATGCCCACCCGCGCGAAGTACTCGTCCTGGCCCGCCGGGGCACACATGCAGAGCATCCGGGCAGGTGCGTCGGAGGTGTTGCGGAAGAAGTGTGGGGCGTTGGCGGGGATGTTGACGGTGGTGCCCTCGCCGACCGTCGTGGTCTCACCACGCAGGGTGAACTCGATCTGCCCACTGAGGATCGTGAACATCTCCTCGAAGTCGTGCCGGTGCGGGGGCGGGCCGCCGCCTTCGGGGATCCGCATGTCGATGAGACAGTAGCGACCGGCCGTGTCGGCACCGCTGACGAGCATCGTGTAGATGTTGCCGGCAAGGGTGATGTGGGTCGCGTCGGCCGCGTCGGGATGAGCCACGGTGAGGGTTCGGCGTGGGTCGTCGGGCGGGATGCTGGCAGTGGTCATGATTGCTCCTGTTCAGCGGTGGGGTCGTCGATCGGGTTGGCGGAGTTCAGCTGTTCGAAGTAGTCGCGCAGCGTTCGTGGATCACGTTGGAGGATGATGGCCAGGGCGAGTGGGTTGCTCAGCAGACCTGCGTGGTCGTAGTGGCTGAACATCGCGCGCATGGGTTCGGCGACGTCGAGCTGCGCAGGGTCGGTACGCTCGGCGCGGATCCGGCGGCCGGTGACCTCGCCGATGAGGGCGGCCACATCGTGGCGGTCCAGGTGCCCGGGCGCGGCCAGCTCATAGGTGCCTGCGAGCAGGCGGTCCTCGGTCAGGGCGATCGCCGCTGCATCGGCGACGTCGCGGTAGTCGACCCGGGAGAATCTGGTCCGCGACGACCAGGGCTCGGCGAGTACGCCGGTGGCAAGGGTTCGCTCCCAGCCACCGGCGAAGTTCTGGAAGAACAGCGCCGGCTGGAGCACGGTGTACTCGAGCCCGGAGTCGTACAGTGCTTCCTCCACCGGTGCCTTCGCACGGTGGTTGATCAACGACAGGCTCGGATGGATGACCGAGGAGAACACCACTCGGCGTACCCCGGCCCTGACGGCGGCGTCGATCACCTGCACGCCGACGGCGGCCTCGTCGGGAAGGAACGCCGGGGCGATGTAGAAGACAGCTTGTATGTCCGCCATTGCCGAGTCGATGGTGCGCCGATCGCGGAGATCGCCCAGCACCACCTCGGCCGCACCACGGCTCTGCACGAGTGCCCGCTGTGCGTCCCGACGGACCATCCCGCGTACCCACGCGCCGCGCGAGTGCAGTGCAGGTACGACCTCGCCGGCGGCGTGACCGGCGGCGCCGATGACCAGTGTTCGCATCATTTCTCCTGTCCTCGTCCACCCTGGGTGGGGATGGGTGCTGCGGCGACACCGGCGAGGAAGATGTCCTTCTGGCGTCTCGCCGCTGCGTCCCAGTCCGCGGTGTTGGCCAGCGGTTGGGCGAGCATGGCCCCGAACAAGACGACATCCGAGGTGGTCACGCTCGACCCGATCGTCCGGTCACGCCGCCCCCTGTCGAGGATCTCCGCCAGTGCGGTGTGCACCTCGTCACGGAGCCGGACGGCCTCCGCCGACAGTGTTGCCGGGCCGCCGTGCATCGGCAGTACGAGCTGATCGCGATGATCGATCGTCCCCTCCAGGAAACGCTCCAGCGAGACGATGCCCGGCTCGTCACGGGCCGCGATCGAGTGGGCCAGATCGCGCACCAAGGTGAAGGAGCGCTCGGTCAGCGCGCTCAGCAGATCCTCCCGGGTGGGGTAGCGGCGGTACAGAGTGGCGACACCGACGCCGGCGAGATCGGCGATCGAGGCCATGGGAACCTTCCTGCCCTCGCGGAGGATCGCCGTCACTGCCGCGGCGAGCACCTTCTCGCGGTTGGCCGACGCATCCTTGCGGAGTGGGGGTCGCGTGCCGCGTTGCAGGTCGGCCGGTCGGTCGGTGCTGGTCTGGGTGTTCATCGCGTGCCCCCCCGCTCCGCACCCACGGTGAGTGCTCGTCCGAATCAACGCACTAAGTGGACGAAAGATTCCGGATTCATCGACTGTATCCGCTGCGCCGATCTGTTGCAGGATTTCGGCGAGGTTGCCGAACCGCGGGCAGCTGCCAGAGACCGGCTCCTGTTGGGGGTCCCAGGTCCGAGACGGGGAGAGCTGTGAGGTCCAGCGTCGACGGCTCAGGCTGGCCATGGGGTGCGTGGTTCAGGCGCGTGTGATCCTTCCAGGGGGCAGGAGGTCACCGGAGGAGCCCGGCCACGAAATCGTCGATCACCTCGTCGGCGGGTGTCTCGGGGTCGATGGGTGAGGTGAGCCGGTCGAAGACGAATCCCTCGATCGCATAGTGGAACAAGGCGATCTCGCGACGGCCCCCCGGCAGGCCGGCTGCTTCGTTGAAGGCGATGTCGGCCTCGAATGCTGCGTGTTGCCATTCGACCAACGGTGCAGCCAGCTCGGGCCGGCGTGCGGCTTCGAGGCGCAGTTCGTAGAGGGCGAGGGTGACCTCTCGGTTGGTGGTCAGTCGCCGCACGATGTCTCGCACGTACCGGGCGAAGAGCTCGCGGCTCGGCTTCTCGCGTGCCGCAGCCTCGAGGTCGTCTGCCCTAGGGGCCAGTCGGGTACCGATCCGCTCGAAGATCCCCGTGATCAGCGCCTCCCGGTTGCGGAAGTAGTTGGATGTCGTACCCGTCGGGACTTCGGCCGCTGCATCGACCGCGCGGTGGGTGAGTCCTCGCGATCCCTCCCGCGCGAGCACGCTGATGCCCGCGTCGGCCAGCGCGGTGCGACGTGCCTCGTTCTTCGCCATGGCTCGACTCTAACCCGATCAACCACTACAGCTGCTATGGTTCAAACACTACATATGTCGTGATTGGAGAAACGAATGCGAGAACTCACCTATTTCGTCGCGGTGAGCGTCGATGGTTTCATCGCCGGACCCGCCGGACAGTTCGACCAGTTCCTCGTCGAGGGTGACCATGCCGGTGAGATCTGGGCGAAGTACCGGGGTACGGCACCGACTGCGCTCGCCGCCGCGGCGGGGCTTCCGGTCGAGGGCGGGCCGTTCGACACGGTGCTGATGGGCTGGAACACCTTCGCCGTCGGGCTGCCGGAGCTACCCGACCCGTACCAACATCTGCGCCAGATCGTGTTCACCCACGAGCACCAGGCACCGGAGGGTGCTGCCGGTGTCGACTTCACCGATCGCGATCCCGTGGAGGTGGTACGTGAGCTGAAGGCCGAGGCCGGGGCAGGCATCTGGCTCTGCGGGGGTGGCGCGCTCGCCGCAGTCCTGGCCGATGAGATCGATCGCCTCAGCCTGAAGGTCAACCCGGTGCTGCTCGGCGACGGTGTCCGCCTGTTCGGCGACCGGCCCTACGACCCTGCGGCACTCCGGCCGCTCGCCGTGAGTGCGTACCAGTCCGGTGTCGTGCTCGCCGAGTACGTGCGGCACTGAGGAATCCGGGGCACCGGACGCCTGAACTGAAACTCATCGGGACCTGTGGCGACCTGCACCCGTCGCGAGGTCGCCATAACTTCCGACAATTTGCGGTTTGGGGCCTCGGAGTCAGAGGGCGCGCCGGGGCCGCGGGCCGGCGTCGGCTTCGTCGGTGGATGCGGAGTCATTGGTCCATGCGCGGCGGGCGGGGCGGGCCGCTGCTGGTGTGACCGTCGCCGGACCCGCGCTGTGTCTGCCCACATCGTCGGGTACGGGCTGCAGGACGAGTGACTCCGATGTTCCCGGTGTCGCAGAGGTGCCGTAGCCGTTGCCGTAGGGGACAGGCGCCGGTTGCGGCTGTACCGGTTCGGCCGTCGCAAGCTCCTGGCGGCTGGTGTGGTCCTGCCCGGCGTGGACGTGTCCGGCGTGGTCCTGCCCGGCGTGTACGTGTCCGGATTCGCTCATCGCTGCCGTCCGCAGGTCGGTCGACGTGACCGGATCTACGGTGGCGGAAGTCGCTGAAGCCCGGCCAGTGTCCGGAAGCGCATCAGGTTCGGTGTCTGGCAGTACATGGCGGCCGGTGTCCGGGAGTGGGTCCGGTTCGATGTCCGGGAGTGCATCAGGCTCGGTGTCAGGCAGCGGGACCGGGTCGGTGTCTGGCAGTGCATGGCGTGCGGCGTCCGGGAATGGGTCCGGGGCCGGCAGCGCATCGTCATCGGCCGTCGGGAGTGCATCCGGGTCCGCGTTGCGCGCGGTGTCGGCGTCCACCACCGGCAACGTTTCGGTCCGGTCCTCGTCGGCGGGTTCACGGTCTCGTGCCGTCGCGGAGCTGGTCTGCTCGCTCGTGGGCGTGGCCACCGGTGAGGTCGGTGAGACCTCCGGGTGCCGTCCCGCGGGTTCGGGTGTTGCAGAGGCGGCGGCCAATGCCTGGCTGCTGAGTGCGGCGGCATTCTCGATCCGGGAGCGCCGTCGGTGGGTGTTCTCAGCCAGGTCCAGCCAGAACATCTCGTTGTCGACGGTGGTGAACTGCACCTCGCAGGTCGCACAGGCGGTCACCGGCAGATCGACCTGGACCAGGTCGTCGGCCCACAGGCGTCGGCTGGCAACGGTGGCTCGTGCGTCGCCTCGAGAGCTTCCGGCAGTCAGGACGACGACATCGCGGACCACGGTCGAACCGTCGTTGTAGACCACGATCCGGGTCAGCTCCGGTGAGTCCGAGAGGGTCTCTGCCCAGCCGTGTACCGCTTTGGGCAGCGCCATCTCCTCATTGCGACGCCGCCGACGCAGCATCGTCAGGATCGCGAACAGGGTGCCCAGCGCAGCCAGCGCGGTCAGCCACTGCGGCAGGCTCCCGAGGAACCACTCCGGGGTCACGAACACGGGGTCCACCAGTGCCGGGCCGACGATCCGGGGGGCGCCGGACAAGAAGGCGACGAACGGGGAGTCGGTGAGCAAGGGGTCGAATGCCGGGTCGACCAGGACCGGGTCGACCCCGATCGGGGCGACGAGTACCGGTCCGCCAGATACCGGGCTGCCCGATGCCGGGCAGGCGAACAGTGGGCCGGCAGTGCCGACAACCGTCCCCGGTGCGCGGCCAGCGTGTGCATACGGTGAGAGTAGGGCAGTTCGCGAACGTTTATCGACCGTGGCGAAGGCACAGTCCGAGGGCCCGAGTCGGCAAACGCCCCGGGCCCGGCGTCAGGGACGGGCCAGCAACTCCACATGCGGCATCAGCAGCAGACCGTCGGGATCGTCGGCCCAGGTCAGCCAGGCCTGCGCGATGGTCTCGATGTCGGACTCGCTGGCCACCCCGTCGTCCAGTGCCTGTCGCCCGATCGAGGTGGTACGGATCCGGTCGGCCCAGGTCTGCCCCCACCACCGACGATCCTCGTCGGTGAAGAGCCACAGGCTGGCCGAGACGGTGAGATCGCGCAGTCCGGCGGAATGCGCCCAGGCGAGCAGGCGTCGACCCGCGTCGGGCTCGCCGCCGTTGGCGCGGTGGACGGTCTGCAGCACCTCCTGCCAGAGGTCCAACCCTGGCAACTGGGGCCACCAGGTCCATCCGTGGTAGTCGACCTCGCGTACCGCGATCAGACCGTCCGGCCGACAGACCCGGGCCATCTGCACCAGCGCCTCCACCGGATCCGCGAGATGCTGCAACACCTGATGGGCGTGGACCACGTCGAAACTGTCGTCGGCGAGCGCCAGCCGCTCGACATCGCCCACCACGAACTCGGCGTCGAGGTTCCGTTCGGCAAAAGTGGTCCGGGCCAACTCCAAGGTGGCCTCGGAGGTCTCCAGCACCGTCACCGCACCGACCCGTTCGGCCAGGTCGGCCGTGATGGTGCCCGGCCCGGCACCGACATCGAGCAATGACTGATCCCTCCGCAGATGCGGCAGCAGATAGCCGACCGAGTTCTCCGCGGTGCGCCAACTGTGCGCCCGCAGTACCGAATCACCGTGACCGTGGGTGTAGCGGGGTCCGGTGTGGTGGGTGGCGGGGTCCGTGCGCGTCATGCAGTGACCGTAGGTCTGCGGGTACGACCGGCGCCGACGGTCTCGGCATCCGGCCCGGGTGGGGTGCACGCGATCCTGCGATCGCCGCTGCGGATCGAACCCGGTTGTGGTCGGCGGACACGGCGGAAAATGGGGGACGGCCACGCCGCCGGCGAGCGGGGGGAATGCTCAAGCCGGCAGCGTGACCGTGTCGGTGGAGGAGGTTTCACGGTTCACCTCGACGAAGATGCGGAGCGCGACGACGGTCCCGTCCAACGCGGTGGCGAGATCGGTGGCGGCGCCGGACTGGATCTGCTGCACGATCTGCTGCGGGTCGGACCGTTCCCCGACGGTCACATTGACCTCCAGCGTGGGCTCGGCGGCGGTTCCGCGAACCGTTGCCCGCGCGCTGTTGACGCCGGTGATCTCCTCGATCGTCTCGGCGGTGATGGCTTCCAGCGCCGAGGCATCGATCGAGGTGGTGCCCTGCCTCGGGTCGTCCTGCAGCCGGAACGGCTTGACCGGTACGACCTTCGGGAACTGTGCGGCCAGCCAGGCGACGGCCAGGACGAAGATCACCACTCCGGCGAGTGCCAGCAGCAGCCAGAACCAGGCGGACAACGAGACCGTGGCACTGGGCACCACCGGGTCGGTCGGGGTGGCGACCGTGAAGGGCGAGCCCAGGCCGTTCAGCCACGAGCCGGCCAAACCGGTGGCCATGGCGATCGCGGCCAGTCCGACCACCGTCAACACGATTCCGGTGAGGATCATTCCGGTCCGGTTGCGGCCACCCGGGCCGGCGCTGAGCATTGCTGCCATCTCACTCATCCTTCTTCCTGGACCGACGACGGTTCCCAGTGACGATCATGAACCGTGGTTGCGGGGCTTGGGTTTCTTCAGTTGGTCGAGCGTGCCTGCACGACGACGGTCGGTGTGCGCTGCAGATCCAACTCGGCGAGCCGGTTGCGTACCTGTTCGGCGACCGCCTCGCGGACCGCGTCGGGATCATTGGCCGAGGTGCGTACCGCCACCCTGACCGAACGACCGCCGACACTGACATCCACCGCATCGGTGCCATCGACCAGGGCCGCCCAGCTGCCGACGACCCGGGCCAGTCCGCGCCGACTGAGCACGACGGCCGGGCCGGTCACCTCTTCGGTGGCCTTCGGCGCCTGCAGCCGCACACCGGAGACCCGACCGGGCAGGCAGGCGGCGATGATCAGGAACAGTCCGAGCAGCACCGCGACGATGCCGAGCACGTGCACGATCGGTGCCTGCCAGGTCAGCCCGGACAGCTGCTGGGGGATCCACTGCAGCCACGTCACCAGCTGGGCGGTCTGCAGGCCGACGATGCCGACCCAGACTGCGATGACACCGAGTGCCGCCAGGGCGACGGCGATCACCGATGCCGGGATCCGTCGTTGGGCGCGGTTGATCAACGATGACGAGGCCATTGCGCACTTCCTTTCGGAGCGTGAGGGATGAAGTGGATGTGGGGACCGCCCGGGATCAGCGGTGGGTCGGGTCGGCGACCCCGGAGATGATGATCATCGGGGTCGGGGACCGGGCGACTGGGTGCGGGACAACCAGGCGACTTGGATGTCCACCCGGTCGACGTTCACCCCGGTGAGCTCCTGCAGCCGGGTGGTGACGTTCTGCCGTACCTCGTCGGTGGTCGCGCGCAGGGAGGCCGGGTAGCGCACCCCGCAGCGGACCGAGACCACGGCACCGTCACCGGTGAGCGTGACATCGACCTCGGGTTTGGCGTCGAGATCGCGTCGGGTCCCGATTCCGAGGAACCCGCCGCTCGTGCCGCCGGCGGCCGACACCTCACCGGCCACCTGGGCGGCGACCTTCTCGAACACCCGACGGGCGATCGTGGTCGTACCGCGTCGGTTCTCGGTCGATCGTGCCGTACCCGACTCCGCGACCACTTGGTCACTCATCGCTGATCGCCTGCCCGACCCGCCAGATCACGAAGATCGATCCGACCGGTGATGATCATGGCCACCAACCATCCGACAGCACCGCCGATCGCGGTGATCAGCAGGGCAACGAAGCCTGCGAAGTAGGCGATTGCGGCCAGCGCCATGCCGACCAGAATGGCGAACTGAGTGGTTTTCATCTGAATCTCCATCGTGCTGCTCCTCGGTGACCGGCAGTCGCCGACACCGCGTGGGGGAGGGAGGCCTTCGGGGTCTCCCTCCCCACCGCGGGATCGGGCCTCACTGCAGGGTGGTGGTGCGCTCCTTCGTCGGCGCGTCGTCGGCGTTCTGATCATCCTCATCGGGCAGCTTCACGTCGGTGACGGCAACGTTCACCTCGATCACCTCGAGGCCGGTTCCGTACTCCACTGCCTGGATCACCGCGTCACGCAGGTTCTGCGTCACCTCGGCGATCGGGTAGCCGTACTCGGTGATGATCGTCATGTCGATGGCGGCCTGCCGCTCGCCCTTCTCCACGCTCACGCCACCGGTGACGTTGGTCTGCGAGCCGGGGATCCGCTCGGTGATCGCGTTCAGGGTGCGGCGAGCGGCGTTGCCCATCGCGTAGACACCCTCGACCTCCTGGGCTGCCAGGCCGGCGATCTTCGCGACGACCTGGTCGGCGATCGTGGTGTCACCGTGCTCGGTGTGCAGGGCATCGAGCTTCTTCGGCTCTGCAGTGGTGTCACTGACCTCCACCGCGGAACCCTTGACCGGGGTGTCCGCGACATCTGCCGGGGTGGGCTTGTTCTGTGCTGCCATGATGCTTTCCCTTTCCGTTGAATGCCCTTACCCCTATTCAGACGGGGTGGGGGCAGGATCCTCACGGCCGATCTCGGGTGAGCTGCATCACAGTTCATCGGTGGCATGATGGGCCCGTGGACAGGGCCCCAACCAGCACCGAGGGTGCACGCGGTGCCGAGGCGGACATGGCGGCCGGGGCGTCCATGCTGCGGGTCGACGACGCGACGCTGGTGCTCCGGGCTCGTGACGGTGGCACCGAGGCATTCGACCAGATCGTGGATCGCTACCAAGGACCGTTGTACCGTCACGCGCTGCGGATGGTGAACGACAGCTCCGATGCCGAGGACATCACCCAGGACGTGCTGGTCGGAGCCTGGCGCAGGCTGGAACAGCTGCGGGACCCGAGCAGTCTGCGCAGCTGGCTCTACCGCAGCAGCACCCATCGGTGCCTGGACCAGCTCCGGTCCCGCCGCCCGTCGGATTCGCTGGACGACACCGTCGCCGACGGCCGGCCGCTGGGGGATCGGGTGGCCGATCATCACCCATGGCCGGACAGATCGGCCATCTCCAAGGCAGAGTGGGAGGCACTGGTGGCCCTGGTGCGCCGCCTGCCCCCCACGCAGCGTGCGGTTTGGCTGCTGAGCGAGATCGACGGATTCAGTTACGAGGAGGTCGCAGTGATCGTCCGTACCACACCTGATGGGGTACGGGGGCGACTGGCGCGAGCCAGGGTCGCTCTGGCACGAGGAATGGTGGACTGGAAATGACCAGCCCGAGTCCGCGACCGCGGCACCGTTCCTCCCCGGGCACCGAGCGGCACCTGCGAGACGTCTGGGACGAACTCGAACACGATGTGGTCGATGAGCAGTGTGACTGCGTCACCTGCACCGAGGCGCGGGCGCGGTTGGCCACCGTCGATCTGTTCGCCGCCGCCTGGCGGAGCGGGATCGAGGAGGCACCGCAGCAACCCTCCAATGATCTCAAGGCATCCATCATGTCGGCGGTACGGGCCGAGTTCCGCAGCGGACGGAAGATCCCGCTGAAGCGCGCCGAGGCCGGTGAACTGAGCGTGCGGGAGTCCGCGATCACCGAGCTGGTACGGCAGGCGGTTGCGGTGATCCCCGGGGTCTGGCCGCGCGGCTGCCGCGTGCTCCAGCCGACCGAGGCCCCCGTCGACATCGAGCAGGCAGAGACGGTCGAACCGCTGCAGATCTCGGTCGGCCTGTCGGTGGCGGTCTCGCAGCTCCATCCGGCGCTGGTCGAGCGTGCCCGGCGGGCGATTCGGGAGCGATTGCACAGGGAACTCGGACCACGCGAGATCGTCATCGACCTGGTCGTGGAGGAGGTGCACGATGACTGATGCGGTGTCGCTGCCGAAGCAGACACCGGGGCATGGCGAGATCGCGGCACGGGTGGCCGAGGTGTTGCACACGACCCCGGGGGTGCAGGCGTTGCTCCCCAGCCCCCGGGCGGTCCTGCGCGGGCTGGCCGTCCGCATGACCGGTGGCCCGGACAGGGTTGAGGTCGACGTGCGGATCCGGGACGGCCGGGCACGGGTCAGCGCCGACGTGGTGGTCGAACCCGGGCGACCGGGTGTGGCAGTGCTGGCCGCGGCGCAGAGTCGGGTCGAGGCCGAACTGGTCGGGTCGGGTCTGCGCGCCGAGGTCGACCTCTGTCTGGCCCCGCGCAACGTCTGATCGGCGTGGTCAGGGGAGGATCAAGGTGATCTGCTCGGCCACGCAGGCCGGCCGTTCGGTGCCCTCGATCTCCACGGTGTAGCGGGTCACCACCTGGGTCCCGGTCCCGCCGGGTTTCACGTCGATGATCTCGGCCCGGGTGCGGATCCTGCTGCCGACCTTCACCGGATTCATGAACCGCACCTTGTTCAGCCCGTAGTTGATCTTGGCCGAGCCGAAGTCCAGGGAGAGCGCCGACTGGCCGAGTGCCGGGATCAGCGAAAGGGTGAGGAACCCGTGGGCGATGGTGGCGCCGTAGGGTCCGGCGGCCGCGCGTTCGGCATCGACGTGGATCCACTGATGATCACCGGTGGCATCGGCGAAGGTGTTGACCCGTTCCTGGTCGATCTCCAGCCAGTCGCCGGGATCCAGGGGCTGGCCCACGACCGAGTCGAGATCCTCGGCGGAGGTGATGGTTCGCGTCATTGCTGCACCCTTCCGGTGTCGGGACCGGACCATCCCAAGATGCTGCGTGGACCGGTCGAGTTCGGCCGGGTCGACCGGCCTGCGTCAGCCTAACCACCGATACCGGCGTCGCTTACGGCGGGTGCTGCGAGCTGACGTACCCGAGCCTGTCCGGCACGGTGCCGGGTCGCGGACGGGTGAGTCTGGGATGTGGGGGATAGGATGGCCTGCTGTGGCAGACGACATCGCCGAGAAGCTGGACAATCTCGACAAGGCATTGACCTCGATCGAGGCCGTTGTGGACCTCGATTCCAAGCGTCAGGAGATCGCCTCCCTGCAGGAGCAGGTGGCGGCACCGGACCTGTGGGACGACCAGGAGAACGCCCAGCGGGTCACCTCTCGGCTGTCGGCGGTCCAGGGCGAGGTCGAGCGCGTCAGCGGGCTCCGGCAGCGTCTGGACGACGCCGCGGTGCTGGTCGAACTGGCCGCCGAGGAGGCCGATCCGGACTCCCTTGCCGAGGCTGAGCGAGAGATCGCCCGGCTGGAGAAGTCGATCCAGGCACTCGAGGTCCGGACCCTGCTGTCCGGCGAGTACGACCCACGCGAGGCCATGGTCACCATCCGTGCCGAGGCCGGTGGCGTGGACGCCGCCGACTTCGCCTCGATGCTGATGCGGATGTACCTGCGGTGGGCCGAGCGGCACGGATACTCCAGCCAGGTCTTCGACACCTCCTATGCCGAGGAGGCCGGGATCAAGTCGGCCACCTTCCAGATCAGCGCCCCCTTCGCCTACGGCACCCTCAGCGTCGAGCAGGGAACCCACCGGTTGGTACGGATCAGCCCCTTCGACAACCAGGGCCGGCGGCAGACCTCGTTCGCCGGTGTGGAGGTGCTGCCGGTCACCGAGGAGACCGACCACATCGACATCCCCGAGGCCGACATCCGGGTCGACGTCTTCCGTTCCTCCGGTCCCGGTGGACAGAGCGTGAACACCACCGACTCGGCGGTACGGATCACCCACCTGCCGACCGGCATCGTGGTCTCGTGCCAGAACGAGAAATCGCAGCTGCAGAACAAGGCCGCAGCCCTGCGGGTGTTGCAGGCCCGCTTGCTGGAGAAGGCGCGCAAGGACCGCGAGGCGGAGATGAATGCGCTGAAGGGTGACGGCGGCAACTCGTGGGGGGCGCAGATGCGTTCCTACGTGCTGCAGCCGTACCAGATGGTGAAGGACCTGCGTACCGACTACGAGGAGGGCAACCCCGATGCCGTCTTCGACGGGTCGATCGACGGCTTCATCGATGCCGGCATCCGCTGGCGCAAGCGCACCGAGACCGCCGACGCCTGATCCGAACGGCATCCGTTCCGCAGCAATTGCACCCATCGGTGAGGAATGGGTGCGTTTGCTGCGGAACAGATGGTGCCTGGCAACCGAGCACCACCGTGCTGTCTCGACCGGACGCGTCTCGACCGGACGCTGTCTCAACCGGACGCGTCTCGATCTGAGGCTGTCTCAAGCGGGGGCTCTCCCGATCAACCGCTCGCGGTGCCGAGATCGGCAACACGCGGCGTGTTCCCAAGAATTTGTTGAGTGACTGCCTAGACTGCAAGCGGCCGTATCCCCTGCCGGTCAGCAGCTGTATCAGTGCTGCCTGCGCAGGTCTCGTCTAGCCGGCCGAGGGCAACACCGTGATCCAGTTCGACAATGTGACCAAGACCTACGAGCATCAACGCCGTCCCGCACTGCGTGACGTCTCGGTGGAGATCGGCGCCGGCGAGTTCGTGTTCCTGGTCGGTACCTCCGGCTCGGGCAAGTCGACCTTCCTGCGGCTGGTGCTGCGGGAGTATCAGCCCACCTCGGGCAAGGTCTGGGTCGCCGGTCGCGACCTGACCGAGCTGCCGCGCTGGAAGGTGCCGAAGCTGCGCCGCGAGATCGGCACGGTCTTCCAGGACTTCCGGCTCCGTCCCGGCCAGTCGGTGGCCGACAATGTCGCCTTCGCCCAGAGGGTGATCGGCAAGTCCCGGGCCCACATCAAGCAGGTCGTCCCCGAGACCCTCGAACTGGTGGGCCTGTCGAACAAGGCCGATCGGCTGGTCGAGGAACTGTCCGGCGGTGAGCAGCAGCGGGTGGCGATCGCCCGGGCCGTGGTGAACAAGCCGAAGATCCTGATCGCCGATGAGCCGACCGGAAACCTGGACCCGGCGACCAGCGTCGGGATCATGAAACTGCTGGACCGGATCAACCGGGCCGACACCACCGTGATCATGGCCACCCATGACTCCACGATCGTCGACCAGATGCGCCGCCGGGTGATCGAGCTCGACGACGGCGAACTGGTACGTGACCAGCGCAGGGGCGTCTATGGCACACAGTGACGCCTACCCGGCCCGCCGATCACACAGAACTTCTGAGGAACACTGATGCGCCACATGCTTTCCGAGACCTTTTCGGGTCTGCGTCGCAACCTGACGATGAACCTCGCGGTGATCGTCACGATGTGGGTGTCGCTGTCCCTGTTCGGGGCCGGTCTGTTGGCGTTCCAGCAGGTCAACCTGATGAAGGACAGCTGGTACGACAAGGTCGAGATCTCGGTCTTCCTCTGCAATGCCTCCTCGGAGGGACAGAACTGCTCCGGTGAGGAGATCACCGACGCCCAGCGCAGCACCATCGAGCAGGCTCTGGACACGAACCCCGAGGTGCAGGAGGTCTACTTCGAGACCAAGCAGATGGCCTACGACGAGTTCCGCCGGGCCTTCGAGGGCAGCCCGATCCAGGACACCCTGCGGGTGGAGGACATGCAGGAATCCTTCCGGGTGAAGCTGGTGAACCCGGAGGAGTACCAGGGAGTCGTCACCGCGATCTCCGGCCTGCCGGGGGTGCAGGCCATCCAGGACCTGCACGAGATCCTCGATCCGCTGTTCCAGTGGCTGGGGGTCCTGCAGTGGGGCGCGATCATCGCCTCCGGCCTGTTGCTGGCCGCCGCCGCGCTGCAGATCGGCAACATGGTACGGGTGGCGGCCTTCGCCCGGCGCCGCGACATCGGGATCATGCGTCTGGTGGGTGCCTCCAACCTCTACATCGTGATGCCGTTCGTGCTGGAGGCGCTGCTGGCGGCCGTGGTCGGTGCCGCACTGGCCTGTGCGACTCTCGCCGCAGCTGTGTTCTTCCTGATCACCGAAAACGCTCAAGTCTTGATTCAGGCTTCACCTTGGATTGGCCCGCAACAAGTGCTTTGGGCCTGCCTCGGGGTTGCAATCGTGGCTCTGGTGTTAAGCATTGTTCCGACGTTGATAGCTACACGCAGGTATCTGCGGGTCTGATCCGGGGCTTCCGGACGGGTCGCACACCTGAGACCGATTTGGAGATGGACAGTGGACCGGCAACTTCCCCTAGCGGCCGCAAAGTCGCAAAGACCCGGAAACACCGAATCCGGAAAAGCTCAGGATTCCGCAACCCCGTGGTACGGGTTCTGCGTGCCGCCGGTGTCGCGGCGCCTCGTCCGCCGTGCTGCCACGGCAGTGGCGGCGGTGGCGTTGACCATCGGCCTGACCGCCCCGGCCTTCGCCGACCCGTCCGATGACGCCGACAAGGCGGAGAAGAAGCTGACCGAGGCCGAGAGCCAACTGGACGACAGCTCCAATGATCTGGAATCGGCCCGTTCTGCCCTGGCCGATGCCGAGAGCCAGCTCGACGATGCTCGCTCGGAGTTGAACCGGATCCAAGGAGAGCTCGCCGACGCGCAGGAGCGCGACGAGGAGTCCCAGGAGCGTCTGGCCGAAGCGCAGGAGAAGCTGGAACAGGCCAAGGCCGCAGTGGCGGCGAACCAGAAGCGGGTCGAGGAACAGCGCGAGAAGGCCGGTGAGGTCGTTCGCGAGCAGTACCAGAAGCAGAACAGCCTGGTCGGACTGGCCATGGTGGTCGACAACACCACCGCCGGCACACTGCAGACCCGCGCTCAGTGGTCGACCACCATGTTCAACGCCACCCAGGCCAAGTTGGATGCACTGGAGGAGGCACAGCAGAAGCTGGAGGCGGCCAAGAAGGCCCAGGCCGAGGCCGAAGCAGAGGCCGAGGCCGAGCGTGAGGCAGCCGCGACGAATCTGTCGAACATGCAGGAACTGGAGTCCGAGGCGCAGGCCGAGGAATCGCGAATCAGCGCGCTCGTGGCCGCGAAATCCGACGCCCAGGCAGAGGTCGAGACCCAGGTCGAGGCGGACAAGGACCGGGTGGCTGAGATGGCTGCTGAGTCCGAGGAAGCCCAGGAGAAGCTCGAGGAGTACGAGGCCGAGCAGGCGAAGAAGGCCGAGAAGGAGCGCAAGGAGCGCGAGGCCAAGGCGAAGAAGGACAAGGAAGCCGCCGAGAAGAAGAAGGAAGAAGAGAAGAAGGCCGAGAAGAAGAAGGAAGAGGAGAAGAAGAAGGCCGAGAAGGAGAAGAAGAAGAAGTCCGACTCCTCCCGCGACGCGACCAAGACGAGTTCCGCGGCGGCTGTCTCTCCAATCAAGCCCGGCAACTACCGGATCTCGGCAGTCTTCGGCCAGACCGGTCTCTGGGCCCGCTACCACACCGGTCTCGACTTCGCCGGTGTCTACACCGGCACCCCGATCCGTGCCGCCAAGGACGGAGTGGTGCTGAGCTCGACCGCTGGTGGCTGGGCCGGCAACCACGTGATCCTGCGCCACAGCAACGGCGAATCCACCCTGTACGCCCACATGAGCCGGAAGTCCGCCAGCAAGGGCAAGGTGGTCAAGAAGGGCGACATCATCGGCTACACCGGTGCGACCGGCAACGTGACCGGACCCCACCTGCACTTCGAGTACTACCCGAAGGGCGCCACCCCCGGCAGCGTCTACTCAGCCAAGGATCCGCGGGCCTGGTTGAAGAAGAACGGCGTCAACATCTGACCCGGATCGACCGGACTGATCGGCACCGCTGCGGGGCGTAGTTTCTTCGACTGCGCCCCGCAGCGGGCATGATGGTAGCCATGCCGCGCGAAAAAGGACGCAGTGTCGTCGCCCAGAACAAGAAGGCGCGCCACGACTATGCCATCGGGGACACCTACGAAGCGGGTCTGGTGCTGCAGGGGACCGAGGTGAAATCGCTACGGGACGGCCGTGCCTCCCTGGCCGATGCCTTCGCCACCGTCGACGACGGTGAGGTGTGGCTGCGCTCGGCCCACATCCCGGAGTACTCGCACGGTACCTACACCAACCACACTGCCCGGCGGACCCGGAAGTTGCTGCTGAACCGGCGCGAGATCGACCGGATCGAGCGAGCGCTGCAGAACTCCGGCACCACCTTGATCCCGTTGTCGATCTACTTCAACGACGGGTACGCCAAGGTCGAGATCGCGGTGGCCACCGGCAAACGCGAGTACGACAAGCGACAGACCATCGCCAAGCGCGATGCCGATCGGGAGGCCCAGCGGGCGCTGGCCCAACGCAACCGCGGTGCGGTGCTGAACCGGAGGGGCCGATGACGCAGGCGGACGGCGCGACCACCCGGCGGAGCGACCTCCCGGGGCGGATCCGGCGCGGCGCGATGCGCGCGGCGGCGCTGACCGGGGCCACGGCCCTGGCCACCGTCGGCCTGCTGCCAGGGCTGGCCCACGCCGAGTCCGGTGATGTGATCACCAGTTTCGACATCGACTATGTGGTCAACGCCGACGGTACGGTCGAGGTCACCGAGACCATCGACTACTCCTTCGCCGGCTCCGATCGACACGGGATCTACCGGGAGCTCGCGATCCGCGAGGAGGACCCGGACAACCCGGGGATGGACATGGTCTACGAGATCGACGACCTCTCGGTGCAGAGCCCGACCGGTGCGTCCCCCCGTTACACCGAGACCGAGGACGAGTCCGGACGGAACCGGACGATGACCCTGCAGATCGGCAGTTCCTCGCAAACCGTCGACTCCTCCGAGACCTATGTCATCAGCTATGACGTCAAGGGGGCGCTGCGGGCGCAGGACGGATTCGACGAGTTCTACTGGGACGCCACCGGTTTCGACTGGGACGCACCGATCGAGAATGTGGAGATCAGTGTCGAGGTGCCCGACGGCGTCCAGGACTCCAGCTGTTTCCAAGGCGCCGTCGGCAGCACGGAGACCTGCACCACCAGCGTCGACGACGAGGGGGTCGCGACCTACAGCGCAAGCGACCTGGCAACCGGTGAGGGTGTGAGCATCGGTGCCGCGATCACCAAGGGTGCGGTGACGAATGTCGGGCCGATCCTGGTCGAGGACGGGTCGAAGATGTCCTCCGAAGACCGGCGGGACCTGACCATCGGCGGGATCGTCTTCGGAGCCATCGGCCTCGGCTCCCCGTTGGTCGGCTGGCTCTGGTACCGCCGCAACGGCCGCGACGACCGGTACGCCGGGATTCCGCCGGGCACCGTACCGACCGATCCGGCGAACGCGAAGATCGTGAAACACGACAAGACTGTGCAGATCCCGGTCGCGTTCGCACCGCCGAAGATCCCGGTCGGTGAGGCCGGTTACGTGATCGACGGCAAGATCACCGGAGAGGAGACCGCCGCGGTGCTGGTCGACCTGGCGGTGAAGGGTGCGGTGAAGATCCACGGGGAGCGGGCCGACGACTACGAGGTCGAACTGCTCGACCCCGGGCGCGCGGCGAACCCGGAGGACACGGTCTTCCTGAACGCACTGTTCCCCGGTCCGCAACGCCCCGGACAGCGGGTGGCGATCGGCGGCCGCTCCTCACTGGAACGCCCTGCCGACCAGTTGCGACAGGTGATCGAGGATCAGGTCCACGCCCACGGATGGTTCAAGGTCCGACCGAGGGCCGGCCGGGCGGGGAAGTGGACCGGTTCGATCGGCATGATCTTCGTGCTGGGCTGGATCGTGATCAACATCGGCTGGTTGCTGCTCCTGCCGATGTTGCTGCTGGCCGGGCCGATCATCACCTGGCTGGTCGTCCGGGCGAAAATGAAGAGCGGCACCCGGACCGCCGAGGGACGGGCGATCACCGACCAGGTGGAAGGCTTCCGTACCTACCTGGCGACGGCCGAGGCGAACCAGTTGAAGTTCGAGGAGGGCCAGGACATCTTCTCCCGCTACCTGCCGTGGGCGATCGTGTTCAACCTGGCCGACCGCTGGGAGAAGGTCTGTGAACAGGCGATGCAGGCCGGATACATCCCGCAAACCGATTACTACTGGTACGCCGGTGGGCCCGGGTTCCAGTTCTTCAACGCCTATGCCTTCGCCAGCATGGTGAACACCTCCGCGGCACCGCCACCGCCGCCACCGTCGTCCGGCGGCGGGGGAGGATTCTCCGGCAGCGGGTTCGGCTCCGGTGGCAGTTCCTTCGGCGGCGGTGGCTTCTCCGGCGGCGGCGGCGGTGGCGGCGGCGGCGGCAGTTGGTGACCCACCGCAGCCGGTGAACCGCCATCGTCCAGGCGCTGCCACCCGCCGCCCAGACCGTGGTCGGACCCGGTTCGGGGTCGAATGGGGGCTTGGCCCGATGGGGTGAGCGGACCCGATCGGGGAGAATGGTCGGCATGGGCGCAATGGATGAGTACACCGGGCAGCAGCAACGAGTCGGCAATGTCGAGCGCGAACGAGCCGAGCACTTCCTGCAGGACGCCTATGCCGAGGGCCGGATCGACGAGGACGAGTTCTCCCAGCGGATCGACCTGGCGATGAACGCACGTACCCGCGGCGACCTCAACGCAGCCTTCACCGACCTGGTGCCGGCCGCGGCACCGTTCTTCGGTCCGCACCCGGTCTACCGGCCGCCGGCGAACCGGAACAGCGCCGACGTACCCGGTGCCAAGGCCACGGCCGGCATCACCCACCTGCTGCCGTTCATCAGCTGGATCATCGGACCGGCCTTCGTCTACGTCATCTCCCCTCAGGGCAGTTATGTGAAGCGGGAGGCGGCCAAGTCCTTCAACTGGACCCTGGTCTCCTCGCTGGTCTTCTTCCTGCTGACGCTGCTGACCGTAGTCATGCCGTTCGACCTGGACTTCCTGGTGGGGGCGGGCTGGATCACCTGGGTGGCGATGACCATCGTCGGCTCGGTGCAGGCCTTCAGCGGCGCCAACTGGGCGAACCCGCTGATGCGGTTGAGCCCGTGGAAACCGCTGTCGGAGAAGTGACCCGGACCGCGGAGACGGCCCGGCTCAGTCCGTACCCGCAGATGACGCAACCCCCGAGGCGTTTGCCTCGGGGGTTCGTCGCATGTGCGATCGGTTCAGCTCACGCCACGCAGATTACAGATGAAGATCAAGGTCTCACCCGGCTTGATCACGCCGCCGGCTCCGGCATCGCCGTAGGCCAGATGGGGCGGGATCACGAGCTGCCGGCGGCCACCCACCTTCATCCCCTGGATCCCGGTGTCCCAGCCGGGGATCACCTGTTGTGCGCCGAGGCCGAAGCGCAGGGGTTGGCCCCGGTTGTAGCTGGCGTCGAACTCCTCGCCGGTGCTGTAGGAGACGCCGACGTAGTCGACCTCGACCACATGTCCGGCCTTGGCCTCCTCGCCGTCGCCGACGACGAGATCGGTGATCTGCAGCTCGCTCGGAGGCGGGCCCTCGGGAAAATCGACTTCCGGTTTCTCGGTCATCGCTACAGCCTAATGGCGTGGGTGGGTACGGGCGCAGCGCGGCCGCTCCGCGGTCAGGATCGTGCAGCCGGTGCGCTGGACCCCTCGCACCATCGGCGCCGGTCGGACTGACGGTCAGTCGCGGGCTCGACCCGGACCTGTCGGGTCCTCCTCGGCCGCCGCTCGCCTCGATGCCGGGCGACCGGTCGAGTCCGCCTCGAACTGCCCCGACTCGTCCTGGCCCGACTCGTCCTGGCCCGGCTCATCCCGGCCGTACCCGGACAAGGTGTCCGCCGACGGGTCCACCGGTACCTCCTCGCCGCCGCGCGCCCGGCGCGCCCGGATCTTCTGGATCCGTCGGAACAACCAGTAGGCGAGTGCGGCGACCACCACCACGATCACGATCTTCTGGAAGATCGAGGCGTACTCCTCGACGATGTGCCAGTTGTCGCCCAGGAGGTATCCGGCCATCACGAAGATGGTGTTCCAGATCGCCGAACCGGCGGTCGTGAACAGGATGAACAACGGCAGCGACATCCGGGTGACACCGGCCGGGATCGAGATCAGGCTCCGGAAGATGGGGATCATCCGGCCGAAGAAGATCGCACCCTTGCCGTGCTTGATGAACCAGGCCTCGGTCTTGTCGTAGTCCTCGACGTCGACCAGCGGCATCTTGTCGATGATCCAGCGGATCCGGTCCCGACCGATCAGGGCACCGAGTGCGTAGAGTGCGAGCGCGCCGACCAGCGAACCGGCAGTGGTCCAGATCAGGGCCTCGGCCAGGTTCATTCCGCCGCGGGCGGCGGTGAAACCGGCCAGGGGCAGGATCACCTCGCTCGGAATGGGCGGGAAGAGATTCTCCAGTGCGACAGCGAGACCGGCGCCGGGGGCGCCGATCAGTTCCATCAGGCCAACGACCCAGTCCACGATCCGATCCACGGCGCCGAGGCTACCCGAGGACACCGGCGAACCCATGGTCCTGCGGTCCCGGCGAGGCCGATCGTTGACCAACCGCAGGCCGAGCTCCGGACAGGAGCCCGGGATCGATGGCGGCCACGCAACCGCGAGCACGGCCTCGTCGACGGCGGTTGGGAACATCCGACAGGCAAGTCCAGGCTTGCACTTGATAGGCAAGGCGGGGCTTGCATATGATCGGCGTGTGGCAGACGTCTTCCGGGCACTCGACGATCGGACGAGGCGAATCATCCTCGACCTGCTCGTCGAGCGCGACGGACGCAGTTTGTTCGAGATCTGTGGTGCGCTCACCACGAGGTACGGGCTGAGCTCCAGTCGTCAGGCGATCTCCCAGCATCTGGCGGTGCTGGAGGAGGCGGGCCTGGTGCGCACGGAGCGTCAAGGCCGTACCAAGCTCCACCACTTCGACCCAGGACCGCTGGCCGAGATCGCTCGTCGCTGGCCCGAACGAAAACAGGACCCATGAGAATCAGACTGACCAGCGTGTTCGTCGACGACCAGCGCGCAGCCCATCGCTTCTACACCGAGGTACTCGGTTTCCGGACCAAGCACGAGGAGCCACTGGGCGATGACCTCTGGCTGACCGTGGTCGGTGCCGATGATCCCGACGGTCCGGAGCTTCTGCTGGAACCCTCCGGGCATCCGGCGGTCGGCCCGTATCGCGAGGCACTGGTCGCCGACGGGATCCCGATCGCCCAGTTCGAGGTGGCCGACCTGGCGGCCGAGCATGCCCGTCTGACCGAGCTCGGGGTGCGGTTCACTCAGCCGCCGACCGACATCGGCAGTGCGGTGACGGCCGTTCTCGACGACACCTGCGGCAACCTGATCCAGTTGCTCCAGCCGCGCGAGGCCTGAATCCGGGCCGATCAGCACCGCTGAGGTGGCGCCAGATCACCGAAAGGGCGATCGCCGGGCCGATTCTCGCAACTGGAGCCACGTCAGCGGTGTTCGGCTCGTCTGCGGTGTTCGGTAGGTGACCGGGAACTCGATTGATTTCGCCACCGGCGGCGGGACTATACTTGCCGGTCCCGGTGTTTGTACGGGTGTCGCCTGCGGGTGACGTGATGCGGAGGCGGTCCGCCGCCGAGCATGACAACTCAACAGGGGGTGATCGGTTTCGACTTGGGGCGGTAGTCCCAGGGGAAGCGGGCCGAGGATCCAAGGTCAACTCGTTGATGCTCCTTGGAAAACAACAAGTGCCGACAACAAGCGCACTGACTTCGCTCTCGCTGCCTGAGCAGTGACCGAAGGGTCAACCCGGAGTTAGCCTTCGCTCCGGATGTTGGCCTCGTCTAGAAGGCTTGCTGGCTGTCCTGCGTCACAGGGGACAGTCGGGACTCAACTGTGACTGGGCCCGGCTGCAACTTGCTGGTGTGAGTGCAGGGGCCGAGCAGACCGCCCAACCAGCTGCGCCCGGAGAAGTCCTGGTTCACCCTTCGAGGACGCGGGTTCGATTCCCGCCACCTCCACCCTGTTGCCAGCGGCGCCGTCCACGGACGGCGCCGCTGTCGTCTTTCCTCGTGGTCTCGTCAGGACACCCTGCGCTGTGGATCCGGCCGACCGGTGTCGCGCTGCGCGGCGATCGCGCCCAGCATCCGCCGACGGAAGTGGCTGGGGCTCTCGCCGTAGGTGTGGCGGAACAGTTTCGAGAAATGGGTCGCTCCGGGCAGCCCCCAGCGGGCGGCGATCTGTTGCAGGGGATCGCCGGCATGCAGCGGGTCGGCCAGTTCGCGCCGGATCTGCTGCAACCTGCGGTCCCGGATCCAGGCCGACAGCGTGGCGCCCTCCTCGGAGAAGATCGCATGCAGATGCCGGGTGGAGATGAAATGCGCCTTGGCGATCGAGGCCGGGGTCATGGTGGCATCGCCCAGGCGCTGCTCGATGTAGTGCTGCACGTCCTTGGCCAGACGTCGGCGCGGATCCGAATCGAGGTCGATCTCACTCGACAACAAGGTGACCAGCAGATCCAGGGCGGTGTTCACCATCCTCGCGCCGCTCGGGCCCTGCAGCCGTTCGACGTTGGCGCCCAGCCCCTCCAGGAACGGGATGACCAACCGTCCGAGGACCGACTCGCGGGTGAACACCCGGGCGGTCACCTCGGCGACATCGGAAGGTGTCAGATCGACCATCCGACGGGGGAACAGCAGGATCAGCGACCGGCTGTCGGTCTCCACCCGGAGTTCGTAGGGACGGGTGGTGTCATAGATGGCGACGTCGCCCGGGCGGATGTGCGCGGTACGTCCGTCCTGGATCAGGTCGACGATGCCTTCCCGCTGCAGACTGAGCTTGTAGAAGCCGCCGCCGGCCACCTCGGAGGCGGCGATCAACTCCGGGGTGCGGTGCACCACATGAGGTGTCTGCGCCAGCTCGAAGACGGTCACCTCGTTGACGGTGGTCATGTGCAGATCACCGGCGAAGGGAATTCCGTGGAGCGGATCGACCTGCACGGGGACGAACGAGGTGTTCACCAGCGTGCGCCACTGGTGGATGTCCATACCTGTCCGCCACACGGTCGTCGACAGCACATCCATCACTTCCTCCTCATCGGGGGGAGTTCGGAACACCATCGGCCGGATCCGCCGGAACGTCCGCCCGCAACTACCTACTGGAAAGTAACCTTGATCATTCTAGGCTGAAGAGGTGTTGAGCAACAAGGGTCCCTCGGTGATGGCCATCGTCAACCGCACCCGGGACTCCTTCCATGATCATGGGGCGACCTTCGACTTCGAGCCCGCGCTCGATGCCTGTCGGCGCGCGATCCGCGACGGTGCGACCTGGGTGGACATCGGTGGGGTGCCCTTCTCTCCCGATGCCGAACCGGTCACCGTGGCCCAGGAGATCGACCGGGTACGGCCGCTGGTGGCGGCCCTGTCCGACCTCGACGGACTGACCATCAGCGTCGACACCTGGCGCTCCGAGGTCGCGGCAGCCGTCCTGTCCGCCGGGGCCTCGGTGATCAATGACACCTCCGGCCTGGCCGACCCTGAACTGGCCGGTGTGATCGCCGACGCAGGAGCCGGGGTGATCGTCACCCACAGTCTGGCGGCACCGCGGACCCATCTGCCGACACCGCACTACGACGACATCGTCACCGAGGTGGCGACGTTCCTGGCCGGGCGGGCCGAGCGAGCCATCGCCGCCGGAGTGTCTCCCGACCGGCTGGTGATCGACCCCGGGCCCGACCTGAACAAGTCGACCGTGCAGACCCTGGAACTGCTGCGCGGCATCGAGGTGTTGAACTCCCAGGGTTGGCCGTGGCTGGCGGCGGTGTCGAACAAGGACTTCATCGGCGAGACCCTCGACCGGCGGGCCGGTGACCGCCTGCCCGGGACCCTGGCCGCCACCATGTGGTGCCTGGAGCGTGGAGCCTCCCTGGTGCGCACCCACGACGTGGCGGCCACGGTCGACGCGGTACGGATGTGGCAGGCGCTGCGAGGGGAGCGCGCACCGGCGTACCAACGCCACAACGTCTGAGCGGTCGCCGACCACGAAGCCGGGGGTGGCGAATGTGGCCTGTTCCACATCGGCTGCGGGACCTGCGGCGCGGGGTGAGGGGTCGGCACGTGCAATCATTCTGCGGTGACAGCCGAGAGCCAACGACCAGCACCGTCCATCGCCTATTCGATCACCGTGCGCCTGCATGCGCCCGCCGGTGGTGCGGCGATCAGCCAACTGACCAGCGCCGTGGAGCGGGTCGGGGGCAGCGTCACCGCCCTCGACGTCTCCGGCTCCGGTGGCGAGAAGCTGCAGATCGACGTCACCATCGGCGCCTCCTCCACCGAACATGCCGACGAACTGGTGGCGGCCCTGCGGGAACTTCCCGACATCGAGGTCGGCCGGGTCTCCGACCGTACCTTCCTGATGCACCTGGGCGGCAAGATCTCCATGGAGTCCAAGCATCCGATCCGCAACCGTGACGACCTGAGCCTGATCTACACCCCGGGTGTGGCCCGGGTCTGCCGGGCGATCGCCGACAACCCCGAGGATGCCCGCCGGCTCACCATCAAGCGCAATTCGGTGGCCGTGGTCACCGACGGCACCGCCGTGCTGGGGTTGGGCAACATCGGGCCGGAGGCCGCGATGCCGGTGATGGAGGGGAAGGCCGCCCTGTTCCACCGCTTCGGGGAGATCGATGCCTGGCCGATCGCCCTGGACACCACCGACACCGAGGAGATCATCACCGCGGTGAAGAACCTCGCTCCGGGGTTCGGTGGGATCAACCTGGAGGACATCTCCGCACCCCGCTGCTTCGAGATCGAGGAACGGCTGCGCGATCTGCTCGACATCCCGGTCTTCCACGACGATCAGCACGGTACGGCGATCGTCGTCCTGGCCGCGCTGCTGAACGCGCTGCGGGTGGTGGACAAGGAACTGCCCTCGGTGCGGATCGTGATGTCCGGCGCCGGCGCTGCCGGGACGGCGATCCTGAAGCTGCTGCTGGCCGCGGGTGCGACGAATGTCTGCGTCGCCGACATCGACGGGCTGATCCATCGCGGACGTCCCGGCCTGGAATCCTCCTTGCAGTGGATCGCCGAGCACACCAATCCGGACAATCTCAGCGGTCCGCTGACCGCAGCCCTGGCCGGAGCGGATGTCTTCATCGGTGTGTCGGCGCCGAACATCCTCACCGGGGACGACATCGCGACCATGGCCGATCGGGCGGTCGTCTTCGCCCTGGCCAACCCGATCCCGGAGATCGATCCGGTGGAGGCTGCGCGCTACGCCGAGGTCGTCGCCACCGGGCGCAGCGACTTCGCCAACCAGATCAACAACGTGCTCGTCTTCCCCGGGGTCTTCCGGGGGCTGCTGGACGCCCAGTCGAACCAGATCACCCAGGACATGCTGCTCGCCGCTGCCCGCGCGCTGGCCGCGGTGGTCACCGACGACGAACTGAACGCCTCCTACATCACCCCGAGCGTCTTCCATCCCGAGGTGCACACCGAGGTCGCCGAAGCCGTCCGGGAAGCGGCGAAGCAGGCCGCGACTGCCTGATGCGGGGACCGTCCTGATGAGCAGTCCGGTGACACCGCAGACCGGGGATCTGCTGGTCAGCTCGGTGGCCGACACCGAGGGCTGGTTCGGCTACACCGTGGTGCTGATGCTGGAAGCAGATGCCGGCGGTGCGCTCGGGGTGGTGCTGAACCGGCTCTCCGACGTACCGCTGGCAGCGGTCCTGCCGGCGTGGGTGGACCAGGTGTCCGAACCGGGGGTGATGTTCACCGGTGGACCGGTCTCGCCCGACGGTGCGATCTGTCTGGCCCGGCCGCTGGAGCCGCGGGAGGACCCGCCGGGGTGGCGGCGGTCCTTCGGTGATGTCGGGCTGCTGCACCTGGACACCCCGGTCGAACTGGTCGCCGGCGCCTATTCCGGACTGCGGATCTTCGCCGGCTACTCGGGGTGGGAGGCCGGGCAGTTGGAGACCGAGCTGGCCGACGGCGCGTGGTACGTGGTTCCGGGTGAGTCGGCCGATGTCTTCACCGTCGCCCCGGAGACGCTGTGGCGGCGAGTGCTGCGACGTCAGCCACTCGAGCTGGCGATCTATGCGAGCTGGCCGGCCGACCCGGAACTGAACTGACCCGGAACTGAACTGACCCGGGGCTTGACCGGCGGGGGTCCGACAGGCGCGCGAGACTGTGGTTCGGACGCCGACCCGGGCCCGGCGCGTACCATGTCTGCACGGCAGCGCCTGCGGGGGGCAAGGAGTGTTGTCCTGGCATCAGGACATGTCCCGGTCGGGCACCGACGAAACGGAGGACATGCGTGACCGATCCAGCGCACGACACCCAGCGGGTGCTCGTGGTCGACGACGACGCCTCGCTGGCCGAGATGCTGCAGCTGGTGCTGCGGCAGGAGGGCTTCCAGACCATCTGGACCCCCGACGGGGACAAGGCGATGCAGGTCTTCCGCGAGGCGAATCCGAATCTGGTGCTGCTCGATCTGATGCTGCCCGGACGAGACGGTGTGTCGCTGTGCCGCGAGATGCGCGCCGGCAGCGGGGTACCGATCGTGATGCTGACGGCGAAGTCCGACACCACCGATGTGGTCGCCGGGCTGGAGGCCGGAGCAGACGACTACGTGGTGAAACCGTTCAAGGCCAAGGAACTGGTCGCCCGGATCCGTACCCGATTGCGGCGCTCGACACCCGAACCCGATGAGAACCAACTGCGGATCGGTGATCTGCGGATCGACGTACCGGCACACACGGTGAAGCGCGGTGAGGAGGAGATCAGCCTCACCCCGTTGGAGTTCGACCTGCTGCTCGCCCTGGCCCGCCGTCCCCGCCAGGTGTTCAGCCGGGAGACCCTGCTGGAACAGGTCTGGGGTTACCGCCATGCCGCCGACACGCGGCTGGTGAACGTCCACGTGCAACGACTGCGATCCAAGATCGAGGAGGACCCGGAGCGGCCACGGATCGTGGTCACCGTTCGCGGAATCGGTTACAAGGCCGGTGAGCCCAACTAGCCGGATCGCCCAGTGGGCACGGTTCCCCCTGCGGTGGTGGTGGGGATCGCTGCCGCTGCGCGTCATCTCCTCGGTGCTGATCGCCTCGGTCGGGGTCACCGCACTCAGCGGTGTGCTGTTGATGCGGCAGGCCGCCGACGGTGTGCTGGAGGGTAAGCGGCAGTCGGCGACAGTGGTCGCGACGGTCGCCTTCGACACCGCCCAGCGTCAGCTCACCGCCGCCGACATCGACCGGGCCGACATCTCCACCCTGCTGGTGCAGCTGACCCTGGACGCCAGCAACCGCGGCAGCGGGGCAACCAGCTACGACGTGGTCGTCGACGGACCGTACTCGGCCTTCTCCTCCCCGGGGGTACGGACCGAGTCGGTCCCGGAATCCCTTCGCCAGCAGGTCGCCACCGACAACGGGATCTGGATCACCTACACCACCTTGCTGCACGACGACGGACGTCCCGACGCCCCCGGCCTGGTCGTCGGCACCTCCTTGGTCGATCCGGGCAGCGGGCGGTACCCGATGTACGTGCTGTTCCCCCTGGAGCAGGAGCAACAGACCCTGGACGTGTTGCAGCAGGCGGTGATCACCAGCGGTGTCCTGCTGTCGGTGCTGTTGGCACTGATCGCCGCACTGGTCGCCCGGCAGGTGGTGGCACCGATCCGGGAGGCCCGCAAGACCGCTGAACTCCTGGCCTCGGGTCTGCTGGACAACCGGCTGCCGGTCCGCGGCACCGACGACCTGGCCAGCCTGGCCAGCTCGATGAACAACATGGCCTCGGAACTGCAGAAGCAGATCAGCCAGTTGGAGGACCTGTCGGTGATCCAGCAACAGTTCGTCTCCGATGTCTCCCACGAGTTGCGTACCCCGCTGACCACGGTACGGATGGCCGCGGAGGTGCTCTACGAGGAGCGGGACAGCTTCGACCCGATGGTCCGGCGGTCGGCCGAACTGCTGCAGAAGGAACTCGACCGGTTCGAGGAGATGCTGACCGATCTGTTGGAGATCTCCCGCTTCGATGCCGGTGAGGCGGAACTGAGCCTGTCCGAGGTCGACCTCGCCGTCCTGGTCGGCAACGAGATCGCCGCCCAGCGGGCCTTCGCCGGCCGGTTGGGAACCGAACTCCGCTTGCACACCGGGCCGGACGTCGTGGCCGAGGTCGACGAGCGCCGGATCCGCCGGGTCCTGCGGAACCTGATCACCAACGCGATCGAACACGGGGAGGGCAAGCCGATCGACATCGAGGTGGCCGGGGACGAGAAGGCGGTCGCGGTGACCGTCCGCGACCACGGGGTCGGTTTCGAGGCCGGACAGGTCCGGTTGGTGTTCCACCGCTTCTGGCGTGCCGACCCCTCCCGCGACCGGACGATCGGTGGGTCCGGGCTGGGGCTGTCCATCTCGATGGAGGACGTACGGTTGCACGGTGGCTGGCTGAACGCCTGGGGCCGCCCGGGCCTGGGTGCGCAGTTCCGGATGACCCTGCCGCGTACCCAGGACACGATCCTGCAGCTGTCTCCGCTGCCGCTGATGCCGCGGGATGCGGTCGCCGAACCACACCGGCGGCCGGCCCAGGGATCGGCGAGCGCCACCGGCCATCGAACCGATGGTGACGCAACAGCCGGTGGCGGTACCGCGGTGAAGGCCGCCGACGGCCGCGCAGACGACGATCGGGAGGGGGAACGATGAGCGGATCGACGACGCCTCCTCGTCGCGGCAGGTTCACCCGAGGTCTGCAGTTGCTGGGCCTGCCGCTGATCCTGGCGGTGGTCGGTGCCTGCGGGACGATCCCGACCAGCGGCCCGGTGCAGAGCGTCGGCCGGGCAGGCCCGATCGCCGACTCCGAGGTCGAGATCAACCCGGCCGATCCGCTGCCCGGTGCCGAACCGTCGGAGGTCGTCGCCGGTTTCCTGCAGGCGACGGCCAGCCAGCTCCACGGTGACACCGTTGCCCGGGAGTACCTGGCCACCGGCGTCCGGCAGGACTGGAATCCCGGCGCCGGGATCACCGTCTACGGCGACGAGTGGACGATCAGCGAGGGGGCCGGCGGGGACGGCTCTGCGGGCAGTGTGCTGCTCAAGGCGCCGGTGACCGGTCATGTGAATGCCGACGGTTCCTACACCCCCGGTGTGCTGCTCGACCCCGACGACCCGACCGGATCGGCCGGGGAGATCACCGTCGCCGGCTCGGGGGAGCCCGAACTGAGCTTCGACTTCGAACTGATCCGCGACGTCGACGGTGAGTGGCGGATCTCCAACCCGCCGCCGGGTCGGTTGGTGCAGGAGTACCTGTTCAACCGCTTCTACACCACCGCCGCGGTCTACTACTACGACCCGGACTTCCGCACCCTCGTACCCGACCCGGTCGTGGTTCCGCAGGGTCGGCAGAATGCCGGGGCCCGGCTGCGTGCGCTCTTCGACGGTCCCACGCAGTGGCTTGCCCCCTCGGTCCGCACCGCCATTCCCGAGGGAACCCAGCTGAGCGTCGGTTCGGTGTTCCTCGATGCCGAGGGCATCGCCGATGTGTCCTTGGTCGGTGGGCCGGAACTGACCGCGATGGGTGACGAGACCCGCTCCCGGCTGCGGGACCAGATTGTCGCCACCTTGTCGGATTCGGAGATCAGCGCGGTCCGGTTGTCGGTCGCCGGTGATCCCTTCCGGGTGCCCGGAGCCGATGAACGCGGGGTGGTCCAGGTGCAGATCCCGGCCGATCTGGACCCGATCCCGGTCGAACTCGGTGAGCAGCTCTTCGGTTCCACCGGTGAGTCGGTCGCGACAATCGACGACGACCGCGGCTTCGACCTCGACGGGACCGGTCTGGTTCCACTGGCTGGTCCGTGGGGGACCGAAGCCGAGGATGTGGAGGCGATGAGTCCGTCGCTGACCGGGGACCGGCTCGCCGCGGTCACCGATGGGGGGACCCGGATCCAGCAGGGATCGACCGGAATCGGTGAACCCCTGGACATGGTGTCCGGCACCGACCTGTTACGGCCGCAGTACGTCGACGACGGACGCGATGAGCTGTGGGCCATCGACGCCGCCGACAACACCGTCAGCCGGGTGGTCGGCCGGGACGTCCGGTCCGTCTCGGCCCCGGGTCTGGCCGGGGTGGAGGTGGTGAACTTCCGGATCTCCCCCGATGGCGGCCGGATGGCGATCGTCGGCGAGCGGGACGGACAGTCCGTGCTCGGACTGGTCCGGATCGATCGCCTGGGGGAGGTGGCAATCGACGGCTGGCGTACCCTGCCGATCGACGGCGAGCCGTTCGACGTCGCCTGGATGTCGGACCTGACGCTGATGGTGCTGGCCGAGGGCCAAGGCGGCGCCGGTGTCTGGCGGGTGTCGACCGACGGCACCCCGGCGACCGAACTGACCACCCCCGACGGCTGGGACGCCGAGAGCATCGCTGCCCTGCCGCGGCACCGCAATTCCCGGGTCGTGGTCACCGGGCAGGCGGGCACGTGGCGCTATGTCGACGACGCCACCTGGCGGGAGGTCGGCCCCGGTTTGCAGGCCATCGGTTTCGCGGCCTGACTGGCACCGAGGAAGCGGGTTGCCCGGCACGGGTCGTGCGTGGCCCGGTTTTGTCCACAGAGTTTGTCCACAGAGAAGGTGGTCGAGCGTCGGCCCAGCGGTGATGCTGGACCGGTGACCGGATCCGATCGTCCGCCGGACGGACCGCCTGCCGGGTCGGCGTTCGGGATCGCGACAGCCGTCCGCCACGGGCTCGAGCTGGCGGCCGACCTGCTGCTGGGCGCCCGGTGTTGTGCCTGCAGCCGGCCGGCGATCGGGCTGTGTATGCCCTGTCTGGGCGCCGTCCGGGCCGAAGTGCCGCATCCGGTGGTTCCCCGGCCGGCACCACCGGGCTGGCCCCTTTGCGTCGGCGCCGGGACCTACCGCGGGCCCGCGGCCCGGGCGGTGGTGGCCTACAAGGACCGCGGCGCGTTGACCCTCGCGCCGGTGCTCGGCGGCCGTCTGGCCCTGGCCGTGGCCGAGCTGTTGGTACGCGCCGACGGCTGGGACCCGGCCGTCGGGGTGGCCCTGGTGCCGATGCCGAGCGCACGGGCGGCGGTACGCCGAAGGGGATTGGACGCGACCACCGTGCTCGCCCGGCAGGCGGCGGCCCGGCTGCGACGGGTGAGCGGGATGCGGCACCGACAGGTGGGTGTCCGTCGACTGCTGCGGCAGCGCTCCGGTGTGGTCGACCAGTCCGGACTGTCCTCGAGCCAGCGGGTGGCGAACCTGCGCGGCGCCCTGCGTACCCGCAGCTCACCGACCGCGCTGGAACCGGGGCTGATCGTCGTCGACGATGTCGTCACCACCGGCGCCTCGATCGCCGAGGCCGTGGCCACACTGCGGCGGGCGGGCTGGCCGGTGATCGGTGCGGCGACGGTCACAGCAACCCAAAAGGTGGGCTGCTCTGGTGCCTGACCACGACGACCACTAGCGTTGGTCCATGGCGCCACGTTGCCCTGGAGGTCTCGACCAACGGAGCACACGGGCGCCTTTTTCATGTCCGGTGCACGCCAGTGCGCACCTACCAGGAGGTATCCGATGGATGTTGTGGTGACAGGACGCCATTGCCAGGTCTCAGACGAGTTCCGCGACCATGTCCGCGAGCGCGTCGCCCGGGTCGAGAAGCTCAGGGACCGGGTGATCCGGATGGAAGTCCTCGTCTCGGCCGGCGGCCGCACCAAGCAACCGGACGACGGTGCACGGGTGGAGGTGACGCTGGTCGGCAAGGGCCCGGTGGTACGGGCCGAGGCCACGGCCCAGGACAAGACCGCGGCCTTCGAGCAGGCGCTGGAGAAGTTGCGTACCCAGTTGCGCAAGGCCAATGACCGGCGCAAGGTACGGCGTGGCCGGCGCTCGCCCCGTTCAGTTGCCGAGGCGACCTCGACGCTGTCACCGGTACTGCTGGGAGAGATCCCGCTGCCGGAGGGGGAGGACGGGGACGACTCGGCGGTGGAGACCCACACCGTGGCCGGGATCGAGGTCACCGGTGACGGTCCGCTGGTGGTCCGGGAGAAGACCCACAGCGCCCAGCCGATGACCCTGGAGCAGGCCCTGGACCAGATGGAACTGGTCGGCCACGACTTCTATCTGTTCGTCGATGCCGACTCCGGTCTGCCGAGTGTGGTCTACCGGCGCCGACACTACGACTACGGCGTGATCCGGTTGGACACCAGCCAAGCCGAGTTCGGCACCCCGGCAGCCGCTGTTCGCTGAGAACCCGGGGACGGGCGGTGCCCACTGTGACAACTCACGGTGGGTACCGCCCGTCTTCTGCTTCCCCGGGGTGGTCCGGCTCGCCGGGGCCTCGAGCTTGCCGGGATCCGGCGGGAACGGCTGGTCGGGGTCGGTCGGGTGCTGGATCAGGCCTTGTCGGCGATGCTGACCCGGGTCTGCCGGAGCGTGCTCCGGGTGCTGAAGGGGTAGCTGGTGATGAAGGGGTCGAAGCTCAGGAGGTGGCGAAGAATCTTGGTCATGTATCCATGCTGCGCTCGGCAGATCCATGCGTCCAATGCCATTTGTGCAGACCATCCATGCGCTAGCGTTATGGAATGGATGTGCAGGTGTTGCGCTGGTTCCAACTGATCGCCGACGGAGTGACGGTCACCGAGGTGAGCGAGAGTGAACAGGTCTCCCAGCCTGCTGTCTCCCGAGCCCTGTCCCGGATGGAACGGGAGGTGGGGACGCCGCTGCTCCGACGCGACGGCAGGGTGCTGCGGATGACCCATGCCGGTTCGGCGCTGAAGCACCACGTGGACGCCATGATGCACGCCTGGGACGACGGCCTGGCCGCCGTCGACCAGTTGCTCGATCCCGAGACCGGGACGGTGGTGATCGCCTTCCAGCCCTCCTTGGGCACCTGGCTGATTCCCGATCTGGTACGCAGCTTCCGCGATCTGCACCCCGCGGTGAGCCTGGATCTGCGCAGCAACCACGACGAGACGGTCCCGGCCGTGGGGATCGGCAGCGAGATCGATCTGGAACTGTCGACCCTGCGGCCGCCCACCGATGCCGAGGGCCTGCGATGGCGCGGCCTGGTTCCCGAACCGCTCACCTTGCTGCTGCACCGCGACCACCGGCTGGCCGATGCCGGGCGGGTCGATCTGCGCGAGGTGGCCGAGGATCCGTTCGTGATTCCGCGGCCCACCTCGTTGCTGGCCCGGCAGACGCGGGAGTTGTGCGCAGCAGCCGGATTCGAGCCGCAGGTCGGCCTGGTCGCCGACGATCTGCCGACCCTGCGTGGATTCGTCGCTGCCGGACTGGGGGTGGGGATCGCCCCGACCCTGTGGGGCGGTTCGGTGGCGGCGCCGGTCGAGGGGGTGCAGGTGCTGGGCCTGGCCGGTTCCCCGCAACGCGAGATCGGGTTGTCCTGGTCGCCGCAGCGGCGGATGCTGCCGGCTGCCGAGCTTTTCGCCCGGCACACCGTCGCCCGTGCCCGGGCCGGGTTGCTTCCCCGGCCGGTGGCAGTCACCGGTGCGGTCGGAGCCGATGGCTAGATTGCCCCCATGCCTACCGGACCCGTCGTGCCGAGACCACGCCGCCTGTCACTGAGCCAGGCGCGAAGGGTGGCCCTGACCGCTCAGGGCTTCCGGCGGCCGCGTCCGCAGCGACCGATCACGATGCGTGATCTGCAGGCGGTGATCAGCCAGCTCGGGCAGTTCCAGATCGACTCGATCAACATCGTCACCCGCGCCCACTTCATGCCGCTGTACTCCCGGCTCGGCGCCTACGACCCGGCACTGCTGGAACGGGCGGCGCACCGTCCACCACGGCGACTGTTCGAGTTCTGGGGACATGCGGCCTCGCTGATCGACATCACCTTGCAACCGGCGCTGCGCTGGCGGATGGAACGGGCCGCCGAGGAAGCCTGGGCCGGCAAGGTACGGATCCAGCGGGAGCGTCCCGACCTGGTCGCCCGGGTGCGCCGCGAGGTGGAGCAGGCTCGGCGGCCGATCACGGCCCGGCAGATCGAGTCCGAGGAGGAGCACCGGCGCGATCATTGGGGGTGGAACTGGTCGGAGACCAAGACCGCCCTGGAGTGGTTGTTCGACGCCGGTGCGATCACCAGCGCGTACCGCAACAGCCAGTTCGAGCGCGCCTTCGCCATACCGGAGAAGGTCCTGCCGGCCGCCATCGTGGACCAGCCCACACCCAGCCACGAGGAGGCGGTACGTCAGCTCGTCCGCCGCTCGGCACGAGCCCTGGGCATCGGTTCGCTGACCTGTTTCGCCGACTACTTCCGGCTGCGGACCGGTGTGGTGAAACCGGCGATCGAGGAGCTGGTCAAGTCCGGTGAACTGGCGCCGGTGCAGGTGGACGGCTGGGATCGGCCGCTGTGGATGCTCGCCGGAGCGCCGATCCCGCGCCGGATCGGCGCCCGGGCCCTGCTCAGTCCGTTCGATTCACTGGTCTTCGAGCGCCGCCGGTTGTCCGAGCTGTTCGGTTTCGACTACCGGATCGAGATCTACGTTCCCGAACCCCAGCGTCGCTACGGCTACTACGTCTATCCGTTCCTGCTGGGTGAGGAGTTCGTCGCCCGGGTCGACCTGAAGGCCGATCGATCCAGCGGTCGGTTGGTGGTGCGTTCGGCCTGGTCCGAAGCCGGTCACGACCACGACCGGATCGCCACCGAACTCGCCATCGAGCTGCGCGCCCTCGCCGACTGGCTCGGCCTGTCCATGGTCGACATCGGCCCGGACGGCGATCTCGCGCCGGCCTTGGCACGAGCGGCCGGCCCGGGCGATCCGCGTTCCACCTGCCGGACCTGAGGGGTGCCTCGGCCGTGCGTCGTAGGGTGCGACTGAGCGGGCAGGACGCCCCGCGCACAGAACCGTACCCCGCAGAAGGAGACGTCGTGACCAGTGTTGCCCCCTCCCGCTGGCCGGCCCCCGCGCCGACCTGTGCGGTGCCACCCGCGCCGGAGAGCGCCGGGCGGGCCCAGTGGTTGCCGTTGGCGATCTACCTGCTGCTGGCCGCCGGATTGGTCGGTTTCGTCGGCATCCAGCACGGGGCCAAGGCAGCGGTGTTGTTGCTGCTCGGCCTCGGCCTCGGCCTGGCGCTGTTCCATTCCCGCTTCGGTTTCACCTCCGCCTGGCGGCAACTGGTGGCGGTCGGCAACGGTGAGGGATTGCGGGCACATACCGTCCTGCTCGGTGCCACGGCGACCGTCTTCGCCTGTTGATCGGGACCGGTACGGGACTGTTCGGTTCGACCCCCGAGCCCAGCGCCGGCACACTCGGGATCGGCTTGTTGCTGGGCGCCTTCCTGTTCGGGATCGGGATGCAGCTCGGCGGCGCCTGTGCCTCCGGCACCCTGTTTGCCGTCGGCAGCGGCCAGAACACGATCCTGTTCACCTTGTTCGGGTTCATCGCCGGATCGGTGATCTTCACCGCCATCTACCCCTGGGTCGCCGACCTGCCGGCGCTGCCGCCGATCCTGCTGTCGGACTCCGTGGGCTGGTTCGGCTCCTGGGTGGTGACCATCGCGGCGCTGCTCGCGGTCTACGTGCTGGCCCGGCTGGTGCAGGCCCGCCGCAACCCGCCTCCCACCGGCCGCCCGCCGACCGCCCGCGGGCTTGCCCGGATCGTCCGCGGTGCCTGGCCGCTGTGGGTCGGCGCGCTGGCACTGGCGCTGCTCGGCGGGGGAGTGATGCTGGTCTCCGGCGGTGCCTGGGGGGTGACCTCCGGATTCGCCCTGTGGGGCGCGAAGGTCCTGCAGCTGTTCGGTCTGCAGCCCGAGACCTGGCAGTACTGGCAGCAGGCCGGTCCGGCGAAGCAACTGGCCGGTCCGATCCTGGCCGACAAGACCTCGCTGACGAACCTCGGGATCATCCTCGGGGCCGGGGTGGCGGCGACCGCCGGCGGGGTCTGGGTGTTCCGGCAGCGGATCCAGTGGAATCTGGCGCTGGTCTCGATCCTTGGCGGTGTGCTGATGGGCATCGGCGCGCGGCTGGCCTCCGGCTGCAACATCGGGGCCTATCTGGCCGGGATCGCCTCGGGAAGTGTCTCCGGCTGGGTCTGGGGGCTGGTCGCCCTGGCCGGCACCTGGGTCGGGTTGCGGGCCCGGGGATGGTTCGGGCTCTCGGTGCCGAAACCGTCGGACTCGGTCTGCTGAACCGTTCGGTTCCGCGTCCGGCCGATCACTCCTCGAGCTCTGTCCTGCTCCCGGGATCCAGCTTCACGTCATGACCGGCCATCAGGTTCACCCCGGTCAGGATCAGCGTGCCGTTCGACCCGTCACCTCGTGCCTCGGCGGCGATGTCGTTGCCGGCCATGATGTTGGTCATCTTGTCGATCACCCGTACCCCGCTCGGGACATAGATGTCGTTGCCGGCCCACATCGACCAGCTCTCGATGGTGAACTGCACCCCGGGGCCCATGACATCGGTCAGGTAGACGTCGTCGCCGCCCATCAGCAGGTACGAGATGAGCTTCGGCGTACCCGGCGGCACGAGCAGGGTCTTGCCTCCCATGATCGCCACCGAACTGGAGGTTTCCCCCTCGCCGGGTCGCACCGGCAGATTCTCCCCACCGGCGGGCCGGGCCGAGACCGGGTGCTCGGGCTGTTGCCGGGCGAGCAGCCGGCGGCCCTCGGGCAGGTCCTGGATCAACGGCGGGAGATCACCGAGCAGGCGGGCAGCCAGCGCCTGGTTCTGCCGCTCGTCGAACTCCTCGGTCGTCAGCCTGCCGTTGGCCAACGCCTCACCGAGAACGCCGAGTACCGCGTCCCGGTCGGCATCGGAGGCACGGAAGGCCGGTGCATCGTCGGAACCAGTCACGGGCCCCAGCCTAGAACAGCTCCCGGCGCGGATCAGGCGAGTGGCTCCATCGGCCGACGAATCCCGGCTGCCGGGATCCCCCCGGTGGTGGGGGTGAGGGTTTCTCGCCGACCGACCGGGATCGTCGTGGCCGCCGAGCGACGGCCGGCGGGCCGAGCGTCTACCATGGACGGCGGCGTACTGGGTGTCGGTACGCATGCCGAGGCAAGGACGAGGAACGCGTGGCTGTACTGGACAGGTTGATGCGGATCGGTGAGGGCCGGACGCTGAAGAAGCTCGAGGCCATCGCCAAGCAGGTCAACGCCATCGAGTCCGACTTCACCGAGATGTCGGACGCCGAACTGCAGGGTCAGACCGCCGACTTCAAACAGCGGCTGGAGGACGGCGAAACCCTCGACGACCTGCTCCCGGAGGCCTTCGCGACCGTGCGGGAGGCGAGCCGGCGGGTGCTCGGCAAACGGCACTTCGACGTCCAGTTGATGGGTGGCGCCGCCCTGCATCTGGGCAACATCGCCGAGATGAAGACCGGTGAGGGAAAGACCCTGGTCGCCACCTTGCCGGCGTACCTGAATGCGCTGACCGGTGAGGGTGTCCATGTCGTCACCGTGAACGACTACCTGGTGAAGTTCCAGTCCGAGCAGATGGGCCGGATCTTCGGCTTCCTCGGCATGACCACCTCGTCGATCCTGAACTCGATGACCCCGGCCGAGCGGCGTGAGGCCTACAACGCCGACATCACCTACGGCACGAACAACGAATTCGGCTTCGACTACCTGCGCGACAACATGGCCCAGCGACTGGAGGACTGCGTCCAGCGGGGCCATCACTTCGCGATCGTCGACGAGGTCGACTCCATCCTGGTCGACGAGGCGCGGACGCCGTTGATCATCTCCGGTCCGGCCGAGGACAACCACGAGTGGTACCCCGAGTTCGCCCGGCTGGCTGCTGCCCTGAGCATCGAGAAGCACTACGAGGTGGACGAGAAGAAGCGCACCGTCGCGATCCTGGAGCCCGGCATCGACGTGGTCGAGGACCGGCTCGGTATCGACAACCTCTACGAGTCGGCCAACACCCCCTTGATCAGCTACCTGCAGCAGGCGCTGAAGGCCAAGGAACTGTTCAAACGTGACCGTGACTACGTGGTGGTCAACGGTGAGGTGCTGATCGTCGACGAGCACACCGGCCGTACCCTCGAGGGTCGCCGCTACTCCGAGGGTCTGCACCAGGCGATCGAGGCCAAGGAAAAGGTCAAGATCAAGGACGAGTACCAGACCCTGGCCACCGTCACCTTGCAGAACTTCTTCCGGATGTACGACAAGCTGTCCGGGATGACCGGTACGGCGAAGACCGAGGAATCGGAATTCCAGAAGATCTACGGTCTGGGCGTGATCCCGATCCCGACGAACAAGGAGATGGTCCGCAAGGACAATCCCGACCTGATCTACCGCACCGAGGCGGCCAAGTTCGACGCCATCGTCGCCGATGTGGCCGAGCGGCACGAGCAGGGCCAGCCGGTGCTGATCGGTACCGGGTCGGTGGCCAAGTCGGAGCTGATCTCGAAGCGGCTGAAGAAGGCCGGCGTACCGCACAACGTGCTGAACGCGAAGAACCACGCCAAGGAGGCGCAGTTCGTCGCCGAGGCCGGACGCAAGGGTGCGGTCACCGTCGCCACCAACATGGCCGGCCGTGGTACCGACATCATCCTCGGTGGCAACACCGAGTTCCTGGCCGATGCGAAGCTGCAGAAGCGCGGCCTGAACCCCGAGGACACCCCCGAGGAGTACGAGCAGGCCTGGGCTGAGGTGCTGCCCGAGATCGAGGAACAGGTCGCCGCCGAACACGCCGAGGTGGTCGAACTCGGCGGTCTCTACGTGGTCGGCTCCGAGCGTCACGAGTCCCGCCGGATCGACAACCAGCTGCGCGGTCGATCGGGTCGACAAGGTGACCCGGGCGAGAGCCGTTTCTACCTGTCGCTGGACGACACGTTGATGCGACTGTTCAAGTCCGACATCGTCGAATGGGTGATGACCAGTCTGAAGGTCCCCGACGACCAGCCGATCGATCATCGCTCGGTGACCAAGTCGATCGAGAGCGCGCAGAAGCAGGTCGAGTCGCAGAACTTCGAGATGCGCAAGAACGTCTTGAAGTACGACGACGTGATGAACCGGCAGCGCCACGTCATCTACGCCGACCGACGGGCCGTGCTGGAGGGCGCCGAGGTCAAGGACCAGGTGCAGGCGGCGATCGACAAGGTCGTCGGCCAGACCATCCGCCAGCTCACCTCCGAGGGGTTCGCCGAGGACTGGGACTACGAGGCGATCTGGGCCGAGGCCGAGGCGCTCTACCCGGTCGGCCTGGACCGCGCCGACTACGAGGGCGGTGACCTGCGCTCGGAGGAACTGGCCCAGGCCTTCATCGACGACGCCCACGCCGTCTTCGCCAAGCGCGAGGAGGAGCTGGGTGAGGAGAACATGCGGAGCCTGGAGCGGCAGGTGCTGCTGACGGTACTCGACCGCAAGTGGCGTGAACACCTCTACGAGATGGACTACCTGCGGGAGGGTATCGGCCTGCGGGCGATGGCCCAGCGGGATCCGCTGGTCGAGTACCAGCGCGAGGGTGGCGATATGTTCAACTCGATGATGGAGGCGGTGCTGGCCGAGGTGGTCAGTTTCGTCTTCCGGGTCGAGGTGCAGCAGCCGACGATGAAGGCCGTCCGGGACAGCGCGGGCAAGAAGGTGACCGTCGGCAGCCTGGCCGCCGGGGTGAACGGCAACTCGGCAACCGAGGCCCAGGCCGGGTCGGCCAAGGCCGGGTCCGAGGCCGGGTCGGCCGAGGCCGGGTCCGAGGCCGGGGAGCCGACGGAGGCCGACGGGGCGGCACCGGAGACGACCGATTCCGGCGACCGACTGGTCGGTGCCGGCACCGTGCAGGTGAAGGGTGCCGAGCGTCGGCGTACCGCTCCGAAGCTGCGCTACTCGGCGCCGAGTGAGTCCGGTGAACAGACCAGGACCGAGAGTGGCGAGGACGAGTTCGCCGGTGTCGGCCGCAATCAGCTGTGTCCCTGTGGCTCGGGCAAGAAGTTCAAGCAGTGCCACGGGCGCAAGGGCTGATCAGGCCACTGCAGCACGACGACCTGCCTCCACGATGCGGGTGGGCGCCGGGACCGGGACACCGGCCCGGCCGCCGGCGCATTCGACCGCGCAGATCCGCCAGCTGCCGCCGATCCGGCGGAGTTCGACGGCCACCGCCTCGGTGCGCGTGGGGGTCCCGCGCCCGCCGACGGTGCAGACCACGGTGACCTCGACCACCGCCGGCCGGGGCGACTGGGTCAGGGCCCGTCGCAGGGCGACCGGCCGGCCGGTGAACCGGCGACGCAGCGCGGTCATCCCTGCCTCGGCGGCCGGGTGCAGCACCTGCTGCAACTGTTCGTCGCTACGCCGACCGGTGGCCACCTCCAGCAGGCTCCGGGCCAGTGCCTGTGCCGGGCCTTCGGCCGGTCGGGGAGCCGCTGCCGGGATCGACGGCTGGGGCGGCGTGGCGTGCCGACGTACCCTCGGCAGGGTCGGCTCCGAGCGCCAACTGGTACCCGCCGGGAGGTACGCCGGGGCCGGCCTCACCAGCGGTGCCGGTTCCCGCCGACCGGAAGGTCGCAGGTCGGGATCGGTGGAAGTCGGTGACACGGCCATGTCGTCAGCCTCACAGGTCGTCGGGCCGCGGGGAAGTGGGTCTGTGGACAGTGCGGCCGAACCGGGCAGCAGGCGACGGGGTGGAGGCAGGGAGATCGTATGGAACGACTGACCGAGCTGCAGTTGCGGCATCTGGCGACCGACACCCCGAACAACCCGGCCGTGATCGGTTCGGTCGACCGCTTCGACCGGCCGCTGCAGGTGGACCGGGTCCGGGACCTGCTCGAGGCCCAGCTCAGCTACCTACCCCGGTTCCGGCAGCGGGTGCTTCCGATCCCCGGACATCTGGGCACACCGGTCTGGGCCGACGACACCGACTTCGATCTTCGGCGGCAGGTGCTCACCCGTCGGGTGGCCGATGCCGCCGATGAGTCGCAGCTGGGGGAACTGGCCGCCGAGGTCCTCGCCACCCGGCTTCCCCGGGACCGCCCGCTGTGGCAGCTCTGGGTGATCACCGGAGGAGAGGCCGGTGCGCTGATCTGGAAGCTGCATCCGGCCCTGGTCTGCGGCCCCGATGCGCTGGACCCCGGACAACTGCTCTATGAACCGGTGACCGACGGTGGCAACGTCTGGCCCGGTGGAGGCCAGGATTGGTTCGACAAGGGCCTCGACACCGGGGACACCGACTGGGGTGGATTCGGCAGCCCGTGGCAGCCCGAGCCGATGCCGGGACCTCGCGAGCTGCTGCTCGCGGCCGGTACGGAGGCGGCAGCCGGCGACGGATGGCTGCCGCGGCTGCGGCGGGCCGCGGTGGAGGGCTTCGGCACCGTCTTGACCCTCGCCCCGTTCGCCGGGGTCGCCGCCGACGCCGCCACCGATGTGGTCGGTGCGTGGGTCACCGGCCCGCCACCGGTCGGTTCACCACTGGCCGGAGCCACCTCCCGGAAACGAGCGCTGGCACTGCGCGTTCTGCCGGCGGAGACGCTCACCACTGTGCAGACACTGCTGCACGACGCCTGCGACCGGCAGGACCGCGACGCCTGCGACCGGCAGGACCACGGCGCCCATCACCCGCACGCTCGCGAGGTCGGTGTGATCGAGCTGGTGCTCGCCGGTCTGGCCGAGGCGCTGGCCGAGCTTCCCGGGGTGCTGGCCGAGCCGGTCGACACCGTGGCGATCCTGGTGCCGGGCGTGGGCGCCGGGTCGGCGAGCGAGAATCCGGTGGTGTCCCGGGTACGGACGCTGCCGCTCGCCGGGGCGAGCTTTTGTACCCGGATCGATGCACTGGCCGAGTCTGCCGCCGCCGAGCCTGCCGGAGAGGACTCGGTGTTCGGCGACCCGGTGTTCGGTGACTCGGTGTTCGGCGGCTGGCCCGCGGCCACCCGTCGCGATCTGGCCGTGGCCGCAGCGGCAGAGCCACCGGCGCTGGTCCACGACCTGCTCACCGTGGAGGTGGATGCCGGTGGGTCGATGATCCGCCTGGCCGATGCAGTGCTGGTCGGCAGCTGGCCGGTCGTACCGATCTCGGCCGGGCACCAGCTGACCCTGGGCATCCTGCAGTTGGCGGGGCAGACCTACCTCAGTGTGTACGCCGACGGCGAGGGGGGACCGGATCCCGAGCGGATCGCCACGGCGATCGGGTCTGCCATGATGGCGGCTGTACGCGATCTGGAGGAGCAGCGATGAGCAGTCTGACGGCGATCCCGTTGACCCCCGAGCAGGCCCGGGAACTGGCAGCCGGGGGAACCGTCGACGGGCTGCTCGGCCACACCACGACCGTACCGATGACCGAGGCCTTCGGCCTGGAAGCCGGCGAGGAGGCCGAGTACGTCTGCCTGCTGATCGCGCGGGCGGCGGGTCTGCTCGTCGGGTCCCCGATCGTGGTCACTGCCGAGGTGGACTCCCAGCCGGTCGAACCGGCCGACTTCGGCACGGTGGCCGTCGACGGGCTGCGGCTGCCGAAGGTGAGCGGGGTTTTCGCCGACTCCGAGCCCGCACGGGTGACGGCCGCCGCCTCCGCGGTCGAGGGCGAGGACCTGGACAGCGCCTGGGAGTCCCCGGCGGTGCAGCATTTCCTGTCCGAGAACGACCTGCTCTGGCACTCCCGCACCGAGCTGGGTGGACTGATCGACCGCGGCTGACCGCAGCGGACGAACCGAGACCGGAATCCAGGACGCAGACGCGCCCTGGATCCGGCTCGTCGTCCATTGCGACTCAGACGTCGATGTCCGCTGCGACTCAGACGTCGTTTTCCATTGCGACTCAGACGTCGTTTTCCGTTGCGACTCAGACGTCGACGCGCTGGCGGGAGCGGATCCGGCCGACCACCGAGATCACGATCGCGATCAGCAACAGGAGGTAGATGATGATCGGGATCGCCCCGGTGAGGAAGATCCCGTAGTCACCACCGGAGCTGAGCAGACCGTCCCGCAGGTTGGTCTCGGCCAGCGGACCCAGCACCATCCCGATCAGCAACGGCGCCGGCGGGAAGTCGAAGCGCCGCATCAAGAAGGCGAAGAAGCCGATCCCGAGCAGCATGAACAGGTCGAAGGTCGACGATGAGGTGGCATAGACGCCGAGCCCGCAGAAGACCGCGATCCCGGCGTAGAGGTACGGCCGCGGGATCAGCAGCAGTTTGGCCCACAGGGTCGCGAACGGCAGGTTCAACAACAACAGCACGATCATCGCCAGGAAGAAGCTGGCCAGCAGGCCCCAGACCAGCTCGGGCGCCCGTTCGAACAACAGCGGGCCGGGCTGCAGACCGTACTGCCGGAACGCCGCCAGCATGATCGCCGCAGTGGCCGAGACCGGCAGGCCCAGGGCAAGCAGCGCACCCATCGCCGTACCGGTGGTGGCATTGCCAGCCGCCTCCGGCGCGGCCAGACCGCGGATGGCGCCCTTGCCGAACTGCGGATTCTTCCGTCGACGATCGATCGAGCGTTCCGCACCGTAGGCGATGAAGGTCGGTACGTCGGCACCGCCGACCGGGATCACGCCGAACGGCAGGCCGATCCCCGTACCCCGCAGCCACGCCGGCAGCGCCTCCTTGAACTCGGCCCGGGACAGGAACGGACGGCCCGACTTGCGGATGGTCGCCGGGGCCGGGTCCCGACGGATCCGGGAGGCGATGTGGATCACCTCACCCAGGGCCAGCAGGCCGACGGTGACGGTGACCAGGGAGATGCCGTCGAAGAGCTCCGGTACGTGGTAGCTCAACCGCTCGGCACCGGTGATCGAATCGATCCCGATGGTGGCCAGGCCGAGCCCGACGACCAGCGAGGCCAGCCCCTTCAGCACCGAGTCGGCCACCACCGAGGAGGTGGCGACGAAGGCGAACAGTGCCAGCGCGAAGTACTCGGCCGGGCCGAACGCGGTGGCGAAATCGGCCAGGGTCGGGGCCAGGAACACCACCACCACACAGGAGATCATGCCGCCGATGAAGGCGCCGATCGCCGCCGTCGCCAGCGCCTGCGGGTGCTCGACCGGCCCGCGCCATCTTGTGGCCTTCGAAGGTGGAGGCGATGGCCGAGGCCTGACCCGGGGTGTTCATCAGGATCGCCATCGTGGAGTCGCCGAACAGGCCGCCGAAATAGACACCGGCGAACATGATGAAGGCCGCCGTCGGATCCAGCGAGAAGGTCATCGGCAACAACAGCGCGACCGCCATCGAGGAACCGAGACCGGGCAGCACGCCGACCGCCGTACCGAGCAGACAGCCGATCACCACGAAGAGCAGGTTCAGCGGCGTGAACGCGTGGCTGAACCCCTCCATCAGCATGGATAGTGATTCCATCAGAAACCTCCGAGGAAGCCCGAGGGCAGGTTCAGGCCGAGCAGGACGTCGAAGGCGAGATAGACGATGCTGGAGACGGTCAGGGCGGCAGTGAGGTCGAGCAGCGGGCGACGGCTGCCCATCCCTCGGGCGACACACCAGAACAGCAGTGCCGCCGAGATCACCCAGCCGGCGAACTCCAGCACCGCAGCGAACGCGAGGAACCCGCCGACCACCCAGGCGACCGAGCGCCAGTCGGTGAAGGTGGCGTACTTGACCTTGGCCGCCTCCTCGGCGATCCGTCGGTCCTCCTCGGAGACCTCGTCGTGCTCATCGTAGGTGGCCGGCTGCGGAACCTCGGGATTGCGGATGTAGTTCACGACCAGCAGCACCGCCAGGACGTACATGACGACCGCGATCAGCAGCGGGAAGAACTCCGGTCCGGGCGGGTCGGTGCCCTCGGGTACGTCGATCATGGCCACGCCGACCGCTTCGGGATGAAGGTGATCTCGCTCGGGTCGAGTTCGCTCTCCTTGGCCAGGGCGGCGATGATCAGATGGTCGATCGAACCGGCCGAGCCGCCGGTCCAGACCAGCCCACCCGGATCGCCGGACCAGGCGTTCACCAGATCGTCGATGGTCTGGTACGGGGAGTCGGCATTGACCACGATCGCGTCGTAGTCCTCGGCCACCCTGGCGATCGGCCGGACATCGGTCAGGTCCACCGGTGAGTCGTTCAGCTCGATCCCGCCGAGCATCGCCGTACCGGTGGCCATCACGGTGGTCGGATCACCGGTCATGGTGACGAAGGAGCTGAGGCCGATGGTGCCGCCGGCGCCGGGGATGTTCACCACCTGCACGTTGTTGACCCCGGTGCTGGCGGTGAAGGCACCGCAGGACTGATCGACCCCGGCTGGGCCACCTGCTGTCGTCGCGGTGGTGGAGTGGGTCACAATGGGCAGCATGCCTCGATCAATCTGGAAGGGCGCCATCTCCTTCGGCCTGGTGACCATTCCGATCAAGCTCTACTCCGCCACCGAGGAGAAGGACATCTCCTTCCGGCAGGTGCACGCCGAGGACGGCGGCCGGATCAAGTACAAACGCATCTGCGACAAGGACGGCAAGGAGATCCCCTTCAGCGAGATCGCCAAGGGGTACGAGGCGCCGGACGGCCGGATGGCCATCCTGGAGAAGTCCGATTTCGACGACCTGCCGCTGCCCAGCGCGAAGCAGGTCGAGGTGGTGCAGTTCGTCGATGCCGAGGAGATCGACCCCACCTACATCAACAAGACCTACTTCCTGGAGGCCGACGGACCCGGCGCGAAGCCCTATGTGCTGCTGCGCGATGCGCTGGACAAGACCGGCAAGGCCGCCCTGGTGAAGGTCGCCATCCGCAGCCGTGAGCAGTTGGCGATGATCCGGACCAAGGGTGATCTGTTGCTGATGCACACGATGCTGTGGCCCGACGAGCTGCGCGACGGCGAGTTCGCCGCCCCGGCCTCCGATGTCAGCGTCTCCGACGCCGAGGTGACCATGGCCCAGTCGTTCATCGAGGCACTCGACGGCCCGTTCGAGCCCGAGCAGTACCACGACGACTACCGCGCCGCGCTGGAAGAGGTCGTGAACGCGAAGCTGTCCGGCTCGCCGATGCCGTCCGAGGACTCCGAGGAGGCCCCGGAGGAGGCCGAGGTCGTCGATCTGGTGGCCGCCCTGCGGGCATCGGTGGACGCGGCGAAGAAGCGCCGGGAAGCGGCCAAGGGCGAGTCCAAGACCGGCTGAGGCCGGCTGCAGGGGGTTTCCTTCCGGTGAGTGCCGACGCACGATGGACAGATGGAGCGCATAGTCATCGTCGGAGCTGGCCTGACCGCGGCATACGCCGCTGAGACCCTGCGGGAGGAGGGCTGGGACGGCGAACTGACCGTGGTCGGTGCCGAGAAGCTGTTGCCCTACCCGCGACCACAGCTGTCGAAGGAGGTGCTGCAGGACACCAAGGAGTTCCACCTGCAGTACGAGGCCGACTTCTACGCCGACCAGAACATCGAGGTGATCACCGGTGCCAAGGCCACCGAGCTGGACCTGCACAACCGCAGGGTGACCCTCAACGAGGGGCGGCAGCTGGACTACGACGGCCTGCTGCTGGCCACCGGCGCGAGCCCCCGTCCGCTGTCGGTGCCCGGGGCTGATCGCGCGTACGTGCTGCGGACCCGCGCCGACGAGCAGCAGCTGCACGCCGCCTTCGCACCGGAGAAGCGATTGGTGATCATCGGTGCCGGTTGGATCGGCCTGGAGGTTGCCGCCTCGGCCCGTCAGGCCGGACTCGAGGTGACCGTCCTGGATCGCGGACCGGCACCGATGCAGGCTCTGCTCGGCGACGAGCTTTCGGCGTACCTGCAGCGCCTGCACGAATCGCACGGCGTGGACATCCGCAACGGCATCGAGGTGCAGGAGATCACCCCGGATTCCGTGCTCGCCGACGGTGAGGAGTTTCCGGCCGACATCGTGTTGGCCGCCATCGGTGTCGAGCCGGAGACCGCGCTCGCGGAATCAGCCGGTCTCGGGGTCAGTGACGGCATCATTGCCGATGTCTCCCTGCGCTCCACCGATCCACAGGTATGGGCCGCAGGCGATGTGGCCAAGGCCACCCATGCGCTCTACGGCCCGCTGCGGGTGGAGCACTGGGACAACGCCATCCGGCAGGGCAAGGCGGCAGCCCGGGCGATGCTCGGTCAGGAGGTGCGCTACGACTGGCAGCCGTACTTCTTCACCGACCAGTTCGAGTTCTCGATGGAGTACGTCGGGCACTCCCGGCCGCATGACGAGGTGGTGGTCCGCGGCAACCTGTCGGACAACGAGTTCATCGCCTACTGGCTGGGCGGCGACGAGGGGCGGACCGTCACCGCCGCCATGAACGTCGGCATCTGGGACGTCAACGACCAGCTCCGGGAGCTGATCGGCACGACGGTCGACCCGGCCACCCTGACCGATCTGCGCTGACCGACCTGCGCTGACCGGGCCCGGCCTCAGCGGGCCAACCAGCGGTTGCCGACCTCCTGCTGCAGCTTGATCCCCTCCAGGATCGCCGGCGCCGCAGCCTTCTCCAGCTTTCCGCCGAGCAGCGGGATGTTCACCTTCAGCTCACCGTCGACATCGACGGTCGTGGTCTGACCGGAGGGGTGGATCGTGGTCGTGCCGTTCATCGTCACCGGCTGACCCTGGACTCCGAGGGTGAGCTGGCCGTTGCGACTGCCGTCGGCCGCGGCAGAGCCCCAGACGATCTGCTCGGTGACCACCAGGGTCGGGCCGGTGAATCGCGCGGCCTCCTTCGGCGCCGCCAGGGTACGGCTGGTCCGGGTGGTCGTGCCGTCGGAACTCACCGAGTAGTCGGTGGCGTCGGAGGCGCGGCAGACCTCGGTCAGGTACGCCTCGTCGGTGAGCATCGCGAAGACCGCGTCGGCGGAGGCGGAGAAGGTGGCCGAAGATGTGATCTGCATGAGCCCACTATGGACCACGACGGGTGACGACAGCGTGCCGCCGCGTCGAAGGTCGCCCCGGATCGCGGTCCCGGATACGCTGGGACGGACCGGTCGCTGCTGCCCGGTGAACACCACACATCTTGGGGGCGAACACCCGTGACGGTCCTGGATTCCTCGGCTGAGCGTGAGAAGACGAGAAGAATTGCCGAGCTTGCTCGAGCCGGTGCTGAGCGTGCCGCGACCATGGGAGCCGATCCCGCAAGGGTCGGGGAGTTCGTCGGTCACTACTTCCGCCATGTCGATCCGGCCGATGTCACCGGACGCGAGGTGGACGAACTGCTCGAACTGGTCGCCGACCACTACGCACTGGCGATGCAACGCCGGATCGGCGAGTCGGTGATCGCGATCGAATCGGCGACCGACGAGGTCACCGGCACCATCGCGGTGCAGGTGATCACCGACGACAAACCCTTCCTGGTCGACTCCGTCACCATGGAGATCCTCGACCAGGGATGGTCGATCAGGGAGATCTTCCACCCCCAGTTCCTGGTCACCCGCTCGGCCGACGGACGTCTCGAACGAGTGGTCAGCCACCAGGAGGCGGCAGGGGACGAGGGTGTGATCGGCGAGTCCTGGATGCACCTGGAGGTGCGCCGTCCCTCCACCACCGAGCCGCTGGCCGAGCTGATCGCGCGGTTGCGGGACGGTTTGGCGAAGGTCTTGGCCGATGTCGACGTGGTGGTCTCGGACTGGCCGGCGATGGGCGAGCGGGTCGCCGAGACCATGGCCGAGCTCGTCGAGCAGGGCAGTGAGGGGCCTCGGGCCGATCAGCGCCAACAGGCGATCCAGTTGCTGGACTACCTGGCCGACGACCACTTCACCTTCCTCGGCTGCCGCGACTACACCGTCGATGCCGAGGGCAGCTACAGCCCCGTACCGCAGACCGGGTACGGCATCCTGCGCGAGGATGCGGCCGCCGCGGATCGTTTCGCGGCCAAGCCGCCGGCCGACGGCGATCCGGACCTGCTGGTGATCACCAAGGACGACGAGGTGGCGTCGGTGCATCGTGCGGTTCACCAGGACTACATCGGTATCCGACGCTTCGACGACCACGGCCGAGTGGTGGGGGAACGCCGGTTCCTCGGCTTGTTCGCCGCCGCGGCCTATGCCGACTCGGTGACGCACATCCCGTTGCTCCGGGAGAAGGTCGCGGCGATCATCGAGGCGAGTGGTTTCGAACCCGGCAGCCACGGAGCGATGGCGATCCGTGCCGTACTGGACAGCTATCCCCGAGACGAGCTGTTCCAGACCCGGGCCGAGGACCTGGCGCCGGTGGCCGAACGGATCTCCCGGCTGAAGGAGCGCCGCCGGGTCAGCATGTTCAGCCGGGCCGACGACTACGGACGGTTCATCTCCTTCCTGGTCTACCTCCCGCGCGACCGGTACAACACCCAGACCCGGAACCGGATGCAGGAGCAACTGCTGCACAGCCTGGGAGGGGAGTCGATCGACTTCCGGGCGATGGTCGGCGAATCGGTCCTGGCCCGGCTGCACTTCGTGGTGCGGATGGCGCCGGGCCGGCCGATCGGGCCGATCGACGTCGAGGCACTGGAGGAGGAACTCACCGCGGCCACCCGCTCCTGGGACGACGCACTGGTCGACGAACTGGCCGTGCAGGAGGACGGGGAGCGGCTGGCCGGACTCGCGGCGGTCCTGCCCGAGGGCTACAAGGAGGACTTCGACGCGATCCAGGCCGTCAGCGATCTGACCGCACTGGCCGATCTGCAGGCCCAGGACGAGGACATGGCATTGGCACTGTTCCTGCCGAGTTCGCCCACCGATGAGGCGGATCTGCGGTTGAAGGTGTTCCGCCGGGGGCGCTCCATCGTCTTGTCCCAGGTGATGCCGCACCTGTCCAACCTCGGCGTCGAGGTGCTCGACGAGTACCCCTACACCCTGCGTGGCGCCGAGGACGAGAAGTCGACCATCTACGAGTTCGGGCTGGCCGTACCCGGCGGCCGGGAGGCCGCCGCCGGTCCGGCCTGGGATGCCGGGGGAAGGCGTCGGTTCACCGATGCCTTCGCCGCCAGCTACAGCGGACGCTCGGAGTCGGGACGGCTGAACGGGTTGATCACCTCGACCTCGCTCGACTGGGTGGAGGTCAGCTGGTTGCGGGCTCTGTCGCGTTACCTGCAGCAGGCCAGTGCCGGGTTCAGCCAGACCTACATCGCACGGACCCTGCTCTCCCAGCCGGCATTGACCGAGGACCTGGTGGCCCTGTTCCGGGCGCGTTTCGATCCGGCGCTGACCGGGGACCGGGACGCGGCGGTGCGCGAGGTCCGGCAGCGGATCCTGGACGGCCTGGACACCGTCACCAGCCTCGACCAGGACCGGATCATCCGGGCCCTGTTGTCGGTGATCATGGCAACGATCCGGACCAATGCCTTCCAGCCCGATGCCCGGGCGGTAGCGCTGAAACTCCGGCCGACCGATCTGGACCTGCTGCCCGAACCGCGGCCGGCCTTCGAGGTCTTCGTCTGTTCCCCGCAGGTCGAGGGTGTGCACCTGCGCTTCGGTGCGATCGCCCGCGGCGGTCTGCGCTGGTCGGATCGGGCCGAGGACTTCCGGACCGAGGTGCTCGGTCTGGTGAAGGCGCAGATGGTGAAGAACACCGTGATCGTGCCGGTCGGTGCCAAGGGCGGCTTCTACGCCAAGCAGTTGCCGAACCCGGCGACCGATCGCGGTGCCTGGGTGGAGGCCGGCAAGGAGGCCTACCGGATCTTCATCAACAGCCTGCTGGACGTGACCGACAACATCGTCGACGGTGAAGTCGTGGCGCCGCCGGACCTGGTGCGTCACGACGGCGACGATCCGTACCTGGTCGTCGCCGCGGACAAGGGGACCGCCACCTTCTCCGATGTCGCCAACGAGATCGCGGTACGCCGTGGGTTCTGGCTCGGCGATGCCTTCGCCTCCGGCGGGTCGGTCGGCTACGACCACAAGGGCATGGGTATCACCGCCCGCGGAGCCTGGGAGTCGGTCCGGCGGCACTTTCGCGAGCTGGGCATCGATTGTCAGACCGAGGACTTCACCGCGGTCGGTATCGGTGACATGTCCGGTGACGTCTTCGGCAACGGGATGTTGCTCAGCGAACACACGAAGCTGGTCGCGGCCTTCGACCACCGCGACATCTTCATCGATCCCGATCCCGACCCGGCGACGAGTTTCGCCGAACGGCGCCGGATGTTCGACCTTCCCCGTTCGAGTTGGGCCGACTACGACCGGAGCCTGATCAGCGAAGGCGGCGGGGTCTTCGCTCGCAGCGCCAAGTCGATCGACATCACCGAGCCGATGCGTGCGGCGCTCGGGATCGAGGAGACGGTGCGGGCCCTGACGCCGAATGAGTTGATCAGTGCGATCCTGACCGCACCGGTCGACCTGCTGTGGAACGGCGGTATCGGGACCTATGTCAAGGCCAGTACCGAGACCGATGCCGTGGTCGGGGACCGGACCAATGATCAACTTCGGGTCAACGGTGATCAACTCCGGGCACGGGTCGTCGGCGAGGGAGGCAATCTCGGGCTGACCCAGGCAGGGCGGATCGAGTACGCCAGGTCCGGCGGGCGGATCAACACCGACTTCATCGACAACTCCGCCGGTGTCGACACCTCCGACCATGAGGTCAACATCAAGATCCTGCTCGCCGGTGAGGTCGCTGCCGGTCGGTTGAGCGAACCCGACCGCCGCGCACTGCTGGCCTCGATGACCGATGAGGTCGCCGAACTGGTGCTGGCACACAACTACGACCAGAACCTGGCCTTGGCCAATGCCGAGATCCAGGCCCCCAGCATGGTCGCGGTGCACGAGGACTGGATCCGCCGACTGGAGCGCTCGGGACGGATCGATCGGGCACTGGAAACCCTTCCCAGCAGCAAGGAGATGGCACGGCGGCAAGCCGCCGGGGAGGGACTGTCCGCACCGGAGCTGGCCACCTTGCTGGCCTGGACCAAGATCGTCCTGGCCGAGGAACTGGCCGCCTCCGATCTTCCCGACGATCCGTACCTGGCGGACCGGCTGATCCAGTACTTCCCGAAGAAGCTGCGCGAACTCTATGCCGATCGGATGCCCGAGCATCGATTGGCCCGCGAGATCATCACCACGATCGCGGTCAACAGGTTCGTCGATTCCTCCGGGATCTCGGTCTACCACCGGTTGTCCACCGAGACCGAGGCGAAGGCCTCCGATGTTGTCCGGGCACAGCTGGCCGCGCGGTCGATCTTCGACGTCGGTCTGCACGAGACCCGTCTGCGGCACCTGGACAACAAGGTTCCGGCGCAGTTGCAGGGACGGGCCCGGACCGGGCTGCGGGTGCTGGTCGAACGCGGCACCCGGTGGATCCTGAACAACCTGCGGACTCCGATCGACATCGCCGAGACCATCGATCGCTACGGCCGTGACGTGAAGGCGATCGCCGAGGAACTGCCCGAGCTGCTCACCGGCCGCGAGGCAGCGCACTACCGCAACCGGCTGCAGGGGTTGATCGCCGACGGCCTTCCCGACGAACTCGCCGCGGCAGTGGCCCGGGCCGAGCTGGTCTACCACGCACTCGGTATCGCCCAGGTCGCCCAGCAGTCGGAACGCTCGGCGACCGAGGTGGCCGCGGCCTACTTCGCGCTGGGACAGCGGTTGCAGCTGGATCTGCTCGGATCCCGGATCGACGAGCTGCCTCGCGACGATCGTTGGTCGACCCTGGCCCGCGGCGCGCTGCGCGACGATCTGCATCAGTTGCACGCCCGGCTGACGATGGCCGCGCTGCGTTGTGGTGACCACGACGATCCGCGTAAGGCCGTCGAGCAGTGGGTCGCTGCGCAGGGAGACGACCTGGTCGAGGACATCTCCACGATCGCGGCGATCTGCGACGGGCCGGCCGAGCTGGCCTGCCTGTCGGTCGGGTTGCGGGTGGTGCGGTCACTGGCCCGCAGCGAGTAGACGGAGGGCAGGTCATGAGTGGGGTAGGTACTGCTGGGGGCGGCAGGGACGCGGGTGATTCCCGGCGGGTGGATCGTCGGCGGATCGATCTGCACACCCATTCCTCGGTCAGTGACGGGACCGACAGCCCGAGCGAACTGATGGACAAGGCCGTCGATGCCGGCCTGGCGGTGATCGCACTCACCGATCACGACTCCTTCGACGGCCTGGCGGAGGCGGCGGCTGCTGCCAAACGTAGCGGCATCACCCTGCTGCCGGGGATGGAGATGTCGACCCACCTGCACGGCGCATCGGTGCACCTGTTGGCCTACGGGATGGACACCGAGGATCCGGCGCTGAATGCCGAACTCCAGCGCATCCGAGTCGGTCGCGAGGACCGGGTGGGGCCGGTGCTCGAACGGTTGTCGGGTCTGGGGATGCAGATCAGCCGGGAGCAGGTGGAGGCACAAGCCGGTGATGCCTCCTCGATCGGTCGGCCGCACATCGCCGATGCCCTGGTCGAGGCCGGTCTGGTGGGCGACCGGACCGAGGCCTTCGACCGCTGGCTGCATGACGGCGGACCGGCCCATGTGGAGCGCTACACCACCGAACTGCCGGCCGCGATCGACCTGGTTCACGCTGCCGGGGGCAAGGCGGTGATCGCCCATCCCTGGTCGCGGTCGAGTCGTGAAGTGCTGCCGCCGGAGGTCCTGGCGGCGCTGGTGGCAGAACACCGACTGGACGGCCTGGAGGTCGACCACCACGATCATGACCTGCAGACCCGGCGGGAACTCCGGGCGCTGACCGAGGAACTGCAGATCATCGCCACCGGCTCCAGCGACTACCACGGTGCAGGCAAGCTCGATCACGAACTCGGCTGTTTCACCACCGACCCCGCGATGTACGAGCGCCTGCTGTCCTGACCTCCACCCGCAAATTGTCGGAAGTTATGGTGACCAGAACCGCGATTCAGGTCGCCACAGGTCCCGAAGAGATTGGTGGCGCGACCGCCGGTCGCTCGGCCGAGGTAGGTCCCCGGCCGGCCCGGGAGCCGAACAGGACACCGGCGACGATCACCGCGCCACCCAGGAGTTCGATCCAGTTGACGGTCTCGCCGAGCACCAGCCAGGCGCTGCTGAGACCGACGACCGGCACCAGCATCGAGAAGGGCGCCACCCGGCTGGCCGGATATCGGCTCATCAGCCAGGTCCAGGCCCCCGTACCGACGACCGTGCCGAGGACGACGGTGTAGGCCAGTCCGATCAGGGCCCAGATGCCGACCGGTGTGGCCAGGGTGGTGAAACTGTCGGCGATCCTGCCCGGGCCCTCCAGCAGCAAGGACAGGGCCAGCATCGGCAGCGGCGGTACGACCGAGATCCACAGGGTCAGGTGCACAGGGTTCGGCGGATGAGCCTGCCGGCTGCAGAGATTGCCGAAGGCCCAGCCGAGCCCCGCGCACAGGGTCAGCAGGAACGGGATCATGGCTGCCGTACCGGCTTGTTGCGTACCGACCAGAGCCAGCCCGCCGACCGCGGTGCAGATGCCGATCACCTGATTGCGGTTGAGCTTCTCCTTCAGCCAGGTGGCCCCCAGGAGCACGGTGAACGGCGCCGAGGACTGCAGGATCAGCGAGGCCAGACCGGTCGGCATCCCGGTGTCCATGGCCAGGAAGAGGAAGGCGAACTGCAAGGTGCCGAAGCCGATGCCGTACCCGATCAGCCAACGGAGCCGTGCCTGCGGGAAAGGGATGAACAGGATCGTCGGAATGGCCAGTACGGCGAACCGGATGGCCACCAGCAGAAAAGGCGGGAACTGCTGCAAGGAGGCGTGCAGGGCAAGGAAGTTGATGCCCCACAGCACGGCGACGCCGACACCGAGCAGACGGTGGAGGTTGCTCACAGCGGCAGTCAAGACCCACCCGTGGCATGAGCACAAGTGAAAACATCTTCAGTACAGTGAAGCTCTGCTTAACAAAGTCAGGAGGGCCATGGAGACCCGGCATCTGTTGCTGCTGCGCGAACTCGCCGATCACGGTTCGGTGGGCGCCACCGCCGACGCGCTGTTCGTCTCCCCGTCGGCGATCTCCCAGCAACTGCGAGCCGCCGAATCCGAACTTGGGGAGAAGCTGGTCCGACGTCACGGCCGAGGGATCCGGCTCACCGAGGCCGGGCAGCTGCTGGCCGGCCTCGGAGCCGATGTGGCCACCGAACTCGCACGGGCCGAACGTGTCTGGTCGCAGTACCGCCAGGTCGTCGGCGGAACCGTCCGGCTGGCAGTGCTGCCCAGCGCCGGGGTGGTGGTCGTCCCGAGCGCACTCCAGCGGTTGGGCGACTCCGGGGTACGACTGGAGATCACTGATCACGACGTGGACGAGGCGGGGTACGCCGAGCTGGCCCGTGATCATGATCTGGTGATCGGGCATCGGATGGGTGATCCCGACCCGAGCTGGTCCGGCTTGGTGCAGACCGATCTGTTCCGCGAACCCCTGGACATCGCCGTCGCCGAGAACCACCGATTGGCCGGCGCCACTCAGGTCAGCCCGGTCGATCTTCGCGGGGAACGGTGGATCGGCGTGCCCCACGGCTACCCGTTCGACGACCTGCGCACCGCCATCGAGCGTCGAGCCGGCGCGCCCTTCGAGGTGGTGCAGCGGCTGCGGGACAACCGACTGGTCGAATCGCTGGTGGTGGCCGGGCAGGGGATCGGGCTGCTGCCGCGCTTCTCCACCAGACCGACCCCGGGTCTGGTGTTGCTGCCGTTGCGGGGTGTGCGCACCGGACGGGTGATCAGCCTGCTGTCCCGTCCCGATCGGATGCAGCGCGGCCCGGTCCGTACCGTCGCCGAGATCGTGGCCGAGGTGTCGAGGGACCGGCTCCACGGTGCGGTCGGACCACGGCGCTGAGCTGGTGGCGCCGAGTGGGACGTAGCCCTGGCGCAGCCACCCGCGCGATGGTCGGAGACCGGTCGGCCCTGCGGTGTGCCGGGCAGACGAAGTAGGGTCGAGTTCCACGTCTGTGTCGAGAGGGAAACTATGTCGGAGCAGCCAACGCCGGGCTCGGGAGTCGCCAACATCGGTGTCACCGGGATGGCCGTGATGGGGTCGAACCTGGCCCGGAACCTGGCCTCCCGCGAGGGCAACACCGTGGCCATCCACAACCGGACCACCGCGAAGGCCCACCGGGTCGCCGAGGAACATCCCGAGGCCGGGTTCGTGGTGGCCGAGACCATGGCCGATTTCGCCGCCTCGCTGGCCAGGCCCCGAACCGCGGTGATCATGGTCAAGGCCGGCGCACCGACCGATGCGGTGATCAACGAACTGACCGAGGTCTTCGAACCCGGTGACATCATCGTCGACGGCGGCAATGCCGACTTCCACGACACCATCCGGCGCGAGGCCGAGTTGCGGGAGAAGGGCTTCGTATTCGTCGGTTGCGGCATCTCCGGTGGCGAGGAGGGAGCTCTCAAGGGACCCTCACTGATGCCCGGTGGCAGTGCCGAGGGTTACCGGACACTGGGGCCGATCCTGGAGACCATCGCCGCCCGCGCCGGTGAGGACGACAGTCCCTGTGTCACCCATGTCGGCACCGATGGGGCCGGTCACTTCGTGAAGATGGTGCACAACGGCATCGAGTACGCCGACATGCAGCTGATCGGCGAGGCCTACGATCTGCTCCGCCGGGTGCTGGGGTACGAGCCGGCCAAGATCGCCGAGGTCTTCGCCGAGTGGAACACCGGTGACCTGAACTCCTACCTGATCGAGATCACCGCCGAGGTGTTGAGGCAGACCGATCCGCGCGGTGGCGACGAACCGCTGATCGACAAGGTGCTCGATGCCGCCGGCGCCAAGGGCACCGGGAGTTGGACGGTGCAGAACGCGCTCGACCTGGGCGTACCGGTCTCCGGCATCGCCGAAGCGGTGTTCGCCCGTTCGCTGTCGTCGGATCCCGAACGCCGGGCGGTGGGACAGAAACTGCCCGGACCCGAACGATCGGTATGGATCGAGGACCCGCATGTGTTCATCAACGAGGTTCGGGACTCGCTCTATGCGGCCAAGATCATCGCCTATGCCCAGGGATTCGACGAGATCGTCGCCGGGGCGAAGAAGTACGGCTGGGACATCAACCTCGGTGAGATCGCCCGGATCTGGCGTGCCGGGTGCATCATCCGGGCCGGCTTCCTGGACCAGATCACCGCGGCCTATGTCGAGCATCCCGACCTGATCACCCTGTTGGAGGCACCGGTCTTCAGCGAGGCATTGACCAAGGCACAACAGGGCTGGCGCCGCGTGGTCGCGACGGCGGTCTACTCCGGCGTACCCACCCCGGCCCTGTCCACCTCCCTGGCCTACTACGACGCGCTGCGCTCACCGCGGTTGCCCGCTGCGCTGACCCAGCTACAGCGTGACTTCTTCGGCGCGCACACCTACCGAAGGATCGACGACGAGGGAAGCTTCCACACGCTCTGGTCGGCCGATCGCAGTGAGGTCAGCGAGGGCTGAACGCGACCTCGCCCATATCGATGCAGCCCGGCCCCGCGCCCTTCGATCCGAGTGCGTGGGGCCGGGCGATCCGTCGCCGGTGATCGGCGCGCAGGGAACCGGTCAGTCGATGATCATCGGGGGCTGTCGGCTTCGGCCGTGTCGGGTACCGAATCCCGTTCGGTACGGGCGAGCAGCACCATCAACACCGCCGACAACAGCATGAAGAAGCCGACGACGAACATCGGCACCCGGTAGCCGCCGGTCAGGTCGAAGAGCGCACCGGTGAGGTACGGGGCGCTGAAGCCGCCGAGGTTGCCGACGGTGTTGATCAACGCCACACCGGCGGCTGCGGCGGCGCCGGTGAGGAACTTGGTCGGCAAGGTCCAGAAGTTCGGCAGGGCGGCGAAGATCGCACAGGCGGTGATCGTGATCACGGTGATCGTCAATGCCGGTGAGCCGGCGAACAGGGCCAGCGGGATCGAGACCCCACCGACTGCGGCCGGGACGGCGATGTGCCAGGTACGCAGACCGCGTCGTCCGGCATCTCGTGACCACAGGTACATCACGACGGCTGCCGGCAGGTAGGGGATCGCAGTGATCAATCCCTTCTCCACCACGCCGAAGGTCTGTCCGGTCTGGGACTGGAATCCCTCGATGATCGTCGGCAGGAAGAACGCCAATGCGTAGAGGCCGTAGATGAAGCCGAAGTAGATCAACGACAGCACCCAGACCCGGCCGCTGCGGAAGGCGAAACGCGCAGGTACGTGTCCTGTGCCCTGGCTCTTGGCCGCTTCCTCGGCCTGCAGCGCCCCGGTCAGCCACTGCTTCTCCTCCTCGTTCAGCCATTTCGCATCGGCCGGCTTGTCCTTCAGGTAGACCAGGGCCAGGATGCCGACGATGATCGCGGGCAGGCCGACCCCGAAGAACATGAACCGCCAGCCCTCCAGGCCGAAGAAGAGGCCGTGCTGTTGGATCAGCAGACCGGCCAGCGGTGCGCCGATGACGGTGGTCAGTGGCTGCGCGAGATAGAACAGCATCAGGATCCGGCCACGGTAGGCGGCGGGCACCCACATGCTGAGGAAGAGGATCGCGCCGGGGAAGAAGCCGGCTTCGGCGACGCCGAGCAGGAACCGGAGCACGACCAACTGCGGGAAGTTCTGCACCCAGGTGAACAGGACGGCGACGATCCCCCAGGTGATCATGATCCTGGCCAACCAGATGCGAGCGCCGAAGCGGTGCAGGGCCAGGTTGGAAGGGACCTCCAACAGGATGTATCCGATGAAGAAGACCCCGGAGGCGAACCCGTACTGGGCGGCGCTCAGGGCGAGGTCGTCGTTCATGCCGTTCGGGGCGGCGAACCCGATCGCGGTGCGGTCGAGATAGTTGATGAAGAACATCAGGGCGACGAAGGGGACCAAGCGGATGGAGATCTTGCGGATGGTGGACTTCGCCGCAGGGGCGAAGGATGGTGAGGTGGTCATGGCGCTTCCGGGGCAGGTTTCGGGCATGAGGCAGCAGCCGGTCGGCGTTCGGCGGACCGGTGGTGGAGGAGGGTCGAGCGGGAGGGGCGGTCAGCGCTCGATCTTGTCCAGGTCCAGCATCTTGGCCAGGACGACGTCCAGCTCCGCGTCGTCCCAGACCGACTTCCAGTCCGGGCTGATGATGTGCTCGCGGCCGAAGTCCATCGCCCTGAGGCAGGCGTCGGAGAATGGGTTCGAGCCCCGCAGCGCATTGGTCAAGGCGATGAAGATGTGACCGTAGAACAGCGCCTGGACGGCCTTCTCCGGGATCCCCACCTCGTTGATCGCGTGATCCATCGAGTCCTTCAGGAACTGCCCGATCATGCAGCCGGTGGTCTCGACCAGGGTCGGTTCCAGTTGCGCGAGTTGCTTCACGGTGACCCAGTGGACATCGATCACGGGCGCATAGATCGCCCGGATCACCTTGGTGGCGCGTTCGCGCACGGACTCGTCGCCTCCCTCGTAGGCGGCCACCACCTCCTGCGGGGCGGCGATCCCGCCGAAGGTGTCGGCCCATTCCTCGGGGGTGGTGCGCTCGAGAAAGATCGACGGATGTGCGGGGTGTGCACAGGCCTGGTGGACGCCGGTACGTTCGGTCAGCAGGCCGGCATAGGCGGCTGCCGGGTCGAGGGTGAGCAGGAGCGAGCCGTCCTTCATCAGCGGTACGACCTGCGCCGAGACCTTGCCCAGCACCACATCGGGTACGGCCAGGATCACCACATCGGCATTCCGGGCGGCTTCGTCGAGGTCGGTCACCTCGCGTCCGAGGTCGGCCAGCCGTTCCCGGCCGGGCTCGGAGGCCTCGACGTAGTAGACCGGGGCATCGGTCAGGTTGAGGTTGTTCGAGACGCGGGTGCCCATCTTGCCTGCGGCTCCGGCGACCGCGACGCTGATGCTCGGGTCGAGCTCGACCTGCTTGCCGTACAGGGGGGTCAGGGACTTGCTGTCGGTGGTGGTGTTCTCGGTCATGATCATCTCCTTGATTCGGGATCGCCACGGTTGGTGGCTGCGTGGGGCGACGGATGAGAGCGTCGATCCTGCCGCGCGGGTCAGTGGGTTCGACGCAGCACAGGCGGGGCGGGGCCGCGGTCGGTGTGGGGTGAATCGGCTGCCTGAGTACCGCCGGCATGATCGGCATGATCGCCGGACCAGGCGGCGGGTGGGTGCTGTGATCGTGCGTCGGTGCAGGGATCGGGTGTCATGCAGGGTCCACTTCGTCGTGAGGATGCGGGCCGGTTCGCCACCGCCCGTGTCCTGAGCATAAGAACCCGCCAGACAATTGGTCAACCGGTTGTCCGAAAGCGTGCGAAAAGGTGCGGACACCGAGGGAAGATGGCGCAGAGAAGCGATGCAGGGCGGCGAAAGTCAGGCCAGGCGAAAGCTCGGGCCAAGAGTGCGTCGACTGCAGCGCGACCGTGATCACACCGGCCGATGCCGCCAGCGGCCGGTCTCGCCCGGGACCGCAGCCCGCGAACTCGTCCTCAGCCCAGACCGAGTTCCCGGGCGGCGTCAGCCCGCATCTCGACCTTCCGGATCTTGCCGGTGACCGTCATCGGGAACTCCTCGGCAAGCAGGACGTAGCGCGGGATCTTGAACCGGGCCAGCTTGCCGGCGCAGAACTGCGCAACTTCCTCGGCACTCAGCGAGCTCTCGCCACTGCGCAGCCGGACGAAGGCGCACAGCTCCTCGCCGTACTTCTCGTCCGGGACGCCGACGACCTGCACATCGGCGATCTTCGGATGGGCGTAGAGGAACTCCTCGATCTCGCGGGGATAGATGTTCTCCCCGCCACGGATCACCAGGTCCTTGATCCGCCCGTTGATCGTCACGTACCCGTCCGGTCGCATCACCGCCAGGTCCCCGGTGTGCATCCAGCCCTCGGCGTCGACGGCTTCGGCGGTCTTCTCCGGGTCCTGCCAGTAACCGAGCATCACCGAGTACCCGCGGGTGCAGAACTCACCGACCTGACCGCGTGGAAGCACCTGCCCGGTCACCGGATCCACCACTTTGATCTGCACATGCGGGTGCACCCGGCCGACCGTGGCGGTACGCCGCTCGACATCGTCGTCGCGCAGGGTCTGGGTGCTGACCGGGGAGGTCTCGGTCATCCCGTAGGCGATCGACACCTCAGACATGTGCATCCGGTCCATCACCTGCCGCATCACCTCGACCGGACACGGGGAGCCGGCCATGATCCCGGTGCGCAGGCTGGCCAGGTCGTACTCGGCGAAGTTCTCCAGACCGAGCTCGGCGATGAACATCGTCGGCACTCCGTACAGGGCGGTCGCGCGTTCGTCCTGCACCGACTGCAAGCTCGCGGCAGGGTCGAAGGCGGGAGCAGGAATGATCATGGTCGCGCCGTGGGAGGTGCAGCCCAGATTCGCCATCACCATGCCGAAGCAGTGGTAGAACGGGGGAGCGATGACGATCTTGTCGTTCTCGGTGATACCGATCCGGTCGGTGACGAAGAACCCGTTGTTCAAGATGTTCCGGTGGCTGAGCGTGGCGCCCTTGGGGTAACCGGTGGTGCCGGAGGTGTACTGGATGTTGATCGGGTCGTTCGGTGACAGCCCTTCGCCGATCCGTTGTACCTCGCCGGGTCGACGGCGTCGGCACCGGCGAGGAAGGCCGACCAGGACACGGGCTCCATGATCACCACATGCCGAAGATCCGGCAGTTCACCGCGTACCGATTCGATCATGGCCGGATAGTCGCTGGTCCGGAACGCGTCGGAGGCGATCACGGCGACACAGCCGGACTGGTTGAGCGCATAGGACAGTTCGTGGGTCCGGTACGCAGGGTTGATGTTCACCAGCACGACGCCGATCCTGGCGGTCGCATACTGCACCAGCACCCATTCGGCACGATTCGGCGACCAGATCCCGACCCGGTCACCGGTGCCGATACCGAGTGCCAACAGAGCCCGGGCGGTACGGTCGACCTCCGCACCGAACTCCGCCCAGGTCCAGCGCCGGCCGGTGAAGGACTCGACCAGCGCGTCACGGTCTGCGGATCGGGCGATGGTACGGGCGAGGTTGTCGCCGATCGTCTCCTCCAGCAGCGGAGGATCGGTCGGCCCGGCGTCGATCGAGAGTTCCTCGGAAGTGACCACGATGTCATCCATGGGACAGCACGCTACAACTCCGCGCAGATCAACGGCAGGCCCCGGGGCGGATCGGTCCCAGCCGGTCCAGGAGAAGACGAGCCTGACTGCACCGTGGGTCCGCTCCCGTGGCAGCCTTGGAGCGTGCCCACCCCCAGCGAACCCGGCCCGGACCTGTTGGCGCGCGTCGGTGACGAATGCGCTGCTGCGGCACAGCGGGCCCGTCATGTGCGGATCGACCCCGAAGCCCTCGCCGACTACACCGATCGCCTCGAGCTGGGGGCCGAGGCGGTCCCGGTCTTCGATGCCGAACACCATTACCGCGGCGATCCCTCGAGCACCGTCTTGGCGGTGCTCTGCCTGGATGCGGTCAACTTCGGGTCCGGGTGGTTCCCCCGATTCCGCAAACGGCCCGGTCGCTCGGGCTATCTCACCGTCGCCGAGTCCCTGCGGGACTGGTTCGTGCAGAATCCACCGACCGCGGCGGAGCTGGCGGGAGTGGAGGTCGATCGGGTGGGTGCGATCTTCGGCCAGTCAGGCAACCCGCAGGTGGCCGACCTGATGCAACTGTTCGGCACGGCGCTGAATCAGCTCGGCAGCTTGCTGGTCAGTGACTTCTCCGGCGATCCGGAACTGCTGGTACGGGCCGCCGATGGGCAGGCGGGCCGACTGGTGCAGGTGCTGGTACAGATGCCGATGTTCGACGACGTCGCCACCGTCGACGGCCGGCGCGTGAGCTTCTTCAAGCGGGCCCAGCTGACCGCGGTCGATCTTGCGCTCGCACTGCCCGACCACGAACTGGGGCATTTCGATGATCTTGATCGGTTGACGATCTTCGCCGACAACCTCGTACCCCATGTCCTGCACACCGATGGGGTGCTGGAGTACGACGCCGAGCTCACCGAGCAGATCGCGTCGGGGCAGCTGCTCCCCGCCGGGTCACGCGCCGAGGTGGAGCTGCGGGCGGTGGCGATCCATGCCTGCGAGCTGATGGTCGATCGGCTCGGCGGACGTGCCACCGCTGCCGATCTCGACTACCTGTTGTGGAACAGAGGAGCTGACCAGCGCTACCGGGACCGTCCGCGGCACCGCACCGAGACCTGGTTCTACTGATCGACTTCCGCTCGCAGCGATCACCCGCCCGGAGACGACGACAGCCCGGTCGAGGACCGGGCTGTCGAGTTCGATCAGCTGCCCGGGTGGGCAGCCGGTGATCGGTCAGGCGTTGCTGTTCGCCTGGGTCGGTGCGGACTGTTCGCCACCGTCGCCACCGCGACCACCGCGCCGACGACGACGCCGACGGCGGCTCGGTGCCTCGCCGGTCTTCGCGGCGTCCCCGTCGGAGTGGCGCTGGTCCGTCTTCGGCGCGGTGTCGGTCGACTTGGCCGAATCCTCGGCGACCGGCTCCCCGTTGTGGGTCCGGCGGCGGTTGCGATCGCGACGCGGGCGCTCCGAACGGGGCCGTTCGCGGCCCTCCTCGCGGGGCTTGCGCTCCACCGGCTTGGCCGGCTTCAACCGACCCTTGGTCCCCTCGGGGATCTTTAGGTCGCTGAACAGATGCGCCGAGGTGGAGTAGGTCTCGACCGGGGTGTCGTAGGGCAGACCCAGGGTCTTGTTGATCATCTTCCACCGGGCGACATCGGGCCAGTCGACGAAGGTGACCGCCACCCCGGACTTGCCCGCACGTCCGGTACGGCCGATCCGGTGGACATAGGTCTTGTCGTCATCGGGGCATTCGTAGTTGATCACGTGGGTGACCCCGGTGACGTCGATGCCACGGGCGGCCACATCGGTGGCCACCATCACGTCGACCGAACCCTCGCGGAACTTCTTCAACGCCTTCTCCCGGGCGACCTGGGTCAAGTCACCATGGATCGGGGCGACCGAGAAGCCACGCTCGTCCAGATCGTCGGTGAGCCGCTGGGCGGCCCGCTTGGTGCGGCAGAAGATGATCGCCCGGTCGCGGTCCTTGGCCTGCAGGATCCGGGCCACCACCTCCGGCTTGTCCAGGTCGTGTGCCTGGTAGACGAACTGGGAGGTGGCCGGGATGGTCTGGTTCTCGCTCGCGCTTTCTGCCCGGATGTTCATCGGCTGGCGCAGATGACGGCGGGCCAAGGTGACGATCTGGCTCGGCATGGTGGCCGAGAACAGCAGTGTCTGCCGCAGTGTCGGGGTCTTCGCCAGCAGCTTCTCCACATCGGGCAGGAAGCCCAGGTCGAGCATCTCGTCGGCCTCGTCGAGGACGGCCACCTTCACGTGGCTGAGGTCGAGGGCGCGCTGGTTGGCCAGGTCGAGCAGCCGTCCGGGCGTACCCACGACGACGTCCACACCCGACTTCAACGCATCCAGCTGCGGCTCGTACCCGACACCGCCGTAGACGGTGAGGATCCGTGCCTTGCGGATGGTGGAGGCGGTCTGCAGATCCTTGGCGACCTGGCTGGCCAGCTCGCGGGTGGGGCAGATGACCAGTGCCTGCGGCTTGCCGGCGGCCTTGTCTGTCGGGGCGTCGGCACCGAGGCCGATCCGCTGCAACAGGCTGATGCCGAAGGCGAGCGTCTTACCCGTACCGGTCCGGGCCTGGCCGATCATGTCGGTGCCGGCGGTGGCGATCGGGATCGACATCTGCTGGATCGGGAACGGTGAACTGATGCCCACCTGTTCCAGGGCGGCCACGATGTCGGGGTGGACGCCGAGGTCGGCGAAGCTGATCGCCTTGGCCTCATCGGTGGTCACGGTGACGGTCTCACCGGTCGGCTCGACCGCGACGGCGGCATCGGCCACCGGTGCCTCGACGGGCTCGGTGGTACCGAGCGTCTCGAGGGTGTCGTCCGGGGCGGAAACCGCGATGGAATTGTCTGTGTTCTCGGTGTTCAGGATGTGTGCCTCAGTGCTCTGGATCGCACAGCGGCGATCCTGGGATACGCCTCCCGGCACAACGCCGGACCGGCCCCGTCAGGGCGGTCACCTGCATCGCCACAAGCTGTCGTCGCGGGCGAACGCGGTGCGCAGGAGGGTACGGCTGTTCGGGCCGTCGGCGGCCATTCTACCCCACGTACCCGGTCAGGGTCGGATCACCCGATGTCGGGCCTGCCGTCGGCCGCCACTGAACGAACGCTAAGCTGCCTTTCGAGTTCAAGCAGAGGAGTACGCAATGCAGCGTTTCGACGGCAGGGTCGCACTGGTCACCGGTGGCAGCAGGGGAATCGGCCTGGGGATTGCCTCCCGGCTGGCCGCGGAGGGGGCGCGGGTCTGCATCACCGGCCGCAGTGAGGACAGTCTGGCCGCCGCCGCCCGGGAATTCTCCCCCGAGGCGGTACTGACGGTGGCCGGCAAGAGCCAGGACCCGGCTCACCGAGCAGCGGTCCTCGACGCGATCGCCGAGCGTTTCGGACGGCTCGACGTGCTGGTCAACAACGCAGGAAGCAACCCGGTGTTCGGTCCGGTGGCCGAACTGGACCCGGTCGCGGCGGCGAAGATCCTCGAGATCAACCTGTTGGGCACCTTGGCCTGGAGCCAGCAGGTGGTGGCCGATGCCCGGCTCGGGTTCGCCGAGCACGGTGCGATCGTGAACATCTCCTCGGTCAGTTCCAGTGTGCCCAGCCCGGGGATCGGTATGTACGGCATCTCCAAGGCGGCGATCGATCACCTGACCAGGACCCTGGCGGTCGAACTGGGGCCCAACGTGCGGGTGAACGCGGTGGCGCCGGCCGTGGTCAAGACCGACTTCGCGAAGAAGCTGTACGAGGGCAGGGAGGAGCAGGTGTCGGCGGCCTATCCGCTGAAGCGGCTGGGGGAGCCGGCCGACATCGCCGGCCCGGTGGCCTTCCTGGCCTCCGACGATGCGGCCTGGGTGACCGGTCAGGTGCTCGACGTGGACGGCGGTCTGCTGGTCGCCGGGGGTACGGCCTAGCCTCCGGTCGGTCTGGCGGACCCTGTGCCGCCGTCGGGCGCGATCTCGCCGAGATCGAGGTGTCGGTCGGCGTCAACGGCCGCGGCCGCGACGGCCACCCGATCGGCCTGCCCGACGACACGGCCGATGCCCTGCACGGCGCCGGTGCCCGACTGTTCACCGTCGGTGTCGGCGGCCCGGATCATGACCTCGACGGGCTCGCCGAATGGGTGGCCTGGCGAGACCAGCACAACGCCTGAGCCTTGGGCCTTGGAGTCCTGCTGCCTTGGAGTGCTTGAGTCGTCTTGAGTCTGGGAGCCCTTGAGTCGTCTTGAGACTTGGGGCCCTTGAGTCGTTTGAGACTTGGTGCCCTTGAGGTCTGGAGTCGTCTTGAGGCCCTGGGGGTCGCGAGTCCTCCGGGTCTGCCGCACCCTGACACCGCTGCAGTGGCTCCAGAACCCGAATCCGCCTCAGAAACTCTCAATTCGGCCAACTGGAGCCACGCCAGCGGTGTCCCGAGCTCAAGCCGCGGAACCAATCCGTTCACCAACGCGCACCGAGACTCTCACCCGACCCGCAACCCCGACGCCGGAGCATGGGACTCCCCAACACCGCTGCAGTGGCCCCAGAACCCAGATCGACCCCGAAACTCCGCAGATCGGCTGACTGGAGCCACACCAGCGGTGTCCGATCGGCTCCACATCCACACCGAGAGGCGGGTCGCCCTTGCGACTGTGCCGACGGTGGCCTCCGGGCAGTGCAGGAGTCTGCGAGACGGGCAGCGAAGCCAGACTGGTCAAGCCAGGTGCGTCAGGACTGGGCCTATGAGACGAGCAGCGGCCAAGGACTGCGTCGTGACAGACCAAAGCCCCGGCGACTCGAGGTCGCCGGGGCCAAGCCGAACTGGTGCGAGCGTCGCCTCTCGGCGAGTGGCGCGACGCGGTTCCAGCCGAACGGTATTCCGCGAAGGCAATAGGTGAGGCCCGGGGACACGTTCCGCACCAGCACTGGGTCCAACGAGCAAGTCGGACGAACTATTCCCCGTCCGTACCCCGGGCGATCTGCGATCGGCCTCGAAATAGATCGATTCGGGGTCCACGCGGGTGCACCCCGGTGGGCTCGTGGATGCCGGTTTCCATGCGGGTGCCGGGTCCGACAGGTGAAGGGCTCCCCGGGACGATCCCGGGGAGCCCTTCACTGTTCGATGGCGTGATGCGCTCAGAGAGCGCCGAAGCCCACCCGCCGTGGGTTCTCCTTGCCCAGGTCGAGGTAGGCCACGAGCTCGGCGCGCACGATCACCTTCGAACCCTTGGTGTCGGTGATCTCGAAAGCCTCGCCGGACTTGAGCGCCTTCTGGTAGGCCTGCTGGATCGAGTCGGCCGAATCCTCGGTCTCGACGGTGAGTTCGCGCGCCACCTGGCGCATTCCGATCTTGACTTCCACGTGTTCCTCCTGAAGAGCGTCCTCGGTGTCCACCCTTGCACAGTGCAGGGCTCCGGGCCCGTGGTGTTCGCACACGGCGCAACCGTGTCGGCCGATGATCATGCGCTGGTACGCGCTGGGCTGGCTGGTGGTGGCCAGCCGCCGCGGCGACTTCGGCCTGCCGGTGCTGTCCGCGTCTCCCGTACCAGCCGGGTCCGTGCGGTCGGTTCGGGCTGCGCGCGGCTGCCGCAACGAATCCGTCAGCGACAACGGCCCCCTGATCGGCCATCAGGGGGCCATAACCGCTGAAAAAACCGGGCGGCGGGTGTCTCGGTGCCGGGTCGAGGCGGAGGCGTCGGGGGAGGCAGCGGGCGAAGAGGGCGAGGGTTGGGGAGGGCGAGGTCGCGGTGGAGGCCTGGGCGGATGCGGGCCCGGCGAGTGATGGCGACGAGAGCCCGGGCCCAGCGTTTAGGCTGTGCGCCGTGTCCGACGTCCTGAACATCTCCGCCTACCTGTTCACCCCGCTCGACGATCTCGAGCGGTTGCGGTCGGTGCTGCTCGAACGGGCGGTACGGGCACAGCTGAAGGGCACCATCATCCTCGCCGGCGAGGGCATCAACCTGTTCCTGGCCGGTGAACCCGGGGCGGTCCGCGGCTACGTCGACGACCTGCGTACCGATCCGCGCTTCGCAGCACTCACCCCGAAGGAGAGCTGGAACGAGGCCCAGCCGTTCGGCAGGATGCTGGTGAAGATCAAGAACGAGATCATCCGGATGAACCACCCGACCATCCGCCCGGCGGAGGGAAGGGCGCCGGCGGTGGCCCCGCAGACCCTGCGTCGCTGGCTCGACCAGGGCCATGACGACGACGGCCGCGAGGTCGTGCTGCTGGACACCCGCAACGACTTCGAGGTCGACCACGGAAGCTTCGACAATGCCGTGGACTGGCGGATCGAGAAGTTCACCCAGTTCCCGCAGGCGCTGCAGGCACATCGAGGGGACCTGGCGGACAAGACGGTCGTCAGCTTCTGCACCGGGGGTATCCGCTGTGAAAAGGCCGCGATCCACCTGCGGGACCAGGGCATCGACGCCCACCAGCTCGAGGGCGGCATTCTCGGCTACTTCGAGCATGTCGGGGGAGCGCACTGGAATGGTGAGTGCTTCGTCTTCGACGAACGGGTCGCCCTGGCCCCGGACCTGAGTCCGCGGGAGGTCGTCGAGGAAAAGCCCGAGCCTGCTGGGCGGCCGCGGCGGCGCGGGATACGACGCGCCGAGTCACCGACCGACTGAGGCGACCACCGGCAGTGGGGTGCCCGCCGGGCGACCCGGTGCCTCATCGAGAACTCGCGCCCTCACGGCGACCGCTCGACCGACCGGAACGAGCCCTCGGTCGGTCTCAACCGAAGGACGACGATCCGGGCCCAGGCGCCTAGTCATCCAGACAGCCTGATCACGAGCTCAGTCCGTCACGACGGACCGCTCGACCGACCGGAACGAGCCCTCAGCCGGTCTCGCCGGGCAGTGCCGGACGGAGCACGATCCGGGTCCAGGCACCGAGATAGATCCGGTCGTCGGTGCCGATCTCGCGGCGTTGCCCCGGTCGCAGCGGCTCCTCCGGCAACGGCTCTGCGATGCCGGCGACGAAGGTCCCGTTGGAGGAGTCGAGATCCTCGATCCACCATCGCGAACCGTCGGTGGTGAGCTGTGCGTGGCGGCGGGAGATCCCCGCATCGGGATCGCAGTCCAGGTCAGGATGGATGTTGCGTGAGCGCGACGGGCGGCCGATCAGCATCGACCGGTTGCGCAGCGTCACCAGCCGCGGCAGACCCGGAGAAGGCATCGGATCCGGGCTCTCCTGCAGGGCGTACCAGTCCGGGTCGATCCACAGCTCGGCTACCCAGGGCTGGCCCGGCGCGGCCGGGGAGACGTTCGGTGACCGCGGCGGTGTGGCCTGCGACCCGGCATCGGTCGCTGGCCCGGGCGGGACCAGCGGGCCGGGAGCCGACTCGGAAGCCGGCTGAGGTGCCGAGTCCTGCGCTGCCGATTCCTGGGCCGCCGGCTGCGGAGGAGCCGCAGGCGAGGGATCGGGCGCAGGCCCCTGCGACACCTCGGCCGACGGGGCTGGTGCGTCGAGATCGAGCACCGATGCAGGACGCGGCAACGTACCGGTGGTGAAGTCGTAACCACAGGCCTCGCAGAACAACGCACCCTGCGGTGACTCCGCACCGCAGTGCGGGCAGGTACGCACCGGCGAAGCGGCCGGTGGCTCCGCTGCCGCCGCGGGGGCAGCAGCGGGTGCATTCAGCGGCGTACCGCAGACATCGCAGTAGTCGTCGGCTGAACTGTGGTGACCGTCGGGACAGGTGGGCATCGGCATCAGCCTCGGATCCGGGTGGTCTTGGTCGACGCCGTGTCCAGCGCCATCTCGTCAGCCTTGTCGACCGACGCCTTGAGACGAACGGTACCCGTCTCCGGATCGTCGATGTCGACCACCTTCCGCAAACGCGAGGTCGCCTCCTCGTTGCCGGTGGCCGCAGCCAGCTGTACCGCCCGGCCGAGCCGGGTGGTCGCCTCGTCGGTACGACCGGCTGCCTTGGCCGCCAGTCCCTGCTGGATCGCATCGGCCAACTCGGTCTGCCCGGTGTAATGGGCGACGGCCGGGTCGATCCGGGCCGTCAGCGAGTCGTCATCGGACCAGCGGGCCTTCACCAGCCCCTGGGCCATCGTCTGTTCACCGACCACGATCTGCACCCGGGCGGCCAGCTGTTCCTGCCCGAGCTCCCGGGCGGCCAGACGGACCGCCACGTGGTAGTCGCGGGACTCGTCGGACCACGAACCCGTCGGGTAGTCGACGGTCAGCGGGTTCACCTGGCTGGCCCGTCCGGTCAGGTCCTCCACCTGCGGCAGCACCTGGCGGCAGAACAACACCTGCGCCCCCTGCGGAGTCCACACCCGCAGCGCCGCATCGGCGACGCCGCGCGACATCGACTGCTGCACCAGTTCGGCGAACACCCGGGGCATGTCCTCGGGACGGGGAATGATGTCGACGGTGCCGAGCAGGGCCTGGGAGATCCGGCGTACCTCGCTGACCTTCCAGTCGGTGCCGACACCCCGGCAATCGGCCTGGAAGGATCCGAGACAGGCATTGATCGCTTCGTCCAGCTGAGCCGGTGTCTCGTTGTGGTTCTCCCCGTCGGTGAGGATGATCGCATGCCGCTGCGGCAGGTTCGGCACCGAGTCGAACAGCGCCCGGGTCAGGTTCAGCCAGGAGCCGATGGCGGTCCCGCCCTGGGCCCGGAACGTGGCGATCGCGTTGATCGCCTCGAAACGGGTCTGCGGGGTCATCTGCACCATGCCCACCGCGCCGGGGTTGCGCGGATAGGCCAGGAAGGCGCGGTGGTTGCCGGCGACGACGGCGAACCAGGTGCCGTCGTGGATGTTCTCCACTGCGGCGACAGCGGCCCTCTTGGCCAACTCCATGTTCGCCGAACCCATCGAACCCGAGGTGTCGACGGCGATGATCTCCCCGGCAGCACCCCCGCCGGCGCCGGCCTGACCGGCGCCGGTGCAGCTGAGGTTGACGATGGCATGGACATCGGTGCCGCCGGCCGGCAGGAACTCGTTCTGATAGACGGCTGCGGTGAACTCGGTCACGATGTCTCCTCGGTTGGCAGTGCTCGAGCAGGTACCGGCTCCGGAGCGGTCCGGGGAACCGCGGGCGCTGGTGGGGGAACATTATCGACCGGCGGGTGCGGTGGCCGGTTGCTGCGGGTCGGACTGTCCGACTCCAGCGGTGAGGGTTCGGCCTGCCCGGTCGTCCGTACCGGTCCTTGCCACTGTGCGTTGCCGAATCGGGCCAGGGCGACGGTGATGTTGTCGCGCCCGCCCTGGTCGCGTGCCCAGGCCACCAGCAGCCGGGACAGTGCCAGCGGGTTGTGATTGGTCGGCGGATCGGCCAGCACGGCCTCGGCGAAGACCCGTTCCAGCTCCTCCGGACTGGACGCGTAGTTCCACAACCCGTCGGAGCAGACCAGCAGCCACCCCGGTCCGGGGGCGGCGAACTGACCGGTCTGCGGGGACAGATCCGGTGCATCGGCACCCAGCCACTTGGTGATCGCGTGGGCGCCGGGCCCGTTCTCGGCGGTGGCCCGGTCCACACCCATGGCGATCCGGGCCTGGGCCACGGAGTCGTCGGTGGTGATCAGCGCCGACGCACCGGAGTCGGCGATCCAGTAGATCCGGGAGTCCCCGAGGCTGCCCCAGGTGATCAGGCCGTCATGCACCGTGGCGGCGACGAAGGTGCACGACGGCGCATGGGCGGCATCGACCGGGACGGTGGACGAACCGACCACCGCGGCATTGGCGGTGGCGGCTGCGTCCACCATGGTCTGCACCGCCGCCGCATTGGCCGAGGCCGCCGTCCCCAGCCCGCTCGGCCGGGTGCTGACCAGCAGGTCCCGGGCCGCTCGGGCCGCCGCCAGGGAGGCGACATCGGAGTCCGGCGCGGTGGAGACGCCGTCGCAGACCACCAGCACACCCAGCGAACCCGGAGGCTCCTCGGCGGCCAGTGCCATGGCGTCCTCGTTACGCTGGTGACGCAGTCCGAGATCGGAGGTACCGGCCAGCCAGCCGGCCGGGGATTCGCTGAAATGATCCCGCGGCAGGGTCGCCTTCGTACCGCAGACCTCGCAGTAGCCGTCGACGGACACGGTGGCGCCGCACTCGGCACAGGGACGCCGCTGCTGGTCGAAACCCAGGTCCGGACTCTGCGCCCGTACCGACCTGCTGAGGTGCACCGGTACGTCGTCGACGAACTCGCCCGGCGGTTCGGCGGTGGGATCGAGTTCACCCCCGCAGGCCTCGCAGAACGACTCGTAGGGCTGCACTTCGGCCCCGCAGCTCGGGCACTGCAGTCGCGATGCCGAGGTCGGCTCACTCACGTCATGCTCCAGTTCCTGATCGCATTCGCCTTGTCCACCCAGTCGACCCGCTCGGCAGGGAGCTGCCGGGCCAAGGACCGGTACCGCTGTTCCAGACCGTCGCGCAGGGCGACCTCCTCGGCGGCGAAGCCACCGATGGTCACCTTCTCGGGCCCGCTGCTGCGGACCATCCACAACGCCCGCTCCAGGATCGAGGCCATGAAGCTGTCCCGGTCGGTAGGGTCCATCTGGGTCTCGGCGACCGCTTCCTCGGCGGCCAGCAGCTCGGTCACCCCATTGCTCATCGTCAGCAGGTGCCGGGCCCGCAACTGGGATGCCTCACCATGTGCCCGGCTGGTGGGCGGGATCGCCTCCAGAGCCTTCGCAGCGCCGACCAGGTCGTCGGCCCGGGCCCGCAGTCGGGCGATGCCGAAGGCGGCCGGAACCAGGTAGGAGGCGTCGGTCGCGGCGCAGATCTGATACATGGACTCGGCCAGTTGCGGCTGGTCACCCAGTTCACAGGCCAGGCCCAGCGCCAGCTTTGGGGCGAGTTCACCGGGAACCTGACCGTAGACGGCGTTGAAGCACTGTTGCGCCTCGGCCCACCTGTCCTGCCGCATGGCGACGACACCCTGCAGCCAGACCGCCCGCCATTCCCACGGATCCTCGTCCAGCAGCAGGCTGCACTGTTGCTCGGCACCGGCGAAATCACCGAGGTCCACACAGCACCGGGCTCGGTCCAGGAGCACCTCCGGGCTGTCGGCCGGTGCTGCGCGCAGCAGCGCCAGACGCTCGCGCGGATCGGTTTCGTCGATGCTGGCCAGCCAGGCGAACTGAGGGTCGGTCGGATCCTCCCGCAGCATCGGCAACTGCCTGTCCGACAAGGTGTTGCCGGTGACATGCGGGGTGGTGAACAGTACCGACGGGGCAGAGGTCAGCGCAGTGCCCGGGGTGGAGCGCCCCACCTCCTCACGGAGCAGGCCCAACAACTGGGTACGCATCTCGTCGGCGGTGGCGAAGCGGTCCGCCGGGGTCGGGGCACAGGCCTTCAGCAGCAACCGATGGAAGGAGTCGTGCTGCCCGAGCAGGGGGATCTGCTCCGGACCGGGCAGCGAGTCCTTCCAGCTGGTCTGGTAGCCGCGGAACTCCGCAGCCAGCACCAGCAACGTCCGGCCGACGGTGTAGATGTCGGAGGCGATGCTGGGCCCGACCCGCGGCACCTCGGGGGCCTGGTAGCCGACCGTGCCGTAGATGGCCGATTCGTCGTCGTCGATCCGCCGGACGCCTCCCATGTCGATCAGCTTCAGGCCGTCGCCCACCTGGATCATGTTGTCGGGCTTGAAATCGCAGTACAGCAGGCCCAGGTCGTGCAGGTACTGCATCGCCGGCAGGATCTCCAGGATGTAGGCGATCGCCTCCGGCAACGGCAACGGGTTGTAGACCCCGTTGTTCTCCCGCATCCGGTCCTTCAGCAACTGCTTCAACGAGCGCCCGCCGACGTACTCCATGACGATGTAACCGGCACCGTCGTGGTTCACGAAGTTGTAGATCTCGACGATCGAGGGATGCTCGACCTGGGCCAGGAACCGTTGCTCGGCGATCGCGGCGGCCAGGGCATCGGCGTCACCGGAGTTCAACAGGCCCTTGATCACCACCCAGCGGTCGGAGACGTTCTTGTCCCGCGCCAGATAGATCCAGCCCATGCCGCCATGGGCCAGACAACCGGCCACCTCGTACTGGTTGGCGACCAGGTCACCGGCCTTCAGCTTCGGATCGAAGGAGAACGGATTGCGACACTTCGGACAGAACCCCGAGGTACGACCGGGACGGCCGTCGCGGGAACGGCCGACCGGGCTGCCGCAACTGGGGCAGTAGCGCTTGTTCTCCGGCACCACCGGGTTGGCCATCACCGCCTCGGCCGGATCCTGTGTCGGCGCCGGATCCACCCGCAGCAACCCGGCACCGATCCGGCTGGAGGCGCGCAGACGCTGCGAACCGCCGCTGCGCCGGGTGAGGACGGTGCCCGAGCCGGACATCCGGGCCGAACCCATGGCGGTCGACTGCAGGCGCGAAGAGCCCTGGCTGCGACTCGACCCGACCGGTGATTCCAGCGGGGACGGGGTCGCGGCAGCCGGGCTGCCGCAGACATCGCACCAGCCGTCCAGGATCCTGCCCGGGCACCCGGGCCGGGCACAGGCGTTCGCGGACTGCCCGCGCTGTGGGGCAGGGGCGACCCCGGTGGGTACGAAGGGCTGGGTCGCCGGACCGTCCAGTGGTGACGGTGTGGCGCCGGGCGCGGTCGAACCGGTGCCGCCGGTCGTCACTGCGGGCATCCCGCAGATCATGCAGTAGCCGTCGACGATGTCTCCCGAACATCCGGGCTGGGTGCATTTCATGACACGGCTCCTGAATCCGAGCTGACAGGGTTCTGGTTGGAACGCCACACGAGAGCCTCGCGACCGGCCTCGATCACCCGGCCGGTCAGCGGCAGGGGGCAGGGGCTGCAGGTCAGCAGTTCCTCGGCGAGATCGGTCAGGGTGAGCAGCGTCGGGTCCTCGGCCACCCCGATCGAGGCGGCACGACGCTGCACCGACGCCAGGTCGCTGCGCAGTTTGGTGTGCTCCCCGAGTGCCTGGCTGTAGGCATGCTGCACGACCTGCATCGCCGCGCTCACCTGCTCCAGCCGGGACAGGTAGGCGGTGACTTCGGGTTTGCCTGCCGGCGGCGGGCCGAGGGCGGTGACATCGGGCAGTGCGTACTTCGGCGCCGGCTGCACCCGGCGTACCGTCTGCTCGATCAACTGCGCCAAGGCGGCGGACCGGTCGAGCAGATCGGCGCGCAGCTCCTCTGCCTGTTCGACCAGCGCCCGCCCCGCCCGGCGCTCGGCGCCGCCGACGATCAGGTCACGCTCCATCCGGGCGGCCTCGATCTCGACCGGACCGATCATCCCGCCGATGTCCGCGCCACGCTCGGAACGGCTGAACAGGTCATCGGTGCGCAACTGCAGTGCGGCCAGTTCCCGGGTGGGTGCGGCCTGCAGCTCGGCGGGCTCCCAGGCGATCTGGTCCCGGATCCGCTCGAGCTGGGCCCGCAGGTCGCGCAGGCGGTGGCGCAGGCGGTCCACCTGGGGGTCATCGGCCAGCCGTGCCCGCAACTGGGCGGCCAGCGCGTCGGAGAGTCGGCAGGCCTCGGGCAGGGAGACGGCCAGGCCGTTGCCGGTGCCCCGGTCGTCGTCGCGGCCAGCACCGGCGATCAGCGCCGGGTCCAAGGTGGCGTCCAAACGGCCCCAGATCAACGACGACAACCGTTCCAGCTCGACCCGGCCGACCCTGCCGGAGTCCCAGGTGGCCTCCAGCAGGTCGAGCCGGTCCGCGACCGCCTGCCACAGCGCCAGGGACAACATCATGTCCTTGGTCAGCGCGGTACGGGTCTCCGCGTCCTCGGCCAGGACCGCCTCGTCGAGGGCGTCGAGCTCGGTCTTCCGATCGGTACACCAGCTGATCATCGCGCTCAGGTACTGCTGCAACTGGGCGGGCTCGGCCGGGCGGCCGAGTGCACCTGGGGGTACGGGAGCCTGCGGGTTCATTCCGACCTGCCGTACTCGGGCTCGGGTGGTGAGGCCGGGCCGAGGTATTCGGCCAGCCAGCGGTCGTAGCTGTCCTGCCACCTGCCGTCCTCGGCACGCTCGGCCAGCACCGCGTTGACGAACCGGACCAGGTCGTCGTTCTCGGCATTCACTCCCACCCCGTAGGGCTCGGGCGTGATCGGGTCGGTGTCCATCACCTCCGCATTCGGATCCTGGCTGGCCAGCCCGGCGAGGACGGCGTCGTCGCCGATGATCGCGTCGGCCTGGTCGGTCTGGAACAGCCGCAGGCACTGGGTGTGGTTGGCAGCGTAGACCGGGATCGCCGAGGGTGCCTGTTCTGCGAGCAGGGCGGCCTGGGTGGTTCCGCTGGGCATGCAGACGCGCCGGTCGGCGAGGTCTGCCAGGCCGGAGATGTTCGCGTACTGACCGGCGAGGATCTTCGTCCCCGCGCGGTAGTACTCGGCGCTGAACGCGATCTCCTCCCAGCGGTCGCAGTTGATGGTGAAGTTGCGGACGACCAGGTCGACCTCGCCGTCGGCCAGCAGCGGGATCCGCTGGCTGGCCGTGATCACCCGTAGCTCGATGGCATCGGGGTCGTCGAAGATGGCCTCGGCGATGTCCCGGGCGAGATCGGTGTCGAAGCCCTCGATCTGCCCGGTCTCCCGGTTCCTCGCCCCGAGCAACCGGGTGTCGGAGGAGACCCCGACGATCAGTCGGCCGCGGTCGGCGATCTCGGCCATGGTCGACCCGCTCGGCATCTCCCCGGGGGTGGGCAGGTCACCGGAGGGGGCGTAGCTGCGCAGGGCATCGGGGCAGGTCGAGCCACCGGCCGGGGGCACCGCGGGTTCCTCACTGGGCGCGGTCGGCGGCAGTTCGGTCGGTGCATAGCTGGCGGTGCAGGCGGTGAACAGCAGGGCCAGTGCGGCCAGCAGCACAGCCCAGACCGGTGATCTGCGACCGGTACGACGATGGAGCACCGAGGTCCTCACACGAACTCCTTCATCCGCTGGTTGACACCCACCGCAGCCAGTACGGCTGCGGTGACCCCGAGCAGTCCGGTGAGCACGGCGGCCACCCCGAGCCAGGTGGCAGAGGCCGAGAGCTCGGCATCGACACGTACCGACAGTTCGTCGACCAGGGCGTTCGCCGCGTCGATGAACCGGCCGAACAGGGCATTGCTCCCACTGTCCTGACCGGTGGTGGCGATCTCCACCGCAGCCGACCAGTCACCGCCGGTGTCGGCCTCCACGATCGCCTGGTGGGCTGCCACGTAGTCCTGCCACGGTGCCTGCAAGGCCTGCGCCTCACCGGTCAGGTGCGACTCGACCTCCTCGGCCGAGGCGGCCCAGGACTCCTCGTGGGAGTCCCGGGCGGACTGCTCGATCAGCCGCAAGGACTCGTAGCTCTTGGCATCGGCGGCCGCGCCCTTGGCCGATGACACCTGGCTGAGCGCACCGACCTCGTGGTCGGCCAGTTCGCGGGCCATGGCCATCGAGGCGCCGACCGAGGCGAGGAGGGTGACCGCTGCCATGGTCGCGGCCACCGTGGCGGCGGCGAACGGTACGTTGACGTAGCGGCGGAAGCGCCGGGCCAGCCGGATCCACAGGACCACCATGGTCACCGGGGCCGCCAGGGCGAGGATCGCCAGCACCAGGCCGAGACCGCCGAGGTTGGAGATCTCGGCGTCGATCCGGTCGTTGTTGGCCTCCAGCAGGCGCTGGATGATCGGCATCGTCTCCGTCCGCAGGGCGTCGCTGCCGTCGGAGAGGTAGGCGGTACCGACCTGGAAGCCCTGCCGGTTGTTCACCCGGGCGGCCTCGATCGCCTCGGCGTAGAGCACCACCTGCTGGTTGAGGGCCGCGAGGGCCTCGGCATCGGCCGGCTGGGCGCGGCCGGCGGTGACGATCTCGGCACTTGCCCGCGCCATCGCCGCATCGTAGATGGCGAGCTGTGCGGCATCGTCGGCGCCGGTGCCGAGGAAGGCATTGGTGGCAGCGACATCGGCGTCGAGCAGGCTCGCCTGGATCGACTGGATGCGCAGCAACTGGGTGACATTGGCCTGCAGGGCGGTGACCGAGGATCGGTCCGAGGCCAACAGGCCGGTCGAGGCGACGGCCAGTACCGCACAGGCGGTGACGGCGATCACCAGCACCCGGCGGAGCCAGGCAGGTGTGCTCAGTGCCGGTTTCCGGGCCGTCGGTGGGTTGGCCCGGGCCGCCTCGGTGGCGGCATCCTGACCGGCCGGTGGCGCCTGCCTCTGCCGGGGCGCGGGTGCAGTTGCGGTGGCGGGTCCGGCTGCTGGGCCGGCCGGGCCGGGTGCGGGCAGCCCACGCGGGTCGGGGGACGGGAATTGGCTCATACCTGGTCCTTCTCGGTCGTGGCACCGACCGCCGGGGTCGGGGAGTCGAAGTCGACCAGGTCGATCTCCGGTACCACCTCGACCTCGGGAACCAGTTCGCTGGGGACGGTGACCGCCTCGTCGCCGGGGCTGTCCAGGTCCAGATCCTCAGGGAGCAGCAATCGCAGGTCCTGCACCGAGGGCGACTCCACATCCCGCAGCCGCCAGGCATGGCGGCCGATCGCCGCCTCCAGGCAGTTCCGGGCGAAGCGGGCGTTGCCGAAGGTCGGTCCCCGCTGCTGGGCAGCCACCAGCGCCGCGAACGCCTCGGAGGTCTCCGGCGCCAGATCGTAGTCGGCACCCTCGGCCAGCAGGCCGAAGATCTGCACCAGTTCGGCATCGGTGTAGTCGACAAAGTCGATGGTGGTACGGAAACGGCTGGCCAGGCCGGGGTTCTGCCCGACGAAGACCGCCATCGGCATCGGGTAACCGGCGACGATCACGACCAGGTCGTCGCGGCGGTCCTCCATCTCCTTCACCAAGGTGTCGACCGCCTCCTGGCCGTACTGGTCACCGGTCAGCGAATAGGCCTCGTCGATGAACAACACCCCACCGGCGGCCGATTCGACCACCTCGGCGGTCTTGATGGCGGTCTGCCCGAGATAACCGGCGACCAGTTCGGAACGGTCGACCTCCACCAGGTGTCCCTTGCTGAGCAGCCCGAGGGCCTTGTAGATCCCGGCGACCAGCCGGGCGACGGTGGTCTTGCCGGTGCCGGGGTTGCCGACGAAGACCAGGTGCCGGGTGATCGTGGGCTGGTTCAACCCGGCCTCGGCGCGCAGGCCCTCGACCCGCAGCACCGCGGCCTGCCGATGGATCTCCGCCTTCACCGTGTTGAGTCCGACCAGTTCGTCCAACTCGGCGAGCAGCTCCTCGACCGTGCGCGGATCCGCCTCGGCCTCGGCGGTCTCGGAGGCGGGTTCCGGGGTACCTGCCGCTCGGTCCCGGGTCGCCCGGGTGTCGTCGGCCGGGTCATCGCCGGCGGCCACCTGCTGGGTGTCCGGGGCCGGCGGGGCCGAAGTGACGGACCCACTCACCGGGGCCGGCTCGGCGGCTCGGGTTCCGGTCAGGTCGAAGGCGCCCGGGGTGAGTGGCAGATCGCTGTCCAGGTCCAACCAGGAGCCACTGCCGATCGGGGTCGGATGCGGCTGCGGCCGGCCGATCCGGGCCAACATCTCGGTCAGCAGCGCCGGTGCCCGGCGGGCGAATGCGCGGACCGGAGATTCCTCTGCGGCGAGCGACCCGGCACCGGCGGCTTCACCGGTGATCGGATCCGACGGCGCTGCCGGGGAGTGCTGCGGGTCGTGCAGCCGGTCGCTGGCAGCGACCGCGGCCAGTTGCGCCGCTGCCGCGGCCGAGGCATTGCCGAGAGTGCGCTGGTTCGGCGTACCCAGGCCCGCCGCGACGATGCACACCTGCGCCAGGGCCCGGGCGTAGCTGCCTGCCAGCGGGGAACGGGCGGCGATCAACTGGTCCAACAAGGTGGTCGGGGCACCCCGCCAGCGCCGCCCCCGGCGGGCCGCGGAGAGGAAGACGTCTGCGTCGACCGGGCTGCCGGTCTCCCGTGCCCACTCCTCGAAGGCCTCGGCCGACGGTTCGGCGACGGTGGCCGCCAGTCGGCTCGCCTCGGTGCGGGCCGCTGCGCTGGGCAGACCGGCCGATCCGGCCACTGTGGCGGCCTCGGCGATCGCCGAGGCCAGATCCGGCAGAGCCGGGGAATCGGCCCCTGCTCCGGCATCGGTATCGGTATGGCCGGGGTCGTCGGTCATGGTCCCTCCAGGTCGAGCGGATTGGAGCTGCGGGGCCGCGCCGGTTCGGCGGTGCGGGTGGGCGCGGTGCCTCCGAAACGTTCGGTGAGGAAGCGCCCGTGGGCGATCAACGCCGCAGCATCGGTCCGGGCGACCGCGTCCAGGATCTTGGCCATGGTGGCACCGAGCAGGTCCAACTGGTCGACCAGCAGCATCAGGGAGGTCTTGCCCCCCTCCACCGGGCGGGAGTTCGCCCAGTCCCGGGGCAACCGCAGGTAGGCGTTCAGCGCCTCCGGCAGGTAGTCGGTGGCAGTGGCCATCACGGCATAGGAGTCCGACGTGTTCAGCCCGGTGCTCCGCAACCGCGGCAGCGTGGCGCGTACCAACTCGGTCACCCGACCCACCCGGGCCAGGACCAGCGGCGGCAGCTGGGCGTCGCGGGCCAGCTCCTCGGTCCGGTCCAGGGCGTTCGCGATGTCGTCGTCGGTCGGTACGACAGGGGTGTCCACCGTCTCCGGTTCCAGTCGTTCGTTGACCCGAGCGACCCAGTCCAGAAAACCCATGGAGTCAGATTCCACTCCGGTCCGGACCGCCGCCCTCGACATCGAGGGCACCGGCGGCCAACCGTTCGTCGTGCTGGGCGACCCGCGCCAGATAGGCCTCGGACTTCTCCACCTCATGGCGCAGCACGGTGATCGTCTGCCCCATCGAGTCCAGTGCCCGGGCCTTGAAGTCGTCGATCGAATCCATCGTGTCGTAGATGTTCTGGAATGCCGCCTGCAGCTGCGGCAGGCCGATGGTCGCCGAGGCCGCGCCCTCATGGATCTTCGCCGAGTTGATCTTGAGCTGTTCGGAGGTGCGCTGGATCAGGCCGGAGGTGGTCGTGTTCAGGGCACTGATCTGGTTCAGCACCAGTTCCTGGTTGGTCAATGCCTGGGAGACGATGATCGCGGTCCGCAGCGCCGAGACGGTGGTCGTGGAGGCCCGGTCGACACCCTTCATCAACTCGATGTTGTTCTTGATGATGATGTCGATCGCCAGATAGCTCTGGATCGAGACCGCCAGTTGGGTGAGCAGATCCTGGTGCTTCTGCCGGACGTAGAACAAGACATCGGCCGACAAGGTCTTGGCTCGTTCGGGATCGGACAGCTCCAGTGCCGAGATCTGTTCGGAGATCCGGGCATCGAGCCGTTCGGCGATGTAGATGTACTGGTTCAGCCGGCCCATGGCCTGCCACAGGTTCTGCTTCTCCATGTTCAGCGCGACATTGTCCTTGGCCAACTCGTCGCGGCCGTTCTGCAAGGAGTGCAGAATTCCGTTGAGGTGCTTCTCGGCGTCCTGATATCGGCGGAAGTAGTCGACGATCTTGTCCCCGAAGGGCAGGATGCCGAGCAGTTTGCGGGTGCCGGTGGCCTGCGAGGGATCGAGGTCCTCGATGGTCCGCCGCAGGTCGAGCAGGGTCTTGCCGACCTGGGAGTTTCCGCTCAGGGCGCCTTCGTCCATCTCCTTCACCGGCCGCTTCAACAACCGGTTGGAGGTCTCGGCGGCACGGCGGATGTCGGCATCTCCCATCGAGCGGACGGCGGCAGCCTGGGCGTCCATCTCCGGCGACTTGGGCTGTGCCTGGCCGATCGCGGCGACGAACGCCTCGACCTTCGCCTCCAGCACCGGCACCTGCTCGGCGCTGACCGGGGGAGCCATCTTCGGTGCCTGGGTCTCGACCACCTGGGCGATCGGCGCAGGTGCCTCCAGGCTCAGCGACGCAGCCGGCATACCGGCGGGCGGGGCCAGCGGTGCCGGCGCTGCGGCGGCCGCGGCTGCGGGCTGTTCGGGGTATTGCGTCATCGGATGCCTCCCGTTGGTTGGATCACCAGCTCGCCGACCCCGGGGGCCGCCGACATTCGCAGGACAATCTAGTGGGCGCGGGAGTCATCGGGCACCGGTATCGGTCCTGAACCGGACCGCAGCCAGATCAGGCGCTCGTGCGTACCCGCGGGAAACCACGGATCCCGCGCCAGGCCAGGGTGCTGAGCAGTTCGATCGCCCGTTCCCGGGAGATCCCGGACTCCTCGTTCACCCAGTAGCGGGCACCGACCTGGGCCATGCCGACCAGGGAGACGCCGAGCAACCTTCCCTCCTCGGCGGGCAGACGGGTGTCGATCGCGATCACCTCACCGACGGCCTCGGCCAGCCGGGTGTGCATCTGCCAGAAGCGGTCGCTGACCTGCGGGTCCGGGATCAGGTCGCTTTCGAAGATCAACCGGAAAGCCTGGTTGTCGTTGACGTAGTTGAAGAAGGCCGAGATCGCCGAGGTCACCCGTTCGGCATTGTCCTCGGTCGACTGCATCTCCAGGCTGATCATGGAGATCACCTGTTCGGCCGAGCTGTCCAGCAGGGCGAAGTAGAGCTCCAGCTTGGAGGGGAAGTGCTGGTAGAGCACCGGCTTCGAGACACCGGCTGCCTCGGCGATGTCGTCCATCACCGTCGCGTGGTAGCCCTTGGTGGAGAAGACCGCGCCGGCGACCTCGAGCAACTGCTGGCGTCGCTGCTCGCGCGGCAGGCGGGTGCGCTGTGACGGGCGCTCGTAGGCGTCCGGATCCTCCACCGTCTCGTCCATTCCCCGCACCCTATCGCTCAGGCGGGCAGGCTGGGGGGATCGGGGTCGAGCAGGTCATGAGCAAGATCCCCGGATTTCGCCACGCGCCGCAAAACCTCTTCTGGGCCGAATCGTAGAGCCTCCGGGGTGTCCACGGCGGCAACCTCGTCCCAGGTGACGGGCGTGGCGACCCGGGGCTCGGCCCGTCCCCGCAGCGAGTACGGGGCGATCGTGTTCCGGAAGGTCTGATTCTGGTTGTAATCGAGGAAGATCCGTTGGTCGCGGACGGCCTTGGCCATCTGATCGACGAACAGCTTCGGGTGCTGTCGGACCATCGCCGCAGCCAGCTCGCGGACGTAGTCGCGGGCCCGCTGCCCGTCGGTCGGGGCGATCGCTGCCGCCACCTGCAGACCCTTGCTGCCGGTGGTCCGGCAACTGGGGACCAGACCGTCGGCGGCCAGTGCACCGGCGGTGAGCAGGGCGGCCCGGGCGAGTTCGATCATGGTCATGCCCTCACCCGGATCGAGGTCGACCACCAGCCGGTCGTGCAGCGGCGGGCCGCCGGCCGAGGGGTCGGGGTCGGTGGCGAGCGCCTCGGGCAGGGTGACCTCGTCGACCGTCTCGGGCAGCTGCCACTGCGGTACGTGCAACTCCAGTGCGGCCAGATTGGCCAGCCAGACCAGGCTCGCCGGGCCGTCGGCGAGGACGTACCCGATCGGTCCCTCGGAGCCGCGCACCGTGCAGGTGGGCACCCAGTCCGGCGTACCGGCCGGGGCGTTCTTCTCGTAGAAGCTGAATCCCTCCACTCCGTCGGGGAAGCGCAGTCGGGTGATCGGGCGACGGTGGAGGTGCGGCAACAGCACCGGGGCGATCTGCAGGTAGTAGGAGATCACCTCGGCCTTGGTGAATCCGGTCTCCGGGTAGAGCACCTTGTCCAGGTTGCTCAACGACAACCGGTGGCCGTCGATCTCGGTCAGCGTCTCGGAACGGGCCATGGCCCAAGCATGCCGTGCCCCTGTCGCCGCTGCGCGAACCCGGGCGTGCGGGACCGCGCTAGGTTGCAGCTATGCACCCCTTGGTCCAGCCCGGTCCCGAGCTGACCGCCGACGAACTGGTCCGCTACGACCGGCAACTGCTGATGCCCGAGTTGGGGGTGGAGGGACAACGCCGGTTGAAGGCCGCGCGGGTGCTGGTGGTCGGGGCCGGAGGTCTCGGATCGCCGGTGCTGGCCTACCTGGCCGCGGCCGGTGTCGGAACCATCGGGGTGATCGACGCCGATCGGGTGGACACCACGAATCTGCACCGCCAGATCATCCACAGCACCCAGGCGGTGGGGACCGCGAAGGTCGACTCGGCGGCCGCCCGGATGGCCGCCCTGAATCCCCTGGTCACGGTGATCGCCCATGACGAGGCGTTCACCGCCACCAATGCCGCCGCGGTCGTCGACGGGTACGACCTGGTGGTCGACGGGACCGACAACTTCGCCGCCCGGTACCTGGTCAACGACGCCTGCGTACTGGCCGGCAAACCCGCGGTCTGGGCCTCGATCCTGCGCAGCGACGGCCAGGTCAGCGTCTTCTGGGCAGGACACGGACCGTGTTATCGCTGTGTCTTCCCGACCCCGCCGGCAGCAGGTGAGATCCCCAGCTGCGCCGAGGGAGGGGTGCTCGGTGTGCTCCCGGGGGTGATCGGCACGGTACAGGCCACGGAGGCGATGAAGTTGATCACCGGGATGGGGGAGCCGCTGCTCGGCCGGCTGCTGATCCACGATGCGCTCACCCAGCAGTGGCAGACGCTGCCGGTCGCGGCCGATCCCGACTGCCCGATCTGCGGTGAGGACGCCCGGATCGGCGAGGTGCGAGCGATCACCGGGACGACCGATGCGGCGCAGGAGGCGGGGATCTCGGTCCGGGAGCTGCGGCAGTTGCTGGCGGAGCGGGAGGCCGGGAGGCAGGAATTCGCCCTGGTGGATCTGCGTGAACCCGCCGAGGTTGCGGTGTCGCAGATCGAGGGTTCGATCACCGTGCCGAAATCACTGCTCGACTCCGAGGAGGCGGCGCTGCCTGCCGGGCGGCTGGTCCTGTACTGCCGCTCCGGTGCCCGTTCGGCAGCGGTGCTGCAGCGACTGCGGCGGGCCGGCCGTACCGATGTCGAGCATCTCGAGGGCGGGATCCTCGGCTGGCAGCACGCGGCCGGGACGGACCGCCCCTGAAGTGCGGTGTGGCGTCGGGCCGCGTGTCCGTCAGAACCCAGGCCGTCAGAACCCAGGTCGTCGGAACACGGTTCGTCGGACACAGGTCGTCGGAACGCAGGTCGTCAGCACAGAGAAGGGGCGCCGGGAAAACCCGGCGCCCCTTCGATTTCAGTGCGAGATCAGACGACGCGCACGCTGTCGGCCTGCGGTCCCTTGTCACCCTGCTTGGTCTCGAACTCGACCCGCTGTCCTTCGTCAAGCGTCCGGAATCCGTTGGTGTCGATCGCTGAGTAGTGAACGAACACGTCCGGTCCGCCGCCATCAATGGCGATGAACCCGTAACCCTTTTCGGCGTTGAACCATTTGACGGTTCCCTGTGCCATGAACTTCTTCTCCTTGCTGATACTGCGAAGAACGCGGGCGCGTACTCCACACCGCCAGAATGCAACGTGCTCAGGTGCACTCTGGACGTGGAGACGTCTTCCCACATCCTCGCGGCTCCACAACCCTGTCACAGATGCAGTGGCTTGGGAACTGCAGTCCGGATTTTGCCGCGCAATTCATCAGTTACTCAGGCTCATCGGTTCGGCAGGCAAGCAGGCGGGCGGCGCGGGAGACCGGCGACTGTCGGAGTGAGATGCTTCGATGGACGACGTGAGGGAAGCAGGGCTGGAAGTGAGCGATCGAGGCCGGGACGCGGCCGCAGCCGATGCAGTCGCGGCTCACGATCGGTCGTCCCGGCGGGCCGGGCAGGCCGATGGCGGCGCCGTCGACGGGCAGCGGTGGGAGTTGCTCGCCCCGCACACCCCCGAGCTCCCACGGATCGTCCCGGATCCGACCCAGCAGGTGGTGATCGACCACACCGACGGCCCACTGCTGGTGCTCGGTGGCCCGGGGACGGGCAAGACCGCGACCTTGGTCGAGGCGGTGGCCGCCCGGGTAGCTGCCGGGGAGGACCCGGGCAGTATCAGCGTGATCACCTTCTCCCGGCGGGCAGCGGTCGCGTTGCGGGACCGAATCGTGCGCCGCATCGGCCGCTCCGGTGCGATGCCGCGGGTGTTCACCTTCCACGGTCTGAGCTTCGCGTTGATGCATCGATTCACCGATTCCGATGCGCTGCCGCGCCTGCTCACCGCACCGGAACAGGAGTTCCGGGTACGCGAGCTGCTGGCGGGCCGGGGCGAGGCCGATGCCTGGCCCGGGGAGCTCACCGAGGCGCTGCCCACCCGCGGATTCGCCTCCCAGGTCAGGGCGGTGCTCGCCCGTACCCGACAGTTGGGTCTGGATCCCGACCAACTCGCCGCCCTCGGCGCCGAGTCCGGTCGACCGGATTGGCAGGCGGTCGGGGAGTTCATGACCGAGTACCTCGACGTGCTCGACGCCGAGGGAGTGCTCGACTACGCCGAGCTGGTCCATCGCAGTCGGATCCTGCTCGCCGATCCCTCGGTGCAGCAGTCCCTGGCAGCCGAGGTCGGCCGGGTCTACGTCGACGAGTTCCAGGACACCGATTCCGCCCAGGCCCAGCTGTTGTTGGCCTATGCCGGACACCCCACCGCCGGCCGACAGTGCAATGTCGTCGTCTTCGGCGATCCCGACTCCGCGGTCTACGGCTTCCGCGGCGCCGACTCCCGCGGCATTCTCGACTTCCCCGATCTGGCCCCCGGCCCCGACGGGTCGGCCGCACCGGTGCTCACCCTCGGGCACAACCATCGCAGCGGTGCCCGGTTGGCTCAGGCGGTCAGCGGGGTCGCGTGGCGATTGCCGCTCGCCCGGTCGCTGCCCGATCCGCACCTGCTGCGCGAGCCGGTGGCCGAACACCCCGGTGGCAGTGTCGAGGCCTACAGCTGCACCACGGCCGGGGCCGAGGCCGAACAGATCGCCGAGCTGCTGCGGACCGCCCACCTGCGTGACGGCCTGGCCTGGTCGCAGATGGCGGTGCTGGTGCGTTCGGGGCAACGCGGGATACCTCCGTTGTCGCGGGCCCTGCTGGCCGCCGGGGTGCCGATCGAGGTGGCCGGTGACGAGATCCCGCTGGCGGCCGAGCAGGCCGTGCGGACGCTGCTGCTCGGTTGTCAGGTGGTCGCCGCTGGACAGCTCGACGCAGATCAGGCCCATCGACTGCTCACCTCGCCGCTGGCCGGTCTGGACAGTCTCGGGGTCCGCCGGCTCGGCCGGGCCCTGCGGCAGGCCGAGCGGGACGAACTCGGTGGCGGTGGCCTGCCGGCGCCCACCGCCGACCTGGTCCACCGGGCATTGGTCGAACCGGACCGGTTGGTCGGTCTTCGGGACTCACCCGAGGTGGCGGCGGCCCGCGGGCTGGCCGATCTGCTCTCCGGTGCCGCAGCGGTCGCCCGGGCCGACGGCACCGCCTCGGATGTCTTGTGGGAGCTGTGGGACGGCACCGACTGGCCACAGCGGTTGCGCAGCAGCGCGCTCGGTGGCGGGTTGTCCGCCCGCCGGGCCAACCGGGACCTCGACTCGGTGGTGGCGCTGTTCGAGGTTGCCGAGCGGGCCAGTGAGATCGGTGGCCGACGTGGTCTGGCCGGATTCCTGGCCGAGGTCGAGTCCCAGCAAATCCCGGCCGACACTCTCCGGGAGGAGGGGGTACGCGGCGCAGCGGTCCGGTTGTTGACCGCCCACCGGGCCAAGGGTCAGGCCTGGGACCTGGTGATCGTCGCCGGTGCCCAGGAGGGTCTGTGGCCCGATCTGCGTCGCCGCGAGTCGCTGCTCGAACCCTCCCGGCTGGGGGCCGACGGGCTGCTCGATGCCGAACCGCCGGCGGCCCGTCTGGCAGCCGAGCGCCGGCTCTTCCACCTGGCCTGTTCGCGGGCCCGCCGACGGCTGGTCGTGACCTCGGTGGTCGGCACCGAGGGGGAGGGCGACCAGCCCTCGCGGTTCATCGGTGAGCTCGGCGTACCCCTGCGGCCACTTGCCGGCAGGCCGTCGCGTCCGCTGAACCTGACGGCACTGGTTGCCGAGTTGCGGCGGGTGGCGGTAGACCCGAACGAGACGCCCCCGGCGCGCGATGCCGCGGTGCAGCGGCTGGCCCGGCTGGCCGAGGCCCGTGACGATGTCGGTCGCCCGCTGGTGCCGGCGGCCGATCCGATCAACTGGTGGGGTCTGTCGGCGCCGACCGAGAGTGCGCCTGCGGTGGAACCGGGCCGAATCACCCTCTCGGGCTCCGAGGTCGAGGCGATCCGGACCTGCCCCCGGCGCTGGTTCCTGGCCCGACGGGCCCGCGGCGACCGGCAATCGGGGGACAAGGCCCTGTTCGGTTCGGTGGTGCATGCCCTGATCGAGCATTCCGACGACGGGCGGCAGGCGCAGCTGCAGCTGGGCGAGCTGGACCGGATCTGGGATCGGATGACCTTCGACGCCCACTGGCTGTCGGCCATCGAGCGGGCCGAGGCGGAGGCGGCGGTCCAGCGGTGGGCCGGTTGGCTGCAGGCGCGCGGGCATCGCCGACTGCTCGGCACTGAGGTCGGTTTCCGGGCCGAGGTGAGCCTGCAGCCCAGTGCCGAACGTCCCGAACAGCGCGTGACCATCAGTGGTCAGGTCGACCGGTTGGAGCTGACCGGCGACGGCAAGCTCTACGTCGTCGACTACAAGACCTCCCGGAATGCGCTGCCCGAGTCCGAGGTGGCCGGCCATGATCAACTCGGGATCTACCAGTTGGCGGCCCAGGCCGGTGCCTTCGACAAGTTGGCACCGGGGGTCAGGCAGGTGGCCGGTGCCGAACTGGTGTTCCTGCGAGTGCAGGACAAACAGGACCTGCCCTGGCCGACGACCCGGGTGCAGCCGTCGCTGGACGATTCACCCCGGCTGCCCGAGGAGACCCACGACGACGAACGGCAGCTCCCCCCGGCCGGTCCCACCTGGGTGCACGACCGGATCGCCGAGGCAGCCGCCATCGCCCGCTCCGAGCATTACCTCGCCCGGCCCAACCCGGGCTGCCGGCACTGCCCGTTCGAGAACAGCTGCCCGGCGAAACCGAACGGAGGCAGTGTCGTTGCCTGAGCACCATGATCAGCCTGCCGGCGCGCAGCTGCGTTCGATCGGGCGTAGCCGGGCCAGGATCAGCGATCCCGAGGAGATCGGCCGCCTGCTCGGGATTCCCTTCTCCGACGAGCAATTGGCCGCGATCTGCGCTCCCCTGGAGCCGGGGGTGATCATCGCCGGGGCCGGCTCGGGCAAGACCACGGTGATGGCGGCCCGGGTGGTCTGGCTGGTCGGTACCGGTCAGGTGCGGCCGGAGCAGGTGCTGGGGCTGACCTTCACCAGGAAGGCCGCCGCCGAACTGTCCGCCCGGGTCCGCTCGGCACTGTCGGCCGCCGGTGTGGTCGACGTCGACGGTGTCGACGAGGCAGGTGAGCAGGTGATCATGACCTATGACGCCTTCGCCCAGCGGTTGATCGCCGAACACGGTCTGCGGATCGGGCAGGAGTCCGAGCCGGTGATGATCACCGGGGCGACCCGGTTCCGGTTGGCATCGCGGGTGGTGAGTGCGGCTGCCGGGCCGTTCGAATCGATCTCCAGACTGCGACCGCAGTCGGTGACCGAGCGGGTGCTGCGGCTCGACGGCGAGATGCAGTCGCATCTGCTCACCCTGTCCGAACTGGATCGGCATGCACGCGACTACGAGTTGGCGTTCGCCGAAGCCCCGCAGTACCGCAACAAACCGTATGCCGATGTGGCCAGGGCCCAGGCGGCATTGGCCGAGCGACTGGAACTGGCCAGCCTGGTCGGTGACTACCAGGAACTGAAGCGCCGCCGCGGTGTCGTCGAGTTCGCCGATCAGATGGCGATCGCCGCCCGTCTCGCCCGGGAGGTTCCGGCGGTCTCGGCGATCGTCCGCGACACCTACAAGGTGGTGCTGCTCGACGAGTACCAGGACACCTCGGCGGCCCAGGCGCTGTTGCTGCAGGGGTTGTTCTCCGGTACCGACACCAGCAGCGGCAAGGGCCACGCGGTGACCGCGGTGGGCGATCCGTTCCAGGCGATCTATGGCTGGCGCGGGGCGGCGGCGTCCAACATCATCGGGTTCGCCGACGACTTCCCGACCGCCACCGGCCGGCCCGCCCGGCGTTTCGACCTGACGATGAACCGCCGCAGCGGACACCGGATCCTGGCGGTCGCGAACACCCTGGCCACCCCGCTGCGCAACGACCCGCATGTGCAGACCGATCTGTCCGCGACTGCGCTGCGGGCCCCGGCCGAGACCGCTGCCGGGGAGGTCGTCGCCGGAGTCTTCGAGACCTGGCCCGAGGAGTTGTCCTGGGTGGCCGACCAGCTGACCCAGTTGCGGTCAGCCGGACAGGTGCAGAACTGGTCCCAGATCGCGGTGCTGTGCCGCCGCAATGCCGATGTCGCCGCCTTCTACGCAGAGCTGACCGATCGAGACGTGCCGGCCGAGATCGTCGGCCTGGGTGGGCTGCTGCAACTGCCCGAGATCACCGATGTGATCGCCACCTTGACCGTGCTCGACGACCTGACCGCCAATGCCGAACTGATCCGGTTGCTGACCGGTCCCCGCTGGCAGATCGGCCCCCGCGACCTGGCTCTGCTGGGCGCGCGGGCGCGTGAGCTCGCCACGGCCGAACGACTGGCCACCGACGCCGACGACCTGGCCGCAGCACTCGACCAGGCGGTCGCCGGAGTCGACCCCGCCGAGGTGGTGTCACTGTTGGACGCGGTGCACGACCCCGGTGACGCGCCGTTCTCGGCGCAGGCCAGGGAACGGCTGGCCCGGTTCGCCGACGAGTTGGCGCAGCTGCGGTCGAATGCCTCCGAGCCGGTGCTGGACCTGACCCGGCGGGTGATCCGGACCCTCGGACTGGAGGTCGAGCTGGGTGCCGATCCGGATCTGGCCCGGATGGGCCGCCGTGACCAACTGGCGGCCTTCGGCGAGGCGGTGGCCAGTTACGTCGACGTGGACGGCGATGCCTCGCTCGGTGGTCTACTGGCCTGGCTGCGGGCGGAGATCGAGACCGGCACCGGTCTGGACCAGGCCGTTCCCAGCGGTGCGGACTCGGTGAAGTTGCTGACGGTGCACAAGGCCAAGGGCCTGGAATGGGATGTGGTGGCGCTGCCGGGGCTGGTGGACGATGTGTTCCCCAGCGATCGGGTCAGTGGCAACTGGCTGCGGGCCGCCGAGGTGGTGCCGGCCGATCTGCGCGGTGACGCCGGTTCGATCCCGCAACTGGCGGAGGCGACGAAGCCGGCCATGGCCGATTACGCCAAGGAGCTGAAGAGTGGCCAGCGCAGGTCGGAGGACCGGCTGGCCTATGTCGCGGTGACCCGCGCGCGTCGGCTGCTGATCGGCACCGCCCATCACTGGCGGCCGCAGACGAAGAAACCGCGTCGCCCGTCGGACTACTTCGCCGCCATCAGGGCCGAGGCGCAGACGACGAACGCGGTGGTGGTCGACACCCCGCCACCGGAACCCGGTGCGGTCAACCCCCTGGACACCGGGACAGCTGCGGTGGCCTGGCCGGCACCGCTGGATCCGGACAAGCAGCGACGCCGGCGGGAGGCCGCCGACGCAGTCCGAGCGGTACGGGAGCAGCTGGCGAAGGGGGAGCAGCTCGAGTCCGATGAGCCGTTGCTGCTGGACCTGGAGGCTCGGGTGTCGGCCTGGGACGCCGACATCGATCAGTTGCTCACCGAGGCCCGGCAGAACCGACGGGGGGTGCACTCGGTGGCAGCGCCCGCCGGTGTTTCGGTGACCGGGTTGCTGACCGAGCACCGTGACCCACAGGCACAGGCGGCCCAGTTGGCGCGACCGATGCCGCGCCAACCCTCGGCCCGGGCGCGCTTCGGGACCAGGTTCCATCAGTGGGTGGAACGGTTCGTCGCTCGCCGCCATCACCTGCAGCCGGCGCTGTTGGAGGACGATCCGGATCTGCTCGACGAACTCGTCGACAATGCCGAGCTGGCCCGGCTGGCGGAGAAGTTCGCCACGGGTCGGTTCGCCGACGAAGTGCCGACGGCGCTGGAGCAACCCTTCAGCCTGCTTCTGGGCGGGCGCGTCGTCCGTGGTCGGATCGACGCGGTCTATCCGGGCCGGGGGGGCCATCGGTGGTTGCTGGTCGACTGGAAGACCAGTGAACGTGACCGTGCCGAACCCGACCAGCTGGCGCTGTACCGGCTCGCCTGGGCCGAACTCACCGGGACACCGATCGACGAGGTGGAGGCAGCGTTCTACTTCATCCGGTCCGACCGGCTGGTCGTGCAGACCGGGTTGCCGGATCGTGCCGGCCTGGAACAGCGGTTCTCCCTCTGAAGTCGATCGCAACTCCGGGCGCCTCGGTGAGGATTGGCGATCGGCTCGGGGTGCGGCGGTAGCGTGGACCCTCGTGAACAAGTGGCAGGAACCGAGTGAGCTGGATCGAGTGGATGCGCACCGAGGCAATGCCGAGTGGGTCGCCGGACAGTGGCGCGAGCCCGAGACCCGGGTGCTGAATGTCGACGAGACCGGCCGCTGTTTCGTCAATCCCGACCGCACACTGCGTCTGGTCAAACCGTTCGGCGAGTTCGACCCCGCTGAGCATTACCTGCTCGGGACCGTGGAGGACCGGGCGGTCTTCGTCAGCAATGCACTGAGCGAGGGCGAGACCGCCACCTTGCGCGAGGTGCTGGTCGACGCGGCACCGATCGATCGCGATCTGGCAGCAGCAGGTGTCGGATTGCTCAACTGGCACCGCAACGGCCGGTTCTGCCCCCGCGACGGATCGCCCACCACGGTCATCCGTGGTGGTCTGGCCAGACAGTGCGATCTGTGTGGGCAGGAGATCTTCCCGCGCAGCGACCCGGCCGTGATCGTGGCCATCGTCGACGAGAACGATCGACTGTTGTTGGCCCACCAGCGCATTTGGGCAGAGGGTCGGGTCTCGGTCCTGGCCGGATTCGTCGAGGTCGGTGAATCCTTCGAACAGGCCGTGCACCGTGAGATCGGCGAGGAGGCCGACGTCCGGCTGGGTGAGCTGAGCTACTTCGGCTCGCAGCCCTGGCCATTCCCGCAGTCGATCATGATCGGTTTCATCGCCAGGGCGAGTTCGGAATCGATCGCCGTCGACGGCGAGGAGATCGAGTGGGCGAACTGGTACACCCGAGACGAGCTGACCCGGGCTGTCGAGAGCGGGGAGCTGATCCTGCCGGGGAAGGCAAGTATCGCCCACCGGTTGATCATGGCCTGGTGGCAGACCGACGGTGAGATTCCCGAGAACTGGTGATCATCGTCGCGGTGACAGCCCGGGGCTGCCACACCGATGCCCCGGTCGGTTCGGGGTCCGGGACCGCCGGGCGCAGCATCGGCAGGATTCGATGATCAGAGGCGCTCGCGCAGGCCGGAGGCCCGGTTCGCAGGCCGTTGGATCGCCTTCACGATCGCTGCGGCTTCACCGATGACCTCCACCTCGTCGCTGGCGCGGGTGACGCCGGTGTAGAACAACTCCCGGGTCAGCAGCGGTGAGTCCAGCGGCGGAACGATCAAGGTCAGCGACCGGAACTGGCTGCCCTGGGATTTGTGCACGGTCATCGCATGGACCGTCTCGGCCGCGTCCAGTTGCAGCGGTGAGTGGAGCGCGATCGAGGTCCCGCGGGCGAAAGCGGCGCGCGGACCGTTCGGGGTCGCCACGACCACTCCGGTGTCACCGTTGTACAGACCGGCCTCGGCATCGTTGCGGGTGATCATCAGCGGGCGCCCGTAGTACCACTCGCCGTCACCGTCCAACCCGTAGCCGTCGATCGCCTCCACCAACCAGCTCTGGATCAGCCGTCCCCACCGGCTGACACCGTAGGGTCCGCCGCGGTGGGCACACAGCACCCGGTGACTGTCCAACGCCTCGAGTGCCCTTCTCGTCGAGGCCTCACCCGGTGTGCGGGCTGCCTCGTGCAGGACGCGTCCGGCCTCGATCACCCGGCGCCGCAGTGCCTGCAACTGCGGTGTGGCCAAGGCATCGGCGATCGGGGAGTCGAGCTCGGTGAAGAGCAGACCCTCGGCCCCCGAACGCAACGTGGCCAACGCGGCATCGGCATCGCCATGCCGCACGGCCTGGGCCAGTCGGTCGATCCCGCTGTCACCGGAGAACCGCCAGGTGTGTTGCAGGGTCACCTGACCGGGAACGATCTCGGCGGGATCCCGTCTGGCCGCCGCCGCGACCTGCTCGGCCATCCCCACCGGCGCCGCCGGTTGGGCACGGGTGATGTCTGCCAGCACCGCACCTGCCTCCACCGAGGTCAGCTGATCCGGGTCACCCACCAGGATCAACCGGGCGTCGGGACGGACGGCGTCGAGCAGTCGGCTCATCATCGTCAAGGGGACCATCGACATCTCGTCGACGACCAGGATGTCGTGTGGCAGCGGGTTGGTCGCATGGTGACGCATCCGGTTGGTCTGGTAACCCGCGCCCAACAGACGGTGCAGGGTGGTCGCCTGCAACCGGTCGAGCACATCCCTGCCGACCCGGTCCCAGGGTTGGCCCAGCACCGCCAGGCCGGTTGCCTCCCCGCGGACCGAGGATTCCAGCCGGGCTGCGGCCTTGCCGGTCGGTGCAGCCAGCGCGATCCGTGGCGGACGCGGGCTCAGTGTGTGCAACAGCGCGAGGATCCGGGCGACGGTGCGGGTCTTTCCCGTACCTGGGCCACCGCTGATCACCGTCACCCTGCCCAGCACACTCATCGCCGCGGCCAGCCGTTGCTGATCGGGAACACCCGGGGGCAGGCCCTGACCGGTGAAGAGCTGGTCCAGCCCTGCCCGCAGTGCCGTGGCCGAAACCTGTTGTGGTTCGCCGATCCAGCGCTGCTGCAGTTCACGGCGGACCTGATCCTCCTGCCGCCAGTAACGTTCGAGGTAGAGCTTGCCGCCGACCAGCCGCAGCGGACGCTCACCCACGCCGCCGGCGTCGACGGTGACCAGCCTCGACGACGTCAGGTCGGTCAGCCATTGCTGCGGTTGGGGCCACGGGAGATCCTCGGTGGCCAGGGTCTGTTCAGCGGACTGGCCGGGCGCGTCGGCGGCGTCGGTCTCGAAGACATCGGCATGCACCGTCAACGGGTCGATGCACACCGAACCACCCGACAGCGCTCGTACGGTGAGGGCCAGTGCCAGGATCACCGACTCCTCGGTCTCCCCGGCGAGTTCGGCGATCCGCCGGGCCGTGTGCACATCGGCCGCCCGCAGGACACCGGCGGTGTTGAACTCCGCCAGCAGACCGGTGGCATCCAGCACCGTCTCCGCACTGATCATGGTCCCACCTGACCGATCCATCCGCTCTCCCCGCCGTGCAGGAGGTCGGAGAGGTCGATGATCAACTGGGTCGGCGGTTGCCAGGCGAACACACCGCAGGGGGTGCCGTCGATCACCGGGGTCTGCGGACCGGCCATTCCCCGGACGAACAGGTAGAGCACGCCACCCAGATGATCATCGGGTCGATAGTCCGGCAACCGCCAGCGAAGGAAGCGATGCAGGGCGACGCAGTAGAGCAGCGCCTGAAGCGGGTAGTGCGCCGCCATCATCGCCTGTGCCATCGCCTTCGGCACGTAGCTGCCGATGGTCAGCACCTCACCCACCGGGCCGCCCAGCCAGTTCGTCTTGTAGTCGACCACGAAGTGGCGTTGATCCGGACCGTTCACCGGGGCCCGCAACACCGCATCGATCGAACCGGTCAACCAGCCGCGCAGGGGCTCCTCGGCCAGCAACGGATTCGCCAGGTGGCCGGGGTAGTCGACCAGTGGGTCGGTGTCCGGCAGGTGATCACGTAGCAGGGCGGCGATGTCGGCGATCACCGCCGAGGTCGTCGGCCGGTCACCACCGCCGAGCGGGTATTCGAAGTCCAGCTCGGGCAGACGGTCGGCGGGTGCGAAGTCGGCCAGGCTGCGACCACCGGTCATCGGTCCGAGTGGGGTCCGCAGAACCGTCACCAGGGCCTGTGCCAGATGATCGGGGTCCACCCCGTCGAGCGGGAGCCGGCGCAAGCGGGTGTTCACCTCCGCGCGTACCTCCGCGGCGAGGTCCTCGGCCCGGGTGTCCACCCGCTCCAGGATCTCGTGGACCAGGGTGCCGAAGGAGGTGCCGGCGACCATCCCGCTCATCGGCGACACCAGTCCCAGATCCGGTGTTCCCACGCCGGTCCGCGGATCCTCGGGTGCCGTTCCGCCGGCTGCGGGATCGGGCCGGAGGGAGTCGAGCCCGGCTGTGTCGAGCCCGGGTGAGTCGATCTCGGATGCGTCGGACCCGGGCGCACTGGACCCGGGCGCCTCGCTCGGGGGTGAATCGAGCACGAGCAGATCCGGATCACTGCCGGTCTCGGGTTCGTCGCTGAGCGGTCCCAGGGGTTCACTGCCGGCGACGGTCACCGACGGCGGTGGGATCACCGCACCCGGGTGAGGTGCATCGTGGGCGGCCGCGGTCAGCCCGGAATAGGAGGTTCGCCGCCACGCCTGGTCGATCTCCCGGTCGAATCGGCGCGCCCGCAGCCGCGAGCCACCGGGTACGGCGGGGTCGGGGGGAATCACCTGCGGCTGCGGGTCGATGGTGCTGGTCGTGAACCCGGCTGCCGTGTGCGGATCGACCCCCCGGGCTGCTGCCACCGGCGGGACGGCCACCTGCGCCGGCCGCTGCAACAGCCGGTGCAGCGGTGCTTGCGGTGAGACCTTGTCGTTCCATGCCCACCAGGCGATGGCGAGCCGACTGGCCCGGGTGAGCGCCACATAGGTCCGGCGCAGGGAGTCCTCCCGACTGGCCCGATCGGCATCGGCATCGGCGGAACCGGAGATGTCGAGGATCCGCTGACCGTCGGCGGCATTGCGGGTCTGCGGACCCGCCGACCGGTTGCCCGGAGCACGCCACAGGTCGGGCAGCAGCACCACCGGGAACTCCAGCCCCTTGGCCGAATGCAGGGTCATCACCTGCACCGCGTCCTCATCGGTGTCGAGTCGGCGCGCGCGCTCGTCCACAGTCTTCGAGGAGGTGTCCATCTGCTCGGCCAGCCACTCGATCAGACCGGCCAACCCGAGCTGGCGCGCACGCTGCACCGCATGCAGTTCCTGGCCGATGTGGCGCAGGTCGGTCCACCTGCGGGATCCGCCGGCGGTTCGCAGCAACCGCTCGGCGACACCGTCGGCGGCCACGGCCTCGGAGAGGGCGGCGATCCCGTGATTGTCGACCAGGCGTTTCCAGCGCCGGATCCGTTGGCTGACCTGCGCCAGGGCGGACTCATCGGCGGCGGCCAGCTCCGGCAGGGTCCAGCCGATGAAGCTCGTCAGGGTGGCCCGACGGATCGGTTGCGGCCGTGGCTTGGCGAGTGCCCGCAGCAGTGCCAACCAGTCCTTGGCCTCCTCGCCCAGGTAGACGCTGCCGGCACCGACCCGCACCACCGGGACCCCCGCCGAGGCCAGGGAGTCGGTGATGCTGTCGGCGAGCCAGTTGGTCTGGGTCAGCACCGCGAGATCACCGGCCCGCAACGGACGCACCACCTGCTCCCCGTCGCGCTCTTCGGTGAGCTTCGGCGCCTCGGCGAGCAGCTGGCGTACCTGGTGCACCAGATCGGCGTCGATGTCACTTTGCAAGGTGGTAGCCCAGTGGTCACCGTCGTCGGGGCGTACCCGGAGCAGCAGCGGATGGGAGACCTCCAACCGGGACCGGGTGTGCGCCGCCTCGACCGGGTGAACCCGGATCCGCCGATCACCCAGCTCGGCACCGCCGAGAAGCTCGCCCAGGGCTGTCACCAGGCGGGCATCGGAACGTCGGTTGATGCCCAAGGTGGCGACCTGTTCGGTTTCGCCCACCGCCCGCAGATAGCTGTGCACATCGGCCCCGCGAAAGCCGTAGATGGCCTGCTTCGGATCACCGATCAGGATCAGGGTGGACCTTCGGTGGAAGGCGGTGCGCAGGATCTGCCATTGCACCTGATCGGTGTCCTGGAACTCGTCGACCAGCACCACCGGGAACTGATCCGACAGGCGCTGCTGCGCAGCGGGGTTGGCCAAAGCGTCGGCCAGGCGTTGCTGTTGATCATGGAAGGTGTAGAGCCCGAGCTGACGTTTCCGCTTCTCCACCTCGTTGCGGACCGCCTTGGCGAATCGACTGCGGGCCGAATCGTCATCGGGACGGATCACGGCATCGGGGTGGGCCACCACCTCTTCGGCGAGCTGGATCGCGGTCCGGTAGTCGAACTCGGGGGAGGCGTCTGCGTAGGCGCGCAGATAGAAGTCGGCGGCCACCTCGCGAGCTCGATCGGACAGGTCCTCGACCAGGGTGTCGTCGGCGGAGTGGTCGACCAGCACCCCGAGACCGGCCAGCATCCGCTGGCAGAACTCGTGGGTGGTGCTGATGGTCGCGGCGTCGAAATCGGTCAGGGCACGGGTCAGGCGCTGCAATCGCAACTCGACCTGCGCACGTGGACCGCTAGCCAGCAAGGCATCGATCGGGTCATCGCAGGTGCGGCCACCGGTTGTCAGTACGTCGCGCAGGTGGCGGGCGCTGCGCAGCAGGCGGTCACGGATCCGGTTGCGCAGTTCCTGCGTGGCCTGCCGGGTGAAGGTGATCATCATCAACTGGTCCAGGCCCAGCCCGTCTGCCACATAGCGTGCGGCGAGGGCGGCGATCGTCCAGGTCTTGCCGGTGCCGGCCGAAGCCTCCAGGATCACCGTCCCGCGGGGCAGCTCCCCGAGCGGGTCGAACTGGGTGATCGGTGTCCGTGCCGGCAGCGGGCCGTCGACGGAGGAGAGGGGTACGGTCATGAGCGCTCGGCCTCCACCAGGGGCTCCCAGACGCGCCGGGCCAGTGCGGCGAAGCGTTTCGACTCGTGCCGGGCCGGTTCGCTGTTGGCCTGGTCGACCGCTCGGGCCGGGGCGCGATCGACATCGCCGAACCGGTCGAACCACAGGTGCCAGACGTCGTCGCGTTCGTCGTTGAAGGCGTTCGGCAGCTCGTAGGGTCGCGGTTTCGCCCCGCGGGCAGCGGTTTCGGCGAAGGTCGCAGCGGTCTTCAGCGGCAGCGGCAGCAATTCACCCAGCCCCAGGTCACGGATCCGCGCCAGATCCAGCAGCCGGGCCCGGGCATCGGCCGCAGCGACCGGGCCGAGCACTGACCGGCGGCCACGTTTGCCGATGGTCACCGCCTGCCACGGTGTTCCCGGTTCGGCTGCGGTCAGGGCGAGCAGACGTACCCAGGAGGTCAGCCGATGCTTCGGTCCCAGGCGGGAATAGCTGACCGACACGATCTCGTTGCCGCGTACCCCCGGCACCACACCGAAGACCTCCCGTTCCCCCAGCTGGGCACTGACCGGCAGGCTGCGTGCAGCCCGCATCATCGGCTCCGAGGCGACCCGGCCGATCTGTTCCACATCGTTGCGCAGGGTCTGCAGCAACGCCCCACCCAATCCCTTCGGCGGGACCTGGCCGCTGCGCCACTCGGCGGCGACCAGCCGGTCGAGGTCACCGCCGGCGACCGCGGCCTGCAGCATCCGTTCGCCGATCGCCCAGCGTTGCAGGCCGTCGAGTTCGATCGGGATCTCGTCCAGCACGGTCTGCTCGTCCGACCACAGCGACAGGCCGGCCCGTACCCGCAGCAGTTCCTTGGCCGGATGCACCAGGAACCGGATCAGCTCGCTCAGATCCACCGTTTCGCTCGTCTCGGCCGGACCGAGGTCGGCGACGTCCCAGATCCTCGGCGGGGCCACCTGCACCGCACCGGCTGCCCGGGCGGCCCGTACCCCGATCGGATCGAAACTGCGCGGCGGATCCTGGCTGAAGTTGGCCGGTGCGAACCCTTGCAACGGGTGCTCGGTGGTGATCGCTGTCAGGTCGCCGATCATGGCGGCGATGGTGTCGGTCAGCTCCTGCACCGGGACGCAGGGGTCACGATGCTCACCGGTCCGCTCGGAGTGTCCGCTGTGGATGATCACCAGCTGGTCGCGTGCCGAGAGCACCGCATCGAGCAGCAGTTGACGGTCCTCACTGCGGGGATCCCGATCACCGATCCAGGGCTCGAGCTGCAGCAGGTCATCACCGTCGGCGGTGGGCCGCCGCGGGAACCGGTGTTCGTCCATGCCGAGCAGGCAGACCACCCGGTGGGGAACCGACCGCATCGGCGTCAGGGTGCACATCGTGATGCCGCCGGTACGGAAGTTCGCCCGGCTGGGGCGACCGGCGAAGGCATCGGCGAGCAGCGAACGCAGGTCGCCCAGGGAGAGTTCGTGCGAGGCGGCGGGATCGCTGTCGGGATCCGGCGCGTTCTCGGAGTTCTCGGTGTCGGGGAGCAGCTCGGCAATGCTGCTCAGTGCGTGACTGAGCTGCCAGGACTCGGAACCGGGAACCTTGGTCAGGGATTCGATGGTGAATCGCAGGGCTTGTGCCCAGGCCCGGACCGACTGCGGCCCGCCGAGGCTGCGGCAACACCGCTCCAGCCGGGCGATGAACTCGCTGAGACGGCCGATCAGGGCGACATCCCCGGAGTCGACATCGTCCAGTGGCAGGGCTGTGCCGAGGTAGTGCCCGCCCTCGCCGTCCATGGCCACCCCGAGCAGCATCCGGTCGAGGCCCGCGCGCCAGGTGTTCTGACCGAATCCCTGCATCGCGTAGCGGCGGCGGTGATCGGTGTCCAGGCCCCAGCGCACACCGGCACGTTCGGCGAGCACCGCGATCCGTTCGAGGTCATCGGTGTCGAAGCCGAAGTTGCGCGCGACCGGGGCGCTGGCGCACAGGTCGAGCACCTCCGACAGACCGGCTCGGGAGTCGGCGATCCGCAACACCTCCGAGACGGTGGCCAGGACCGGGTTCTGCTGCAGCAGCGACCGGTCGGCCAACCGGACCCGCAGATCGTGCCCCGGGTGCGTGCCGAGCTCGCTGGTGAGGCCGAAGGCGGCCTGGATGTACGGGGCGAAGACCTCGATGTCGGGGCACATGACGATGATGTCGCGGGGCTCCAGCGTCGGGTCGTCGCTGAGCAGGCCGAGGATCACCTCCCGCAGCACCTCGACCTGCCGGTCCGGGCCGTGTGAGCGGTGCAGGGCGATGCTCCGGTCGCTCGGCTGCAGCTGCAGCCGAGCGGGGGCGCGATCATCGTGCACATCGGCCTGCAACCTGCCCAGGAGGGTGGTCGCGGGGGCGGGGCCGCGGTGCCCCACCGTCTGTGCCGGGAGCTGCCGGAGTCGGGTCTGCAACTCCCGGGAATCCCGTCCCAGGAGGGAATTCAGGGGATTGGTCAGGGCCTGCCACGTGCTGTCTGCGGCACGGGCCGGTGACGTCGACGGCGGCCGGGAGGCCAGGGCCTGCCAGGCCACCGGGGAGGGGTGGGGGGTGAACAGCAGGAGCCGGCGGTGGGCCGCGATCGCGGTGAGGGTACGCAACTGCCCGTCGTCGAGCCGGGTGGGGCCGAAGACCGCGAGCCGCTGCGGCAGGTCGACCAGGTCGGGGTCCCGTCGCAGACGATGCAGACCGAGGTCCAGTCGCTCGACCGGATCGGGCACCTCGGCGAGCTCGCAGAGCAATCGGAAGAGCTGCGGCTGCCAGCGGCGATCATCGGGCAGCATCGCCCCGCCGGGGCCGCTGTCCTCCCCCCGGCGCCACGCGTTGATCATGCTCGGCCGTTGGTCGGCGTACCCGGAGAAGAGGCGGGACAGGCGCTCGGCGACCGACCAGGCACGCCCACGGGGACTGCCCTGGGGCCAGGCATGGTCGGCCACCACGGCGAACCACGGCTCGCCGCGCGCCGCCTCCATCGCCGCCAGCAGCAACCACGGGAGCCGCTGCGACGACCAGGCGTCCTCGCTGCCGGAGGCCGCCGTGACCACCTCGGCCACCAACCGGTCGAGCGGCCGGTAGTCGATCCCGGCGGCGATCCCGTCGCCCCCGGATGCGCTGGTGCCCAGCCGTGCGGCCAGGCTCTGGGACAACCAGCGCTCGACACCCTGGCTGGGGACGCTGATCAGCTCGAAGGCGAACGGATCGGCCAGTGGGGTCGCCAGCTCCCGGGCGAGGACGTCGAGCAGTGCCTCGGGATCCGGGCCGTGGTGCACCACCAACTCACCGGTTCGCGGCCCGGAGGCGTCGATCGTCGTCATCGGGGACCACCCTAAATCAGTCCACCGACAGTCGCCGCCCGGCGATGTCGGCCTTGTCGGCCACGGCGCCTATCGTGGTCACCGTGAGTGTGCTGCAGTCGGCGTTGTCGGCCCAACCCGAGCGTCTGCTGGCCGACCTCGATCCCGACCAGCGGGAGGTGGCCACCAGTCTGCTGGGGCCGGTGGCGGTGATCGCCGGCGCCGGCACCGGGAAGACCCGGGCGATCACCCATCGCATCGCCTATGGCATCGTCACCGGCACCTATGAGCCCAATGCCGTCCTCGCGGTGACCTTCACCACCCGGGCGGCCGGTGAGCTGCGGGCCCGATTGCGTCGGCTCGGGGTGCCGGCGGTCGCCGCCCGTACCTTCCACTCCGCGGCACTGCGGCAGGCGCAGTACTTCTGGCCCCGGGTGCACGGCAACGAACTCCCCCCGGTGCAGGCGAACCGGATGTCGCTGGTGGCCGAGGCTGCCTCCCGGTTGCGGATCTCCACCGACACCGCGGTGCTGCGGGATCTCGCCGGGGAGATCAGCTGGGCCAAGGTGAGCAATGTCCCCGCCGAGTCCTATGCCTCGATGGCCGGCTCGATGGGCCGGGAGGTCTCCTCGGTCGACCACCCGACCGTGGCCCGGGTGATGGAGGCCTATGAGGGCGCCAAACGTGCCCGGGCCGTGATCGACTTCGACGACATCTTGTTGTGCACCGCCTCGTTGTTGGCCGACGACCCCCAGGTCGCCGCCCAGGTCAGGGGGCAGTACCGACATCTGGTCGTCGACGAGTACCAGGACGTGAGCCCGCTGCAGGAGGCGGTGCTCAAACTGTGGTTGGGCTCGGCCAACGAGATCTGCGTGGTGGGCGATCCGGCACAGACCATCCACTCCTTCGCCGGTGCCCGGGCCGACTTCCTGACCGGTTTCGCCCGGCGCCATCGCGATGCCTCGGTGATTCGGCTGGTCCGCGACTACCGCTCGACCCCGCAGGTGGTGGAGGCGGCCAACCAGGTGCTGTCCCGAGCACCCCGGACCGCCGGGCTGCAATCGGGATCCCTGGTGGCCCAGCGTCCGGCCGGTCCGCCGGTCCTCTATGCCGGCAGCAGTGACGAGGCGGCCGAGGCCGCGGCGGTGGCCGACTGGCTGGCCGGACTGCGCGATGCCGGGACCGATCCGCGGGAGATGGCGGTGCTGTTCCGGATCAACGCCCAATCGCCGGCCTACGAACAGGCGCTGGCCGATCGCGGACTGCCCTATGTGGTACGTGGTTCCGAGCGTTTCTACGACCGCGCCGAGGTACGGCGGGCCCTGCAACTGATCGGCGCCCATCTCGCCGATGACGACCGGGACCCGGTCGAGGAACTGACGATGGTCCTGCAGTCGGCCGGGTGGAGTGTCGATCCGCCCGCGGGTGCCGGGGCGGTACGGGAGCGGTGGGAGTCCTTGGCGGCCCTGCGTTCGGTGGCCGAGGACCTGCGCCGGGCCGACCCGGAGGTCACCTTCGGACAGGTGGCCGGTGAACTGGCCCGCCGGGCGGCCGAACAACATGCTCCGGTCGCCCACGGGGTGACCGTGGCGACCATCCATGCGGCGAAGGGCCTCGAATGGGACGCCGTCGCGGTGGTCGGGGTGCAGGAGGGCACGCTGCCGTTCGTGCTGGCGACCTCCCCGGCGCAGGTGGCCGAGGAGCGGCGGTTGTTCTACGTCGCGCTCACCCGCGCCCGTGAACATCTGCGCGTCTCCTGGTCCCCGGGTCCGAGGAACCGGCGGCCTTCGAGGTTCCTCGACGGTCTGCGCCCGGCCCAGGAGGCGAGGACGCAGAGCGGTCGGGGAGCCCGTCCCGGACGTCGCGAACGCTCCAGTGTGCTCGCCGCGACCTGCCGCAGTTGTGACGAGCCGTTGAGCAGCGCCGCCGAACGCAAACTGGGCCGGCACACCGAGTGTCCGGCGACCTACGACGAGGCCACCTTGGTCCGGCTGCGGGACTGGCGCCGCGAACGAGCCGCCGAACAGAAACTGCCGGCCTACTGCGTGTTCACCGATGCCACCTTGGTGGCGATCGCCGAAGCGCGGCCGAGTGACGATGCGGGACTGCTGCGGATCAACGGTCTGGGCCGTTCCAAACTGGAGAAGTACGGCGCCGAGGTGCTGCAGATCCTGAACTCCGACGATGATCAACTTCTGCCCGGACGCAACGACGCCGACAATTTGTCCGAATAATCGCTTGCACCCGATCGGCGTGCTCCGTAAAGTCCAACCTGGCGTTCGACCGGGCGCCGGACAAGGCCACATCGGACCGCCGATCCGATGCACACGAGAGGAGGAATGCGAAATGGAAAACACGATGATCAAGTACCTGCCGACGTTGTCGGCTGCTTGCCATACCTCCGCCACCGCCCCGCGGTTCATCACTGACGCATTCCGTACCTCTGCCGTTGCCACCGGCCTCGGCCGCAAAACGGTCACCGGTGAGCGCGTGCGACTGGTGGGCGAGGTGCCCAATTCCCAAGGCGCCGGTATCGACCCGTTCGGTCGTACCGCCGCTCAGCGAAGTTCGGATTCTCGACGAAGTCCGGTGTAACAGCGCACCGTTGACTCCAGGCCGTGGATCCGATCATCCGGAATCCATGGCCTGATTTCTTTTTCCAGGCATGGTTTTCGGCCCAGCTACCCCCATCAGGCCACACAACCAGGAGAAAACCATGACTGCCAGGCTGGACGAGGTACGAACACAGGCATTGCCGTGTCACCTTGTTGATCCGGAGGTCTTCTTCGCCGAGTCACCCAACGACGTCGAGTTCGCCAAGTCCCTGTGCACCGACTGCCCACTGCGGACCCAGTGCCTGGCCGGAGCGTCGGAGCGTGCCGAGGCGGCCGGTGTCTGGGGTGGCGAACTGTTCGTCAACGGTGTGATCGTCTCCCGCAAGCGGGGACGTGGACGGCCACGGAAGAACCCGGCACCGGTGCAACCGGTGGTGCGCCGCGAGGTGGCACCGAATCCGCTGCGGGTGCCGACCAGGGTCGGTACGCGGGCAGCCTGAGGCGTGGGCCGGAACGACCGTTCCGGCCCACGCCCTACCGGTGCGGCCGCACTCGCCGGCGGGTGCCGCCACACCCAAGCGGTCGGCGATGGGCTGATCGGCGCAGGTCGTCGCTGCCGGTTCTCCACGATGTCGGTCCGCGATGTCGGCCCGGTGGGATATCGTCGGCCTCTGTCACTCGATTGATTCCGTCATTCGATTGAGGAGAGAACGTGAGCACCGATATGCAGCAGCATCACCCCCGACACCGCACCGGTGTGCAGAACCCCGCCAGTTGAGCACCGCCCCCCTACGCGTCCAGTCCGTTCCCTCAGCACACAACTACGTCCGCCACCTTCGCCCGGTCCCACCGGAGGCTGATCTGCGATGGCTGGCCGACCCTCCGGTACCGGGCGCCCCGAGTGGTCAGTGGTGGCCGTCGCCGGTCTTCGATCCGGGCTGGGCTGCCCAGCGGACCGCCGACCTGGTCCACCTGCACTTCGGATTCGACCACCTCGCACCGGCCGCCGCACGGGACTGGCTGGCCGAGCTGCGCCGCGCCGGCATCGCCTTGGTGCTGACGGTCCACGACCTGACGAACCCGCACCTGCACGACCAGTCCGGGTACCGACAGACCCTCGGAGTTCTGGTGCAGGGGGCCGATGCGGTGATCACCCTGACACCGGGGGCGGCGACCGAGATCGCCGAGCACTGGCAGCGTGAGGCCGTGGTGCTGCCGCATCCGCATGTGGTCGGGCTCGACCGGCTCTGCGACCCTCGCCCCCGGATGGACGGACCGTTGCGGGTGCTGCTGCCGCTCGGAGCGTTGCGCGCGAACACCGACCCGGAGTTGATCCCGGTGATCGCCCGCCAGCTGCCCGCGGGGAGCGAGCTGACGGTGGATCTGCGTCCGGGCCTGCGCGCCCGGTTGGCGCCGGAGCTTCGTGGCGACGGCCGGCAGTGGCAGGTGGTCGAACGGGCCGCCGGGGATGAGGACGAGTTCTTCGACCACGTGGCGGGTTTCGACGTGATCGTCCTGCCGTACCGCTGGGGAACGCACTCGGGGTGGGTGGAACTCGGTCACGACCTGGGCAGGCCGGTGGTGGCACCGCGGATCGGCTGGTTCCATCAACAACACGCGGTGCACAGCTGGACCGATCCGGGAGCCTCCCTCGCCGCGGCACTGGCAGACGCCATCGACGCGGTACCGCAGCCGGCGACCGCGGACCAGCGGCGGACCGAACGCGCGCAGTTGTCCCGGCGGCACCGGGAGATCTACGACCGGGTCAGTGGCGGTGGTGTCGGGTGAACTCGACCATCCACGTCGTACCGGGCCCGCGAGAGCATGGCGTCGTCCTGCATGCGTTGCAACTGCTGGACCAGCCGGCCCTGGCCTCGGCCAGCGTGCGGCGCCGGATCCCCGACCCGGGCCAGTTCACCGGTCCGCTCCATCTGCACGTCACCGATCATCTGTGGGGCCCCACCCCGGGTACGGCCGCCGATCGGATCACCGCCCTGGCCGCCGGCACCTCGATCGGCGTCACCCTGCACGACATCCCCGACCCGGCCGATCCGCGGACCACCGGTGGCTCCGGGGAACGGGACCGGGTCGCGGCCTACCGGCGGATCGCCGACGCCGCGCAGGTGGTCGTGGTCGCCAGCAAGTTCGAGGCTGAACTGCTGCGCCGGGCCGGCACCCGGGGCCCGATCACCGTGATCGGGCTTCCGCGCGCCGAGCCCCGACCGGCGCCGAGAGATCCCGGCGACCGACTGCCCCAGGTGGCGATGCTGGGATTCCTGCATCCGGGCAAGGGGATGGAGACCGTTCTCGAAACCCTCGGTCGGCTTCGGCTCGACCTGGCAGTGGTCAATCTGGGGCCGATCGCCCGCGGGCACGAGGAGTACGGTCGCCGACTCCACGAGCTGGCGGCCGCACAGGGGACCACGCTGCAGATCAGCGGCTGGCTGAGTGATGCCGACCTGCTGCAGGCCGCCCGTGCGGTGGCGGTCCCGGTGCTGGCCCATCGCCACATGTCGGCATCGGGATCGGTCGGCAGCTGGTGGCAGGCCGGAAGGCGCCCGATCGCGGTGCCCAATCCGTACCTGAGCGAACTCGAGGAGTCGTTCCCGCAGACCCTGGAACTCACCGACGACCTGGCCGGCGCCATTGCCGCGGCCTGGCAGGACCCTGCGCGTACCTGGTTGCCGGCCGGTACGAAGGTGGGCGCGGGCCCGGCCGAGGTCGCCGAACAGCTGGCCCGGACACTGCAGGAGGCGTGGTCATGAGCGCTTCCGACCCCGGCCGGCGCGCGTCGATCAGCGTGGTCGTCCCGTTCTACGACGACCAAGCTGCACTCGACCGTCTGCTGGCGGCGATGGAACTGCAGACCCATACCGGTCCGGTGAGGATCGTCGTGGCCGACGACGGATCGAGGGTGCCGCCGATCCTTCCCCGGTCGAGCAGGTACGCGCTGCACACCGTGCATCAGGACGACCGCGGGTTCCGGGCCGCCGCCGCCCGGAACCTGGCCGTTGCGGCGTACCCGGCCGATCTGCTGGTCTTCCTCGACGCCGACATGGTTCCCGAACCGGGATACCTGGCCACCGTCGTCGCCGCCCTGCAACACCTCGACGTGGTGGTCGGTCGACGCCGGCATGCCGATCTCGGCAACTGGAGCCCGAGCCGGATCGGGGAGTGGTTGACCGGCCGGGCCGCTCCGCCCCGGGAACTGACTCCGCCGGCCTGGCTGGCCGAGGGGTACGCCGCGACGGCGAACCTGGCCGACAGCAATTCGCGCAGCTACCGCTACCTGATCTCGGCGGTGCTCGCCATGACCGCCGAGATGTTCGACCGGATCGGTGGCTTCGACGAGCGGTTCGTCGGCTACGGGGGTGAGGACTGGGATCTGGCCCATCGCTGCTGGCTCGCCGGCGCCCGCTGGCGGTACCTGCCCGGGGCCGTCGCCTGGCACAACGGAGCGGACCTGGCCGGACGCCTCGATGCCGACGAACTGGCTCAGGTCCTGGACCGGCAGCGTGAGCGGCTCACCCCGCTGCTGCCCGACCCCTGGTTCCGAAGGCTGCAGGACCATCCGGGTGCTCACCCGCCGACGCAGGTGCCGTCGGTGGCGGTGATCCTCACCGAACCCGAACTGCCCGCCGACAGCCTCGAACTGCTCGTCGCCGGCCTCGCGGCAGGGGGAGAGGTCCACCTGTGGCTGGATCTTGCGGGGCAGTGCTGGTCCGGTGGACCGTTGCCACCGGGGGTACATCTGGGCCGCCCGTCACCGGAGGAACTGTCGCGGATCCCGCTGGTGATCGACGGCACCGTTGCGGCCACCCGGTGGGCCCCGAAGGGAGGAGTCGGATGAGGATCGACCTGATCGGGCCGAGCTGGTTCCCGCTGTGCCAGCCCTTCGTCGGAGGTCTCGAGGCCTTCGTCTGGCACCTGGCCCGGGGACTGGTCGCCCGGGGGCATCAGGTACGGCTGCACGCCCCGGCCGGAACCCAGCCGCCGGCCGGCTGCGAGGTGATCGAGTTCGCCGCACCCACGATGCTCGGCGATGTCCCCGAACAGGCGGAGCTGGACGCGGTCAGCTATCGCCAGGTGATGGCCGACGTGCTCGCCGGGGACGCCGATGTGGTCCACAACAATGCCCTGCACCCGCTGCCGGTGAAGCAGTCCCTCCTCGGCGGGCCGCCGATGCTGACCACCTTGCACACCCCGCCGCTGCGTCGGATCGTGGGACCACTGCGCAATGTCGGTGCCCGGCATCATGTGGTCGCGGTCAGTCGGGCGCTGCGTTCGCTGTGGCCACTGCGCGGGATCGAGGTCGTGCCGAACGGAGTGGACACCGACCTGTTCACTCCTGGTGCGGGGGGTGAGGATCTGTTGTGGGCCGGTCGGATCACACCGGAGAAGGGAACCCATCTGGCGATCGACACCGCCAGGTCGCTCGGGCGTTCGATCCGACTGGTGGGCAGCATCTACGACGAGGAGTACTTCGCCGAGGTGATCCGGCCGGAGCTCGGCCCCGAGGTGCAGTACCTGGGTCCGGTCCCGCAGGACGAACTGCCCGGCATCTACGGTTCGGCCGGTGCGCTGCTGGTGACTCCGTGCTGGGACGAACCGTTCGGCATGGTGGCCGCGGAGGCGATCGCCTGTGGTACCCCGGTTGCTGCTCTGCGCCGCGGCGGACTGCCCGAGGTGGTGACCGAGCAGGTCACCGGGTGTTTCGCCCAGGAACCGGGAGAACTGGCCGCGGCGGTGGAGGCCGCGCTCGGTCTGAACCGCCGTCAGGTGGCGATGGTCGGGCGGCGCGACCTGTCGCTGGACCGGATGGTCACCGCCTACGAGCGGCTCTACCGCAGCCTGAGCGAGGCCCGGGCCGATATCTTCGAAGGCGCCCGGGTGTGATCGGCTACTACATCCACCACCACGGGAACGGACACCTGAACCGGGCGCGGGCGATCGTCTCGGCGATCGTGGCAGAACATCCGGGGCTCGACGTGACGATCTTCTCCACCCTCCCGCCGGCCGGTTTCGGACGGTGGCACCCCTTGCCGGCCGACGACGAGCCCGGAATCGACCGGCAGGCCGCGACCGCCGGTGGTCAGTGGCACTGGGCGCCGCAGGACTCGGCCGGTCATCGACGGCGGATGGCCGTGATCGCCCAATGGGTCGCCGATCATCCCGGAGCGGTCCTGATCAGCGATGTGTCGGCCGAGGTGGCGGTGCTGGGCAGGTTGCTGGGGGCCAGGGTGGTCGTGATCGCCCAACCCGGGGACCGGACCGACCGTCCCCATGACCAGGCCTACGGCTCGGCCGATCTGATCATCGCGCCCTGGCCACGGGCCCTATACGAACCGGACTGGTTGTCGGTGCACAACCCGAAGGTGCATTGGGTCGGTGGGATCTCCGGCCTGGACCCGGTCACCGGCCATGGTCGACGAGATACCGCCGATCGACAGGACGTTCCTGGTCACGGGGCCGGAGTTGATCACGGGGGCAGTGGTGATCGGGGAGCTCGTCGGCAGCTCTCCGGCCAGCGACCCGTCGCGGCCTGGCTGCCGGGTACCGAGGGTGGATGGTCGGACGCCGAGCTGGACCGGGCGCGCGCGGCAACCCCCGGCTGGGAGTGGATCCGTGGCCGGGGACTCGGCGCCTGCGAGTTGTCTGCGCTGCTGACACAGGCGCAGCTGGCCGTCGGCATCAGCGGCCTGGGTACGGTGGCCGATCTGGCTCTGCTGTCGGTGCCGGCGATCCTCCGACCCGCGCCGCGACCGTTCGATGAACAGGCGGTGACCGCCGGGGTCCTCGCCGACCACGCGCTGGCCACCATCGTCACCGAACCGGTCACCGACTGGGCGGCCGTCGTCCGACGAACGATCGACCGACCCGACCGGTGGTCCCTGTGGCAGGCAGCCGGTGCCCCGCAGCGGGCTGCCGCGTCGATCACCGGTCTGCTGGGTGGTCGCTGATGTCGACGGCGGTGGTGACCCTGGCCTTCGGCCGCACCGAACATCTGGCACAGCAGGCCCGGATGCTGGCTGCCGGCACCCAGCTCCCCGACGACTATGTGGTCGTGCGGATGCGCGCAGGTGATCAGGTGCGCGTGCCTGCGGGTGATCAGGTGCGCGTGCCTGCGGGTGATCAGGTACATACGGCTGCCGATGACCTTGCAGACGTACCCGTGGATGATCATGCAGGGATACCCGTGGATGATCACGCCGGCACGGTTGATCCCGCGCTGTCGACCCGATGGCTGGACCTGCCGGTCGATCCGGCGCGGCTGCCGCTCGCCGCGGCCCGCAACCTCGGTGTCGAGGCGGCGATCGAGGCCGGTGCGCAAACGGTGATCCTGCTGGATGTCGACTGCGTTCCCGCTGCCCGGCTGGTCGAGAGTTACCGCCGGCTGACCGCACAGCAACCGGAGGTGATCTGGTCGGGACCGGTCACCTATCTCTCACCCGAACAACGGGTCGCCGAGCTCGCCGCACCGGCCGAGCTGGCGGCCTGGACAGATCCGCATCCGGCCCGGCGCAGCGCCGTACCGGGTCCCGACGGATTGCCCCGCGACCTTTTCTGGTCCCTGTCCTTCGCGCTCACCGCAGCCACCTGGCGAACCGTCGGCGGATTCTGCACCGACTACACCGGCTACGGCGGGGAGGACACCGACTTCGCGCGTCTGGCCGAGGCTTCCGGAATCGGACTGGGATGGTCGGTCGAGCCGATGGCCTACCATCAGTACCACCCGACGCGGACGCCGCCGGTGCAGCACCTGCAGAGCATCGTCGCCAATGCCAATCTGTTCCGCTCCCGCTGGTCGGAGTTCCCGATGGTCGGGTGGCTGGAGGAGTTCGCCCGCCGTGGTCTGATCCGGCTGCGCGGTGAGCATTGGGAGTTGACCGACCAGATCCAGGAGGGGTGACGCCGATGTCACAACAGCAGCGGACAGCTGCTACGAGCGAGGACTCGGGCCGCCGCCGCCACTACGGGACCTTCTACGGTCTGAGCGAGATCCCCGACAGCGGACTACCGGTGACTGTGGTGCTGGGCAACTGTCTCGCCGAGTCCCTGCGGGTCTGCCTGGACAGCCACCGGCACGTACCGGACCTGCAGACGGTGCGGATCCCGCCGGTCCATGAGTTGACCGCCGCCGATCTGCCGTACCTGCAACGATTGCTGGCCCGGACCGACGTCTTGTTGGCCCAACCGGTCCGGGAGAACTACCGCGAGCTCCCGTTGGGGACCGACCAGGTGCGACAGCTGCTGCCCGCGGGTGCACAGGTGGTGCTCTTCCCGACGGTGCGCGACAACACCGCCCATCCCTTCCAGGTGCTGGTCCGCGCTCCCGGCCTGGCCGAACCCGACATCCCGTACCAGGATCTGCGGCTGATCGCCGAGGTGGCCGGGATCAGCGGTGGTCCCCACGAACTCGGCGCTGCGGAGTTCGCCGCCGCCCTGCGACAGATTTCCACCGACTCGATCACCACCATGCGTGATCGCGCCGCCGCCCAGCAGACCATCGAGATCCACGATGTGGTCGCCGCCCGCCCGGGGCAGTTCTGGACCCTGAACCATCCCGACAACGGCCTGGTCCGTGCTCTGGCCGAGCGGGTACGTGCCCGGCTGGGGCTGGACACCGAGGTGACCGATCCCGGACGGGTGCTGCTCGGATCGGTCCGGGCGCCGGTGGATGCCGAGGTGGTGCAGGCTCTCGGGCTGGACCGGGAACCGTCGGCGGAGTGGCTGATCGACAACCAGCGAGTCCCCGACGACCGGGTCCGGCGCGAACACCGCACGTTCTGGGACAGCCATCCCGAAGTGATCGAAGAGGCGCTGGAACAGCATGCCGACCGCCTGCAGCTGCTGGGCTGGCGGTTGTCCGGGTAGGCGGCGCCGCTACCGGCACGACGCCCGACTCACTCGCGTTCGACCTGCCAGCCGGGGAGGAACTCGGCCAGCACACCGGAGAAACCGGCCCGGACATCCAGCTGCGCCAGGACCGCGATCCCACTCAGCCACACCCGATGGATCAGCAGGTAGTGGGCGGGAAGATTGAGCTGGGTGGCGATGCCGCCGGGACGGACCGTGGCGTTGACCCGCTCGAACTCGGTACGCATCCAGTGACGGGTGAAATGGAACTCCGGTGCCAGTGCCGGCTCGATGAAGGGGGAGAGGTAGTCGAGCAGTTCGGTGGCGCTGACATCGGCGTCGGGACGGACGAAGCCCTCGGCGCGCAGCCCGGCCAGGGTTCCTTCGCCGTCGCCGCTCGCAGCCATGGACATCAGGCGGCCCATGGCCTCGGGAAGTCCGTTCGGCATCGACTCGACCAGGCCGAAATCGACCACGCCCAGGCGGCCGTCGGGCAGGACCTTGAAGTTGCCCGGGTGGGGATCACCGTGCAGCAGGCCGGCTTCGCGGGGCCCGGCGAACAGGAACCGGACATAGCGCAGGCCGATCGCATTACGGTGCTCGGGCTCCAGATCCGCGGCCCTCGACAGCGGCATCCCGTCGACCCAGTCGCTGACGATGACATGCTGGGTGTGCAGCCGCACGGTCGGTACGACGAACTCGGGGTGGCCGTCGAATCGTTCGGCGGCCTGTTGCTGACTGGCGGCCTCGATGGCGTAATCGGTCTCCTGTCCCATCCGTCGGACCAGCTCGGCGATCAGTGGCTTCACCTCCAGGCCACCGGTCAGCGGGGCGAACATCGACGCCACCCGATGCAGTGAACGCAGGTCGGTGGCCAGCGCCTGATCGGCCCCGGGGTACTGCAGCTTCACCGCCACCGGTGTACCGGTCGCCTTCCAGATTGCCTTGTGCACCTGGCCGATGGAGGCCGCCGCGACCGGTCGGGGGCCGAAACCGCTGAACAGCGAGGGCCAGTTCGAGCCGAGTTCGGCGGCGAGGATGCTCTGTACCCTCGACGGTGGCATCGGTGGCGCGGAGTCCTGCAGCTTCCGCATCCGCATCCGGTACGGCGCCGCGATCTCCTCCGGCATGGCGGATTCGAAGACCGACAGCATCTGGCCGAGCTTCATCGCGCCGCCTTTCAACTCACCCAGGACCTGGAAGAGCTGTTCGGCGGCCTGCTCGCGTGACTGGGCGTCGGCGCTCGCGCGGTCCATGCCACCGATCCGGTTGCCCAGGCGGCGTCCGGCGCGTCCGGCAGCCCCGGCCGGCAGGGAGAGCAACCGGCCGGTACGGGAGAGGGTTCCGCGTCGGAGCGAGAACTTGTCGTCGTCGGCTGGGGTCACAGTTCCATTGTGACTGACGACCGTGACGTGGGTGGCAGGCGAGGCCCGGGCCGATGCCGGCATTTGCGGTCGCAATTGGGCCATTGCTGCCGCATATGGCAGCGATGGCCGAATGACTACCCACAATGCCGGCGCCGAGCCGAAAGCCCGACAGCGGATCAGCCAGATCGCTGAGGTGCGATGTCACCCGCTCACTCGCTGGCACCGCAGGGACAGTCGGGATGAGCACGGTAGCGGCGGTGGGTCGGCAGCCAGGTGCTGGTGTCGAGTTCGACGCTGGCGCCGAGGCAGAACGGTGACCGATCGGCGGCCAGGGCCTGACTCTGGGTGAGCAACTGGCCCAGTGCCCAGGTTCGCAGCCCGGGCCCGGGCTCCTCAGCGGGGCGGGCCAGTTGCGCGGCCAGCCACGGCCAGTCGCGGTCGTGGTCGCGTCGGTGCAGATCGGCGCAGCGCGGACAGGGGGTGATCGCGGGAAGCACGAGTGGTCCCACTCGTACCCAGGTCGACGCCGAGTCGACCAGCAGGTACGGGTGCCCGGTTGCGTGGACGGTCGCGACCACCGCCCGGTCGGCCTCCCTGCTTCCCAGGGCCAGCACACACAGACCCGGGTCCGCGCCGAGCGCGCTCGGGTCCGGTGGACTCAACCGGCGGGGGTGGCGCAGCAACCGGGCGCGCCGACCGAGCTGACGCAACAGGTGAGCGGCTTCCTCGACCAGCACACCACTGCCGATCAGTGTGACTGAACCGCAGGCCACAGGCGGTGGCGAAGCGAGGCTCGCGCCGCCGCCGGAGCGGGTGGTGCCGGCCGTGAGGTGACCGGATCCCGCCAATGCCTGCAGGACGAGCTCGATCTCGGTCCGCCGAAGACCTGTCCGGGCCGCCAGTCCGGTCGGCGAGGAACGCCCGTCGAGCGCGAGCAGCAGGGGTTCGAGCCTGGCCGGTAGCAGGACGGGCCGGTGGTGCAGACCCACCTGGTGAGTGCCGTCCGGTCGCTGCAGGATCGGGCTGTCGGGGTTGAGCCGCGGACGTTCGGGGATCGTCATCACACCATCGTCGGCCCCCGGATCGAGGTGTCCGGAAGATTTCCACAGGCCCTTGCGCCGGTCCGAACGTGACACCGGCCGATCCGCAGTCGATCCGGCCGGTGGCCCGCGTGCCGCGACGGGTCGTCAGTCGTTGACGTGCGGACATGGAGAAGGCCCCCGGGAACATCGGTTCCGCTAGCCTTCCCCTGCGAGCGGGCCGACCATCCGGGGGCCTGTGCAAGAAACCTAGGGCAGTCCGAGCAGGCCGTCAAGCGGGTGTCGAAGGACTGCCGCACGCTGCGTCCACGGCCTGTGGAAAACTTTGTGGATCCGGTGTGGAGCGCGCCGGTCATCCCTGTGGAGCAACTCCCTCATCGGGGGAGAACCCGCATACCAGTGGTGCTCTTGGTCCGGTCCGGGGAGCACAGTCCTCGCCGAGAAAGAATTTTTCGGCCCGGTGAACCGGGTGGCTGATGATCACCCGCGGGTCCGATCGGTGAACGGTCCCGATGTCGGACCCGGATGCAAGAATGTGGCCCATGTCAGGTTCAGGCGGGCACAGACCCGACGGAGGCGAAGCAGCGTCGGCCGACATGGTCCCGGCCGGTGACGAGCACGCGGTCGAGCTGAAGGGGGCGGCGCCGTCCGATCATGGCCGGGTCGAGGTCGAGGTACGACGCAGCGCCCGTCGCCGACGTACCATCACCGCCTACCGCGACGCAGGCAAGATCGTGGTCATGCTGCCGCAGCACACGACGAAGGCCGAGGAACGCCAGATCGTGCCCGAGATGGTCTCCAAGGTCCTGGCCAAGGAATCCCGGCAGCGCAGTCCCGACAGCGAGCCCGATCTTTTGCGGCGGGCTGCCGAGCTCAGCCGCGAACACCTCTCGGCGGTCGGGGCGCCGCTACCGGCCAGCGTGCGCTGGGTCGGCAACCAGAACACCCGGTGGGGTTCCTGCACCCCCTCGGCAGGGACGATCCGCCTGTCGGACCGGATGCGACCGATGCCCAGCTGGGTCGTCGACTATGTGTTGTTGCACGAGTTGGCGCATCTGGTCGAGCGGGAACACAATGCGCGGTTCTGGTCCCTGGTGAATGCCTACGCCGATGCCGAACGGGCGAAGGCCTATCTGTCCGGTTGGAGCGATGCGCTGGCCCGGACCGAGACTGCCCGGACCGAGCCGAGCCCAGCCGAGCTGAGTCGGACCGAGCCGAGCCAGGCCCAGCCGAGCTGAGTCGAACCGAGCCGGTCCGCCTGAGTCGGTCCGCCCGAGTCAGTCCGCCCGAGTCAGTCCGCCCGAGTCAGTCCGCCCGAGCCAGACCGCCTGAGTCAGACCGCTTGAGTCAGACCGCCCGAGCCGGACCGTCCGGTTCCCGAGTCACCCTTGCGGGCGATCGGGCCCCGAGTCGTCGGCGTCGGAGTCCGGTTCATCCGGTCCCGAGCCGGTGTCACCGTCGAGCAGGGAGTACAGCGCGGCGTCGAAGTCGTCGCCCTCGTCGTCCCCACCGGGCGCGTAACCCAACGGGTCGGCGAGATCCTCGCTGCTCGGCAACAGGTCTGGATGGGTCCAGGCCGCCTCCCGTGCCTGTGCCCCGGAGCGCTGCCGCAGGACCTGCCACAGCTTCGCGGCCTCGCGTACCTTCCGCGGACGCAGTTCCAGCCCGACCAGCTGGGTCAGGGTCTCCTCGGCCGGGCCGCCGGCGCCGCGTCGCCGGCGGATCAGCTCGGCCAGGGCCTCGGCATTCGGCAACCACTTCTCCGCCACCGTCGCCACGACATCGTCGACCCAGCCCTCGACCAGGGCCAACAGGGTCTCCAGCCGTTCCAGGATGCGTTCCTGATCGGGCGTCCTGGCCGGGACGAACAAGGTGTTGTCCTGCAGCTGGCGGGCGATCTTCTGCAGCGATTCCGGGTCCAACCCACCGGCCGAGCCCATCAACTCCTCCAGCCGGGAGGTGTCGATCGTGATCTGCTTGGCGTACTCCTCGATCAGGGCCAGCACCTGCGGGCGCAACCAGGTCGCATGGGCGAACAACCGCTGCCGGGCAGCCTCGCGCAGGGCGAGGTAGATCAGCAGGTCGTCGGTGTCACCGTCCAGGCCGTCGGCGAAGGCGTCGATGTTGCTGGGCACCAAGGCGATGGTGGAGGCATCCAGCAGCGGCAGCCCGTTGTCGGTCCCGCTCAGGATGTCGCCGGCCACCGCACCGATTCCCTGTCCTGCCTGCATACCGAACATCTGCGAACCGCTGGTGCGCAGCATCGGCTTCAACATCTGTTCCATACCGGCCAGCATCTGTGCCTCCGGGCCGTCGCCGAAGGTCATCGTGTCGGCCATGGCCGAGGCCATGTTGGTGGCCACCGGGTCGACCAGGCGCTGCCAGACCGAGATCGTCTTCTCGATCCATTCGGCCCTGGACCAGGCCCGGGCGGCGGCCGAGGAGGCGGGCAGTTCGGTGGCACCGTCCAGCCAGGACTGGGCCAACCGGACGGCATCGGCGACCGCCTCCTGCTGAGCCCGCGTCGGCGTCGGATCGCTGCCCTGGGCAGCGGCTGCCTTGCGGGCGACATCGCGGACCACATTCCAGTTCACACCGTCGGCGGTACCAGCGGCAGTGGCCGACGCATTCGGCGCCTGGAAACCGATCCGGTTGCCGGACTCCGCGGCGGCACCGAACTGACCGGCGCCGAACTGGCCGAGACCGAGTTGCGAGAGGGCCTGCTGCACCTGTTGCATCAACTGGGAGAAGTCGCCCCCGCCGAGCTGGCCGAACATCGCCGCGAAGGGGTCGTTCGGGTTTCCTGCGCCGCTGTCCTCGTTCTGCGAGTTGTTCGGCCGTGGGCCCAGACCCGGCTGTGAGTTGCTCTCGGACGAGCCGGGGCCACCGGTGTTGCCCGACCCGGGTTTGTCGAACCCGGGCTGGTCGGATCCGGGCTGGTCACCCGACTGGTCGGGATGGTCGTCGGGTCGGTCCGGGTCGAACGGCTCTTTGTCGGACATCACTGACTCTCCTGATTGGTGGTCCACCCATTCAACCGCACTGCGCAAGTTCTCGTACCGCAGACGCCGAGCAGGCGTCCCGACGGATCCGGATCCGGCTCGGGGTTGCTCCGGTCCGAGCAGCGGTACGCCCGGACTCGCGGCTCGGCAGCCAGGGCTCGGGCGGGTAGGGTTTGCGCCGTGTCCACAGAACTCGTCGATCCGGTACGGCTGGCCCGGATCAGCGCCGAGCCACTGAGCGTGGACACGGTCCTGGCCGCGGTCACCGATCCCGGCTGCGGGGGCATCGGCCTGTTCGTCGGTACCGTCCGCGACATCGACCCGGTCTCGATCGGCCTCAGCACCGACCGGGACCCGATCGGGGCCGAGGACCGGGTGGTGGCACTGCAATACACCTGCCACCCGAGTGCGGAGCAGACCCTGGCCGAGATCTGCCGTGAGGTGGCCGGGCGTCACCAGGTACGCCATGTGGCGGTCGAACACCGGATCGGGGACCTCGGCGTCGGGGATCTGGCGGTGGTCGTCGCGACCTCCGCGGTCCACCGTGGACCGGCCCTGGAGGCATGCCGCGACCTGATCGACACCGTGAAGGAACAGGTGCCGATCTGGAAGGAACAGATCTGGGACAACGGCTCCAGCCAGTGGAGTGGAGCCCAGTGACCCGGCAGACGATGACCGCACTGGTCTCGGCGATGGTCTTCGTCGGCCTCGCCATCGGGCTGGCGGTGATCCCCGTACCCTTCGTGGTCTTCACCCCCGGCGGCGCGGTGGACGTGATGGCCACCAACGAGGAGGGCGAGCCACTGGTCGACCTGGGGTCGGTGCAGACCTACCCGACGACCGGGCGGCTGGAGATGACCACCGTCGCCGTCACCCAGGTCAGTGGCACCGTCGGCGTTCCCGAGGCGATCCTTGCCCACTTCCTGCCCAGTCGGGAAACGCTGCCGCGGGAGGCCTACTACCGCGAAGGCGTCACCGCCGACGAGATCGACCAACAGTCCAGCACCGACATGACCACCTCTCAGGACAGCGCCCTGATCGCGGCCCTGCGAGAAGCCGGGCAACCGGTGGAGGAGCGACCGGAGGTGGCCAGCGTCACCAGCGCCGGTCCGGCCGAGGGTCTGCTGCAGGCCGGTGACCTGATCGTCGAGGTCGGCGGGGTGACCACCCGCGCACCGTCGGAGGTGACCAGCCTGATCGGACGGTACGAGGTGGGTGACGAGGTCACCTTCCTGATCCTGCGGGAGGGAAGGGAGATGACCATCCCGGTGGTCCTCGGGGCGTCGAACAGTGACACCGGGGCGCCGATCGTCGGCATCGAGCTGACCACCGGATACCGAGCCACCCCCCAGGTCAGCTACAACGTCGATCCGGCGATCGGCGGCCCGAGCGCAGGCCTGATCTTCGCCCTGGCGATCTACGACAAGATCACTCCCGAACCCCTGCTCGGAGACCTGACCATCGCCGGATCGGGGGAGATCACCCCCGATGGCGTGGTCGGCGAGATCGGCGGCGTGGACGAGAAGATCGCCGCTGCCGAACGCTCCGGTGCGACCGCCTTCCTCACCCCTGCCGGCAACTGCGCCGACATCACCTCCAACCATCCCGACATCGCGGTCGTACCGGTGTCCAGCCTGGCCGAGGCGATCGATGCCGTCGACCTGCTGCGAGATCCCGCGACCGCTGGACAGGTGCCCCGATGCTGACTCCCGACGAACCGACCGATGCCACCGGGGAGGAGCCGGATCTCGACCCGGCCACCAGTGCGCTGGCCGCTGCCCTGATCGAACTCGACCGGCACTGCCAGGCCGAGGGCTGGGACGTACCGCCGAGGCTGTTCGCCCTGGTGCCGACCGAGGAGATCCTGCGCGACTCACCCGAGGTCGCCCAGGAGTTCGGTATCACCGAGTCCGTACCGGGCGCCTGGACCGCCATCGAACAGACCGATTTCGTCACCGACGACGTCCTCGAGTCGCTGCAGCAGGTGCAGTGGCCCGAGGCGGTGAAGGGTTGTGCGCTGGCCCTGGAGCGAAGCTTCCTGCCCGCGGCCGCCGAGGAGGACCTGCCCGAGGACCCCGAGCAGGCGCAGGCCTTCGTCGAGAACCATCCGGACCGACAAGACCTTCGGCTGGTCGTCGGGGTCACCCGGGCCGGTGCCGCCTACGGGGTCGGACGCCTCAGCAGCAGCCCCGAGGACCTGCTCGGCGGCCCCGAACTCGCCCCGGGACTGACCTCCTTGCTAGCGACTACCCTTGCCTGACCAGACCGCGAACTTCCCAGGAGCATCACGATGACGACCCCTGCGCTGCGCCGTCGACGCAACGCTTTGCTGCCGACCCTTGTGGCGCTGGTGGCACTGCTGGTCGTCGGTCTGCTCGCCACCGGCGTGTGGACCGACCGACTCTGGTACGACAACCTCGGTTTTCCGCAGGTCTTCTCCACCCAGTTGCTGACCCGGGTGATCCTGTTTGCCGGTTTCGGTCTGCTGACGGCATTGATCGTGGTCGGGAACGTGGTCCTGGCGTACCGGTTACGCCCCTCGGTCCGCCAGGGGCCGGTCGGCAGCCAGTTGCTCGAGCGGTACCGGGAACTGCTGGAGTCGCGGTTCGTGCCGACGATGATCGCCCTCGGTGGTGCGGTCGCCCTGTTCTCCGGGGCCAGCGCCGCCGGCCAGGTGGCGCTCTTCCTCGCCTTCGCCAACCGCACGCCCTTCGGTCAGGTCGATCCGCGCTTCGGCCTGGACCTGTCCTTCTTCGTCTACGACCTGCCCTGGTACAGCTACATCCTCAGCTTCGCCGTCACCACCTTGCTCACCGCCGCCCTCGGTGTGGCGATCATGAACTACGTGATGGGCGGGCTGCGTTTCGGTCGCGGCGCCCAGAACGTGACCACCGCCGCTCGGGTGCACCTGTCGGTGCTGATCGGTCTGGCCGTGCTGGCCTTCGGTGCCGAGCGCTGGCTCGCCCGCTACAGCTACACCCTGGAGACCGGCACCTTGCTGACCGGTCTCACCTACACCTCCGACAACGTCCAGGTGAGTGCCTCCACCATCCTCGCCGGCATCGCCGTGATCTGCGCGCTGCTGTTCTGGGCCACCATCTTCGTCCGCCGGTGGCTGCTGCCGATGGCGGGCCTGGCGCTGATGGTGGTGTCCTCGCTGATCCTCGGGGTGATCTATCCCGGGATCGTGCAGGCGATCACCGTGGCTCCCGACGAGCCCGACCTGGAACGTCCCTACATCGCCCAGCACATCGCCGCCACGCGCGAGGCCTACGACGTCGAGGACGTGCAGGTCGAGGAGTACTCCGCCGACACGACCGCCACTGCCGGCCAGTTGCGGCAGGACGCCGGGGCCCTGCCGGGCATCCGGCTGATCGATCCGGCGAAGGTCGGCCCGACCTTCGAGCAGCTGCAGCAGGTCCGTGACTTCTACTCCTTCCCCTCGGTCCTGGACGTCGACCGCTATGACATCGACGGTACGAAGACCGACACCGTGGTCGCCGCCCGTGAGCTCGACCCGGCCGGTGTGGAGAACCCGACCTGGAACAACATGGTCACCGTCTACACCCACGGGTACGGGCTGGTCGGTGCCTACGGCAACCGGCGACAGGCCAACGGCACCCCCGAATGGGTGGAGCAGGACATCCCGCCGGAGGGCGAGCTGCCCGAGTACGAACCGCGGATCTACTTCGGCGAGCTGAACACCGGGTACTCGATCGTCGGCGCCCCCGAGGGATCGGCACCGATCGAGATCGACACCCCCGGTGGCGGGGAGAACAACACCCCCACGCTGAACACCTACGACGGCACCGGCGGCGTACCGATCGGCAACTGGTTCAACCGGATCCTCTACGCGATCCGGATGGGTTCGCCGGAGATCCTGCTCTCGGACCGGGTGAACAGCGAGTCCCGGATCATCTACGACCGGACCCCGGTCGAGCGGGTGCAGGCGGCCGCGCCGTGGTTGCAGGTCGACTCCAATGCCTATCCGGCGGCGGTGGACGGCCGAATCAAGTGGATCGTCGACGGGTACACGTTGACGAACAACTATCCGAACAGCCAGCGGATCTCGCTGACCGACGCGATCACCGACTCCCAGACCAATGCCTCGGCCACCACCCAGCCAACGGACTCGATCAACTACATCCGCAACTCGGTGAAGGCGGTGGTCGATGCCTACGACGGCACCGTCACCCTCTATGCCTGGGACGAGACCGATCCGCTGCTGCAGACCTGGCGCAAGGCATTCCCCGATTCGGTGCAGCCCCGTTCGGCGATCAGCGACGAGCTGATGGAACACCTGCGCTATCCCGAGGATCTGTACAAGGTGCAGCGACAGATCCTCGGCAAGTACCACATGACCGACCCGGCGGTCTGGTACCAGGAGAATGACCTGTGGGAGGTGCCGGTGGATCCGGTCGGTGGCAACTCCTCGAAGGTTCCGCCGTACTACCTGTCGGTGCGCTGGCCTCAGGAACAGGAGGACAACTTCGCCCTGACCTCCATCTACGTCCCGAGCAACCGGTCGAACCTGGCGGCCTTCATGGCGGTGAATGCCGACGCGAGTTCGGAGAACTACGGGCAGATGCGGGTGCTGCGGATGTCGGACTCGCAACAGACCGACGGTCCCGGGCAGGTCTTCGCCGCCATGACGAACGATGCGACGGTCGCCGACACCCTGCTGCGCTTCCAGAACGCCGGAACCGCCCAGGTGAGCTACGGCAACCTGCTGACGCTGCCGGTCGGCGGTGGGCTGCTGAACGTGATGCCGGTCTATGTCCAACGGCAGGCCTCGACCGGGTCGTACCCGGCGCTGCAGTTCGTGATCGTCCGCTTCGGTTCCACCGTGGCGATCGATCCCACCCTGCAGGGGGCCCTGGACCAGGTCTTCGCCGGTGATGCCGGTGCCAGCACCGGTGAGGGTGAGGTCGAGGCCGAGGAGGGCGAGGGAACCGAGAGCGATCAGAGCGTCGACCCGTCCGAGGTGGACAATCCGGCCGCCCTGCAGGCGATCAACGACGCGCTGACGGCCAACGAGGAGGCCAACCAGGCCCTGGCCGACGGTGACCTCGGCCTGTACCAGGAGAAGCAGGACGAGGCCGCTGCCGCGACGCGGCGGGCGCAGCAGGCGCTCGGCGGAGGCTGATGGGTGGCCGGATCACTGATCATCCGGCGTGCCCGGCCGGTCCCGTTGACCGCGGACCCGGTCGCGCAGGTCGTCGACGTCCTGATCCGCAACGGCCGGATCGCTGCCGTTGCCGAGAGTGGTACGGCAGCGGCCGGGTTCGAGGACACCGGAGTGCCCGAGATCAACGCCGACGGCCGGTGGCTGCTGCCGGGTCTGTGGGACGGCCATGTGCATCTGCTGCAGTGGGCACGGCTGCGATCCAAACTGGATCTGTCGGCCGCGGAGTCGGCAGCTGATCTGTGTGCCCGGCTGGCGGTCATCGCCGCCGCCGACGAGGGGGACCAGCCGCTGGTCGGTTTCGGCCACCGGTCCGCGGTCTGGCCCGATCTGCCGCTGGTCGCCGACCTGGATGCGGTCACCGGTGATCGACCGACGGCGCTGATCAGCGGTGACTCCCACCAGTGCTGGTTTAACTCGGCGGCGCTACGGATGCTCGGGCTACCACCGGTCAGCGGGGCGCTGTCGGAGGACGACTGGTTCGCGATCGCGCCGCAGGTGGAGCGTCTGTCGGCCCGGGAGTCCGAACATGATGCCTGTGCCCGGGCTCTGCAGGACGCGGCCGACAGGGGAGTCGTCGGGTTGGTCGACTTCGAGTTCGGTGACGGCTGGCGCCGATGGCCGCACCGCTTCGCCGCCGGACTCGACAGGCTGCGGATACAGGTCTCCTGTTACGCCGACGAACTGCCGCAGGTGCTGGCAGCCGGGTTGCAGACCGGCGACCCGTTGGATCGCAGCGGACGGTTGACGATGGGACCGTTCAAGATCATCTCCGATGGTTCGTTGAACACCCGTACCGCTTGGTGCTGTCAGCCCTATGCCGATCACGGTGATCATCCCGGTGGTGATCATGGACAGTCGAACCAGACTCCGGAGGAGTTGCTGGAGCTGTTGCAGCGGTCCCGTATCGGGGGCCTGCAGGTGGCTGTACATGCGATCGGCGACCGGGCGGTGAGTGCTGCCCTGTCGGCGATCGAGGCCAGCGGGGCGCGCGGCAGCATCGAGCATGCACAGTTGCTGCAGCGTTCCGATCTGCAGCGGATGGCCCGGGCGTCGGTGGTCGCGAGTGTGCAACCGGCGCATCTGCTGGACGACCGGGACGTCGCCGAGCAGGTCTGGCCGGACCGTACCGACCGCTGCTTCATGTTCGCCTCGATGCTGCAGGCCGGAGTCACCCTGCGGCTCGGTTCCGATGCCCCGGTGGCGCCGCTGGATCCGTGGCTGGCGATGGCGGCTGCGGTGCACCGCAGTGCCGACGACCGTCCGGCCTGGTACGCCGACGAGGCGCTCACCGCCCAGCAGGCGCTGGCCGCCAGCACCGGCGGCGTCGCGGCCGTCCAGGCCGGCGGTCGCGGCGACCTGGTGCTGGTCGATCGGGATCCGCTGGCCGGTACCGGCTCCGCCGACGCGGCACGGGTGCTGCGGCAGTTGTCGGTCGGGTTGACGGTCGTCGGCGGGCACCTCGTGGGTGGTCCGCTCAGCCGCTGACTCCGGTTTTCGTGACCTGATCGGCGGTGGCCGGCGCGATCACCAGTCGATGATCATCGGTCGGTGCTCAGCCTGTCAGTCGGTGCCCAGCGGCGGCAGCGAGTCCGGCTGCGGCAGGCTCTCGGCCAGGGACGGTTCGCCCACCACGATCAGGCTGAGCTTGTCCGGGGTGACGATCTCGGCATAGGCCTTGCTCGCCTGTGCGGCGGTGACCTCGGAGAGGGCACGCAGGGAGGTGGCCAGGTAGTCCTCGGGCTGGCCGTTGAGCACCTGCCGCGAAGTCTGGTCGACCAGCGCCTCGGCGGTGGCCCAGGTCAGGGGTGCGCTGCCGATGTAGTAGTTGACCGCATTCGCCACCTCCTGCTCGGTGATCGGACGGCCGTCGAACATGGTCGCCAGCGCCTGGTCGATCGCATCGGCGGTGACCTCGGTACGGAAGGAGCCGGTGAGGGCGAAGCTGCCACCGCTGCGCAGCGGGCTGGGGGAGAGCCGGACGCCATAGGTGTAGCCGAGGTCCTCGCGCAGCAGCAGGTTCAGCCGGCTGCCGAAGGATCCGCCCATGGCGTAGAGGGCGACGCGCAGGGCGGGCCAGCGAGGGTCGGTCCGGTCGATGCCGAAACCGCCCAGCTGCAGATTGGCCTGGACCGCCTCGGTCCGGCTGATCAGCCGGTACTCGCGATCACCGGGGGCGGTCAGCGGTTGGGTCGGGGCATGCGAGCGGCCCTCCCAGTGGCCGAGCGCGGCCTCGACCAGCCGCACCGGGTCGACCCCGGAGAAGTCGCCGCCGATCACGATCGTGGTGGCGTCGGGGGTGTAGCGCGAGTGGTGGTAGCCCTGCACGGCACCGGCGGAGATCGAGGCCACCGAGTCGGCGTCACCGGCCAGCGGGCGGGAGACCCGGGAGTCAGCGGAGTAGACGGCCCGCCGGAACTCCTTGGCCGCGGTGAAACCCGGATTGGCCGCCTGCTGTTCGATCTCGGCCAGCCGCAGGGCGACGTGACGCTCGACATCTGCCGTCGACAGCTCCGGTGTGGTCAATGCCTCGGCGAACAGCTCCAACGCCTCGGGCAGGCGGGTGCTCGGGACGTCGATCCCGGCGACGATCCCGTGCAGTTCCTGGAAGGCGCCGAAGACCGCGCCACTGTTCTCCAACACCTCGGCGAAACGTCCACCCGGGTGCAACAGTGTCCCCTCGTCGAGGGTACGGGCGCAGATGCTGCCGACGCCCTCGGGGTCGTCCTCGCCCAGCGGGGCGTCGACGACTGCGCTGACGCTGACCACGTGCTGGCCGGGAAGGTGCAGGACGATGATCTTCAACCCGTTGTCCAGTTGGCTGCTGCTCGGGGTGGCGAAGTGCGGGAGTTGCGGCGCGGCCACCAGTGGTGCCTGGGTGATCATGACGGCAGCCTTTCGGAGGTGACGGTCACCGGGTCGTCCTCACCGATCGCTCGGTAGACGACCGCGGCCCGTGCATCGGCGGTCAGGTGTTCGGCGACGGCAGCGGTGATCTCGGCGGTGTCGATGCCGTCGATGGTGATCAAGCGTTGATTGATCTCCTCGGGATCGTCCAGCAAGGTGGCGGCCGAGGAGATCTGATCCGCCCGGGTGGCCAAGGTGGCGAGGGCGGACAGCCACTGACGTTCGTACTGGGCCTTGGCTCGCAGCAGTTCCTCGTCGGTCGGTCCCTCGGCCGCGAACCGTTCGATCTCGGAGATCATGATCGCCTCCACCTGGGCGATGTCGACCGACTCGCGTGCGCGGGCGGAGGCGAATCCGAAGGAGTTGCCGCCGATCAACCCGAGGGCAGATGCCTCGGCCCCGGTGGTGAGTTGATCTTCGCGGACGAGACGCCGGTAGAGCCGCGAGGTCTGGCCGTCACCCAGGATCGACAGACCAAGATCAGCCGCATCGAAACTGCGCTGGTCCAGGGCCGGCAGGCGCCAGCTCAGATAGAGCGCATCGGCCGGCACGGGCGCGCGTACCTCGGTCCGGGGTACGCCACTGAGCGCGGGCAGCGGCGGGGTCTTCGGCGTCTCCGGCAGCTCCCCGGCCGGGATCTGACCGAAGTAGCGCTCGACCCGCGTCATCGCGTCATCGACCTCGATACCACCGGCGATCGTCAGCACCGCATTGTTCGGCATGTAATGGCGGCGGAAGAAGGCATGGACGTCGGCGAGTTCGGCGGCGTCCAGATCCTCCATCGAACCGATCGTGGTGTGACCGTAGGGATGATCGGCAGGGAAGGTGTTCTGCACCAGGAACTGCATCATCAACCCGTAGGGGACGTTGTCGTAGCGCTGCCGCTTCTCCTCCTTCACGACCTCGCGTTGATTGTCCAGGTTCTCCTGGGTGACCGCCTCCAGCAGGGTGGACAGCCGGTCGGCCTCCAACCACAGCGCCAGGTCCAGTCCACCCACCGGGAGCGCTTCGAAGTAGTTGGTCCGGTCGAACCAGGTGGTGGCGTTCACCGACGCGCCCGCGGCCTGCAGCATCGAGATGTGCTTGCCCGATCCGACATGGGCCGATCCCTGGAACATCAGGTGCTCGAACAGATGCGCGAAGCCCGAGCGTCCGGGCTCCTCGTGCCGCGAGCCCACGTCGTACCACAGGTTCACCGCCACGGCCGGTACTGCCGGGTCCGGGTTGATCACCACGCGCAAACCGTTGTCGAGCCGGCGTTGGTGTAGGGGATAGCGGACTGACGGGACCATGCAGGCCAACCTAGCCCAGTTGATCACTGCACCGGAGCGGATCGGCTGTCCGGTGCGGGCTGTTCGCCCTAGGCTGAGCGAGTGTCCAGAACGGTAACGCTGCCCATCCGTACCGAGCGCCTGCTCCTGCGTGCCTATCGGCCCGACGATGTCGCCGATTCCTTGGCCTACTACTCCGATCCGGAGGTGGCCCGCTACCTGCTCGACGATCCTTGGACCCTCGAGCTCGCCACCCAGCGGGTCAACGAGCGGGTCGAGCGGGCGGGCATCGAGCCGCCGTCGGCCGGTTTGGCCCTGGTGGTCGAGCGGGACGGTGTGATGATCGGTGATCTTGCCCTGTGGGCGACCGACGGTTCCCGCTCCAAGGGTGAGGTCGGTTGGGTGTTCGCACGATCGGCCGCCGGGAAGGGGTACGCGACCGAGGCGGTGAATGCCCTGTTCGACATCGCTTTCGGGACTTTCGGGATGCACCGGGTGGCGGCGCAGCTGGATCCGCGCAACGAGCCCTCGGCCCGGTTGTGCGAGCGGCTCGGGATGAAGCACGAGGCGCATCTGCGGCAGGACTGGTACATCAAGGGTGAGTGGACCGACACCGGAATCTACGGACTGCTGGCGACCGATCCGCGGCCCGGCCGGAGCGTCTGAGCGCGCTCAGAAGAGGGTCGGTTGCAGATTCACCGGCAGCGCCGGCAGCGATCGACGGGCGCCCTGCCACTGTGCCCGGCTCTGCCAGCCCAGGGAATCGGTGGTGGCCGATTCGGTCTCGGCGTTCGGGTCCTCGGCCAGCACCCGGGCGGCGGTACGGGCGGTGGCCGGTAGTCCGAGGTCGAGCAGTACCTGCCGTACCGCCGCAGCCGACAGGGGCAACCTGCCCCGGTCGGTCAGCGGGCCCAGGTCGAGATCGTGGCGCATCTGCATCACCTGCCGGTTGTGCTGCCACACCTGCCGGGCGGTGGGATCGGCCAGGCGTTGGGCCCAGGTACGGCTGAGCGCGGCGGTGATCAACTCACCGCCCGATTCGGCGTCGGCGAAGATCTGCTCCCCGTCGCCGACCTCGGTGAGGAGGGTGACCGCACGTTTGGGGCCGATCCCGCGAACGCCGGGAAGGTTGTCCGACGGGTCACCGCGCAGCGCGGCGAAGTCGGGGTACTGCTGTGGGCCGATGCCGATCATCAGCTGCAGGCGCTCGGGGGTGAGCACCGGTGAGGCGTCGACCCCGCCGTTGATCACCCGCAGTACCCGGGTGTGGGAGTTGATCAGGCAGAAGGCGTCGCGATCGGAGGTGACGACCACGCACTGGCCTCCCTCGGTGCCGGCCCGGGCCGAGACCGAGGCGAGCACGTCATCGGCCTCCTGCGCCTCGGGGCAGACGACCTGCACCCCGAGCTCGTCCAGCACCGCGCGGGCCAGGAGCAACTGCGAATCCAGGCTGGGCAGCTTCTCCGCCCGCTGAGCCTTGTAGTGCGGCCAGCGCTCGCGACGCCAGTTGCGGTCGGGGTCGTCGAAACCGACGATGATCCGCTGCGGCCCGATCCGTTCGGCCGCCACCACCAGTTGGGTCAGCAGCCCGCGGATCGCCCAGATCGGTTCACCTGCGCGGTTGCGGGCATTGCTGGCGGCCAGGGCGTGGAAACTGCGGTGCAACAACGAGTTGCCGTCGACCACCATCAACAGCTCAGGGGTGGTCGGATCCGGCATGTGTCCCATCATGCCTCGTCGGTCCGTCAGGCGCCGGTAGGTCACCATGGTCCGTCCGTCGTCTCCCTACCGCGGATGCGGGGTGCGACCCTGTGCCCGGCATTCGACGCGTCTGTATGTTGGGGATCCCGACCGCGATCATCGCCGACATGCCCGAGGAGCTTCCCACCATGACCCATCCGGCTCTTGACCGCCTGACTCGCGAGGAGAAGGCGAGCCTCGTCTCGGGCGCCACGTTCTGGACCACCGAGACGATCGAGCACGCGGGGATCGAGGGGGCGACACTCACCGACGGGCCGCACGGTGTGCGGATGCAGAACCCCGACACCGGTGAGGACCATCTCGGGATCGCCCAGAGTGCGCCGGCGACGGCCTTCCCGACCGGAGCGCGCTGGGATCGAGCTGGGACGTCTCGCTGCTGCAGCGGATCGGCGAGGCGCTGGGTACCGAGGCCCGGGCGCTGGGCGTCGACATCCTGCTCGGGCCGGGGGTGAACATGAAGCGGTCCCCCTTGTGCGGGCGCAACTTCGAGTACCTCTCCGAGGATCCGCTGCACGCCGGTGCGCTCGGTGCCGGCTGGGTGCGCGGCATCCAGGTGAAGGGGGTCGGCGCATCGGTCAAGCATTTCGCGGCCAACAGCCAGGAGACGGATCGGCTGAAGATCAGCGCCGAGGTCGACGAGCGCACACTGCGGGAGATCTACCTGCCGGCTTTCGAACACATCGTGACCGAAGTCCAGCCGGCGACGGTGATGTGCTCCTACAACCGGATCAACGGGGTGCATGCGTCTCGGAACCGGTGGCTGCTGACCGAGGTGCTCCGCGACGACTGGGGCTTCGAGGGGTACGTGGTCTCGGACTGGGGAGCGGTCAGCGACTCGGTCGAATCCTTGGCCGCTGGTCTCGATCTGGAGATGCCGCCGCGCGGGAACGGCAGCGTCGCGCCGCTGCTCGCAGCGATCGACGACGGGCGGCTGAGCGAGGAGACGCTGGACCTCGCAGTCTCCCGGATCCTCACCACCCATGATCGACTCCGCGCTGCGCGCAGCGAGCTGCCGCAACCCGACTTCGAGGCGCACCACTCACTCGCCCGCCAGGCGGCGAGCGCCGGCAGCGTCCTGCTGACCAATGACGGGATCCTGCCGCTCGACCCAGATGGGCAGGGCACCATCGCCGTGGTCGGAGAGCTGGCCCGTACCCCGCGGTACCAGGGGGCGGGCAGCTCCCACATCAACCCGACCAGGCTCGATCTGGCTCTCGATGCGATCAGCCGGGCCACGGCGCGCCCGGTCACCTTCGAAGCCGGATACCGGCTCGACGGGGAACGCGATGACGAGGTGCTGGCCACGGCGACCCGCAATGCGCAGGAGGCCGCGGTCGTGGTGCTGTTCGTCGGACTGCCCGATGCCGCCGAATCCGAGGGGTTCGACCGGGAGCACCTCGACCTCCCCGAGGCCCAACTGGCCCTGATCGAGGCACTGTCCACCCGCGATGTGCCGGTCGTCGTCGTCCTCAGCAACGGCGCGGTCGTCGACCTCGGCCCGGTTGCCGACGCCTCGGCGATCCTCGAGATGTGGCTCGGCGGTCAGGCCTCCGGCTCGGCGGCTGCGGATCTGCTGTTCGGGATCTCGGAGCCGGGTGGGCGCCTGGCCGAGACGGTCCCGCTGCGGCTGTCCGACACCCCGGCGTACCTGAACTGGCCGGGCAGCGATCATGTCGTCCTCTACGGCGAGCGGGTCTACATCGGTTACCGCTGGTACGACGCCCGCGAACTCGAGGTGCGGTTCCCGTTCGGTCATGGGCTGGGATACGCCACCTTCGCCTACTCCGATCTCGAGGTCGTCGTCCCGGATCCGCAGACCGCGCAGGCGACGGTGCGGGCGACGATCACCAACACCGGTGAGCGGGACGGCAGCGAAGTCGTCCAGCTGTACCTGGCTCCGCACAGTGCCCGGGTCGACCGTCCGGTACGCGAACTGCGCGGCTTCGAGAAGGTCCGGGTCCCGGTCGGTGAGAGCCGGACCGTCGAGTTCGAGCTGGGTGAGCGTGATTTCGCCTACTGGGGTGAGCAGGGCTGGACCGCAGACCCCGGTGAGTACACGATCGCGGTCGGTCCGTCGTCGAGGTCGCTGCCGCTGACCGAGACGATCAGCCTGGACGTGGAGTTGAAGCGCGCGCCGCTGACGGGGGAGTCCAGCATCAACGAGTGGCTCGCCGATCCGGTGGGCTCCGGTCTCATGCGGCAGGCATTGGCCGCCACATCGGAGGGTTCACCGATTCCGGCCACGGACGAGGTCTTCCGGGTTGCCGGGGGCATGCCCCTGGAAACCTTCGTCGGTTTCAGCGGCGGCAATCCCGTTGACGTCATCGGGCCTCTCCTGAAGGACTTGCAGGCAGCGACTGCACCCGACAAGGCGCAGGATTCGGCACCCCGGGAGGACACCGAGTAGCGCGGCCTGGGAATCCTGCTGTCTTCGGGCCCGCCGAGCCGTGTTGGGTCGGGTCCGCCGAGCCGTGTTGGGTCGGCATCTCTTCTGCAGGAATTGCCCTCGTTCGGCGCGTTAGGGGGCGCTTCTTGCGGAAGGAACGAAGGAAGCGGTTGAGCCAGCGTGAGTGCAACGAGCGTCAACCTCGATGAGTCGCCCCTGCGCGCTAGTGGGGCCGAGTCAGATGGGCTCGAGTCAGATGGGCTCGAGTCAGATGGGCTCGACGGATGAGGCCCGACTCGGATGAAGCCCGACTCGAGTGAAGCCCGACTCGAAACAAACGCGGGGTCCCGAGAGGGCGGTCTGCACTCGGGGCGCGGAGGTAGCCGGCCGGGTGCCGAGGGGCGTCGGCCGGCTGCCGCTGTTCGAGTGAGGGAGACCACGGCCCGGAACATGCATCGGGCCCGGAATCCGAAAATCCCGGGCCCGATGTCGGTGGTAGCGGGGACAGGATTTGAACCTGTGACCTCTGGGTTATGAGCCCAGCGAGCTACCGAGCTGCTCCACCCCGCGTCGCGATGTTCAATTTTAGTGGATGGCCCCTTGGAGATCCAAATCGCCCCCGCGGATTCCTTCTGCGGGAATCGCCCTCCGAGGGCTCCCCAGCTGGCCGTTCCTGCGGAAGAGTTCGGAAAGTTCACGCGCGAGCGAGGGTGCCGCTGTCGAACCGGAGGTCACCCAGGAACGTCCACCGGAGACCGCAAAGCCAACGGGCCCGGAATCCGAGGATCTCGGGCCCGTTGATGGTGGTAGCGGGGACAGGATTTGAACCTGTGACCTCTGGGTTATGAGCCCAGCGAGCTACCGAGCTGCTCCACCCCGCGTCGCCAACCGGTCTCTCGACCAGTGCGTCTACGACCGTACCCGGCGTCGGGGTTCGGGGCAAACCGAGGTCAGCGACCGACCTCCGGGATCGCCTCCCGGGCCTGCGGGTACGGCATCCCGGACAACTGCAGCAGATCGGTCATCATCGACCGGAGCTGGGCCAGGATCACCACCGCGGACAGATCGTCAGCCATCTGTACCCGCGAACTGCTGCGGCCGAGTCGGATCAGCCGCGCCTGCGCCTCACTGGGCACCCGGCCCTCGAAGAGCTCGTTGGCGCAGAACTCCAGGATCTGCCCGGTCTGCCGCATGATCTCCAGGTACGCCATGGGTACGCTCTCGCCCCGCCACAGCGCCACCGCACTGCGGCGGGCGAGCACCCGCAGGTTCCGCACCAGCCGGTCCAACGGGTCGTACAGATCAGCCAGCTGACCGACCCGGTCCTTGTGCCGGGAGCGGAACAACGAGTAGCGAGCAACGGCCAGGGCCTCGTCGATGCTGTCCGACAGCGTCGACAGCAATCGCTGGCTGTTCCGGGCCCGCTGCAGGGCACGGTCGGCGGCATCGGGGTCGTCGGCGTCGAGTGCCGCACTGGTGTCCCGCAGACAGTCGGCGACCTCGCGCAGCACATTGGCGGCGGCGAAGCGAGGTTTGAGGGCAGGCCCGGTCGGGGCGAGCAGCGCCACCAGCATCGCCAGACTCAAGCCCAGCAGGGCATCCAGCCACCGGCTGAATCCCTGGTTCGGTGCGGTGGCCAGGGTCATCACGAAGATCGCCTGCACCGCCGACTGCATGATCATCAGCGTGCGGGCGCCGAGGATGGTGGCCACCGACATCGAGATCACCACTGCGGCGATCATCTGCGGCACTCCGGCGCCGAAGAGGGAGAAGAAGAGGTCGCCGATCGCCACCCCGATGAAGACACCGACGCCGACCTCCAGGGCCCGGCTGTACCGCTTGCCGTAGCTGGTGCCCAGGGTCAGCACCGCCGCGATCGCGGCGAACACCGGTTGCTGGTGGCCCAGCAGCACGATGGCCAACCACCAGGCGACGCCGGCGGTGACCGCGCACTGCACGATCATCCAGATCCGGTTCCGCCAGCGACCGATGCCGCTGCGCAGCGTGCGTCGGCTGATCAGGATCGAGGTCTCGCCCAGACTGAGGGCACGCATCGCCCGTGAACGCATCTGCGGGTTCCGCCGCTTCGCCACCTCGACACCACCTCCGTCCTCACTTCTCACCCGGGAGTCTGCCACTGCCCGACTCCTGCTGTCCCGGGGTGTGCCGTTGATCGGCCGGCGGCGCAGTATCCGTCACCGCCCCTGCGACAGACCGTCAGCCACCAACACCCTGCGCGCGACGGAGCGTCGAATGGCCACACCTCGGAAGCGGGATGCCTCGACGCTCCCGGGGTCCTACATTGGTCGTCGTGAAAGCCCTGCTGCTGGAGAACGTCCACCCCTGCGCCGATACCATCCTGGCCGAGGCCGGGATCGAGGTGGAGCGCCGATCCGGGGCGCTGGACACCGATGAGTTGATCACCGCCCTCGAGGGGGTCGACCTGCTGGGCATCCGGTCCAAGACCCAGGTCAGCGCCGAGGTCTTCCAGGCCCGTCCGGGGCTGCGGGCGATCGGTGCCTTCTGCATCGGTACGAATCAGATCGATCTGGACGCCGCCGCCGCCGCCGCGACGGTGGTCTTCAACGCTCCCTACTCCAACACCCGCAGCGTGGTCGAGCTGGTGATCGCCGAGATCATCTCCCTGGCCCGTCGGCTGACGGTCAAGAACAGCGCCATGCACGCCGGGTTGTGGGACAAGTCAGCCAAGGGCGCTCATGAGATCCGCGGCCGTACCCTCGGCATCGTCGGCTACGGCAACATCGGCAGCCAGCTCTCGGTGGTCGCCGAGGCGCTCGGGATGCAGGTCTCGTTCTTCGACATCGCCGACAAACTCGCGCTCGGCAATGCGCGCAAGGTGGAATCGCTGGACGAGCTGCTGGAGACCTGCGAGACGATCTCCCTGCACGTCGACGGACGCCCGGGCAATGCCGGGTTGTTCGGTGCCGAGCAGTTCGCCCGGATGCGGCCCCGTTCGCTGTTCCTGAACCTGTGCCGCGGTGTGGTGGTCGATCACGAGGCCTTGCGGGACAACCTGCTGTCCGGGCACATCGCCGGTGCCGCGGTCGACGTCTTCCCCGAGGAACCGAAGGCCGCTGGCGACCCGTTCAGCTCGGTGCTGCAGGGGCTGGACAATGTGATCCTCACCCCGCACATCGGCGGCTCCACCCAGGAGGCGCAGGAGGACATCGGGCGGTACGTGTCGAAGAAGCTCGGCGACTTCGTGCACAACGGCACGACCACCATGTCGGTGAACATTCCGCATGTGGCGGCCGGCCGGGCCACCGCGGCCCGCCTGCTCTACCTGCACCGCAACGTTCCCGGAGCCCTGGCCCGGCTGAACTCGCTGCTGGCCGACTTCGGCGTGAACATCGACCGGCAGTCGCTGGCCACCCGTGGCGAACAGGGTTATGTGGTGACCGACATCGGTTCACCGATCAGTGAGGCGCTGGAGAACGAACTGCGCTCGCTGCCGGAGACGATCGATCTGCGGCTGATCGTCGAGGAGGACTGAGGTTCCTTCCCGACAGCAACCGGGGCAGAGCGCGACCCGGTCCGGATGATCCGGACCGGGTCGTCGTCGCCAGGGGCGCTGCCAGGTCTGGTGGATCGTCGTCAGGTCAGGTGATCGTCGTCGGGGTCGCCGCCAGTCTGGGCGGCTTTCAGCCGCGGTTCAGATGCGCCACGACCTGGTCGTGCAACAGATCATTGGTGGCCAGGGCACCCGGCCCGACCGGACCGTCCTCACCGGCGACATTGCTGAACCGGCCACCGGCCTCGGTGACGATGATCGACGGGGCCGCCATGTCGTGCAGCGCGAGGTCGGGCTCGCAGGCGATGTCGACCGCGCCCTCGGCCAGCAGCATGTAGGACCAGAAGTCGCCGTAGGCGCGGGTACGCCAGCACTGGCGCAACAGGTCGACGAAGGGCTGGCCGTAGGGGGTGGTGACCCAGCCGCCGATGCTGGAGTACGACATCGACGCGTCCTCGATGCTGCCGACCGCACTCACCCGGCACTGCTTCGGGGTGCGGATCGACTTCCCGGTGAACGCCCCGCCACCCTTGCTGGCCCACCAACGACGCGACAGCGCCGGCGCCGAGACACAACCCAGGACCACCTCGTCGCCGTCGAACAGCGCGATCAGCGTCGCCCAGACCGGAACCCCGCGGACGAAGTTGCGGGTGCCGTCGATCGGATCGATCACCCAGCGGCGCGGACCGTGGCCGGTGTCGGCGAGTTCCTCCCCGTGCACCGCATCGCGCGGTCGGGCCTTCTTCAGCACGGCCCGGATCGCTTCCTCCACGGCGACATCGGCGTCGGTGACCTCGGTCATGTCCGGTTTGGAGTCGACACGCAGGTCGGAGGCCCCGAACCGCTTCAGCGAGATCGCATCGGCGTTGTCGGCGAGCATGTGGGCGACCCGCAGGTCCTCGATCAGGGAACTGTCGGACGGTGGCATGGGGCCAGCCTAGTGGGGGTGCGCCGCCGTGGTCAGAACGACTCCCGGTCGGCGCTGACCATCCGTCGGAAACTGTTCACCCGCTCAGCACTGACCCGTCCGGTGGCCACGGCGGCGTCCAGGGCGCAACCCAGCGTACCGGTCCGATGATCACAACCGCGGGGACAGTCGGCGGCCACCTCGGCCAGGTCGGGAAAGGCATCGACGATGGTGCTCGGATCGACATGGCTGAGCCCGAAGGAACGTACCCCGGGTGTGTCGATCACCCAGCCACCGCCGGGCAGGGGCAACGCGATCGCCGAGGTCGAGGTGTGCCGACCACGGCCGGTCACCTCGTTGACCACACCGATGGCGCGGTCGGCATCGGGCAGCAGACGGTTCACCAGGGTCGACTTGCCGACCCCGGAATGGCCCACCAGGACCGAGACCCGATCGTGCAGCCGCTCGCGCAGTTCGCTCAGGTCGCTGCCCGGTTCGAGTACCACGACCGGTACGTCCAGCGGCTCGTAGGCCGCGATCAACGCCTCAGGTGAGGCCAGATCGGCCTTGGTCAGACACAGCAGCGGCGACAGGTGGGCATCGAAGCCGGCGACCAGGATCCGGTCGATCATCCCGGTCCGCGGGGGAGGATCGGCCAATGCGGTGACGATCACCAGCTGATCGGCATTGGCCACGATCGGGCGCTCGTAAGGGTCGTCGTCATCGGCGGTGCGGCGCAACACCGAGGTACGCTCCTCGACCTCGACCATCCGGGCCAGCGTCCCCTCATCCCCGGAGGTGTCACCGACCACCCGTACCCGGTCGCCGACGATCGCGGCCTTGCGGCCCAGCTGGCGCGCCTTCACCGCGATCACCGGCCGGTCGCCCACCAGCACGTGGTAGCGACCGCGGGTGATCGAGGTGACGGTGCCGATCTCGGCATCGCTGTAGTCCGGCTTTTGTTTCGTCCGCGGCCGGGTACGTCGGCGCGGCCGGTCGAACCCCTCGTGGTCATCGGTCCCGATCTGGCGGGCCACGATCAGCTCAACCTGTTCGATTCCTCGACCATCGTCCGCCAGTCGACCGGGAACGCCGGCATCGTCTTCGAGGTGCAGTCGATGTCGTCGATGACCACCTCGGGGACCACCAGGCCGAGCAACGCCCCGGTGTGGGCCAGCCGGTGATCGGCGTAGCTGCCGAAGGTCCCGCCGTGCAGGTCGGTGCCCTCGATCCGCAATCCGTCCTCGGTCTGGCTGACCTTGCCCCCGAGGTCGTTGATCTCGGCCTCCAGGGCGGCCAGGCGGTCGGTCTCGTGTCCGCGGATGTGGCCCACACCGGTGATCACGGTGGTGCCGTCGGCGACGGCGCCCAGCGCTGCCACCACCGGGGTCAGCTCGGCGGCATCACGCAGGTCGACCTCGATCGCGGTCAGGGTGCCGCCACCGGTGACGGTCAGCCCGCGTCCGTCCAGTTCGACCAACGCACCGAAGTCGGTCAGCACCTGCCGGATCCGGTCGCCTGCCTGGCGGGTCTCGGTCGGCCAGTCGGTGATCGTCACCTGACCACCGGCGATCGCAGCGGCGGCGGCGAAGGCGGCAGCATTGGTCAGATCGGGCTCGATCACCGTGTTCCCGGCCTCGATCGTGCCCGGCCAGACCACCCACCGGTTCTCCTCGGCGGTGTCCACGCGGACCCCGTGCTCGCGGAGCATCGCGATCGTCATGTCCAGATGGGGCTGGGAGGGGACCGGCCCCTCACCGATGTGCCGGATGTCGACACCACGCTGATAGCGCGCACCGGCCAGCAGCAACCCGGACACGTACTGGCTGGAGCTGCCGGCGTCGATCAGCACCGGCCCGCCGGGCAGGTCCGGTCGGCCGGTCAGGTCGAAGGGAAGTCCGGTCGCCTGTTCGGAGACTCCGGCGCCGAGATCGGCCAATGCCAGCAGCAGCGGCTCCAGCGGCCGGTCCCGGGCGGCGGGGTCGCCGTCGAAACGGAACTGTCCGCTGGCGACGGCGGCCACCGGCGGGACGAAGCGCATCACCGTACCGGCGAGTCCGCAGTCGATGACCGCGTCACCGGCCAGTTGCTCGGGGGGCTGGACCTGCCAACCGTCGACGGTCTCGGTGATGTCGACACCCAGTTCGCGCAGCGCATCCCGCATCAGCTGGGTGTCCCGGGCGTCGAGTCCGCCGCGGATCCTGGAGGGTCCGTCGGCGAGGGCGGCGATCACCAGGGCTCGGTTGGTCTCCGACTTCGAACCGGGGACGCTCACCACGGCGTGCAGTCGCCCGGTCACCCGGGGGGCGGACCAACCCGCGGCGGCTCGGCGGGGAGCCGAACCGGCCGCGGGGGCGGTCGACGATGGGTCGAACGCGGACGGGCTCTGGGGGGTCGACAGGTCGTCGGCTCGGGGGTTGTAGCTCACGTACCGCTCCTCAGAGCTTCAGCTCCGGGACCTGGCCAAGCGCACCGGAAACGTTCTTGCTGACCTTCTTGCCCGACTTCTGCAGCTTCTTGGTCCGCTTGTTCGCCTTCTTCTGCAGCTCGGCGGCCTTCTTGGACGCCTTCTTCTCCAGTTCGGCAGCCTTCTTCCGGGCCTTCTTGTCCAGCTCGCCGGCCTTCTTCGACAGCTTCTTGTTGTTGCTGTTCAGGCTCTTGTCGGCGGCCTTGACGAAGTTCTGCCGGGCGTGATCGGCGCGCCAGCCGAGGCTGGGCTTGCCCTGGGTGTCGAATGCCGCGAGCAGCGCGGCACCGAGCAGGCTCAGGTAGAGCAGGAAGTCGCGTTTGCGCTCGGCCTCGGCCTCGGCATCGATGTCACCGTTGCTGGTCCGGCGCTTCGGGCCGAGCGGGCTGGCGCCGTAGACCTGCGGCAGCACACCGGCGGCGATCAGGCCGGCGCCGACCCGGCGGCCGATCCCGGTCGCGAGGCTGGCGCCACCGACGATCTGGGCGATCCCGGAGATCCGGGCCAGGGTGCGGGCATTGCTGGGTACGTAGCCGGAGACGGTCGGCGGGGCGACCTGCTTCACCAGCGGCACCACCTTGGTGGCGACGATCTGCAGATCGTCGGCGCGGCTGCTGGGGTCGCGGGCGATCTTGGCACCGTTGGTGATGAAGTAGCTCGCGAGCATTGTGCGAGCGAGGAAGCGCAACATGAGCGGTCCTTTCTGAAGTCCGTCCCTCGACAGCGTAGTGCGTCGCACCGTCACCGTGCTTGTCGGTACCGGTCGGTAGGCTGCAGACATGTGTGGGAGGTACGCCCATTCGGCCACCGAGGCGCGGTTGGTCGAGGAGTTCGAGATCGACCGGGTGATCGAACCCCTGCCCGGCCCCGACTACAACACCGCCCCGACCGATCAGGTGCCGGCGGTGTTGACCAGGGTCGACCATGACTCGGGGCGTCCGCAGCGCCGGCTCGCCGCGCTGCGCTGGGGGCTGGTGCCCTCGTGGGCCAAGGACGTCAGGATCGGTCCGCGGATGATCAACGCCCGACTGGAGACGGTGGCGCAGAAACCCGCCTTCCGGAAGGCTTTCCTGGCACGTCGCTGCCTGTTGCCGGCCGATGGCTACTACGAATGGCGGACCCTCGAGACCCCGGGGGGCAAGTCCCGCAAACAACCGTTCTTCATCCACCACCCCGATCAGCAGACCTTCGTCATGGCGGGGTTGTACGAGTTCTGGCGCGACCCCGCACGAGACCCCGAGGACCCCGAAGCCTGGGTGCGCAGTTGCACGGTGATCACCACCGATGCGACCGACTCGGTGGGTCACATCCATGATCGAATGCCACTGACGGTCCCGCAGGAGAACTGGACCGACTGGTTGGATCCGGAGCTGCAGGACCCTTCGGCGGTGTTCGAGCTGATCGGTGTCAGTGATCAACTCGAGGCCTACCCGGTCTCACCGGCGGTGGGCAATGTGGCGAACAACTCCCCGGAGCTGGTCGAACCGTTGCCGTCCGAACCGATCGACACGCTGTGGTGAGTGGTGGCCGGATGCCGGATCGGACCGTCGAGGTGCAGACCTCCTTGGGGCCGGGCCGCCTGCACCTGGCCGGTGAGCCCGGCGGGCTCTGGCTGCTGCTCGGCCACGGTGCCGGTGGTGGCATCGACGCGCTCGATCTTGCCCACCTGGCTGCCGCGATCCCGGCATCGGGGATCGGCGTCGCCCGCTACGAACAGCCTTGGCGGGTGGCCGGCAAGAAGGTCGCGCCGGCACCGGCACGGCTGGACGAGGGGTGGATCCCGGCCGTTCAGGTGCTGCAGGACCAGGCCGCGATCGATCAGCTGGTCGTCGGTGGCCGCAGCGCCGGCGCCCGGGTCGCCTGCCGTACCGCCACGGCGAGCGGTGCGGCCGGTGTGTTGTGCTGCGCGTTCCCGCTGCACCCACCGGGCAGGCTGGAGAAGTCACGATTGCCCGAGTTGCTCGGCGCCGGGGTGCCGACCGTGGTGGTGCAGGGCAGCCGCGACAGCTTCGGCACCGATCAGGAACTCCGCGAGGCGGTCACCGGCAGTGACGTTCGGGTCCTGACTGCGCCCGGTGGCGACCACGCCATGAAGACCCCGGCCCGGACCTACTGGGGTCCGATCGGGCAGGCGCTGAGCGATGCGGTGGCCGAGCTCCGCGGCAGGATCGGCGACTGAGCGGTCACCGGCTGGCCGAAGCGACCGTACGCAGTTCGTCGAATCGGCGGTGCAGGGAATATCACTGACCCCGGTGACCTTGTACCGATGTGACTGCAACACTGATGGAGCGACCGGGCAAGGTAGGCTCGGTGGTGATGAGTACGCCGACGGGTCCTGTGGACAGTGAAGACGTCGATCTCGCCACCGAGACCGATGCCGAGCGCAGTGCGCGTTTCGAACGCGATGCGATGGAATACCTCGACCAGCTGTACGGTGCGGCCCTGCGGATGACCCGCAATCCGACCGACGCCGAGGACATCGTGCAGGACACCTATGCCCGGGCGTTCGCGTCCTTCCACCAGTTCAAACCGGGCACCAATCTTCGCGCCTGGCTGTACCGGATCCTGACCAACACCTACATCAACTCCTACCGCAAGGCGCAACGCCAGCCGCAGATCTCCGGCGGGGAGGATGTGCAGGACTGGCAGTTGCACCGGGCCGCCGAGCATGATTCCGCAGGATTGCGTTCGGCCGAGGCCGAGGCGCTGGACCGGTTGCCCGACGGCGCGGTACAGGATGCACTGGCCCAGTTGCGTCCGGAGTTCCGGATGGCGGTCTACCTGGCCGATGTCGAGGGCTTCGCCTACAAGGAGATCGCCGAGATCATGGACACCCCGATCGGCACCGTGATGTCACGGCTGAATCGGGGCCGCAGTCAGCTTCGGTCGCTGTTGACCGATCACGCCCGCGAGCGTGGACTGATCGGGGCCCAGGCATGAGTGTGCAGCGGGAAGGTGATGACGAGGTGACCGGGCAGAACAACCAGCCAGTGGACTGTGAGCGTGCTCTGCAGCAGATGCAGGAGTTCCTCGACACCGAGCTGGAGACAGCGGACATGGATGCCATTCGCGAGCACCTGACCGCCTGCGAACCGTGTCTGGAGAACTTCGACGCCGAGCAGGCGCTGAAGCAGCTGGTCCACCGGTGCTGCGGCACCTCCGAGGTGCAGGCCCCGGCAGCGCTGCGGATCAAGATCAGCCAGCGAGCGGTGTTCCTGCGCGACTGAAGCCGCCCTGGAAAAGAGCCGAAAAGAACGGACCCCGCATTCTGCGGGGTCCGTTGCTACATCTGCCTGCCTCAGGCGTTGGGGCGCTTGCCGTGGTTCGCGCCCTTCTTCCTGCGGGCGCGGCGCTTGCGGCCGGTCTTACCCATGAGAGCCTCCTAGTTCGTGCGAGTCCGATTATGCCACGGATCTGCGCCGACAGTCGCATCGGGCCACCGGGTGCGATCCGGTGAAGGGAGCTCCTGCGCGGGGACGGTAGGGTGACGGCGTGGCGAGTGTGCGAGAGCTTCTGCAGGCACACGGGCTGGATCCCGTGACAGCCCAGTGGCTCAGCCACCTGGTGGTCGACTGGCATCTGTTGGCCGATCTCTCCTTCTCCGATCTGGTGCTCTGGGTGCCGGCGCCGATGGATGCCGACATCTACGACGCGGTCGCCCAGATCCGTCCGGCCACGGGCCCGACGGCCTTGGAGGATGACGTCGTCGGTGACCAGCTGGCCTACGAACCCGACAGCGGAGTCGCCGAGGCATGGATGTCGGGGGAACCGGTGGAGACCGGGGAGAACAAGCTGCAGGCGGGGATCCCGGTCGATGTCGTGGCGATTCCGGTCCGACGGCCTGCCGGGTTCCAGTGGGATGCCGATCTTCCGCCCGAGGTGGGGGAGGCCCTGGACGAGTTGATCCCGGCCGAGCCGGCCGAGGCCCCCGGACACGAACCCGAGGTCTGCGACCTCGATGAGTTCGACGACGAGGAGTTCGACGACGAGGTCGACGAGCGATTGGTCGCCGTGGTGGAGCGGCACACCAACCAGATGACGGTACGGGCGCCGAGCACCCTCGAGGACAACTATCTCGAGATCGCCGAGATCCTCACCGGGATGTTGCAACGCGGTGAGTTCCCGATTCCCGGCGAACCGATCGATCCGACCCAGAGCCTGCGGGTGGGCGACGGACTGATCCGGCTCGACGCCGCGGGCCAGGTGGTCTATGCCACGCCGAATGCCACCACCGGCTACCGGCGCCTGGGGCTGACCCGGGATCTGCTGGACCAGGATCTGGCATCGGTGGTCGAGCAGTTGGTGACCGAGGAACCCGAGGTGGAGATCCGCGAGTTCCTGCACAGCGAGATCACCCGGGAGATCGACATCGTCGCCGAGCAGGTGGTCCTCCGGCTGCGGGTGCTGCCGCTGCGCGATGCCGACGGCCCGATCCCGCCGATCGTCCTCAGCAAGGACATCAGTGAGATCCGCCGCCGCGAGCGTGAGCTGGTGACCAAGGATGCAACGATCCGGGAGATCCACCATCGGGTGAAGAACAACCTGCAGACGGTCGCCGCGCTGTTGCGCATGCAGGGCAGGCGCATCCAGTCCGCCGATGCGGAGGCGGCGCTGGGCGAGGCGATGAGCCGGGTGGGTGCGATCGCGGTGGTGCACGAGATCTTGTCCCAGACCTACGACGAGGCGGTCGAGTTCGACGATGTCGCCGATCGGGTGCTGCGGATGGTGGCCGATGTCAGCCGGGCCTCGCAGTCACGGGTACGGGTGAGCCGGCAGGGCAGTTTCGGCCGGATCCCGGCGCAGGTGGCCACCCCGCTGGCCCTGGTGGTCACCGAACTGTGCCAGAACGCGATCGAGCACGGACTCGGCGATGCCGCCGGCACGGTGCTGGTGAAGTCCCAACGGGACCGGAGGCGGCTGACCGTGCAGGTCTGCGACGACGGGCGCGGCCTGCCACCGAATGTCGACCCGACGGGCAACAGCCTGGGACTGTCGATCGTCCGGACCCTGGTCAGTGATCTAGGCGGCAGTTTCACCCTCGGACCGAATCCGCAGGGTCGGGGAACCATGGCGATGATCGAGGTACCGATCCCGAGCAGTCGCCGAGGCGGCTGAGGTCTCGATCCCGGGTTGCGCATCCCGGCTGTCGGGCGACGCTCGGGATCGGCCGCTGCGGCGATGACCGGGCCGCGACATCCGTTTCCGGGCACCAAAAAGGCCGGCGCCCCTGCGCCGGCCCGTGGCCTGTCCGTGTTCGGTGATCCGATCAGGCTGAACGAATCCGTGAGCGGGCTGCCCGACGCTTCAGCGCCCGACGCTCGTCCTCACTCATACCGCCCCAGACACCATGATCCTGTCCGGCCTCGAGAGCCCACTGCAGGCACGCTTCACGAACGTCGCAGCGGTGGCAGACCTTCTTGGCCTCCTCGATCTGCATCAGGGCGGGACCGGTGTTCCCGATGGGGAAGAACAGCTCCGGATCCTCGTCCAAACAGGCAGCCTTGTGGCGCCAATCCATTCCTGGTTTCTCCTTGTCGTCGCACTCACCAGATGGGGGTGGTGACCCCTGCGCAGGCACCCAGAAGCCCCGGGCGGGCGCGTACGAGTACAAGGGTGTCAACTGACGCCGACAAATACAAGGGTATCGAGAGTTGACTGTCTCACACTTCGCGTCCAGATCAAATTGAGCCGGCCGGTCATCTGGGCGAGGATGGGCCCATGTCCACCCGAGTCGCGGCCCGGCCCATACCCGTTCTGTTGGCCGTGGCGATCGTGGCCGCGTTGGGTCTGTTGTTCATCGTGCTGGCGATCCTCGAACTCGCCAACACCAATCCGATCCGGCCGCAGGTCGCGATCAGCACCGGGATCGGCTTCCTCGCCTATGCCGGGTTGTTGCTGGCAGCCGCGCGCGGGCTGCTCGGGCTGCGCCGCTGGGCCCGCAGCGCAGCGGTCTTCGCGGCCCTGCTGCAGATCCCGATCGCGATCAGCTTCTGGGGCGGCTCCACCCGAGCGGTGACCGTCCTCGGCCTGCTCTCCTCGCTGGTGATCATCGGCTGCCTGGTCTCGCCGCCGGCCACCCGGGCGATCCTGCCCGAACTCCACGAGCCGGACACCTCGCGTACCGACGAGTGACCCACCACCCACAGGACCAGTGACGCACCGGACCAGTGACGCATCGGGCCGAGTGAACCACCACGACGAAGGTCACCCGGCGAACGACCAGGGCCGGGTCGGGCGATTGCCCGACCCGGCCCCGATTCGGTTGCCGTGACCCCGCTCAGCCCTTCTTCGCGAAGGCTGCCGACATCAACTCCTTGCCCTGCTGTTCCGACGCCTTGTGCACGCCCACGGCCGGTGCCGAGGAGGCGGGCCGGGTGACATGCTGCAGACGCACCTCCGGGAGCTCACCGTGCTCGGCCAGCTTCTCGGCCAGGTACAGCGCGATGTAGGGCCAGGCGCCCTGGTTCTCCGGCTCGTCCTGCACCCAGCGCACATCCTTCACGTGCTTGAACGGCTCCAGCACCTCGGCGAGCTGGCTGGTCGGCAGCGGGTACAGCAGTTCGAGGGCGATGATCGCCACCTTGCCCACCTGGCCCTGCTTCTCCCGCTCCTTGACCAGGTCCCAACGGACCTTGCCCGAGCACAGGATGACCTGCTCGACCTTGGTCGGATCCTCGATCGTCGGATCCGGCAGCACCGGCTGCCAGGTGTTCTGGGTGAAGGCCACCGGATCGGAGGTCGCCAGCTTGTTCCGCAGCATCGACTTCGGAGTGGCCACCACCAGCGGTCGGTGGTTCTCCGAGAACGCCTGGTCACGCAACAGGTGGAAGTAGCTGGCCGGGGTCGACGGCTGGGCCACCCGGAAGGCCCCCTCGGCCGCCAGCTGCAGCCAGCGTTCGATCCGCGAGGAGGAATGGTCGGGCCCCTGGCCCTCGTACCCGTGCGGCAACAACAGCACCACACCGGACTTCTGGCCCCACTTGGCCTGGCCGGAGGAGAAGAACTCATCGGCGATGATCTGGGCGCCGTTGACGAAGTCGCCGAACTGGGCCTCCCAGAGGACCAGCGCCTCCGGTCGTGCCACCGAGTAGCCGTACTCGAAGCCCATCGCCGCGTACTCGCTGAGCAGCGAGTCGAAGATCATGAACTTGCCCTGCTCCTCGGCGAGGTTCTTCAGCGGCACCCAGGTGTCACCGTTCTCCCGGTCGATCACCGCAGCGAACCGCTGGGTGAAGGTGCCGCGACGCGAGTCCTGACCGGTCAACCGGACCGGACGTCCCTCCAACAGCAGCGAACCGAAGGCGAGCAGCTCGGCCGAGGCCCAGTCCACGGGCCCGTCGATCATGGCTTTCGCCCGACGCTCGAGCTGCGGCTTCACCTTCGGATGGGTGGTGAAGCCCTCGGGCGCATTGGTATGGGCATCGGCGATCGCCTTCAGCACCGACGGGTCGACCGAGGTGCCGCCGGTGGTGCCCTGCTTGGCCGGGTAGTTCGGCACTCGGCGGTAACCGGGCTCCTCGTCCGGTGAGGTGGCGCTCTCGCGTACCTCGGTCAGCACCTCCTCCAACCGCTGCTGGAAGCGCTTCAGCGCCGCCTCGGCGTCCTCGATGGAGATCTCGCCCCGGCCGACCAGAGCCTCGGCGTACAACTTGCGGACGCTGCGCTTGTTGTCGATCAGGTCGTACATCAGCGGCTGGGTGAAGCTCGGGTCGTCGCCCTCGTTGTGCCCCCGGCGACGGTACGAGATCAGGTCGATCACGACGTCCTTGTGGAACCGCTGACGGAACTCGTAGGCCAGCTTGGCCACCCGGACGACCGCCTCGGGATCGTCACCGTTGACATGGAAGATCGGCGCCTGGATCGTCTTCGCCACATCGGTGGAGTAGATCGAGGAGCGCGACTCGGTCGGCGAGGTGGTGAATCCGACCTGGTTGTTCACCACCAGGTGAATCGTGCCACCGGTCCGGTAACCCCGCAGCTGCGACATCTGCAGCACCTCGAAGACCACACCCTGGCCGGCGAAGGCGGCATCACCGTGCATCAGCAGCGGCAGCACCGGGAACTCGGTGCCCTTGTCCAAGATGTCCTGCTTGGCCCGGGCGATGCCCTCCAGCACCGGATCGACAGCCTCCAGGTGGCTCGGGTTGGCGGCCACCGAGGTCTTGATCGTCGAACCGTCCTGGGCGCTGAACTTGCCCTCGAAACCGAGGTGGTACTTCACGTCGCCCGACCCCTGCACCGAACGGGGATCGACATTGCCCTCGAACTCGCGGAAGATCTGGCCGTAGGACTTGCCGATCACATTGGCCAGTACGTTCAGCCGGCCGCGGTGCGGCATACCGATGGCGACCTCGTCGAGGCCGTCGTGTGCGGCCAGTTCGCAGACCTCGTCGACCATCACGATCGCCGACTCCGAACCCTCCAGGGAGAACCGCTTCTGCCCGACGTACTTGGTCTGCAGGAAGTGCTCGAAGACCTCGGCCTCGTTCAGCTTGTCCAGCACCCGCAGGTGCTCCTCGCGAGGCAACGGCTGGTGCGGCTTCTCGACCCGCTCCTGGATCCACTCGCGCTGCTCGGGATCGGCGATGTGCATGTACTCGATGCCGATCTGGCGGCAGTACGAACCACGCAGGATGCCCAGGATGTCCCGCAGCTTCATCACCTGCGGCGGCTGCCCGCCCAGGGAACCGACCGCGAAGTCGCGGTCCAGGTCCCACAGCGTCAACCCGTGCGTCTGCACGTCCAGGTCGGGGTGCTTGCGCATCCGGTACTCGACCGGATCGGTGTCGGCCATCAGGTGGCCGCGGCTGCGGTAGGCGTTGATCAACTCGAAGACCCGGGCCTGCTTGGAGACCTTGTCCTCGAGGTTGGTGCTGCGGTCCTGCGCCCAGCGGATCGGCTCGTAGGGGATCCGCAGCGAACGGAAGATGTCGTCGTAGAACTCGTCGCTGAGCAGGATCCGTTCCATGTTGGCCAAGAACTCGCCCGAGACCGCGCCCTGGATGATCCGGTGGTCGTAGGTGGAGGTCAGCGTGAGGATCTTCGAGACCCCGATCTCGGCCAGACGCTCGGGATCGGTTCCGGCGAACTCCGGCGGGTAGTTGATCGAACCGACGCCGATGATGGCGCCCTGGCCGTTCATCAGCCGGGGGACCGAGTGGTTGGTGCCGATGGTGCCGGGGTTGGTCAACGTGATCGTGGTGCCCTGGAAGTCGGGCAGGCCCAGCTTGCCGTCGCGTGCCTTCTTCACCAGGGTCTCGTAGGCGGCCCAGAACTGGGCGAAGTCGGTGTCCTCACACCCCTTGATCGAGGGTACGAGAAGCTGCCGGTTGCCGTCCTTGCCGGGCAGGTCGATGGCCAGGCCCAGGTTGATGTGGGCCGGTTCGATCAGCGTCGGCTTGCCGTCGGTCTCGGTGTAGCCGTTGTTCATCGCCGGGGTGGCCTTCACGGCCTGCACCAGCGCGTACCCCAGGATGTGGGTGAAGGAGACCTTGCCACCGCGGGCCCGCTTGAGGTGGTTGTTGATCACGATCCGCTGGTCCCAGATGAGCTTCATCGGAATCGAGCGCACCGAGGTGGCGGTCGGCATCGTCAGCGAGGCGTCCATGTTCTTCGCGGTCCGGCCGGCGGCGCCGCGGAGGACGGTCTCGGTGGGTTCCTTGGCCTCGCCCAGCTCGCGGACGGTTGGCCGCGGCGGATCGGCCGGAACGCCGCCGGGGGTGCCGGGCTTGCTCGGGCGCAGATCCCGGACGTCGACATCGGACTCCACCTTCGCCTGCGGGCGCTTGCTGGAGACAGCGCGCTTCGCGGCGGGCTCGGGGGAGGCGGACTCGTCGTCGCTGGAGCCGTCGCCGTTGGACTCCGTCGACTTCGCCGGTGCGCTGCCGTTTCCGCTCGCACCGTTCGAGGTCGCGGTCTTCGAGGCGCCGGACTTTTGACCGTTCTGCTTCGGGTCGGCCGACTTCTGCTCCGACCCACCCCGCTTGGTGTCCGTGCTGGCGGACTTCGACGAGGCGGGCTTGCCATTGGCCCGTGCCTCGAAGAACTCCTGCCATTGCTTGTCGACCGAGGACGGGTCGGCCTGATACTGCTCGTACATGTCTTCGACGAGCCAGTCATTGGCTCCGAATTCGTCCGCTCCGTCAGCTGTGTTCTGGTAGGGCGCGGTGGCCACAATCGCCTTCTTCCGGTCTGCGTGCTCCATCAGCGGCGGCTAGCACACCGCCTCGATCCAGCCTACTCGACAAAGCAGACCACCGGTACCAAAGGTACGGTGCGGCGGCCGGTCGGACCCGAATCGATGATCATCTTCGGCGGTGCCGAAGTAGTGCCGGTTGCCCGGTCCGCAGCCGGCACCAGGTGAGGTCGACGAACAGGGCGACCAGCAGGGCGTTGCGGAGCAGCAGCCAGTGGATCGGGGTGGCCACGTCCTCGGGAGTGGCGCCACAGACCAGGCCGCCGTACTCGAACGGGTAGAGCACGAAGGTGGCAGCGGCTGCCGCGACACCGATCGCGGCCCAGCGCAGCGCCCGGTCCGCCCGCTGGGTCTGCACCGCCCGGGCCACCGCGATCGCCAGTGGCGGCCCGAGCCAGCTCAGGTACTGCGGGCTGAAGGTCTTGTTCGCCAACAGCACCGCCAACACGATCAGCACCGCCAACTCCGCGATCGCCGCCTGATCGAACCCGGGTCGGCGGCCGTCGGCGGCGGTCCGCGGGCGGGAACGCCAACAGGCGAGTGCGACCAGCGCCGTCAGCCCGAGTGCGCCGAGATTGGCCAGGACCAGGGCGGCATCGCGCCCCTCGCCGAGGATCTCGAAGGCCTTCCACTCGGTCATCCGGACCGGGAAGGCGGCCGGGTCGGCCAGCCGGCCCAGCAGCAACGGGGTGGCCCACAGCGATTCGACCTGCAGCCCCCGATCGCTCTGGTAGGTCAGCGGGGAGATCATCCGCTGCCAGCCGGCGCTGACGAGCACCACCACGGCGACCGCCACCGCGGTGCCGAAGCCGCCGAGCAGCACCCGGACGATCAACCCGCGACCGGGCAGGAAGCCGGCGGCCAGCACCACCGGCCAGATCTTCAGCCAGCCGGCCAGGGCGAGCAGGGCACCGGCGAGTACCGGCCAACTGCTGCCGAGCAGCACCGCCGTACCGCCGAGGACGGCGATTGCGATGTCCGGGCGGAGCAGGATGACCGTACCCGTGGCGGTGCTGAACGCCGCCCAGCAGATCACCCCGGCAGCGGCCGCCCGGCGGTCCTGCGGCGCGATCCGGTGCCACAGCAGCAGGCTGAACCCGCCGAGGGCGGCGAAACAGAGGACGACGAAGACATCGCGGTAGTCGTTCTGATCACCCTGGCTGCCGATCAGCAACCGGGGGAGTTCCAGCAACCAAAGGGCAGGCACCGGGTACTCCGGCATCACCTGTTCGATCGGCACCCCGCCGGTCAACTGGCCGTAGTAGTAGGGGATGTCACCGTTCTCGCGGTCCCGCCACTGTGACCAGATCAACCACAGCCCGAACGCACAGAGGATCTGGAAGCCACCGGCGGCGATACCTGCCCAGCGATCGACGAGACCTGCGTCCCGGGTCGGTGCGGGTGACGGGTTCATCGCATGGTTCCCACGGCTGGCGGAGGTTCTGGGGTGGCCGGTGGCCCGAGGACTTCGGACCGGGTCCGAAGCCGACTATGTCAGCCGATCTCGCACCGATCGACGAGCCACCGTCGGTGATGTTTGCGCCCCCGGCAGGATTCGAACCTGCGCTCCCGCCTCCGGAGGGCGGTGCTCTATCCCCTGAGCTACGGGGGCCGCGGCCACCGAAAGTCGGTGACCGGTGTCCGGCGCGAGGAACACAGTAGCAAGGTTCTGCGGTTCCGTCGCATCGCCGAGGCCGAGGCCGGTGCAGCAGTCTCATCACAGACGATCCGGTGCGTCCCGGCGGCTGGTCTTTGTAGCATCGTGCCCCATGAGTCACACGCACGTCGCGGGCGCGATCCACGCCGATGTCTCGGTCTCCGGACCGGGCTGGTTGCGCCGGCCGACCGACGTCAATGCCCTGGTCGACGGCCTGTGGAGTTCGGGGGTACGCCGACGCCCGGACGGCGAACTCGAAGTGGCCGGGGTGCCGGTCACCGCACTGGCCGCCGAGGTGGGTACGCCGGCCTACGTCTTCGACGAGGCCGATCTGCGCGAACGGGCCCGCGGCTTCGCCGAGGCGTTCGCCGGTTGGCGGGTCTACTACGCCGGAAAGTCCTTCCTGAGCAAGGATGTGGCGCGTTGGGTGGTCGAGGAGGGGCTCTACCTCGACGTCTGCACCGGTGGCGAGCTGGCAGTGGCCCTGGCCGCCGGGATCGACCCCGCGCGGATCGGTTTCCACGGCAACAACAAGTCCCTGGCCGAACTGCAGGCCGCACTGGAGGCCGGGGTCGGGAGGATCATCGTCGACTCCTTCATCGAGATCGCCCGGCTGGCCGAACTCGCTGCCGCCCGCGGGGTGCAGGCACCGGTGCTGGTACGGGTGACCGCCGGCGTGGAGGCACACACCCACGAGTACATCGCCACCGCCCACGAGGACCAGAAGTTCGGATTCTCCATCGTCACCGGTGATGCCATGCGTGCGGTGGAGGAGTGTCTGGGGGCGCCGGGCATCGACCTGCGCGGGATCCACTCCCACATCGGTTCACAGATCTTCGAGACCGCCGGTTTCGAGGTCGCGGTGCGCCGCACCATCGGCCTGCTGGCAGCGATCGCCGAACGCACCGGGCAGATCCTGCCCGAACTCGACCTCGGCGGCGGTTTCGGCATCGCCTACACGACCCTGGACGATCCGCGGCCGACCGTCGAACTGGCCGAACACCTGAATGCGATGGTCGAGGCCGAGTGCCGCAGCACCGGGCTTCCCCGTCCGGAGCTGTCGATCGAACCCGGCCGGGCGATCAGTGGGCCGGCGGCGCTGATGTTGTACGAGGTAGGCACGGTGAAACCCGTGGTCCTGGCCGGTGGCGGGGTGCGTACCTATGTCTCGGTCGACGGCGGGATGAGCGACAACATCCGTACCGCGCTGTACGCCGCGGAGTACTCGGCCACCGTGGCCAACCGGGCCAGTGACGCCGCACCGGTGCTGTGCCGGGTGGTGGGCAAGCACTGCGAATCCGGTGACATCGTGGTCCGCGACGAGTTCCTCCCCGGTGACATCGCCCCCGGTGACCTGATCGCCGTACCGGGGGCCGGGGCGTATGCACGGTCGATGGCGAGCAACTACAACCACGTACCGCGTCCGCCGGTGGTCGCGGTCGCCGACGGTCGATGGCGTACCCTGCTGCGGCGCGAGACCGTCGATGACCTGTTGGCCCTGGACATGGGTTGAGCGATGGCGACCGATCGCGAGGGATCGCCGATGGAGATGAAGACGATGTTGGACGCCGAGCTGGGAGTTGGTCGATGACCGAGACCGCACAATCGCCCGCAGGACCCGATGCCGTACCGGTGGCCGGTCCGGCCGCCGACGGGGCGACCCCGCCGACCGAGCAGCCGCTGAAGGTGGCGCTGCTGGGTTGCGGTGTCGTGGGCTCGGAGGTCGCGCGGATGCTGGTCGACTCCGCCGACGACTTCACCGCCCGGATCGGACGGCCGCTGGAACTGGTCGGCATCGGGGTACGCCGGGCCGGTGTCGAACGGCCCGGGATCGACTCCGCGCTGTTCACCACCGACACCGAGGCACTGGTCCGGCGGGGCGACGTGGATCTGGTGATCGAGGTGATCGGCGGTATCGAACCGGCGAAGTCACTGATCCTCACCGCCATGGAGCACGGGGCATCGGTGGTCACCGCGAACAAGGCGCTGCTGGCCGAGGCCGGTACCGATCTGTTCAGCGCGGCCGAGGCGGCCGGGGTCGACCTGTACTTCGAGGCCGCCGTCGCCGGTGCGATCCCGATCATCCGGCCGCTGCGCGAGTCCTTGGTCGGTGACGAGATCACCGCGGTGATGGGCATCGTCAACGGGACCACGAACTTCATCTTGGACAAGATGCACGGACAGGGCACCGGGTACGCCGATGCGCTCGCCGAGGCCCAGGCCCTGGGCTATGCCGAAGCCGATCCCACCGCCGATGTGGAAGGGTTCGATGCCGCCGCCAAGGCCGCCATCCTGGCCGGACTGGCCTTCCACAGCCGCGTCCGGGGGGTCGAGGTGCATCGGGAGGGGATCACCGAGATCACCCGCAGCGACATCGCCTCGGCCAAGGCCATGGGCTGTGTGGTGAAACTGCTGGCGATCTGCGAGCTGTCCGGTGAGGGAGCCGAGGCCACGATCAACGCCCGGGTGCACCCGGCGATGATTCCCGAGGATCACCCCCTGGCTTCGGTCGGCGGCGCCTACAACGCCGTCTTCGTCGAGTCCAAGGCAGCCGGCCGGCTGATGTTCTACGGCCCCGGTGCCGGTGGCAGCCCGACCGCATCAGCAGTCCTCGGTGACCTGGTCACCGTGGCCCGGAACCGCACCCGGCACACCCGCGGGCCGGGGGAGTCGACGTATGCCCAGCGGCCGGTGCACAGCATCGGGGAGGTGGTCACCCGCTACCACCTGAGCTTGGAGGTCGACGACCGTGCCGGTGTGCTGGCAGCGATCGCCCAGTGCTTCGCCGAGCACGAGGTGTCGGTACAGACCCTGCGGCAGGTGGCCAGCCCCGGCGAGGACGGTGAGGCCCGGTTGGTGGTCGTCACCCATCCGGCCAAGGACGCCGCGCTGGCCGCCTGTGTCCGCGCCCTGGACGAGTTGCCGGCCGTGCACGAGGTGTTGAGCGTGATGCGCGTCGAGGGCTTGTGAGTCCCGTCGCCCGACCAACCACGATGCCTGGCGGACAGGCAGAGAACAGGAGCGCAGCGCAATGAGCGCAGAGCAGGTTTCCGGCCCGGCCACGGCCGGGTTGATCGCCCGGTACGCCGATCGGCTGCCGCTGGCCCCGAACGACCCGGTGGTCAGTCTCGGTGAGGGATCGACGCCCCTGGTGCACGCCGAGAAGCTGTCGGCGCATCTGGGGTGTGAGGTCTGGATCAAGGTCGAGGGGGCCAATCCCAGCGGCTCGTTCAAGGACCGGGGGATGACCGTGGCGATCAGCCGGGCCCTCGCCGAGGGAGCCACCACCGTGGCCTGTGCCTCCACCGGCAACACCTCGGCCTCGGCCGCGGCCTACGCCGCGAAGGCCGGGATGAAGGCCCTGGTGCTGCTGCCCGCCGGCAAGATCGCCACCGGCAAGCTCGCCCAGGCCGTCGTCTACGGTGCCCGGATCGTGCAATTGGACGGCAACTTCGACAACGCCCTCGAGGTGGCCCGGAAGTTGTCGGAGAACTACCCGGTCGCCTTGGTGAACTCGGTGAACCCGGACCGGTTGCAGGGGCAGAAGACCGCCGCCTTCGAGATCGTCGACGCCCTCGGTGACGCCCCGGACCTGCATGTGCTGCCGGTCGGCAATGCCGGCAACATCTCCGCCTACTGGATGGGCTACCGCGAGTACCACACCGATGGCCTGGCCACCCGATTGCCGCAGATGTGGGGATTCCAGGCCTCCGGGGCCGCGCCGCTGGTGCACGGGCATCCGGTGCTGAATCCCGAGACGGTGGCCACCGCCATCCGGATCGGCAACCCCGCCTCGGCCGATCTGGCGAAGGCCGCGGTCGCCGACTCCGAGGGCCGGTTCGGCGCGGTCACCGACGATCAGATCCTGGAGGCACAGTCGGTGTTGGCGGCCTGGGAGGGGATCTTCGTCGAGCCGGCCTCGGCCAGCGGGGTCGCCGGACTGTTGGCCGCCCATCGCGCCGGCGACCTGCCGTCGGGGCTGCGGATCGCGGTCACCTGCACCGGCAACGGGTTGAAGGATGTCGACACCGCGATGCGCGACCGTAGCGTCGACCCCGATGTGTTGCCGGCCGAGGCCGCCGAGGTGGCTCGCTGGTTGGGGTTGGAGAGTTGAGCGTTCCGTCCGTACCGGGACCGACCGCCTTCCCGGCGCTGGCGGTCACGGTGCCGGCCACCAGCGCGAACCTCGGCCCCGGTTTCGATGCCCTGGGCCTGGCCTGGGATCTGGTCGACGAGGTACGGCTGGAGGTCGCCGACGAATTCGCCGTGTCGGTCACCGGTGAGGGTGCCGGCCGGGTACCCGAGGGCCGGCGGCATCTGGTGATCGCCACGCTGCTCAGCGGGCTGGCCGATCTCGGCTCGCCGGTGCCGGACGGGATACGGCTGAGCGCAGTGAACCGGATTCCGCACGGGCGTGGTCTCGGCTCCTCGGCGGCGGCGGTGGTCACCGGTCTGATGGCCGCCTGGACCTGGGCCCGCCCGGGTCGCCCGGTGGACGAGCGTTGGCTGCTGCGCCGGGCCCGGGCAGCCGAGGGGCATCTGGACAACGCCGCACCGGCCCTGCTGGGCGGGCTGACGCTGGTCGTCCCCGGTGAGGACCGCGTGGTACGGCTGCCGCTGGACGAGCGGTTGATGGGATTGGCGTTCATTCCCGATGGTGCGGTCGCCACCCGGGCGGCCCGGGGAGCGCTGCCGCCGACGGTGCCGCATCCCGACGCCAGTGCCTCGGTCGCCTGTGCAGCACTGCTGGTACACGCCCTGCAGCACTCGCCGCAGGACCTGCTCGCCGGCACCCAGGACTGGTTGCACCAGCCGTACCGGGCGCCGCTGATGCCTGCCTCGGCAGCGCTGCTGGATCGGCTGCGCAATGCCGGACATGCCGCGGTGATCTCCGGTGCCGGGCCGACCGTGGTGGTGCTGGGGACGCCGGCGGACCTTTCGGGGTTGGATGAGGCGCTCGGGTTCCGGATGCGCCGGCTGCGGCCGGCCGGTGGTGCCCGGGTGGAATTCGCGCCCGCGCACCGAGGCTGATCCGGTGGACCGTCCGGTGCCGGTTTCCCGGCTGGGCGGACACGCCGGATCGTCGCCCTTGCGGGCTGTGCCCACCCCGGTGCTAACCTTGGTCCACGAGTGGTGGATTCACCACGGTGCGCCTCGGTCAAGCGGGCGCGGCAGGAAGTGCTAATCGCACCCCAACGCCACTGACACCATTTTTTGACGGCTCTGCCGTCGGGCTGGCTTGGCAGCGGAATCTCAGTCCAAACTCCGCAGAAACGTCAAGGCCCCGTCTGGGCCAAGAGAAAGAAGGACATGTGACGGACACCACCGAGACGACGAGCGTCACGGAACCTGGTCGACGGCGCAAGGGTTCGGGTCTGGAAGCCATGGTGCTCCCCGAACTGAAGAAGCTCGCCTCCCAGTTGGGCCTGAAGGGCGCCGCCGCCATGCGCAAGGGTGACCTGATCACGGCGATCCGAGCAGCTCAGTCCGGGCAGCCGGGATCGACCGGCGGTGCCGGTCGAAGCGCCGAGCGGCCCGTCGAGAACCGACCCGCGGAGGACTCGGCCGGTAAGCAGTCGGGTGCCGACCGCCGTGCCGAGACCCAGCCCGCGCTACCCGATGCCGATGCCCGCGCCGAGGAGGCGCGGAGAGTGGCCATCGAGCGTGCGAGTCGCCGCGGTGACGCCGAGCCGAAGGCGTCGCAGGACCAGGCCGGTGAGGAGAGCCCGAGCGCTCGTACCGACCGCAACCACAATGCCGACCGCGAGCACAATGCCGACCGCGAGCACAATGCCGACCGCAACCACAACGGTCGTGACGACCGCAACGACAACGCTCGCGGCGATCGCAACGAGGGCGACAACGGTCGGGGCGATCGCAACGATGGCGACAACGGACGGGGGCGCGGGCGCAACCGGCGTGGCAACGACAACCGGGGCGAGAACCGCAACGACGATCGCACCCGCGGGGAATCGGACTCCGAATCCCGCAACGGACGCGAGGGCAACGGTTCCGAGGCGCCGAATCCCGACGATCTGGTACGCGAGATCGCCGAGCGGGACAACCGGGGCAACGACCGCAATCGCAACTCCGATGGCGACGACCGGGGCTCGCGACGTGACCGCAATCGCAATCGTGACGACAACAATCGTGACGAGCGCAACGATCGCGGCAACAACAATCGGAACGACCGCAACGACCGCGGGAACAACAACGACAACGACCGGAACAACCGCGACGGTGACGATGACGGCGGTCGTCGCGGACGCCGTCGTCGCAACCGCGACCGGCAGAACCGGCGCGGCCGCAGCGGCGGGATGGACCGGCTCGACGTCGAACCGGTGATCAGTGAGGACGACGTCCTGCTGCAGATCTCCGGCATCCTCGACGTGCTGGACAACTACGCCTTCGTCCGTACCAGTGGCTACCTGCCCGGTTCCAACGACGCCTACGTCTCGTTGTCGATGGTGCGCAAGTACGGTCTGCGCAAGGGCGATGTGGTGACCGGCGCGATCCGCGAACCCCGCGACGGGGAGCGGAAGGAGAAGTTCAATCCGCTGGTCAAGATCGATTCGATCAACGGAGATGACCCGGAGAAGGCGAAGAACCGGCCGGAGTTCGCCAAGCTGACCCCGCTCTACCCGCAGGAGCGTCTGCGGCTGGAGACCACGCCGACGAACATGACCGGACGGATCATCGATCTGGTCTCGCCGATCGGCAAGGGGCAGCGTGGCTTGATCAACTCACCGGCCAAGGCCGGCAAGACGATGGTGATGCAGAACATCGCCAATGCGATCACGACCAACAACCCCGAGGTGCACCTGATGGTGGTGCTGGTCGACGAACGTCCCGAGGAGGTCACCGACTTCGAGCGGACCGTCACCGGTGAAGTGATCTCCTCCACCTTCGACCGGCCGGCCGGTGACCACACCACGGTCGCCGAGCTCGCCATCGAACGAGCGAAGCGTCTGGTCGAGCTCGGACACGATGTGGTCGTGCTGCTCGACGGCATCACCCGCCTGGGCCGGGCCTACAACCTGGCGGCACCGGCATCGGGCCGGATCCTGTCCGGTGGCGTGGACTCGGCAGCGCTCTACCCGCCGAAGAAGTTCTTCGGTGCTGCGCGCAACATCGAGAACGGCGGTTCACTGACCATTCTCGCCACCGCGCTGGTGGACAGTGGCTCCCGGATGGACGAGGTGATCTTCGAGGAGTTCAAGGGAACCGGCAACATGGAGCTGCGGTTGCGCCGTGAGTTCGCCGACAAGCGGATCTTCCCGGCGATCGACGTGGATGCCTCCAGCACCCGTCGGGAGGAACTGCTGCTGGCCCGTGACGAACTGCAGGTGATGTGGAAGCTTCGCCGGGTGCTCAGTGGACTCGACGGACAACAGGCCCTGGAGACCTTGTTGAACCGGATGAAGAAGACCCAGAGCAACACCGAGTTCTTGTTGCAGATCCAGAAGACGACGCCGAGCCAGGAGAACTGATCATGGTTGCCACCGCCGATCTGTGGGACGAGCGCGGCGATTCACTTGCCAGCGTCTCGATTCAGCTCCGCGATCTCGGTGGCAAGATCGACTTCGACGGACAGGTACGCACGATCCGCTGCCATCGGGACAACGCCTTGATCAAGCAGATCCTGGCCACACCCGGTGACGGGGCAGTGCTGGTGGTCGACGGCGGTGGTTCGCTGGAGAGTGCACTGGTCGGTGATCTGATCGGTGCCTCCGCGGTGCGCAACGACTGGTCCGGGGTGATCATCAACGGTGCCGTCCGGGACAGCGTCGAGCTGGGCAAGTTGGATCTGGGAGTGAAGGCCCTGGGGACCAATCCCCGGAAGTCGGCCAAGGACGGTGCAGGCGAGGTGGATGTCGAGATCACGATCGGCGATGTCGTCTTCACCCCCGGCGCCCATGTCTGGGCCGATGCCGACGGGATCGTCGTCGGCGAGTCCTGACCGGTGGCCGGTGTTGCCCCACCGAGTACGAATGCCACCCGAACCGATCCGGTCCGGGTGGCATTCGTCTGTCCCGCCGACATCACCGCGGTCGGTGAACATCAACTTCTCCTTCGGGTCGTGACCGCCGACGGCATCGGCCGATTGGGCTGTAACGCCGGGATTCCACCTTTGTGACGTGCGGGTGATCACGGCCCGGCACTGGCGCCTGGTTGCCCACCTCCCTGCAGCGGGCCGGCGACCTCGACTCGGAGCGGCCGTCCGGACCTCGCCCGGGCCCGGCCGACGCATCGTGGACCCCTCGCAGGGAGGCGGGGGACGGCTGAGACCATTCGATCATGGAGTGGGCGTCATTGGGGATCTTCCTCTCGGTGGTGATCGTGCTGGTGCTGGCACCGGGCCCGGACACCGCGGTGGTGCTGAAGCAGGCGATGGTCCACGGGCCAAGACCGGGGCTGTGGACCGTGGCCGGGGTCAGCTTGGCGAACCTGACCCAGGGACTGGTCGCAGCGGCCGGTCTGGGCGCGTTGATCGTCACCATCGACCCGCTGTTCTGGACGATCAAGTACGTCGGTGCGGCGTACCTGGTGGTACTCGGTGCACTGTCGATCCGGGCCGCGATCCGCGGCCGGTACGCACCACTCGCCGCGACCGATCCGGCAGCCGTGGTAACGGGTCCGGCGGATGACGTACCGAGCGACCCGGTCGGTACGACAGGTGGCACGGTGACCGACGATCGGCGCACCCGGCGTCGGTTGCGTGCCGGTGGCAGTCGCAGCAGCTTCCTGCAGGGCGCACTGAGCAATCTGACCAACCCGAAGGTGTTGATCTTCTACCTGGCGATCCTGCCGCAGTTCCTGACCCCCGGGCAGGGCGTGCTGGCACTGGTGTTCTATGCCACCGCGACCACCGTGCTTGGGACGATCTACCAGGCATTGCTGGTGCTCGGTGCGCATGCCGCCCGCCGGTTCCTCACCCGCCGGCGAGTGCGTCGAGCCTTCGATGCGGTGACCGGTTCGGTCCTGGTCGCCTTCGGCCTGGCGGTGGCGCTCGAACATTGAGCCGCCCGTCGGTCGGTCAGCTCGGCCGATCGGTCAGCTCGGCCGGTCGATCACAGCCAGCCGGACCTGGCCGCGGGCCAGTTCCTTGCTGTTCGCGTCATTGGTGATCACGACCTGCCACAACTGCTGCGTGCGGCCCTGGAAGAGCGGCTCGCCCACCACCGTCGCCCGGGCCTCGGAGACCGCGCGGAGGAAGTCGGTCGCATTGTGCACGCCGACCACGACCTTGCCCTGATCGGCGACGGCGGTGAAGGCACCGGTGCTGGCCACGGTCTCGATGATCGCGCAGTACACCCCGCCGTGCACGATGCCATGGGGCTGGTGCTGGCGTGGGCCCAGCTCGGCGTACCCGGTGACCTTTGTCGCGGTGATCTCGGTCATCACCAGACCGGTGGCCCGCATGAACTCGCTCTCGATGACCTCGTCGTCCTGTGTGCTCATGCGCACACCGTAGACCTGCAACACAGGCCTCGGGCAGTGGGGCGAACCTGCGCCACTGTGCGTCGTGACCGATGAGCCCCGGATCTGCGATCCTCGGGCAATGGAACCGTTCACCCGGCGTCACGTGTTCCGACTCGGTGCACTGACCGGCGCCGCCGCGTTGCTGTCGGGTTGTGCCGACACCGGAGCCGAACCGGTAACCCCGGCCACCTCCAGCGGGTCCGCGAGCACCCAGGTGCCGGATCCCACCGACGCGATCCCGGTGCTGCAGGTGACCATCTCCTCCCCACCGGCCCCGCTGGAGGTGATCGCCGCCGGCACCGTCCCGGTGCTCACCGTGTTCGACGACGGCCTCGTTGTCACCAAGGTCGCCGAACGCAGCCTCGGTGCCGTACCGGCCCAGTTGCAGCAGGTCCGCCGAGAACCGGCCGAGGTGAGCGATTACCTGCAGCGACTCGCCGACTCCGGTCTGCTCTCCGGGGTCGACTACGGAGAGCCGTCGATCACCGATCAGTCCTCGACCGAGATCGCGTTCAACCTTCCCGGCAGCACCGGCGGACTGAGCATCTACGCCTTCGGCGACGGTGACGCACTGCTCGACGGTGAACCGGCCGAACACCGCAGACAGCTGCGGGAATTCCTCGACGAGGCCCACGACTGGGTCCGCACCGGCAGCCCCGAACCGTTCGAGCCCGATGCGGCCGTGGTGCGGGGGACACCGGCGGAGGAGTCGGGTACGGGGGAGTCGGACGACGCGGTGCAGTGGCCCGGTGAGGATCCCGCCGAGCTGCTGCGGATCCCGACCGGTACGCGCTCGTGCGGATCGGTCGGTGGTGAACAGGCACGTACCCTGCTGGCAGCGGCCCGGGACAATCCGACGGCCCTGTGGCGTCACCAGGACGAGCTCTGGCATCTGGTGGTCCAGCCGATGGTTCCGGGGCAGGCGATCTGCGGCTTCTGAACCGTCGCTCGGGCCCGGTTGTCCAGGGAATAATCGCCGTCGGATTTGGTTGAAAGGGATGCGTACGGCAAAATCGTGCGTCGGTCCGGTTCACGCCTCTCCAGATCGGCGACCCGGACATATCGAATCGAGGAGACCAAGAATGAAGCAGGGAATTCATCCCGAGTACGTGGAGACCCAGGTCAGCTGCACCTGTGGCAACACCTTCACCACCCACAGCACCAAGACCGACGGCGTGATCCGCGCCGAGGTCTGCTCCGCCTGCCACCCGTTCTACACCGGCAAGCAGAAGATCCTTGACACCGGTGGCCGCGTCGCCCGGTTCCAGAAGCGGTACGCCAAGAAGCAGTCCTGACGACACCGCCCTCGGCTGCCGGTACCTCCGACGGGGTCTTCGATCCCGGCCCGGTACGGGCGGAATTCGCCGAGCTGGAAGTCGCCCTGGCCGATCCGGCCACCCACGCCGATCCGGCGCGGGTGCGCCGGATCGGCCGTCGTCATGCCGAACTGCAACCGCTGATCAAGGCCTTCGACGACCGCGAGAAGTTGCTGGCCGATCAGCGGGCGGCGACCGAACTGGCCGCCGAGGACCCCTCGTTCGCCGACGAGGTCGACGAACTGTCCCAGAAGCTGGAGCGCAACACCGAGAAGCTGACCCGGCTGCTCGCACCGCGTGACCCCAACGATGCCGCCGACGCCCTGATCGAGATCAAGTCCGGTGAGGGCGGCGAGGAATCCGCGCTGTTCGCCGGCGACCTGCTGCGGATGTACACCCGCTATGCCGAGTCCCGCGGCTGGAAGGTCGAGGTGCTCGACTCCCAGGAGACCGATCTCGGCGGGTATCGCTCGGTCACCGTGGCGATCAAGGGCGGCAGCGGAGCAGGGGAGCAGCCCTTCGGTGTGCTCAAGTTCGAAGGCGGTGTGCACCGGGTCCAGCGGGTACCGGTGACCGAGACCCAGGGGCGGGTGCACACCAGCGCCGCCGGCGTCCTGGTGATGCCGGAGGTGGAGGCCGATGAGGTCGACATCGACCCCGCCGATCTGCGGATCGACGTCTTCCGCTCCTCCGGTCCCGGCGGTCAGGGTGTGAACACCACCGATTCGGCGGTCCGGATCACCCATCTGCCGACCGGGATCGTCGTCTCCTGCCAGAACGAGCGCTCCCAGCTGCAGAACCGGGAGCAGGCGATGCGGATGCTCCGGGCGCGGCTGGTCGCCCGGGCCGAGGAGGAGGCGGCAGCCGCAGCCTCCGATGCACGGCGCTCGCAGGTACGTACCGTCGACCGGTCCGAGCGCATCCGTACCTACAACTTCGGGGAGAACCGGATCGCCGATCACCGGATCGGGTTCAAGGCCTACAACATGGACGCGGTGCTGAACGGCGAGCTGGGCGCGGTGCTGACCGCGCTCGCCGAGGCCGACCTGGCGGCCCGGCTGGGGCGATGAGCACCGAACCGATGCCGGTCGCCGACCACGGCGACAGATCGATCGCGGTAGTCCTGCGGCGTACCGGTCGGCTGCTCACCGACGGGGGATCGCCGAGCCCGGCCGCCGAGGCGCGGACCCTCCTGGCGCATGTGCTGGGTGTCGAACTCGGTGCCCTGGTGCTGGCCCCACCACTGCAGGCCGCCCAGCTCGAGGCGCTCACCGCACTGGTGAGGCGTCGGATCGCCGGTGAACCCCTGCAGCACCTGACCGGAGAGGCCTGGTTCCGGACCGTCCGGCTGGAAGTCGGCCCGGGTGTGTTCACACCACGTCCGGAGACCGAGGTGATGACCGGATGGGCCGTGGACTGGCTGCGCCATCGGATCGCCGACGGGGTCGCCGCACCGGTGGTGGTCGAACTCGGCGCCGGTTCGGGTGCGATCTCGGCGGCCGTCAGCGCCGAGGTCCCGGCCGCCCTGGTACATGCGGTGGAGCTGTCGGAGGACGCACTGGCCTGGGCCTCGAAGAACCTCTCCCGCCACGGGGTCGACCTGCGCCACGGCGACCTCGCCGATGCCTTCCCCGACCTGGATCGGACGGTCGACCTGGTGATCAGCAACCCGCCCTACATCCCGCTGGAGCACTGGGACGGCGTGGCCGAGGAGGTACGCACCCACGAACCGCACCTGGCGCTGTTCTCCGGTCCGGACGGATTGACCGCGATGCGACAGGTCGCAGCCACCGCGCATCGCCTGTTGCGGGTCGACGGGCCGGCTGGCCGCGGGGGAGTGGTCGCCGCCGAACATGCCGAGGTGCAGGCCGACAGCGCGCCGGCGGTGTTCATCGATCACGGCGGTTTCGTCGCCGTGGCCGACCATCGTGACCTGACCGGCAGGCCGCGGTTCGTCACGGCGCAGCGGTCGGATTCTGGCAGGATGGAACGGTGAGCAGCACGGACCGGCCGGGAGTCCCGGGAGACCCGGCACCCAGCCGGATCCTGCCCACCGACGATGTCGGCGAGGCGGCGGCCCGGGCACGCCGACTGATCGTGGCCGGCAAATGTGTGGTGCTGCCCACCGACACCGTCTACGGGATCGCCGCCGATGCCTTCGACGCCGAGGCCGTCCAGCGCCTGCTGGATGCCAAGGGCCGCGGTCGGGACATGCCGCCGCCGGTACTGGTGGCCGATCCCGAGGTGGCGATGGCCCTGGCCTCCGATGTGCCGCCGGCTGCCCGGGAACTGATGGAGCGTTTCTGGCCCGGGCCGTTGACCCTGGTACTGACCGCCCAGCGAAGCCTCCGCCTCGACCTGGGCGATGCCGACGGTACCGTCGCGATCCGGATCCCCGATCACGAGATCGCCCGGGCGGTGCTGCGGGTGACCGGCCCGCTCGCCGTGAGCAGCGCGAACAAGACCGGTCAGCCCGCTGCCCGTACCGCCCAGGAGGCCGAGCTGCAGCTCGGGCTGTCGGTCGCCGGCTATCTCGACGCCGGCCGCAGCAGTGACGGCCCTTCCTCGACGATCGTCGACTTCGTCTCCACCCCCGACGGTGCCTTGCTGCGGGTCGGCGGCATCGGTGTGGAGGAATTGCGGGAAGTCCTGCCCGCGCTGCACGTACCGCCGGAGCTGGCCCAGCCCGAGGGGACCGAGTCGGCAAAGGGTCGCCCGAACGATGCGTGAGTACCTGCTGGTCTTCCTGATCGCCGCGACGGTGACCTATCTCGGCAGTGGGCTGTGCCGACGGATCGCGGTCCGGGCCGGCGCCGTGGCCCAGGTCCGCGAGCGGGACATGCACACCGTGCCGATCCCGTACCTCGGCGGGCTGGCGATGTTCTTCGGGGTGGCCGCGGCCTTCGTCGTGGCGGTGAACCTGCCGTTCCTCGGCCGACTCGAACTGGTCCGCCACGATGCCTGGGCGGTGCTCGCCGCAGCCGGGGTGATCTGTGCGGTCGGGGTGCTGGACGACCTCTTCGAACTGAATGCGCTGGCCAAACTCGCCGGTCAGATCCTGGCCGCCGGGCTGGTGGTCGCACTCGGCGTGAAGATGTTGTGGATCCCGCTGCCCGATCGCATCTTCACCCTCAACGATGCCTCCTCGATCGCCATCACGGTCTTCTTCATCGTGCTCTGCACCAATGCGGTGAACTACGTCGACGGCCTCGACGGGCTGGCCGCAGGGGTGATCGCCATCGGTGCCCTGGCCTTCTTCTCCTACGCCTACTGGCTGACCTGGGACCAGGACATCTTCCGGGCCACCACCGCCAGCCTGATCACCGTCGCCGCAGCGGGTGCCTGTATCGGCTTCCTGCCGCACAACTTCACCCCTGCGCGAATGTTCATGGGCGACTCGGGATCGATGCTGTTGGGACTGCTGCTGGCCACCTCGGCGATCAGCCTCACCGGTCAGATCGACTCCACCCGGTTGGTCGACAGCGGTGCCGAACGGGCCGGTGGGCTGTTGCCGGCGTACCTGCCGCTGATCCTGCCGATCGCGGCACTGGCCCTGCCCATCCTGGACTTCAGCCTGGCCTTCGTCCGCCGGACCATCCGCGGTCACTGGTGGTGGGTGGCCGACAAACAGCATCTGCACCACCAATTGGTCGCCCGGGGGCACAGCCATCGCAATGCGGTGCTGCTGATGTACGTGTGGGCGGCCATCATCTCCTTCGGCACGATCGCCATCGGGATGACCGGGCAGTGGACCACCTTGATCCTGCTGGCCGTACTGATCTTGATCATCGCCCGGCTGACCATCGGGCCGCTGCGCCGCAGCCGGCCCGCCGGTTAGACGTCGTGGCTGGTTACCGACGAGTTCGACGCTGTGTAGTAGGTTGTGCTAGCTTTCACAAGCAGTCGTCGCATTGCGGACGACGCCGCCCGATCCGAATGAGAATTGCTACCGATGACCTCTGAGGCCAGCCCGAAACCGGGGCCACCGGTGGACGCGTCGTTGCCCGGTCCGGTACAGGCGGGTGTGCTGATCAACCGGGCCCGCTCCCTGCTGGTCGGCGGCATCATCGGTCTGCACCTGCTGGTCGTGCCGGCCGTGATCATCGCCGCCTTCGTCGGTGGCGCCCGCGTCGCCGTATCGGTCGCCCTGGGCGCCATGGTGTCGTTGATGTTCTACACCATCGGCCAGGCGGTGCAGATCCGCTTCGCCGCCGCACCCGCGCGGCAGCTCTTCGCCGCCTCGATGGCCTCCTTCGGTGCTCGGGCGGCACTGTTGGCGCTGCTGCTGACCGGGTGGGCGAATCTGGGTGTCGACACGCAGTCCCGGTTGTCCACCGTCGGCCTCTGCATCGGGGTCGGTGCAGGTGTGCTCGGATGGCTGATCGGAATGGCCCGGGCGTACGCGAAATTGCGGATTCCGGTCTACGACGAACCCGAGCCCGAGCCCGTTCGGACGAGTGAGGAGGCGATATGACCAAAGCTGACCGGACTGCTAGAGTCCGTGCCGCCGAGACCTCCTCGCGAACCCCGTCGGACAAGCAACTGGATGCCCAGGGCATGAACGAGGGAATGCGGGTGCTGGCGTACCTGATCTCGGGTCCGCTCTGCTACGGCGGGATCGGCTGGCTGGCCGACCGATTCATCGGGACCGAGTTCCTGGTGGGAATCGGAATGCTGGTCGGATGTGCCTTGTCCGTCTACATGATCATCAGACGATACGCGAGGTCGGAGCGATGACCGACGCGTGCAGAGAGGAGCCTTTGTGGGCGGCCTGATCTCCTTCGGCGGTGCAATGCCCACCGTCGGCGACGAGTGCAAGGAGACCATCGATCCGGCAACGGGTGTCCCCGAGTACCACGCACCGACGGTCGAGTGCGATTTCATGTTCACCGGCGGGTTCATCCCCGGGGTGGACTGGGTCGACAAGCCGCTGATCCAGGCACTGATCGCCTTCCTGCTGGTCGGTATCGTCTGGCTGCTCGCCTCGAACAAGCTGCGGGTGATTCCGAGCAAGGCACAGTTCGCAGCCGAGTACGCCTACAACTTCGTCCGCAACGGCATCGCCCGCGATGCTCTAGGACCCGATTACCGGGCCTACCTGCCGCTGTTGATGAGCCTGTTCTTCTTCCTGCTGCTCAGCAACGTCTTCGGCATCACCTTCTTGTTCATGTACCCGACGGCGGCGAGCATCGGCTATGCCTGGGGTCTGGCGCTGCTGGTCTTCGTCGTCTACAACGGTGCCGGAATCGCCCGGCACGGTGCGCGCTACTTCAAGAACAGCCTGATCCCGGCCGGTGTGCCGTGGCCGCTGCTGCCGATCATCATCCCGATCGAGTTCTTGTCGAACTTCATCATCCGCCCGTTGACGCTGGGCCTGCGACTGTTCGGCAACATGTTCGCCGGTCACATCGTGATCCTGGTCTTCACCGTCGGCGGTGGCTGGCTGCTGCTCTACGGTGCGCACGCCTCCAACCGCTGGGGGCTCGTCAACAACATCGCCGGTGGTGCCGCGCTGATCTTCTCCATGGCTCTGTTCGCCCTGGAGTTGCTGATCGCGGCCCTGCAGGCCTACGTGTTCACCGTCCTGTCCGCCCAGTACGTCGCCTCCTCGCTCGCCGAGGACCACTGACCACCTGTCCCAACAACCTCAAGACTTCAAGAAGAAGACAAGAGTTCTCGAAAGGAACCCAAGATGGAATACGCACTCCACGGCTCGCTGAACCTCATCGGCTACGGCTTGGCCGCCGTCGGCTCCGGTATCGGCGTGGGCCTGATCTTCTCCTCCGTGATCCAGGGCACCGCCCGTCAGCCCGAGGCCCGTGGTGCCATGATGGGTACCGCCTGGATCGGTTTCGCCGTGGTCGAGGCCCTGGCCATTCTGGCCCTGGCGTTCTCGTTCGTCCTCGGCAACTGATCGCCGTCGACATCCTCTGAGGGAAGATGCAGATCGATCTGGGGCCGTTGCTGCCCCACTACTGGACCGAAATCGTCGCCGCGATCGTCTTCACGGTGCTGCTGACGATCATCTTTGCCAAGGTGGTCGTGCCTCGTTTCGAGAGCATGTTCGCCGAGCGCCGAGACGAGATCGAAGGTGGTATCGAGCGCGCTGAGAAGGCCCAGAAGGAGGCCGAGGCGGCGCTGGCCGAGTACAAGGCCCAACTGGCCGATGCCCGCGAGGAGGCCGCCCGGATCCGTGAGGATGCCAAGAACCAGGGCGCCCAGATCATCACCGAGATGCGGGAGCAGGCCAATGCCGAGGCTGCCCGGATCAAGGAGTCGACCCAGGCGCAGCTGGCCGCCGAGCGCAAGCAGGTGATCGATCAGCTGCGTGCCGAGGTCGGCGGTCTGGCGACCTCGCTGGCAGGCAAGATCGTCGGCGAGTCGCTGGACGACGACGACCGGGCACGACGTACCGTCGACCGGTTCATCGCCGACCTGGAGAACCAAGAATCCGTGGAGCAGTCGTGACCGAACAGCCCGAACTGGATCTGGAGACCTCGACCGGTGGGGGAGACCTCGACCAGGTGGTCGACTCCGTCCTCGGTTCCGGCGATCCGGCCGTCATCTCCTCGGAGTTGTTCTCCGTGGTCGACGCACTGGACGCGAGTCCGGCCCTTCGGCGGGCACTGACCGATCCCGGTCTGCCGCCGCGGGCTCGCCGCGGTGTCGCCGAGCGGCTGCTCGCCGGTCAGCTCACCGACGCCACCATCACGGTGGTCGGTTCGGTGGCCGAGAAGCGCTGGTCGGCGATCTCCACCTTCGTCGCCGAACTGGAACGCCTGGGCGTACGGGCGCGACTGATCGGTGCCGAGCGTGAGGGTCGGCTCGACCGGGTGGAGGACGAACTCTTCCGCTTCGAGCGGGTGGTCGACGCCGATTCCGAACTCCGCAATGTCCTCGCTGACCGGACGGCCCCGGTCGAACGGCGGACCGAGCTGGTCGCCGACCTGCTGCGGGGCAAGGCCGATCCGGCGACGATCGCGCTGGCCGAACGTGCGGTACGGGCGCGCGAGCGCACCTTCACCCGGACCATGGAGCACTACCTGAACCAGACCGCTGCCCTGCGCAACCGGTCGATCGCCACCGTGCGGGTGGCCCGGCCGTTGGACGCCGAGCAGGAGGCCCGCCTGCGGGCGGCGTTGACCAAACAGGCCGGCCGGGCGATCTCCCTGCAGGTGATCGTCGACCCGACCGTGCTCGGCGGGGTCCGGGTCGAGGTCGGGGACCAGGTCATCGAGGGATCGGTGGCCTCCCGACTCGAAGCCGCCCGCCGCACCATCCGCTGACAAGCAGTCTTCGCAACGAGAGCAAGGAACCCAGGAGATGTCCGAACTCACCATCCGCCCGGAGGACATCCGGAGCGCACTGGACAGCTATGTCCGTGATTTCACCCCCGACACCGCCGCCACCGAGGAGGTCGGCACGGTGCTCACCTCCGGCGACGGAATCGCCCGGGTCGAAGGCCTGCCGTCGGCAATGGCCAACGAGCTGCTGTACTTCGCCGACGGGACCATGGGCATCGCCCAGAACCTCGACGTCCGCGAGATCGGCGTCGTCGTCCTCGGCAACTCCGAGGGCATCGAGGAGGGTTCCCAGGTCAAGCGCACCGGCGAGATCCTCTCGGTCCCGGTCGGTGACGGATACTTGGGCCGGGTGGTCGACGCGATCGGCAACCCGATCGACGGTCTCGGTGAGATCGAGGGCCTCGACTCCCGTCGCGCGCTGGAACTGCAGGCCGCCGGCGTGATGGATCGCCAGGAGGTACGCCAGCCGCTGCAGACCGGGATCAAGGCGATCGACGCCATGACCCCGATCGGCCGTGGCCAGCGGCAGCTGATCATCGGTGACCGCAAGACCGGCAAGACCGCCATCGCCGTCGACACGATCATCAACCAGAAGTCGAACTGGGAATCCGGCGACCCGGACAAGCAGGTCCGCTGCATCTACGTCGCCGTCGGCCAGAAGGGCTCGACCGTCGCCGAGGTGCGCCGCACCCTGGAGGAGGCCGGCGCCCTGGAGTACACCACGATCGTGAACGCCCCGGCGTCCGATCCGGCCGGCTTCAAGTACCTGGCTCCCTACACCGGCTCGGCCATCGGCCAGCACTGGATGTACAACGGCAAGCACGTCCTGATCGTCTTCGACGACCTGACCAAGCAGGCCGAGGCGTACCGTGCGATGTCGCTGTTGCTGCGTCGTCCCCCGGGTCGTGAGGCCTACCCCGGTGACGTGTTCTACCTGCACTCCCGGCTGCTGGAGCGTTGCGCCAAGCTGAGCGACGAGCTCGGCGCCGGTTCGATGACCGGCCTGCCGATCATCGAGACCAAGGCCAACGACGTCTCTGCCTTCATCCCGACCAACGTCATCTCGATCACCGACGGTCAGATCTTCCTGCAGTCCGATCTGTTCAACGCCAACCAGCGTCCGGCGATCGACGTCGGCATCTCGGTCTCCCGAGTCGGTGGTGCGGCGCAGATCAAAGCGATGAAGAACGTCGCCGGTCCGCTGAAGGTGAACCTGGCGCAGTACCGCGACATGCAGGCCTTCGCCATGTTCGCCTCCGACCTGGACGCGACCTCGCGGCGGCAGCTGGATCGTGGCGCCCGGATGACCGAGTTGCTGAAGCAGCCGCAGTACGACCCGTTCCCGGTCGAGGACGAGGTGATCTCGATCTGGGCCGGCAACTCCGGACAGCTCGACGACGTACCGGTCGAGGATGTGCTGCGCTTCGTCGGCGACCTGCTCGACCACCTGAAGCACAACACCGATGTACTCAGTGTGATCCGCGAGACCGGCAAGTTCGACGACGACACCGCTTCGGCGGCCGAGAAGGCCGTCACCGAGGTGAAGCAGGGCTTCAAGACCTCGGAGGGCAAGCTGCTGGCCGGCGAGGAGCCCGAGTCGGAGGCCCTGGAGGGTGAGAATGTCGAGCAGCTGCAGATCAAGAAGCAGAAGCGGGGCTGATCGGATGGCTTCCAGCCCCTGCGCCGGACGGACCGCGGTGACGCGGTCCGCCTCCGGTACGAGTTGTGGAGCGGAGCGGTAATGGCATCGAGTTTGCGCGAACTCCGCAGCCGCAAGGCATCTGTGACCAACGTGCAGAAGATCACGCGGGCCATGGAGCTGGTTGCGGCCTCGCGGATCATCAAGGCTCGGCATGCTGCCCAGGCGGCGGCGCCGTACGCCCGGGAGCTGACCCGGGCTGTCTCGGCACTGGCCACCTACGCCCATGTCGACCACCCGTTCACCGTCGAGTCGGAGAATCCGACCCGGGCGGCGGTATTGCTGATCACCTCCGACCGTGGTCAGGCCGGTGCCTACTCCTCGAACGTGTTGCGGCTCGGGGAGCAGCTGACCGCCCGACTGCGCGATGAGGGCAAGGAGGTCGTGCCCTTCATCGCCGGTCGCAAGGGCAAGGCCTTCTACAAGTTCCGCAAGCGCGACGTGGCCGATTCCTGGGAGGGGTTCTCCGACTCCCCGCAGTACGCCGATGCGAGGCAGATCGCCGATGTCGTGCTGGAGGCGTTCCTCACCCCGACCGAAGAGGGTGGTGTGGACGAGATCCACATCGTCTACACCCAGTTCGTGTCGATGTTGACCCAGCGGCCGGAGGTGTTGCGACTGGTTCCGCTGGAGGTGGTCGAGGACGATGACGCCCCGAGCGACCAGGAGTTGCTGCCGCTCTACGACTTCGAGCCCGACGCCGAGACGGTGCTGGACGAGGTGCTCCCGCTGTACGTGCGGAGTCGCATCTTCTACTGCCTGCTGCAGGCCTCGGCATCGGAACTGGCTGCCCGGCAGCGGGCGATGAAGGCGGCAACGGACAACGCAGAGCAATTGATCGAGTCGCTGACCCGCGAGGCCAACCAGGCGCGTCAGGCATCGATCACCCAGGAAATCAGCGAGATTGTCGGTGGCGCGGGTGCGCTCGCCGACGCGAACAGCGAGTGAGGCGAGAATGACTGCGACAGTGACTGACTCCGAGACCACGAGCACGCCCGGCGTGGGCCGGGTGGCTCGGGTGATCGGCCCGGTGGTGGACGTCGAGTTCCCCGCCGACCAGATGCCCGACATCTACAACGCCGTGCAGGTCGACACCGAGGTGATGGGCGAGAAGCGCACCATGGTGATGGAGGTCGAGCTGCACATCGGTGACAACATGGTGCGCGCGATCGCCATGAAGCCCACCGACGGTATGCAGCGTGGGGCCGAGGTCCGCGACACCGGTGCGCCGATCAGCGTGCCGGTCGGCGAGATCGTCAAGGGCAAGGTGTGGAACGCCACCGGTGACGTGTTGAACGTCGATCCCAGCAGCTTCGAGGTGACCGAGCGCTGGCCGATCCATCGCCCGGCACCGAAGTTCGACGAGCTGGAGCCCAAGACCGAGATGCTGGAGACCGGCATCAAGGTGCTGGACCTGCTGACCCCGTACGTGAAGGGCGGCAAGATCGGTCTGTTCGGTGGCGCCGGTGTCGGCAAGACCGTGTTGATCCAGGAGATGATCTTCCGGATCGCGAACAACATGGGCGGTACCTCGGTCTTCGCCGGTGTGGGTGAGCGCACCCGTGAGGGCAACGACCTGATCTTCGAGATGGAAGAGGCCGGGGTGTTGAAGGACACCGCGCTGGTCTTCGGCCAGATGGACGAGCCGCCGGGCACCCGGCTGCGGGTCGCCCTGTCGGCACTGACCATGGCCGAGTACTTCCGCGACGTGCAGAACCAGGACGTGCTGCTGTTCATCGACAACATCTTCCGGTTCACCCAGGCCGGTTCGGAGGTCTCCACCCTGCTCGGCCGGATGCCGTCGGCGGTGGGTTACCAGCCGAACCTGGCCGATGAGATGGGTCAGCTGCAGGAGCGGATCACCTCCACCCGGGGTCACTCCATCACCTCCCTGCAGGCCATCTACGTGCCGGCCGACGACTACACCGACCCGGCCCCGGCGACCACCTTCGCCCACCTCGATGCGACCACCGAGCTCTCCCGCTCGATCGCCTCGCGTGGCCTCTACCCCGCGGTGGATCCGTTGACCTCCACCTCGCGGATCCTGGACGCCCAGTACGTCGGCCAGCAGCACTACGACGTGGCGACCGAGGTGAAGGGAATCCTTCAGCGGAACAAGGAACTGCAGGACATCATCGCCATCCTCGGTGTGGACGAACTGCCGGAGGAGGACAAGCTGATCGTCTCCCGCGCCCGGCGGATCCAGCAGTTCCTCAGCCAGAACACCTACACCGCGGAGAAGTTCACCAACGTGCCGGGATCCAACGTGCCGGTCGCCGAGACCGTCGAGGGCTTCAAGATGATCTGTGATGGCAAGGTGGACAACCTGCCCGAGCAGGCCTTCTTCAACACCGGCAACATGGACGACGTGGAGAAGCAGGCTGCTGAGCTCGAGAAGGAGAACTGATGGCCGAGGGTGCAGCACTGCACGTCGAGGTCGTCAGCGCCGACCACGTCGTATGGTCGGGGGAGGCCACGCTGGTGGTCGCCCGGACCGTCGAGGGTGACATCGGCATCATGGCCAACCACTCGCCGATGTTCTCGGTGATGGTGCCCAACGGTGTGGAGATCGTCAGCACCGACGGTGAGCGCATCGTGGTGGCCGTCGACGGAGGATTCGTCTCCGTCGCCGGTGGCCGGGTCTCGATCCTCAGCGAGTACGCCACCTTGGCCTCGGAGCTGTCGCTGCCCGATGCCGAGAAGCGTCTGCAGCGGGCCGCCTCGGCGTGGTCGGATGCCGACGACTCCGATGAGGACGCCCGCAAGGAGTTCGAGCGGGCCGAAGCCGAGGTGAAGGCTGCTCGGAAGGCGAGCTGATTCGACCCTCACACCGTGACTGCCCGCATCCGTCGAGGATGCGGGCAGTCGCCGTTTTCCGAATCGTTATCTGCCGACTTTGTGCCAGCCCGCCCCGCCGTTAAGTTTCTGCCATGTCTTGGGCAGGTCTGGTGGTGCTGCTCATCGTGTTGATGGTCGCCACCCCCGTGGTGGTGCTGGTCCTGCGTCGTCGCTGGCTCTCGCGCGACGGTGGGCTGTTCGAGTGCAGTGTGCGGATCGGTCCAGGCCGGTCCGGTTGGGCTCTCGGGGTGGCCCGGTACAGCGGAGAAGATCTGGAGTGTTTCCGGGTCTTCTCCTTTTCCTTCTGCCCGCGGGTACGGGTGCACCGCGGGCGGGCGGCGATAGTCGCGGTCCGCGATGCCGAGCCCGAGGAGCAGTCGGTGCTCTTCGCCGGGCAGCGGGTGCTGCAGATCGTCGGTGCCGATTCGCCCGACTCCGGGCCCGTCGAACTGGCCATGGAGCCGGGCTCGCTCACCGGGTTGATGAGTTGGCTGGAGGCTGCTCCGCCCGGACTGGCCGACAGGGAGGTCTGAGCGGCCTTCACCTGGTCGGCGCCGAGCTGATCCGCGACGGCGCTCGCGCACTGCTACCGCTGGTGCACGAGGCTCTGCTGTCGCTCAGTCCGCCCGTTCGGGATCGTTCGGCTCGAGACCGGTCTGCTCGAGATCAGCCTGCTCGAGATCGGTGCGCTCGGCGCCGGGTTGCCACAGGGTCTCCTGGTCCGCCCCGTTGACCACGCGTACCAGCACGAACAGCAGGTCCGACAGGCGGTTCAGGTAGATCGCCGGCAGCGGGCTGATCCCGTTGCCCGGCCCGGAGTCGTCGGATCCCGAACCGTGTGCCTCGATCGCCGCCCAGACCGAGCGTTCGGCGCGGCGGACGATCGTCCTGGCCAGGTGGAGCTGGGCACCTACCGGTCGTCCCCCGGGAAGGATGAAGGAGCGCAGGACCGGGAGTCCGGCCCCGAACCGGTCGCACAGAGCCTCCAACCGTGCGACCGAGTCGGGGACGATCCGCAAAGCGGTCTCGGTATCGTCGTCGGCCAGGGGAGTGGCGAGATCGGCGCCGAGGTCGAACAGTTCATTCTGGATCAGCCCGAGCGCCCGTTCCACCTCGACCTCGAGTCCGCCGATGGCCAGGGCCAGGCCGATCGAGGCGTTCGCCTCGTCGACATCTCCGATCGCTCCCAGCCTGGGATCGGTCTTCGAGACCCGAGTGGAATCCACCAGCCCGGTGCTCCCGCCGTCCCCGGTGCGGGTGTAGATACGGCTGAGTACGACCACTGTGCAACCCCTGTCGGCCCGGCGGGACACCGCCGTGTCCACGATCGGCATCGTTCGCCCCGAGCCTAATCGGCCGACGGGGGTGCATGTGGCACGGTACTGCGGTGAGCAATTCGCAGATCGCGCCGTCCCGTTCGCACCGCACCTCGGTCCGGGTGGTGCCGCTGCTGGTACCGGCGGTGGCGCTGCTGGTGGCGACAGCTGGCTGTGCGCCGGACCGTGCCGCCGACGGCGAACCGACCGCGGCGGTCACCGCACGCTGTGACTACCGTGCCGACGGTTCGCCGGCGATCCCGGTCGATCCGCCGTCGCCGGAGGTGGATCCGGCCACTGCGCAGACCCGCTGGGTGGTGCAGACCAACCAGGGGGACGTACCGATCACCCTGGACTACGAACTCACCCCGTGCACCGCCAGTTCGTTCAGCTCCCTGGCCTCGCAGGGATACTTCGACGGCACCCGGTGCCACCGTCTGGTGGACACCGGGATCTTCATCCTGCAGTGCGGGGACCCCAGCGGCACCGGAATGGGCGGGCCGGGTTACACCTTCGACGACGAACTGACCGGTGTCGAGAGCTACCCGCCGGGCACGGTGGCGATGGCGAACTCGGGGGCGAACACCAACGGATCCCAGTTCTTCCTGGTCTGGGCCGACAGCCCGCTGCCTGCCGACTACACCGTCTTCGGCGAGATGGACTCCGCCGGACTCGAGGTGGTCAATCGGATCGCCGCCGAGGGACAGGACGGTTCTTCGGCCGACGGATCCGGACGTCCGAACAACTCCGCCGAGATCGTGGCGGTGACCCCGGGCTGATCGGCTGCGGGCCGATGTCGGGGTGTGACGGGAATCTCCGTCCCACCGCCCAGACGGGAGTTGTCATGGTGGTCAGGCACCTTAGGCGGTGGGCGTTCGTCGGTCTGATGATCCCGCACCTGGTCCGCTGGGCGGTCGGACCCGATCAGCGCTGGATCATGGCCTATTCGGTGCTCGCGGCACCGGTGATGGTACTGCTGGCCGACGTCCTCGGACGGGTCATTGCCTGGCCCAGCGAGATCGAGGTCGGTGTGCTGACGGCGGTGATCGGCGCCCCGGTGCGGATCGCCCTGGTGCGCCGGAAGGGGATGAGCGGACTGTGAGCATCCGGGCCGACCAACGCCAACCGAACACCGATGTCGACCCCAGCATCGACTTCGGCTACCGGACGACCGCCTTCCAGCTGCCGGGTTTCTCCTGGCGGGCCTCCTGGCGGCTGATCATGATCTCGGCATTGCTGTTCGTCGTGGCCAGCTGCATCGCCGTGGTGGGGCTGACCATCGGTGACTATCCGCTGAGCATCTCCGAGGTGGTCAACACCCTCGTCGGGGGCGGTTCCAAGTTCCAGCAGATGATCGTGCTCGAGTGGCGCGCACCGATCCTGCTGGGCGCGCTTGTCTTCGGCGGACTGCTCGGGATCGGCGGGGCGATCTTCCAGTCCCTGTCCCGCAACCCGCTCGGATCACCCGACATCATCGGTTTCGACGCCGGTTCCTACACCGCCGTGATCGTGATGATCCTGATCATCGGCAACCGGTCCTACTGGCCGATCGCCGGTGCTGCCATCGTCGGCGGTCTGCTGACCGCCTTCGTGGTCTACGTTCTGGCCTGTCGTCAGGGGATCCAGGGTTTCCGGTTGATCATCGTCGGCATCGGCGTCACCGCCATCCTCGGTTCGATCAACTCCTACCTGATCACCCGGGCGGCGATCGAGGGCGCCATGGCAGTCGGCTTCTGGAGTGCCGGCTCCTTGGCCCGGATCTCCTGGACCAGTCTGCTGCCCTCGATGATGATCGCGACCGTGGTGATCATCGCTGCCGCCGCCCTCGAGCCCGGTCTGCGTCGCCTCGAGCTGGGCGATGATGCAGCGGTCACCCTGGGCACTCGCGTCGGCGCCGTCCGGCTGGGGCTGATCGTGGTCGGTGTGGCCACCACCGCCCTGGTCACCGCCGCGGCCGGCCCGATCGGTTTCATCGCCCTGGTCGCCCCGCAGATCGCCCGTCGGCTGACGCACACACCGGGCACCAGTCTGCTCGCCGCGGCGGCGATGGGGTCACTGCTGCTGGTCGGGGCCCAGGTGCTGTCGCTGGTGCTCGGGATCCTCTACCGCCCGGTCCCGGCCGGGCTGATCACCGTCTGTGTGGGCGGTCTCTACCTGATCTGGTTGTTGGTCCGGGAAACCCGCCGACAGTACGGAGTGATGTCATGACCTCTCGACCCGAACTTCTCGACCCGCCGGTGCTGCAGGCCAGCGGGGTCACGATCGGTTACGACCGGGTCGTGATCAGCCGGGAGCTGGACGTGACGGTGCCGGACCGATCGTTCACCGCGATCATCGGCCCGAACGGCTGCGGGAAGTCGACCCTGTTGCGTGGTTTCGCCCTGGTGCTGCGTCCGGTGGCCGGTCAGATGCTGCTGCACGGCAAGGATCTGGCCGACCAGCGCCCCAAGGAGGTCGCACAGCGCCTGGGCCTGCTCCCGCAGAGTTCCCTGGCCCCGGACGGGATCCGGGTGGCCGACCTGGTGGCCCGGGGCCGGGCCCCGTACCAGAGCCTGATCCAGCAGTGGCGCCCGGAGGACCGCGAAGCGGTCGCGGCAGCGTTGCGCGCCACCCGGTTGACCGACCTGTCCGGGGCACTGGTCGACCAACTCTCCGGCGGTCAGCGCCAGCGCGTCTGGGTGGCGATGCTGCTGGCCCAGCAGACTGATGCTGCTGGACGAACCGACCAGCTTCCTCGACATCGCCCACCAGTTCGAACTGATGGAACTGTTGCGGGACCTGCACGAACAGGGCAAGACCGTGGTCGCGGTGCTGCACGACCTCAACCAGGCCGCGCGATACGCCCAGCACCTGATCGTGATGCGGAACGGTGAGGTGGTCACCACTGGCCCCCCGGCCGAAGTGATCACCGCGGAGGTGATCGAGGAGGTCTTCGGCCTGCGGGTGCTGGTCGTACCCGACCCGGTGACCGGCACCCCGTCGGTGGTGCCCCTGGATCCTCGGGCCCAGCCGTTCGACGTCGAGGGCGTGCGGTGAACGCCCGGAGTGCTGCCGACCTCGCAGTCGGCTGAGTCCGTACCGCCGGGTACGATCCCGGACCGCCGAAATCAGCACGGTCCCCGAACCGAACGCCGGATCACCTCCGGCCCGAATGGAGTGAGCATGGCCCGCAGTCTTCGCCCGATGGACGTCTTCCCGATCACCACCCGGGTCCTGCAGGTGCTCCGGGTCGCCGACGTCACCCCGGGAATGCGGCGGGTGACCCTCGGCGGCCCGCTGCTGGCAGCACACACGGCACCGAACGGTTTTCCGGTCCAGGGGTTCCGCTCCGAGGGTTTCGACGACGAGTTCAAACTGATCCTGAAGCATCCCGATGCCGCCCAGGTGGTCGGCCCGACCCAGGCCGACGGGGTGCTCAACTGGCCGCGGGAGGATCCGCACCTGGTGATGCGTACCTACACCGTGCGCCGCTGGGACCCCGAGGCCGGTGAGCTGGACGTCGACCTGGTGCTGCACGGGGCCGGACCGGCCACCAGCTGGGCCCGTGGGGTGCAGCCCGGCGAGTCGATCCAGGTGGCTGGTCCGACGATGTCGGAAGGTGATCCGGTCGGAGCGGACTGGATCCTGGCCGCCGGTGACGAGACGGCCCTGCCGGCCATCGGCCGTTGGTTGGAGCACTGGCCGGCCGGAGTTCCGGGCCAGGTGTTCGTGGAGGTGGCCGAACCCGCGCATCGCCAGGAGCTTGCCGTGCCCGACGGGGTCGAGCTGACCTGGCTGTCCCGCGACGGTGCTCCGGCGGGGACCACCACGCTGTTGCTGGATGCGCTCACCTCGGCCCGCTGGGATCCGGGGACACCGTTCGCCTGGGTGGCCGGCGAGGCGCTGAGCATCGCACCGATCCGCCGTTGGCTGCGCCGGGAGAAGAAGCTCACCGCGGAGCAGGTCCAGGTGGACGGCTACTGGCGGGTGCAGAAGGCCGATCCGGCCAGACCGGCCGACGAACCGAGTGTCCACGCCCGGATGCATGAGCTGATCGACATCATGCCGGGATTCGCCGCCCGGGTGGCGGTCTCGGTCGGCCTGATCGAGGCATTGTCCGGCGGACCGGTCTCCTTCGACGCCCTGGTCGCCGACACCGGTACCGACGCGGTCGGTACGGCAAGACTACTGCGCTATCTGGGTGCGGTCGGGTTCACCGAACAGATCGGCGAGCGGTGGGCGCTGACCGCCCTGGGCAACGAACTCGCCGAGGAGCACTCGCTGGAGGAACTGGACTTCAACAGCTACACCGGCCGCCGGACCCTCGGTGTGCTCGCCCTGACCCAGGCGGTGCGCGGCGGACGGGGCAACTACGCCGAGCTGTTCGGCGCGGAGTTCGCCGAGCTGGTGCAGGCCGAGCCGGAGGTGCTGCGCCGCGCGGTCCGTTGGCAGTCCTATCTCAGCGCCTATGTGGCCACGGCGCTGGCCGCCTCATCCACACTCACCGGCAGCCGGTCGGTGCTGGTCGCCGGAACCGCCGCCGGTGACCTCGCGGTGGCGTTGACCCGAGCGGACCCCGAACGCCGGGTCACCGTGGTCACCACCCCGGCGGAGGTGGAGGCCCTGACCAGGGTGCACGGGCAACCCGCCCGGGTGACCTGGTCGGCAGGCGATCCGGATCAGCCCCCGGCCGGGGACTACGACGTGGTGCTGCTCAGCGGGGTGCTCGCCGGGCTGGCCGACGATGCGGCCGAACGGCGGTTGCGGAACTGGTCGCTGCTCGGTGGGCGGCTCCACCTGCTGGAGAACCTGCTCGACGCCGGTGCGGACGCCGACGACGAGGACTACGCCGAGGATCTGCTGGACTTCGCCATCCATGGCAGCGGGACCCGTGACCCGGCGCAGACCGATTCTCTGGTGGGTCGCGCCGGCCTGGCGGTCACCGAGCGCGGCACCGTCGGTTGGGGGACCAGCCTGCTGCGACTGGAGCAGGCCGGAACCCGGCTCACCGGGTGAGGGCGATCAGTTCCGACCGGGTCCTGGCGCCGACCTTGCGCAGCAGGTTGGCGATGTGGAACTTCACGGTGTTCGGGCTGATCGCGAGCTCGGCGGCGATGTCGGCATTGCGATGGCCGGCCGCCACCAGGTGAAGCACGTCGCGTTCGCGGCTGGTGAGTCCCACCGCAGGTTCGCGTTCGTTGCGGCCGCCCGGCGGGTCCAGCGGCAGCCGGATCGAGGTGTGCGATCCCCAACCACTGGTCGACTCGATGTCCAACCTTCCGTCGAGCGCCTTCACCCGCTCGGCGATCGGTCGCAGGGAGTCGTCGTGGACGTCGAGTTCGCCGTCGCCGTCGTCGTGGATGTCGATCAGCAGATTCAAACCGTCACAGTTCCACTGGATCCGTACCCGCTGGGCATCCTCGCGATCGGTCAGGGCCAGCACCGCGATCCGGACGATCGCCCGGGCGGCCTGGGCGACCTCACCGGGCAGTGCCCGCCCGGTGGCCGGGGGCGCCACGAACTGCACCTGCAGGTCCCCGTACCGGATCAACGGACGCAGATCGTTCTGCAGTCGCTCGAACGCCCCGGTCACCGGCTCGAGCAGGCTCTGGCGCTGGGCATCGCTGTCCGCACGCAAGGAGACCAGCGCGGCTGCCGCCACATCGACTGCGCGGGTACGGGCGGTACGGTGGTCCAGCCGCGGTGACCGCAGGATCGCCAGGATCGACTCCAGGGTGACCGCATGGCGGTCGGCCTGCTCGGCGACAGTCCGGGTGTGCTCGTGCAACAGGGCTCTGGTCGCCGCTCCACTGGCCGCACCTCGTCCCATGCTCACGACGGACAGCCTACCCAGCCGGCGAGCCCACCCGGTGGTGTGGGACGCGGCGCACCGCTTGTCGCTGCTCGGCGCCGACGGTGAGGTACCCACCGCCTCAAGCCGGCCGGCGCGCTGAGGGGCATCGCGAGGCAGTCTGGGCTGCGCGCCGCGCAGAACTCCCCGGCGACGAGAACCGGTCGCGGGTCACCGAACAACCGTCCTCCCTCGCATCCGTTCCGCAGCATGCGCAGCCATGATCGTCTCAAAGGTGCGTGTCCTGCGGAACGGATGCGGTCGGGGGTACCTCGAGCAGGTCGTGCTGCCGACCGAGGGCGGGCAGTCGGCCGGGTGTTCAGTCCTCAGCAGTGTCGCCGAGGAACTTCTGCAGCACCGCGACGAAGGCCTCGGGTTGCTCGGAATGCACCCAGTGGCCGGCGCCCTTGATCGTCACCGAGCGAACCTTCGGGAACAGCCGACGCATCGCCTCGCGGTAACCGGGCTGGATGTAGTCGGAATTGGCGCCGGCCACCCACAGCACCGGTCGGTCGAAGGTCGCCTCGGTCGGTGGCCAGCCACCCAGGTCGTCCAGATGTGCACCGAGCAACTGCAGGTTCATCTGCCAGCGCCAGTGGTCCTTGTCCCGCCGCAGGTTCTGCAGCAGGAATCCCCGGATCACCCCACTGCGTACCCGCTGGGCGAGCAGATCGTCGGCATCCCCGCGGCTGGTCAGGGAATCGAGGTCGATGTCCTGCATCCCCTCGACGTAACGGGTGAAGGAGGTCAGGCCTCGGTAGTCGACGGGGGAGATGTCCACCACCACCAGTCGGCGGACCAGGTCGGGATGCCGCAGGGCCACCTGCATGGCGATCTTGCCACCCATCGAATGACCGATCAGATCGACCGGCGCGTACCGGCGTAGTTGTTCGGCGACCAGATCCGCCCAGGCGGCGTAGTCGACCGAATCGGTCCAGGGAGAGCGGCCGTGGTTCGGCATGTCCAGCAGCAGGCTGGTGTGCGCCGGTGTCAGCGCCTTGGCGATCCGGGTCCAGTTCTTGCCCTGACCGAACAGGCCGTGGCAGAACGCCAGATCCGGTTCGGAACCTCCGATCACCGACTCGTGCAGTTTCACCGTTCATTCCCTTCGTGGTCCCGATCCCGGTCCGGGCGCGTCCTCGGCCGGCGGGTACGGTCGATCAACGCGGTCCCAACCGCTGCCAGCAACTGTTGTGCCAGTGGCGACGGTCCTCCGGGCCACCCCCGGCCAGGCTGCGTTCGGCGCGCCAGGCGACCAGATGGGCGGTCCCCGGGCTGATCACCCGGTTGCACCCCGGGCAGCGGTACTCCTTGGTCGCGCCGGCGCCGCTCACCCGCCGGACCACCCAGCCCGCGGGGGCCGCCAGATCGGCCGCGAATCCGGCCGAGAGCGGACGCGGGTACGCAAGTGCTTGCTCGGACGGCGCTTTCCCATCGGAGCCTCCGTTCACCCTCGCCCGGTCCGGGTCATCGTGACCGCAGCAGTTCCAGGGCGGCCTGCGGCTCGGCCGCATCGGCCAGCGCCTCCAGCAGCGCACTCGGACGGTCACCGGGCTCGGCCGTCCGCTCGAAGATCGCCCGCTGCCGGTCCAGTACGGCGCGGGGCCCGCGCGCGGCCAGGACCTCGAAGGGCTTCGGCATCCGACAGCCCAACGACATCCCGGCGTCGATGTCATCGGGTGTGGCGTAGTTCGTCTCCACCATGCGAACGGCATCGTTCAGATAATCGGTGACCAGTTCCTCGGCGATGCCCTCACCGCTGGCCCACTGCGGTGTGCGCACCGGGGCGACCGATTCCTCGGAGCGGTAGTCGTAGAACCCGCGGCCGGTCTTGCGACCGAGCAGTCCGGCCTCCAGCAACTGCGTCAGCAACGGTGCCGGGGCATGTCGACGGTCCTTCGTCTCGTCGTACATCCGCACCAGGACGGCATGGCCGACGTCGATCCCGATCATGTCCAGCAACGCCAGCGGCCCCATCGGGTACCCGGCTTCCTCGACCATCGCCGCATCCAGTTGTTCGCGACTGATCCGGCCGTCGGCATAGGTACGGACCGCTGCGTTCAGGTATCCCACGAGCAACGAGTTGACGATGAACCCGGCCCGGTCCCCGCAGCGGATCGGACGCTTTCCCAGCTCCTGCAGGAAGGACATGGCCCGGTCGATCACCGCCGGATCGGTCAGTACGGTGTCGATCACCTCGACCAGCGGTTGCACCGGAGCGGGGTTGAAGAAGTGGATGCCGATCACCCTGTCCGGACGAGTGGTACCGGCGGCGATCGAGGTGATCGACAGCGAGGAGGTGTTCGTCGCCAGGATCGCATCCGCCGGTGCGTGGGCGTCGATCTCGGCGAAGACCGCCTGCTTCAGTTCGGGCTTCTCGCTGACCGCCTCGATGATCACCGATGCCCCGGTGAGGACGGCCTTGTCGGTGCCGAAGCTCACCCGGGAGACCACTGCCTGGCGTTCGTCGGGGTTCAGCTTGCCCTTCTGCACGGCGCGGTCCAGGGACGTCTCCAGGCGTTCGCGACCACCGGCGACCGCCCGGTCGTCGTAGTCGATGCCGAACACCCGATGTCCGGCCTTGGCCAGCACCTCGACGATGCCGGCCCCCATGGTGCCCAAACCGATCACGGCGGTTGTCTGCTGTTCGCTCACTGCCCCATCTTGGCAGGTCCGGACCAGCGATGACCGCTGGCCTCGGCGCAGTGGGCAGCCGAACGCGGAACTGCGCATGCTCGGGTCGGAGGACTAGGCTGGGTGATCGTGCGGTTGGTGATAGCGGAGTGTTCGGTCGACTACGCGGGCAGGCTCTCGGCGCATCTGCCGATGGCCCGCCGGTTGATCCTGGTGAAGGCCGACGGTTCGGTCTCGATCCATGCCGATGATCGGGCCTACAAACCCCTGAACTGGATGAGCCCGCCCTGCACCCTCACCATCGACACCGCGCCGGAGCCCTTGGAGGGCGATCTGGCCGAGGTGATCCAGCGCTGGCAGGTACGCAATACCGCCGGCGAGCTGCTGCAGATCTCGATCACCGCGGTGCACCACGACTCCAGTCATGAACTGGGTGTCGATCCGGGGCTGCAGAAGGACGGAGTGGAGGCCCATCTGCAGGAACTGCTGGCCGCCAACCCCGACACCTTCGGCGACGGGTGGTCGCTTGTCCGTCGGGAGTACCCGACCGCGATCGGGCCGGTCGACCTGTTGTGCCGCAATGCCGACGGGATGCACGTCGCCGTAGAGGTCAAGCGGCGCGGGGAGATCGACGGCGTGGAACAACTCACACGCTACCTGGAGCTGCTCAACCGCGACCCGCTGCTCTCACCGGTACGCGGGGTCTTCGCCGCGCAGGCGATCAAACCGCAGGCGAAGGTGCTGGCCGCCGATCGTGGGATCAGCTGCGTGGTGGTCGACTACGACGCCCTGCGGGGGATCGACAACCCCGAGGACCGACTCTTCTGAATCGCTGGCGGGCCCATGTGAATCGCTGACGGGCCAGGTTGAATCGCTGACGGCCCCGACCCGCGGGAGCCCGGTCCGCGTACCGCCGCGTCCGTTGATCTGTTCCGCAGTACGTGCACCTCTGGTGGCGCGTTGGCTGCGTTTGCTGCGGAACGGATGGCGGGCCGGGCCTGCCGGCGGGGGGTGCTGCGGAACGGATGCCAATCGCGGCCGGTTCGATCACAACCTGCCAACGAAAGCCCCGCCGTACCGCCCTACGCCTGCCCGAGCCGAACCCATTGCCCCTAGGGTGAGGCCCCATGAAGCGAGGTGTGGCGACCGGTCTCGGCGTGGTCGCGGTGGTGATCGGGGCGCTGCTCGTCGTCCTGGCGGTGGCCGCGATCTGGATTCCCGGCCCGCTGCAGGAGCTCGGGATCGCCGTCTACGGCAGTTACGGGCCCTGGGTGGTGATCATCGGCGCCCTGATGTTCGGTGCCGGGCTGCTGGTCCGCCGGCTCGGACGCACGGTGCTCGGCTGGTTCGGCGCCGCCTTGGCGACCCCGGCACTGCTGCTCGGGCTGGTGGTCTGCGCACCGCAGGCCGTGGTCGCGTTCAGTGAGGGTACGGTGCCCACCCCGGCGAACACCTTGGGGATCGCCTCGACCGAGAACACCGCACCGGATCGGACCGCTGTCTATGCGACGCTGGAGGACGGGACCGAACTGCAGGCCCAACTGTGGCTGCCCCGCAACGATTCGCTCGATCCCCGGCCGGCCCTGATCTGGATGCACGGTGGCGGATTCGTCGGCGGTGACCCCGCCGAGGACGCCGGTTGGCATCGTGAGCTCGCCGAGGCCGGTTACCCGGTGATCTCGGTGCAGTACCGGTTGTCGCCGCCACCGCGCTGGCAGGAGGCCCCTTCCGATGTCGCCTGTGCGCTGTCCTGGGTCCGGGAGCAGTCCCGGGAACTCGACATCGATCCGGAACAGATCGTTCTCGGGGGATCCGATGCCGGTGGGAACCTGGCGCTGACGGTGGCCTACGGCCTGGACCAGCCACCGGCTGAGGGGGAGGAGGCCGAGTCCGGGATCGGCACCAGCTGCGGTGACCTGCCCGAGGCGCCTGCCGGGGTGATCGCGATCTCGCCGCAGGTCGATCTCACCGTACCCACGAAGGCCGGCGACTTCCCCTGGGCGGAGTTCCTCGGGGGCAGCCCGCAGGAGGCGGCCGAGGCCTACGCCTATGCCTCACCGATCAACCGGGTCCGCGAGGACCTGCCGCGGACGTTGTTGATCACCGGTCAGTACGACCCGGTGACCACGCAGGCGGTGGCCGACCGGTTCGCCAGCGCGCTGCGCGGGCAACGGGTGGATGTACGCCACCTCATTTACCCCTTCGGTGGCCACGACTTCGACGCCCCGGACACCTTGGGCGAGGAGGTCCGGGACACCGTTGCGCTGAACTGGCTGGAACAGTGGTTCCCGATGGAGATCTGAGGGCACGCTCCGCAAGGCGCCTCACCGTCGCGACGGTGTCGAGGCCGACGAGTCGACCGTTCGCCCGGCGGGGGAGCAGCGCAGGTCAGCTGCGGTCCAGCCGGGGGATCAGCACATCGCGGTAGAGGACCATGATCACCGCCGCCATCGGGATCGCCAGGATGGCACCCAGCACCCCGTTCAGCAGTCCACCGGCGGTGGCGGCGATCACCACGACCACACCGGGGATGTTCACCGACCGATGGAAGATCCGCGGCTGGATCAGGTACGCATCCAGTTGCTGGTAGACGATCCCGTAGATCAGGTACGCCACCCCCGGTACGACTCCGACCGCGAAGCAGATCAGGGTCACGATGATCAACGAGATGGTGGATCCGACCAATGGGATGAAGGCGAAGATGGCCACCACGAAGGCCAGCGCCAGGCCGTAGCGGCCCATCCCGATGATGTTCAGAAAGATGAAGGCGAAGGTCGCCGAGCACAGCGACACCACAGCCATACCGGACAGGTATCCGCCGACCTGCCGCATCGTCTTGTCGGCCAGGTAGCGGGCCCGGGGACGCCGCGAGGCCGGCGCCAGTTGGTAGATCGTGCGTTTGATCGTCGGCAGTGAGATCAGGAAATAGATGGTCAGCACCACGGTGACGACGAGTGAGAAGACCGAGTTCGCGACGAAGACACCGGCGCCCAGGATGCCGCCGAAGGCGCGGTCGGCCCACTGACCGGAGGCGATGAAACCGGTCAGTCGCTCGGTCAGCTGGTAGTCGGCGTCGAGGGCGGCGAGCTGCGGGAGCTGGGCCAGCCGTTCCAAGGCGATCGGTACGGCCGTACCGAGCTGGTTGACCTGGGCCAGGGCAACCGGGAGCACCGCGGCCAGACCCAGTGCGAGCAGTCCCAGGCCGACCAGCACGACCCCGAGCACGGCCAACCCCCGGCGTACCCCGCGACGGATCCAGAACTCGACCACCGGGTTCGCGCCCAGGGCGATGAACAACGACAGGACGATCAACAGCACCAGCGTCTGCAACTGCAGCAGCGCGGTACCGACCGCCAGGGCGGCCAGCGCGCCCAGGGTGCCGAAGAAGCCGATGCCGAACGGCGACCGGTCGGTCAGACCGCGCCGGCGCAGTGAAGCCGCGGGGATCGGCGGCGCGCTGTCGCGCTCCACCGGCCCGCGGCGCGGACCGGGATCCTCGGCTGCCCGCTCCGAAGGGCTGTCCGGGCGGTCATCGGCGAGCGACCCGGCAGGCGCCGCCTCGGGCCAGGATGAGCGTTCCCACGGATCGGAGGACATCGTCCAGTCCGGCTCGGGGACGCGTGGTCGACGTGGCCGGATCAGCCGCGCCAGCCGACCGAACCGGCCCCGGACCGACAGTTCGCCGGATCCCGCTCGGCCCGATCGCTCGGACGAAGGCTCGGCGGGGTCCTCGGTCACTTCGAGGTGCTGGTGGTGTCGCTGGGCAGGCTGAGCTTGCGGGTGGAGACCTCGGTCTCCTCACCCGAACCGGAGTCGGTCGTGGCGGCATGCTCCTGATGGAACTGGGCGGTCTCGACCGTCGGCTCGTCGTCGGGTGAGGCCTCAGCCGGCTGTGACGCGGCCGGGCCCTGTGAGGTCGTCACGGTCTCGGAGGTGGCGACGGTCTGCACATCGGATTCGTCAGCGGGCTGTGAGGCGGTGTCCGGCTGCTGGTTCCCCGTCGGGGCGCCGTCGGAGAACTCGTCCAGATCGTCGACCGAAGGGAACTCCTGCGCGGTCTGGGTGGCCAGCGCCGAGAGGCTGCTCAGCTGCGCCAGAATCGACTGCTTGCGCTGGTTCAGCAACTCGGTCTCCCGGCCCAGCTGCTCCTTGCGGAAGAGGAACTGCTTCTCGGCCCGCTTGGTCATCGCCTCGGCCTGTCGGCGGGCATTGGCGATCTGCTCCTCGGTCTCCCGGGCGGCCAGCACCTTGATCCGTTCGGCCTCCTTGGCGGCCTCCGAACGTACCCGATTGGCCTCGGCGACCTGGGCGGCCAGCAACTCCGTCGACTCGGCATGGCGCTGCTTGGCGTCGTCGAGCAGACGTACGGTGTCACCGCTGATCTTCTCGTGCTCGGCCCGCAGTGCAGCCAGCATCTCCTCCCGCTTGCGGGCGGCCTCGGCCACCGACTCCGCTGCGGTCCGCCGGGCGGCCTCGTTGGTCTGTTCGGCGTTCAGCCGGGCCTGTTCGACCATGGCGGCGCTCTCGCTCTCGGCCTCGCCGATGATCGCGTTCGCCCGCTGTTCCGCAGCCTGCACGATCTTCGCCGCCTCCGCCCGGGCCAGTTCCACGTGCTGGGTCGCCTGCCGGTCGAGGTTGTCACGCAGCTCGCGCAGATCGGCCAGGGTCATCGCCTTGGTGTCCTCGGCCTCCTGCCGTCCCGCTGCGCGCAGTTCGTCACCGGCCCGGCGGGCCTCCTCGCGTACCCGCTCGGCCTCCATGTGGGCGCGGTCGGTCAGCTCCCGGGCCTGGGACTGGGCGACCCGCAGGATCTCGGTCGCGTGATTGCCCAGATGTTCGAAATCGCCCTCACCGGGTGCAATCGGCTGCGTCGGCTCCTGGGCGGCGAGGTCGGCGTTCTGCGACTCCAGTTCCCGGATGTAATCGCGTGCCTGGCCGAGCTTCTCCTCCAGCGACAGCACGTACTCGTCCACCGCATGACGGTCATAACCCCGCAGGGCGGAAGGGAAGTTGCCGGCGGCACTGGCCCGATCGTCGAAAAGGTTGAGTCCGGTCATCTCGGTCACTGTGCAACTCCTGAATGCGTGCGGGGCAGGCTGGCGCTGCTTCCAAGTTAGCGCGCAGCAGGTACGAAAACGACGCACGACTGCCTGCTGAATGAACATCTTAGGTGTTCGAGAAGATTCTGCCGCCGGCCTGAGCGGGTGTCGTCGGTGGCCCGGGGGTCGGTGGCCGAGGAGTCCGCGAGGGCTGATCGGCGCTACCATGTGGGCGACATCCAGGAGGCAGGAAAACATGAGTTCACAGGCGAGTTCAACCGGATCTGTCATCGTCGGCGGTGCCCGTACCCCCTTCGGCAAACTGCTCGGAGGCCTGGCCTCGCAGTCGGCCACCGATCTCGGGGGGATCGCCATCGCGGCGGCACTGGAACGGGCAGGTGTCGATCCCTCCGAGGTGGACCAGGTCGTGCTGGGCCAGGTGCTGCCCGCCGGGGGCGGGCAGTTGACCGCCCGGCAGGCTGCGGTGAAGGCCGGGATCTCCATGGACGTACCGGCCGTCACCGTCAACAAGGTGTGCCTGTCGGGACTGACCGCGGTGGCCATGGCCGATCAGCTGATCCGCTCCGGTGAGGCCGAGGTCGTGGTCGCCGGGGGCATGGAGTCGATGACCAATGCGCCGCACCTGCTGACCGGATCCCGTCAGGGACACAAGTACGGTGCGCTCAGCATGGCCGACCACATGGAACTGGACGCCCTGTTCGACGTCTACACCGATCAGTCCATGGGTGCGTTGACCGAGCAGTACAACAAGGGTGCCGATGAGGTCACCAGGGCCGAGGGCGATGCCTTCTCCGCCCGGTCCCACCAGCGGGCAGCACAGTTCGCGGAGCTGCTGGCCGAGGAGATCGTGGCGGTGAGCATCCCGCAACGCCGGGGTGAGCCGGTGGTCATCGCCGCCGACGAAGGGGTACGGGGGGACACCACCGCCGAGACCCTGGGCAGGTTGCGTCCGGCCTTCGCCGCCGAGGGCACGATCACTGCCGGATCATCCAGCCCGATCTCCGATGGCGCGGCTGCCGTGGTGGTGGCCAGCCCGGAGGCCGCAGAGCGCCTCGGGCTGACCCCGATCGCCCGGATCGGGGCCTACGGACAGGTTGCCGGTCCCGATTCCTCGCTGCAGCTGCAGCCTGCCAATGCGATCCGCAAGGCCTGTGCGAGGGCGGGCATCGATCCCGCCTCGTTGGATCTGATCGAGATCAACGAAGCCTTCGCCGCGGTCGGCATCGCCAGCGCCCGCTCACTGGGGCTGGACGACGCAGCGGTGGAGGAGAAGGTGAACATCCACGGCGGCGCGATCGCCGTCGGTCACCCGGTCGGCGCGTCGGGCGCCCGACTCGTGCTCACCTTGGCCAAGGAACTCCAGCGCCGTGGCAGCGGCATCGGTGCTGCCGCGCTGTGCGGTGGTGGCGGACAAGGTGATGCGCTGATCCTGTACGCACCCTGAGCCGCGCGCACGGCCCGCCCACCCCGGCTTCAGGCCGGGGTGTCGGCGGTGGTGTCCACCAGGGCGAACAGGTCGATCGCCTCAGGTGCGCCACCGCAGACGACATGTCCGCGTACGCCGGTGGCCGGGTCGGAGAACTCACCGGCCGGTAGGGAGAACAACGAGCGGCTGGCCAACAGGTCGGCCAGTTCCCCCAGACCGGCCTTCGCCGCGGCCCCGGCGGCGGTCCGCCGCGGCGACATGCTGCGGGGGTCGTCATCGTCGAAACCGGTCAGGGCGATGTCCACCCCGATGGCACCGGCGCCGACCGCAGCGGCGACCATCCCGCCGGCATAGGCCCAGGAGACCCCCGGGGGCCGGCAGCCGAACAGGGTCGGCCGACCGTGCGGGGTACGGCAACTGGAGCAGTTCTGGTACCAGCGGAAGCGAATGCCGGTCGACGGCGCCAGGCCCGCCCAGCGGGCGAGCAGCAGCCGGGTCAGCGCACGTGAGGCCGCGAAGTTCACCCGATCCTGCTGCGAGTGCAGGGAGCGGCAGCGGGCGCGTTCGATCGGCGACAGTGCCACCCAGGGGTGGAAGTGGTTGCTGGCCACCGCCAGGACTGCCGAGGCCGGGGCCACGGCCAGCAGCGGCTGGCGCATCTCATCGGTCGAACGGCAGGCGCAGGAATCCTCAGTCATTGCCGGTGGTCCGACCTCGCTCGTCGCCCTGCCACTGCGCCAGGAGTTCCTCGCTGGTGCACACCCGACCACCGATGGCGGCCACGTACCGGGCGGTCGCCGTCGCGCCGAACTCATCGGTGTCGACCAGTGCGTCGGTCACCAGCACCGGGCAGAACCCTTCACGAACGGCTCGGGTGGCCGTGGCCAGGCACTCGATCTGGGCGTGTCCGCCGACGATCACCAGGCAGTCACGCCCGGCGCTGGAAAGTCGGTCGGCCAGGTCGGTTCGGGAGAAGGCGTCGTCGCGCCACATGGTCAGGGTTTCGTCACCATGGTCGACCGCACTCACCCGGGCGGTCGGCCGGGAGACCCGGAACACGCTGATCCCTTGCGAGCGGGCCGCCGCAGCCACCAGTTCCTGGTTGGCCAGTGCTGCTACGCAGCGGGGCAGCAGCCGTTCGACCGGAAAGGGGGAGTGGATCGCCATCGCGCATCGTCCCACCGAGGGCAGGGGTGCAGCTTCGTTCGGCGCAGACACGAATGGGGTGGTGCTGATCTGCGTCGCGGTTGCGAGGTTCATGCTCATCCTTCTGGTGCTGCCGTGTCGTCACTGGGAACGATGCCCCGTGACCGGTCCCGTGCGGTGCCCCGTCATTCTCCTAGGTTAGGGACACCTTACGTCAAGAGGTGAAGGTCACAACCTTCTCGAATGAGACATGAGACACGTGTCCGATCCGGTGGATCTGTGCTGAGCGTTTTCACCGTGAGCGAACCGGGAATGAAGTCCTTGAATCTGACGTTGAGTCGGTGACGCTCAACTTGATGGAGGATGTTGTGCAACTTCCGATTCTTTTTCTTTCCGAACTGGTGGTCCTGCCGGGCATGGTCGTGCCGATCCGGCTGGACGAGACCTCGCGGGCCGCGATCGACACCGCGCGCGCCAGCAGCGACGGCAAACTCGTCGTCGCTCCGCGACTTGCCGACCGGTACGCCAGCTACGGCGTGGTGGCCGAGATCGTGCAGCAGGGGCGGATGGCCGGTGACGGCGCCGAAGCCGCGGTCCTGCGTGCCGAACGCCGGGTGAAGATCGGCTCCGGTGTGTCCGGGCCCGGCAGTGCCCTGTGGGTGGAGGCCGAGGATGTGCCGGTGACCGAACCCGACGAGCAGCTGCGCGAGCTGGCCAAGGAGTACAAGTCACTGGTGATCGCGACCCTGCAGCGCCGTGACGCATGGCAGGTGATCGACAACGTGCAGCGGGTGACCGATCCCGATCAGCTCGCCGATCTCGCCGGGTACGCCAGCTGGCTGACCGACGACCAGAAGCGCGCACTGCTGGAGACCCCCGAGGTCGCCGAGCGGCTGCAGACGCTGATCGAGTGGACTCGCAACCAGATCGCCGAGGCCGAGGTCAACGACAAGATCGCCGACGATGTCCGCGAGGGCATGGAGAAGTCGCAGCGGGAGTTCCTGCTGCGCCAGCAGCTCAATGCCATCCGGGCAGAGCTCGGCGAGGGCGAACCCGATGGTGCGGAGGACTACCGGACCAGGGTCGAGCAGGCCGACCTGCCCGAGAAGGTACGCGAGGCCGCGCTGCGTGAGGTGGACAAGCTCGAGCGCAGTTCGGACCAGACCCCGGAGGCCGGCTGGATCCGTACCTGGCTGGACACGATCCTGGACATGCCGTGGGGACAGACGACCACCGACAACACCGACATCGCCGCGGCGCGGGAGGTGCTGGATGCCGATCACCACGGTCTGGATGACGTGAAGGACCGGATGATCGAGTACCTGGCCGTTCGGTCGCGGCGGGCCGAGCGTGGGCTGCAGGTGGTCGGGGGGCGTGGCTCCGGTGCCGTCCTGGCGCTGGCCGGGCCGCCCGGTGTCGGCAAGACCTCCCTGGGGGAGTCGGTTGCCCGTGCCCTGGGCCGCAAGTTCGTCCGCGTCGCCCTGGGTGGAGTCCGGGACGAGGCCGAGATCCGCGGTCACCGGCGTACCTACGTCGGAGCCCTGCCGGGTCGGATCGTGCGTGCCATCAGCGAGGCGGGTTCGATGAATCCGGTGGTGCTGCTGGACGAGATCGACAAGGTGGGTTCGGACTACCGGGGTGACCCGTCCTCGGCGCTGCTGGAGGTCTTGGACCCGGCGCAGAACCACACCTTCCGCGACCACTACCTGGACGTCGATCTCGACCTGTCCGATGTGTTGTTCCTGGCCACGGCGAACGTGATAGAGAACATCCCCGAGCCGCTGCTGGACCGGATGGAACTGGTGACGATCGACGGTTACACCGAGGATGACAAGATCAACATCGCGCGTGACTTCTTGCTGCCGAAGCAGCGGGAACTGGCCGCACTCGATGCCGAGGAGGTGATCTTCACCGACGAGGCGTTGCGGGAGATCGCCGCCGACTACACCCGTGAACCCGGCGTGCGGCAGCTGGAAAGGCTGCTGGCCAAGGGATTGCGGAAGGCGGCGACGAAGATCGCTCAGGGCCGGGCGGAGGCAGCGATCACCATCGACCTGGGCAATCTGAAGGACTTCCTGGGGCGGCCACGGTTCACTCCGGAGTCCGACGAACGTACCGAGGTGCCCGGGGTTGCGACCGGTCTGGCCGTCACCGGACTGGGTGGCGACGTGCTGTTCATCGAGGCCAATGCCGTCGACGGCGAGCGAGGTCTCACCCTCACCGGTCAGTTGGGTGAGGTGATGAAGGAGTCGGCGCAGATCGCCCTGTCCTACGTCCGGGCGCACGCCGCCGAACTCGGCATCACCGACCCCGGTGTGCTGGACCGGCGGATCCACATCCACGTTCCGGCCGGTGCGATCCCCAAGGACGGGCCGAGCGCCGGTGTGACCATGGTGACCGCACTGGTCTCGATGGCCACCGGCCGTCGGGTCCGCAGTGATGTCGGGATGACCGGTGAGGTGACCTTGAACGGGCGGGTGTTGCCGATCGGCGGATTGAAGCAGAAGCTGCTCGCCGCCCAGCGCAACGGATTGCGCACGGTCTTCGCACCGAAGCGCAACGAACCCGACCTCGACGAGGTGCCGAGTGAGGTGCTGGAGGCGATCACCGTCGTCCCGTCCACCGATGTGGCCGAACTGGTCGCCGCGGCGTTGGAACCGGTGACCGAGTCGGCGCGGGCGGCAGCCTGATCATCTCGGGCTCGCCCCGGCCGTGAGGCCGGCGGAATCGATCGGCGAAGGGCCGGGATCCACCTCTGGTAGGTCCCGGCCCTTTCGTGCCTCTGGGTGCTGACGTAGGGTGTGGGGCAAGTGACACGGGGTGCGCCACGGTGCTGAGATCACACCCGTTGAACCTGATCTAGTTCGTACTAGCGAAGGGATGTCCGTATGCGCGACCATGCGCCCGCGACGACGCCGACCATTCACACCGAGCTGCTCGATCGGCTCCGATCGACCTCCCCACTGGTGCAGTCGATCACCAACACCGTGGTCACCAACTTCACCGCCAATGCATTGCTTGCACTCGGGGCTGCACCGGCGATGGTGGACATCCCGGGCGAGGCCGGGATGTTCGCCGGCCTCGCCGGTGGGGTGTTGATCAACCTGGGGACACCCCTGGCCGAGAACCGGGCCGCCGCCGTCGAGGCGGCCGCAGCCGCCGGTCGGGCCGGGACCCCATGGGTGCTCGACCCGGTGGCGGCCGGGGTGCTGCCGATCCGCACCGCACTGGCCGCCGAACTGGTGGCCGCCGGCCCGACCGTGATCCGCGGTAATGCCAGTGAGATCCTCGCCGCTGCCGGCGCCGGTGGTGGCGGGCGAGGAGTCGATTCGACGGCCGGGCCGGAAGCGGCACTGGATGCCGCCAGGGGACTTGCGGTCCGTACCGGTGGGGTGGTCGCGGTCAGCGGCCCGACCGATCTGGTCACCGACGGGAGCACCGTCGTCCGGGTGGCCAACGGGGACCGGTTGCTGACCCGGATCACCGGTGGGGGTTGCGCACTCGGGGCGGTGATGGCCGCCTTCCTGGCGGTGAGCGAGGAGACGACGGTGTTCGATGCGACCGTGACCGCGGTGGCCTGTTACACGATCGCCGCCGAACTGGCCGCCGAGCAGGCAGCAGGTCCGGGTTCGTTCGCGGTGGCATTCCTGGACCGGCTCGGCGATCTCACGGCGGACCAGGTGCGGCAGCGGGTGGTACTGGCATGAGCGTCGGCCAACCGGTGCCCGGCCGGGCTCGGGTGCCCGGACGGCTCGAGCTGCACCTGGTCACCGACACCGCCCAGTGTGGTGACCGCGGTGTGCTGGAGACCGTTCGGCGAGCCGTCGCCGGCGGTGTGAGCGTGCTGCAAATACGGGACAAGACCGCCTCGGCTCGCGAATTTCTCGACCTGGTGACCCGGATCGCAGACACCGTGGGTGACCGGGTACCGGTGCTGGTGAACGATCGGGTGGACATCTTCTGTGCCGCCCGGGAACAGCAGGCAGCCGTGGCCGGAGTCCACCTGGGACAGGACGACCTTCCCGCCGAGACGGCCAGGCGGATCCTCGGTGCCGAACCGATCATCGGGTTGACGGCAAGCTCCCGGGCACAGCTGGCGGCCGCGGATTCACTGCCAGGTGGCACCGTGGACTACCTCGGGGTGGGGGTGGTGCGGGCCACCGCCACCAAGCCCGACCACCCGCCGGAATTGGGTACCGACGGGTTCTCCAGACTCGCCGGCGCCACCGCACTGCCGTGCGTGGCGATCGGTGGAATCCGGTCCGAAGATCTGCCGGGGCTCCGTCGCGGCGGGGCCGCCGGTGTGGCTGTGGTCTCGGCGATCTGTGCCAGTGCCGACCCCGAAGGGTCCGCCCGTGCGCTGGCCGACCGATGGGAGAACGGGTGAGCGGCATCCCGCGGGTGTTGTCGATCGCCGGCTCCGATCCCAGTGGAGGGGCCGGGGTGCAGGGTGATCTGAAGAGCATCGCCGCCAACGGCGGGTACGCGATGGCGGCGATCAGTGCGCTCACCGCCCAGAACACCACCGGGGTCCGGGCCATCCACGTGCCACCACCGGAGTTCCTCAGCGCCCAGCTTGAGGCGATCAGCGACGACATCACCGTCGACGCGGTGAAGATCGGCATGCTCGGTACGGCAGCGGTCGCCCGCGTGGTGGGGGAATGGTTGGTCCGGCATCGGCCCCCGGTGGTCGTGCTGGACCCGGTGATGGTGGCCACCAGCGGGGACCGGCTGGTCGATGCCGATGCCGAGGACGCGGTCTCGGAGCTGATCACCCGGTCCGACCTGGTCACCCCGAACATCCCCGAACTGGCCGTCCTCACCGACGCTGCCCCGGCCCGTACCTTGGCCGAGGCACTGGAACAGGCCCACGGTCTTGCCGACCGGTCCGGGGTCCGGGTACTGGTCAAGGGCGGACACCTGCGGGGACTGGTGGTCACCGACGCGCTGCTCGACCGCGGAGTGGTCACCGAGTTCACCGGTGACCGGGTGCCGGGCAGCAACACCCATGGAACCGGGTGCGCGCTGTCCAGCGCACTGGCCACCCGGGTGGCCGCCCACGGTGACTGGGCGCTGGCGACCCAGCAGGCGAAGGACTGGCTGACCGCGGCGATCTCCGCCGGCCGGCAGCTGGCCGTGGGACACGGCAACGGTCCGGTGGATCATCTGGTGGGCCTGCGGGACGAACCGGCGCGGCCCGCCGGCCCCAGGGAAGCGACCGTCCGACCCCGATGACAGGCATCGCTGACCCGAGCCTCGATCCGGCCGCACGTACGGGCTGATCAGGACCGGAAGTGACGAGACCCCGCCGGCGACCATCCGGTCCCCGGCGGGGTCTCGTCCTGATTCCCGTGGCTCAGCCGATGTTCGGCTCCACCTGGGTGGTGTACAACTCCTCCAGGGTCGACTTCAACCCGGTCAGCGTCTCCTGCACATCGGCCTGCTCGTTCAGCACGGCCGCGGCGGCGTTGGCCATCTCCAGTTCCGCCCCGGGGACGAACACCCGGGCCCAGTCCTGGGAACGGGTGACCTCGAGCTGATCGATCGCGGTCTGGATCTGCGGGGTCTCGGCCAACAGGGTGGAGACATCGGCGTCGGTCTGCACCGGCATGTATCCGGTGGCGGCGGAGAACTTCACGGTGTTCTCCGGGTTGGTCAGGAAGCCGATCATCATCGCCGAGGCGAGCTGGTTGGCCGGATCGATCCCCGAGGGGATGCCCAGGCCGGCGCCACCGGTGGGGCAGACCGGAGTCTGCACCTGCGGTCCGCCGGGCAGGAAGCCGACCCCGACCTCGAACTTGTCACCGACGGTGTCCAGCAGACCGACCAACGAACCGGTGGACTCGATGGTCGCGCTGCAGCCCTCGGCGGCCAGGTCGTCAACCGCGGCCTGGCTGGCCACCGTGGCCCAGCCGTCCTTGATCGAGTTCTGCGCGAAGGTGATGGCCTCGACGGCCTGCGGGTTGTCGCAGATGATGTCGAAGGACTCCTCGGCCGACCAGCCGCTGCCGTACCCCCACAGCAGGTTCTGCAGGATCCAGCCCGCGTACCCGTCCAGGGCCGGGAACTCATAGGCCGAGACACCGGTGGCCTCCTTCAGCGCCGGTGCCCACTCGGCGAACTCCGCCCAGGTCTGCGGAGCACGATCCTCCAGCCCGGCGGCCTCCCAGTGCGCCTTGTTGTAGTAGAACAGCGGCGTCGAGCGGGCCCAGGGCAGCGCCCACTGGCCACCGTCGTACTGGTAGTCACCGATCAGCGACTCCCGGTAACCGGCGGTGGTGATCCCGGCAGCCTCGATCGCGGTCCCCAGCGGGATGATCGTCTGCTGCATGTAGTAGCGGAACCACCAGACATCGGACAGCACGACCGCATCCGGCAGGTCACCGGAGGCCTGGGCGGTCTGGAAGCGCTGGGCGATCTCCTCATAGTTGGCGCCGGCGGTGACCAGTTCCACCTCGATCCCGGACTCCTGGGTGAAGGCGTCCAGCAGGCTTCGGGTGATCTGCTCCGAACCACCGGGATGGTTGGACCAGAAGGTGATCGACTTGGCCGCCTCCACACCGCTGAAGTCGGGACCGTTGACGTCCACCGGTGCGGTACCTCCGCCGGCACCGCCACCGATGGACGGGCCGCCACAGGCGCCCAGGGCCAGCGCACCCACGCCGGCACCGGCCAGGCCGAGGAATCGGCGCCGGTCGAACATTGATCTCATTGACTGTCCCTTTCGTCAACAACCCGACGATCCGTCGCCGCCGGGAGGGTCGATACATAGGTGGCGGTCACTTGACCGCGCCTTGGGTGAGTCCTGCAACGATGTGTCGTTGGAGGATCGCGAAGACGATCAGCACCGGCAGGATCACCAATACCGATCCCGCCATCAACATGGCGTAGGCACTGGGATCAGGCTCACTGTTCTGCAACCGGGTCAGGCCGACCGGCAAGGTCGCCATCGACAGCGAGTTGGTGATCACCAGGGGCCAGATGTACTCGTTCCACTCGGTCACGATGGTGACCAGGGCGACCGTGGCGATGGTCGGTGCGGAGACCGGGGCGACGATGCTGAACAGGCGTCGGAAGTGACCGGCGCCATCGATCTCGGCAGCTTCCAGCAGTTCCTTGGGCAGGGACAGGAAGTGCTGCCGGAGCAGGAACGTGCCGAATGCCGTGCCCAGACCGGGAAGGATCAGTCCCCAGTAGGTGTCGGTTCCGCCGAGCCCGGCGATGAACACGTAGTTGGGAAGCAGGGAGACCTGCGGGGGCACCATCAGGGCCACCAGGATGGCGACGAAGATGATCCGTTTGAACGGGAACCGGACGAAGACCAGGGCATAGGCGGTGGTCAGTGCCAAGATCACCTTCAGGCCCGAACCGATGGCGGTGACGATGAACGAGTTCAGGAACAACCGGGGGAAGTCCACGGTCGCCGAGGCCCGCTCGTAGGCGGCGAGGCTGGGATCGGCCGGGAACAGGATCAGCTCCCGGGTGACAATCTCCCCGGGGGACTTGAACGAGCTGATGATCATCCAGACCAGTGGGAGGACCACTGCCAAGGTGGCGATGATCATCGGCAGGTAGCCGCCGATCAGGTCCCCGGCGACCGCGGCGCCGGAACGCTGCCGGCGGCGCGGGGTCGGGGTATCGGCCGGGAGCGTGGTCGTGCTCACGTGTAGTGCACCCGCCTCTCGACGAAGATCAGTTGGACCAGGGTGAGGACCATCAGGACGATGAACAAGATGCTGGAGATCGCTGCGGAGTAACCGGCCTGGTTGTTGGCCAGGAAGGCCTGCAGGTACGACTCGTACATCAGCGTCGTGGTGCCCCGGCCGAGCGGGTTCATGATCCGCAGGATGTCGAAGGCCTGCAGTGATGCCAAGGTGACGGTCATCAGCAGGAAGAAGCTGGTGGGCGACAGCAACGGCAGGGTGACCGAGAAGAATCGACGTACCGGTGAGGCCCCGTCGATCGAGGCCGCCTCGAGCACGTCATTGGGGACCGCGGTCATGGCGGCGATGTAGATCACCGCGCAGTAGCCGACGTTCTTCCAGATGAAGACGATGATCACCATCACCAGGGTCAGGTCCGGGTCGTTGAACCACTGCGGTGAGGCGGCGCCGAACTTGCGCAGGATGATCGCCATCACGCCGATCGTCGGGTCGAAGATGAACGACCAGACGAGTCCGATGCCCACACCGGACAGGACATAGGGAGCGAAGACCGAGGCTCGGGCGAAGGTACGTCCGCGCAGGGGCCGGCTGAGGACCACCGCCAGACCGAGGCCGAGGACGATCGAGCCGCCGACGGTGGCGATGGTGAAGATCGCCGTCGTCCGCAGCACCTCGACCGCGCGGTCGCCGCTGAAGAACCGGACGTAGTTGTCCAGCCCGGCGCTGGTGGCGATCGGTGACCCGAGCACCCAGTTCAGCGTGGAGTAGTAGAAGTTCGTCAGGATCGGGCGGTAGGAGAAGACCAGGATCAACACGATGTTCGGCAGCGCGAACAACAAGAAGATCCAGAAATCACCCCGGTTGCGCCTGCTGATGCCGAATCGCCGACGGCGGGACGGTGACGTTCCCGTTCGATCATCGGCGGTCGCCTCGGACCGCGGAGGATCCCCGCTTGCCACTTCCACTGTGCCAGCCACTCCGGAAAGCTAGGGCCCTTCGGTGTGTGCTGGCAACCCCCGGATGAACCCGTGGTGAACGAACGGTGGCGCTTCGGTGCGGGTCGTTTCGGTGCCGAACCTTCCGGATCAGCCGCCGTTCGGGCAGGTCGACTCACCACCCAGCCGGTCGATCAACCACCCAGCCGGTCGATCAATCACCCAGCCGGTCGATCAATCACCCAGCGCCCGCGACACCACGTCCTGGGCGGCGGCCTGCACCTGCGCCAGATGTTCCGGGCCGCGCATCGACTCGGCGTAGATCTTGTACTTGTCCTCGGTGCCGGAGGGCCGGGCGGCGAACCAGGCGTTCTCGGTGGTGACCTTGATCCCGCCGATCGGGGCATCGTTGCCGGGTGCCTTGGTCAGCACCGCGGTGATCGGCTCGCCGGCCAGTTCGGTGGCGGTGACATCGGCCGGGGAGAGGGCTGCCAGCCGCGCCTTCTGCTCCCGGTCGGCTGAGGCGTCGATCCGGGAGTAGGCGGGCTCCCCGAATCGGTGAGTCAACTCCGAGTACAGCTGCGACGGGGTCTTCTGGGTGACGGCCAGGATCTCCGCGGCCAGCAGGCAGAGCAGGATCCCGTCCTTGTCGGTGGTCCAGGTCCGGCCGTCGCGGGTGAGGAAGGAGGCTCCGGCCGATTCCTCCCCGCCGAAGCCGAGAGTTCCGTCGCTGAGACCGGGAACGAACCACTTGAAGCCGACCGGCACCTCCACCAGATTCAGGCCGAGATCGGCGACGACCCGGTCGATCATCGACGACGAGACCAGGGTCTTGCCGACTCCGATGCCCTGCGGCCATCCGCTGCGGTGGGTGTACAGGTAGCCGATGGCGACGGCCAGGTAGGCATTGGGGTTCATCAGCCCGGCATCGGGGGTGACGATCCCGTGCCGGTCGGAGTCGGCGTCGTTGCCGGTGGACAGGTCGTAGGCCGTGCGGTTGGCCAGCAGGGAGGCCATCGCGTCGGGGGAGGAGGGATCCATCCGGATCTTGCCGTCGGTGTCCAGGGTCATGAACGACCAGGCCGGGTCCACGGTGTCATTGGTGACGGTGATGTCGAGCTGCAGACGCTCGGCGATCGCCTGCCAGTAGTGCACACTGGCACCGCCCATCGGATCGGCCCCCATCCGCAGTCCCGACCTGCGGATCGCGTCGAGGTCGATCGCCTCGGCGAGTCCGTCGATGTACAGGCTCAGGTAGTCGAAGCGCTCGACCTGCGGCTCGGCCACGGCGTAGGTGACCCTCCGGATGGCCGCCGGGTCAGCGAGCAGTGCGTTGGCCCGGGCCGCGATGGCCTTGGTCGCATCGGTGTCGGCGGGCCCGCCGTGCGGTGGGTTGTATTTGAACCCGCCGTCGCGGGGCGGGTTGTGCGAGGGGGTGACGACGATCCCGTCGGCGGGTGCACCGGCATTGGCGGGGTCGGCGTTGTGCACCACGATCGCTCGGGACAGGGCCGGGGTGGGGGTGTACTCGTCCTCGCGCTCGGCGCGGACCGCGATGTCGTTGCCGATCAGCACTTCGGTGGCGGTACGCCAGGCGGGCAGGGACAGTGCGTGGGTGTCCTTGCCCAGGTACACCGGGCCGGTGATCCCCTGCGAGGCCCGGTACTCGACGATGGCCTGGGTGGTGGCGGCGATGTGCAGATCGTTGAAGGCGCCGTCCAGACTGGAGCCCCGGTGACCGGAGGTGCCGAAGACCACCTGCTGGTCCGGATTCGTCGGATCCGGGACGATCTCGTGGTACGCGGCCAGCACCGCGTCGACGTCGATCAGGTCGGAGGACTGCGCCGGTTGACCGGCCCGCTCGTGTGCCATGGCCCTATCCTGCCGTGTCGTCGGCCGGGCCTGCCAGAATGGGGTCATGAGTTCTTCCAGTTTTGGTGGCGCCATGGACCTTTCGGCCCTGAAGGCCAAGGCGCAGGCCCCGCAGTCCACCGGCGCACAGGCCGGTGGCGGCAGTTTCGTCGTCGACATCACCCAGGTGAACTTCCAGCAGGTGCTGGGGGAGTCGGTCAGGTATCCGGTGGTGGTCGAGTTCTGGTCACCGAGGGCGGAGGGCACGGCGGAGTTGAGCCGTACCCTGGCCGACCTGGCGAACTCCTCCGGTGGCAGGTTCCTGCTCGGGCGGGTCGATGTCGACACCGAGGGCCAGATCGCCCAGGCGCTCGGGGTGCAGGCCGTGCCGACGGTGGTGGCGGTCCTCGGTGGGCAGTTGGCCCCGCTGTTCCAAGGTGCCCAACCCGCCGACCAGGTGCGGGCGGTGATCGATCAGGTGCTGCAGACCGCGGTGGCCAACGGGATCGTCGGCACCGCACCGTCCCAGGGCGCCGAAGCCGAGTCCGACGAGGGTGCAGAGCCCCCGGCCGATCCACGTTTCGAGGCCGCCGACGCTGCCCTGGCCGCCGGTGACTACGCCGCCGCCGAGGCCGAGTACGCCAAGCTGTTGGCCGAGACCCCGAACGATCCCGAGGCCAGGGCAGGTAAGGCCCAGGTCGGCCTGCTCGCCCGCACGGTCGGCGCCGGCATCGATCCGCAGGCGGTGATCGCGACGGCCGAGGCCGCGCCCGCAGATGTCGAGGCCCAGCTGGCCGCCGCGGACGCCGAGATCGTCGGCGGTGACGCGGCGGCCGGGTTCGGCCGGTTGGTCGGGGTCGTGCGGCGTACCGCCGGGGATGACCGCGAGCGGGTCCGGCAGCGGCTGCTGGAACTGTTCGAGGTGGTGGACCCGAAGGATCCGGCGGTTCTGAAGGCCCGGCGAGACCTGATGACGGCACTGTTCTGAGCGGCCGTCGAGCCCAGGCGGTGGAGGATCTGCGCCCGGTTCGCGACACCGATTCCGCGGCACTGATCGAGCTGATCGGTGGCATCTGGTCCGAGTATCCCGGGATCATCCTCGACGTCGACGCCGAGGAACCCTGGATGCGCTCCCCGGCCACGGCCTGGGCCGAGCATGCCGGTGACCTCTGGGTGCTCGAGCGTGACGGTGTGCTGGTCGCCAGCGTCGGCTGGCGGCCCGCAGCTGGTGCCGCCGAACTGAAATCGCTCTACGTTGCCGCGCAGGCTCGCGGTTCGGGGCTCGGCGCGGCGCTGGTCCGGGCGGCCGAAACGGCTGCCGCCGATGCCGGCTGCCGCGAGTTGATCTTGTGGACCGACACCCGGTTCACCGATGCCCACCGACTCTACGAGCGCCTGGGATTCAGCAGACGCAGTGACGTGAGAGAGCTCAACGACCTCTCCCAGACCAAGGAGTATCTGTACGTGAAGCCCCTGCAGGCACCGATCGCCGAGAAGCGGCCGGTCACCCGTACCCATCATGGCGAGACCTTCGTCGACGACTACGAATGGCTGCGGGACCGCGACGACCCGCAGGTGCTGGCGCATCTGCACGCCGAGAACGATTACGCCGCGGCGGTCACCGCCGGTCAGGCGAAGCTGCGACAGTCGATCTTCGACGAGATCAAGGCCCGTACCCAGGAGACCGATCTGTCGGTGCCACGCCGCCGGGGGGACTGGTGGTACTACGGCCGGATGGTGGAGGGCGAGCAGTACGGCCTGCACTGCCGGGTGCCGGCCGGTGGGCAGGACTGGACCCCACCGGTGATCGACCCGAACGATCCGCCGGCGCAGGAGCAGATCCTGCTGGACGAGAACGCCGAGGCCGACGGGCATGCCTTCTACTCCCTGGGGGCGGCGACGGTGAGCGACGACGGCAACCTGCTGGCCTATGCCGTCGACCATGCGGGCAACGAGAAGTTCACCCTCAAGGTGCGTGACCTGCGGACCGGTGACGAACTCGCCGACGAGATCCCGAACACCTTCTACGGACCGGTCTGGGCACCGGATGCCTCGGCGATCTTCTACCTGGTGGTGGACGATTCCTGGCGCCCGTACCAGGTGCGCAGACATCTGCTCGGGACCGCCGCCGAGGCCGACCAGGTGATCTGGACCGAGGACGACACGACCATGTGGACCGGCATCGACCGCTCGGCCGATCACCGGACCTTGATCATCGGCATCGGCAATTCCGAGGTGAGCGAGAACCAGCTGCTCGACCTCACCGACCCCGCAGCCGAACCGCAGGTGGTGCTCGGTCGCGACGCCGGGGTGCTGTACAGCGTCGAACCGGTCGACATCGACTCCCAGCGCTGGTTGATCATCACCCATGACTCCGACGGCGCCCGGAACTCGATGGTCTCGATCCTGGCGGCCGAGGAGATCTCCCTCCCGCGTGCCGAACAGGTCTGGCGTACCGTCGTACCGCATGACGACCGGGTACGCATCACCTCGGCCGTCCCGGCCGCCGGGCAGTTGTTCGTCGGCCTGCGGCGCGACACCGTTCCCACCATCGGATATGTGCCCCTGACCGAGATCACCGCCGGTGAGGTGACCTTGCAGACCCCGGAGTTCGAGGCCGAACTGCATTCGGTCGAGCTGATCGCCGCGGATCTGCAGGCGCCGCTCGTCCGGCTGGTCTACGAGACCTATCTGACCCCGGCACGGGTCTACGATTTCGTACCCGACTCCGCAGAACTCCTGTTGCGCAAGGAGAACCCGGTACGCGGTGGATACGATCCGCAGGCCTATCGCGCCGAGCGGGAGTGGGCGAGTGCCGCCGACGGTACGCAGATCCCGCTGACGGTGATCCGGCGTGCCGATCTGAGTCCGGACAACGGGCCGCACCCGAGCATCGTCTACGGTTACGGCAGCTACGAGATCTCGATGGACCCCGGCTTCAGCATCTCCCGGCTGAGTCTGCTCGACCGTGGTGTCGTCTATGTCATCGCCCATGTCCGCGGTGGTGGGGAGCTCGGGCGCGGCTGGTACGTCGAGGGCAAGAAGCTGGCGAAGATCAACTCCTTCACCGACTTCGTCGACTCCACCCGGTACCTGATCGATGCCGGCTGGGCCGATCGGTCCAGGATCGGCGCCATGGGCGGTTCGGCGGGCGGCCTGCTGATGGGCGCGGTGGCCAACCTCGCCCCGGAGCTCTATGCGGTGATCGTCGCCCAGGTCCCGTTCGTCGACGCGTTGACCTCGATCCTCGACCCGGACCTGCCGTTGTCGGCGCTGGAGTGGGAGGAGTGGGGAAACCCGATCACCGACCCCGCGGTCTATGCCGCGATGAAGGCCTACACCCCCTACGAGAACATCCGGGCGGTCGACTACCCCCGGATCGCCGCGGTCACCAGCCTGGACGACACCCGGGTGCTCTTCGTCGAACCGGCCAAGTGGGTGCAGCGGCTGCGGGAGGTGAGCACCGGCACCGAGCCCATCGTGTTCAAGATCGAGATGGACGGCGGACACGGTGGTGGTTCCGGTCGCTACAAGGGATGGGAAGAGGTCGCCTGGGACTACGCCTTCCTGCTCGACGGCATCGGCATCACCGAATGAGCCGGCCGACCGCGGTGGGCTGAGTGGGCTTGTCTCAGCCCACCGGGTTGCCGTCCTCGAGGTACCAGGTCCGATTCGGTTCCGATTCGATGTGTTGCAACCGCCGGGCGGCCCCCGGGCGCAACTGGTCCAGGGCATCGGCCGCCCGGCGCCAGTGCACCGATTCGATCTCCGAGGGCTGCAGCACCATCGAGTCCAGCTGCTCCTCGCTGAGCACCCCACCGTCGAAGATCAACTCCACGGCATCGTCCCAACCCAGGTAGGGCGGAAGCCAGTCCACGGCGAGGACGTCCCCGAGCTCGACCTCCAGCCCGAGTTCCTCCAGCACCTCCCTGGTGGCCGCGGTGTGGGGGGATTCGAAGCGCTCCACCACACCGCCGGGGAGTTCCCAGTCGGGTTTGAACAGGGTCTGGCAGAACAGGTACTCCCGGCCGCCCTCACGGTCGCGGTGGAACAGCACATGGGCGATCGACCGGGTACGCGGCAGGACCGAGTTCATCACCGCCGAGAAACCGGACTGACCACCGGTGTCGTCCTCCCGCAGGCGGCCGTACAGATCGACGTCGACCGTCGACCCGTCCGCCCCGCGGCCGGCGCGCCGGCGGGTGCCCTCGAGCCGGAACCCCGCCAGATGCAGCGCTCGGCGTACCACCCGGTCGGGAGCGGCGACCTCGACCTCCACCCGTTCGACCTCGGCCAGTGCCCGTTCGGCGGTCTCCCGCAGTTCATCGGGTTCGGGGGACCGGTCCCAGACCAACCGGGCGATCCGGTCGGCACCGATCGTGCAGTCGATGTTCACCGATCCGACTCGTGTCCCGGGTTCTGCTCGACCGGGTCCTGGCTGAACCAGACCGCTCCCATCGGCGGGACGACCACGCTCGCCCGTGCCGGGAAGTCGTTCCACGGTTCGGCGAGCGCCTCCACCTGGCCGAGGTTGCCGTACTTCCCGGTTCCGTCGTAGATCTCGGAATCGGTGTTCAGCACCTCGTGCCAGCTACCGGTCGACGGCAGGCCGATGGTCATCGCCTCCCGTGGTACGGGCGAGAAGTTGATCACTGCCGCGAGTTGCTCCCCGCCGGTCCCGCGGCGGAGGAAGGAGATGGTGTTGCCCGATGCGTCACCGGCGTCGATCCAGGCGAATCCGGCCGGGTCGCTGTCGGCGGTGTACAGCGCCGGGTGTGAACGGTAGACCCGGTTCAGGTCACGCAACAACAACTGCAGTCCGTGGTGACCCCACAGGTCGCTGACCCACCACTCGAGGCTGACCGCTTCGTTGAACTCCGGCCGTTGGCCGAACTCGGATCCCATGAACAGCAACTGCTTGCCCGGGTGGCTCCACATGAAGGCGTAGTAGGCGCGCAGGGTGGCGAACTTCTGCCAGTCGTCGCCCGGGACCTTGTTGATCATCGATCCCTTGCCGTGCACCACCTCGTCATGGCTGATCGGCAGGATGAAGTGCTCACTCCAGGCGTAGACCAGACCGAAGGTGAGGTTGTTGTGGTGGTACTGCCGATAGATCGGGTCGTCCTCGATGTAGGACAGGGTGTCGTTCATCCAGCCCATGTTCCACTTGAAGGTGAAGCCCAGGCCGCCTTCCTCCACCGGCAGGGTGACTCCGGGGAAGGAGGTGGATTCCTCGGCGATCATGGCGATCCCGGCAACCCGCTTCTGCAGGTGGGAGTTGACGTAGCGCAGGAAGTCGATCGCCTCCAGGTTCTCCCGGCCGCCGTAGATGTTCGGCACCCACTGGCCCTCCTCGCGGGAGTAGTCCAGGTAGAGCATCGAGGCGACGGCATCGACCCGCAGCCCGTCGACGTGGAACTCGGTCAACCAGTACAGCGCATTGGAGACCAGGAAGCTCTTCACCTCGTTGCGGCCGTAGTTGAAGATGTAGGTGCCCCAGTCGCGGTGCTCACCCTGGCGGGGATCGGCGTGCTCGTAGAGGGCGGAGCCGTCGAAACGTCCCAGACCCCAGGAATCCTTCGGGAAGTGACCGGGAACCCAGTCCATGATCACTCCGATACCGGCCTGGTGCAGCCGGTCGATCAGGTGGCGAAGATCATCGGGGTTGCCGAAGGTCGACTGTGCCGCGAAGTACCCGGTGACCTGATAGCCCCAGGACGGCTCGTAGGGATGCTGGCTGAGCGGCAGCAGCTCGACATGGGTGTACCCCTGCCAGGTGACGTACTCGACGAGTTCCTCGGTGACCTCGCGGTAGCTCTTGCCCTTGCGCCAGGAGCCGAGATGCAACTCGTAGATGCTCATCGGTTCGGCGTGCAGATCTGCCTCGGCCCGGCGCTCCAGCCATTCCTGGTCCGACCAGGTGTAGTCGGATTCCCAGACGATGGAGGCGCTCGCCGGCGGGATCTCGGCATAACGGGCCATGGGATCGGCCTTCTCCAGCCATTCGCCCCACTGGGTCTGCACCGAGTACTTGTAGAGCGCACCGGCACCGACGCCGGGGACGAAACCGACCCAGACGCCGGTGCCGGGCAGCAGTTCCATCGGCTGGCCGGACCAGTCGTTGAAGTCGCCGTGGACCGAGACCGCCTTGGCCTGCGGTGCCCAGACCGCGAAGCGGGTGCCGCTGACCGGACCCTCGGGACCGTCGACGGTGACCAGGTGGGACCCGAGCCGCTTCCAGATCTCGGTGTCGGCGCCGGTGTGGAAACCTTCCAGGTCCCAGCCGGCGAGACCGCCGTAGCGCAGTGCATCGGTTGTCGGGTCGTCGGACATGGTCACCTCAGATTCTGTCGGATTCGACCGTAGCGTCAGGCCACGGGCGGCTGGCGGCGGGGTGCTCAGTGGGTGCCGTCGCGCCGCACGGTGAAGATGTGCGCGGGTTGGGCCGGATAGAGGCGGACGTAGTTCGATTCACCCCAGGTCCAGCTCTGGTGCGTCAGCTGATCGGTGACGGTGATCGTCTCCCCGCGCTGCAGTCCCATCGCGGCGAAGTCGAGGTAGACCTCCGACTCCACGGTCTCCTGCGGATTCAGCGAGACTGCGCAGAGGACCCGGTCGGCCGAACCGTCGGCGGTCGGCACCTGTTTGGAGAAGACGATCACCTGCGAATTCGGCGCGTGGTGGAAGGTCAGGTTCCGCAACTGCTGCAGCGCCGGGTGCTCGTCACGGATCTCGTTCAACCGGGTGAGCAGGATGTTCAGATTCGGCTCGGCGTCGTAGTCCCGTGGTCGGTACTGGTACTTCTCGGAGTCCAGGTACTCCTCGCTGCCCGGACGCACCGGCAGGTTCTCGAACAGTTCGAACCCGGAGTAGACGCCCCAGGTCGGTGACAGCATCGATGCCAGCACGGCCCGGATGGTGAAGGCCGCCGGTCCGCCGTCGACCAGGTAACCGGGCAGGATGTCGGGGGTGTTGACGAAGAAGTTCGGCCGGAAGAAGCTGTCGGTCTCGGTCGTCAGCTCGGTCAGGTACTCCTCCAGCTCCCACTTCTCGTTGCGCCAGGTGAAGTAGGTGTAGGACTGGTGGAAACCGATCTTCCCCAGCGCATGCATCATCGCCGGGCGGGTGAAGGCCTCGGCCAGGAAGATCACCTCGGGATGCTCCTTGCGTACCTCGGCGAGCAGCCAGGCCCAGAAGTTGAGCGGTTTGGTGTGCGGATTGTCGACTCGGAACAGGGTGACCCCGTGGTCGATCCACAGATTGACGATCCGCAGCACCTCGGCATAGATCCCGTCGGGATCGTTGTCGAAGTTGATCGGATAGATGTCCTGGTACTTCTTCGGCGGGTTCTCCGCATAGGCGATCGTGCCGTCGATCCGGGTGGTGAACCACTCCGGATGCTCGCTCACCCAGGGATGGTCCGGTGAGGCCTGCAGGGCAAGGTCCAGGGCGACCTCCATCCCGAGGTCCCGGGCGTGGTCGACGAAGGCGTCGAAGTCGTCGAAATCACCCAGATCCGGATGGATCGCGTCGTGACCGCCGGTGGCGGCACCGATCGCCCACGGCGATCCGGGATCGTACGGTCCGGGGGTGAGGGTGTTGTTCGGGCCCTTCCGGTACGCCTGACCGATCGGGTGGATCGGCGGCAGGTAGACCACGTCGAAGCCCATCGCGGCCACCTCGTCCAGGCGATCGCGGGAGCTGCGGAGAGTGCCCGAGGTCCAACTGCCGTCCGGGTTCTGCACCGCGCCCTGGGAGCGGGGGAAGAACTCGTACCAGGAGCCGAACAGGGCCCGCCGGCGATCGCACCAGATCGGGATCTCCGGGGTGGGGGTGACCAGCCGGCGTGGGCCGTACCGGGCCATCACCTCGGCCAGGTACGGGTCGTCGGCCAGCTCGGCCAGGGCCTGGGGGAGGCGGTTCGGGGTGAGTGCGTTCGAGGCCTCGGAGAGGAACTTCAGTGAGGCCTGATCCCGTGCCGTACGGGCCTGCTCGGCTGCCCATTCGAAGAGCTGGCGGCCCTCGGCGCAGACCAGTTCGGTGTCGATCCCGGCACCGAACTTGACCACTGCGGCGTGATGCCAGGTGCCCCACGGATCGTCCCAGGCCTCGATCCGGTAGGTCCACGGGCCGGGGGAGTCCAAGGTCACCGTCGCCAGCCACCCGTTCAGACCCTCGGGCCCGTGTTTGGCCATCGGGACCTGCCGCTCGCTGCCGTCCGGTGCGGTGAGCAGCACGGTGGCATTCACCGCATCATGGCCTTCTCGGAAGATGGTGGCGGTGATGTCGAAGGATTCGCCCACCGTTGCCTTCGCCGGATAGGCACCGCCCTCGATCACCGGTTCGACGGCGGTGATCGGGATCCGGCCGAACGGCGTCCCGTGGGCCTCCTGGGTGGGATGTGCCAGCACCGGCTCCGGGTGGTCGGGTTCGGGTGCTCGCAGGTCCGTCGGGGAGACCGCTGCGGCAGCATCGACGGCGACGCTGTCCGAGGAGGCAGCAGCCGGAGTGGTCACGCTCGGGTCGGTGTGGCCGGGATTCTTGCCCATGGCGGAGCTCGGAGGAGTCACGAGACCACGGTATCGGGTGATCGCTTCGGTGGTCAGGCCCTGCCACCCATCCGACGCCCGGGCCGGACACTTCGAGATCGCCCGGGTCAGCCGATTCCGGCGGCGTAGCCGTCGCGCTGCGGATCGGCTCCACCACGCAGTCCGTCGTCGAAACGGGTGATCAGGTGCACCCCGGCGAAAGCGTAGGAGAGGGCGGAGCGGCGTACCTGATAGCCCTGTGCGATCAGTGCGGTCTCGGTGCGCCGGGGGATCCGGTTGGAGATGTCGATCGCATTCGAGGTGGCCACGGCGCGCGGGGCGCTGACCGCCTCGGCGGCCGACATGCCGAAGTCGAGGACATTCGAGATCGCCTGGGTGATGCCGGGGGTGATCCAGGAGGCGCCGGGTGCTCCCACCGCCATCACCGGTTCGTCCTCGGACAGCACGATCGTCGGGCTCATCGTCGAGTTCCGCCGCAGGCCCGGGGCGATCGAGTTCGTCCGCCCCGGACGGGGATCGAAGGTGCTCATCCCGCCGTTGAGGATGAAGCCGGTACCCCGGGGGATGTAGCCCGAGGGGTTGCCCAAGGTATGGGACAGGGCGACGGTGAGCCCGTCGGCATCGATCACGTTCAGGTGGGTCGTGTGTTGCGACTCCGCCGGCTGCGGGGAGACCCGTCCGGCCTCCAGGTCGTATCGATCACCGGCCCGGATGGCAGCGGCTGCGGCGTCCAGGCCGGCAGGTTCCAGCAGCGCGTCGTAGTCGGCGTCGGTGACCGAGGCGGAGTTCCACAAGGCCTCCCGGTCGCCCATCGCACGTTTCATCGCCTCGGTCAGGATCTGCAGGTGGTCGGCACTGTTGTGCACCAGCTCGCCGAGCGGGAATCGCGCCAGGATCCCGAGCGTCTGCAGCAGCTGGTGCCCACCTCCCGGTGAGGGCGGTGCACACAGCGTCAGACCCCGGTAGTCGGCGCGCAGCGGCTCCCGGTCGATCGTGACGTAGTCGGCCAGGTCCTCGGCGGACAGGAACCCGCCGTCGCGGGCGATCGAGTCGACGATCACCCCGGCCAGTTCGCCGCGGTGGAAGTCCTCCCCACCGCGCTCGGCGATCAGTTCCAGGGTCTCGGCCAGTTCGGGGTTGACCACCAGATCACCGAGCCGGGGGAGTGCGCCCTCGGGTCGGTAGATCCGTCGGCCGTCGGCGGTCACCCCGAGTTTGTCGGCGAAGTCCATCCGGCCGTACTTGGCTTCGTTCTGGATCAGCACCGTCTGCACATGCGGGCGGACCGGCCAGCCCGTCCGGGCCAATCGGATCGCCTCGGCGAACAGGTCGGACCAGGGCAGGGACCCGAACCGGTCGTGGGCCTGCATCAGGGTACGCAGGGTGCCGGGGGTCATCACGGCCTGCGGTCCGGTCTCGTTGACGAAGTCCCTGACCCGGAATCCGAATCCGTCGGAGGTGATGCCCAGCAGGTCCTCGGCCCAGACGCCGTCGCTGATCCCCGACGGGCAGGTGCCCAGTCCGTCGATGATCAACTGAGTGCCGTCGGGCAGCCGCAGTTGCATCAGCGCGAAGCCACCGACACCACACATCAGCGGATCGACGACACCTTGCACGAGTGCGGCTGCGACGGCGGCGTCGACGGCGTTGCCACCCTCGGCGAGCACCACCGCACCGGCATCGGTGGCCTCCGGTTGCGGGGTGACGATCATGGACCGGTGGTGCTGCGGACGAGCTTTCGGAGCTCTCATCGATTCTCCTCGGGAAGCTGTCGGGTGTGCCGACTCGGGATCAGCTTCGGTTCGTTGATCTGCTGTGCCCGGCGATCATCATCATTATGCTTGCCCGGGTGACCGATGCTCGACAGGGTCGATGACGAATGGGTCGGAGAAGACGTGACCCCCGCACCAGCAGGTACGACAGATCCCCCGGAGGTACCCGATGGCCAAGTCCACCACGACCGCGAGTGAGGATGATCTCGGACCGCTGATGCGGGCGCTGGTGATCATCGAGAAGCTCGGCAACAAACTGCCGCATCCGTTCTGGCTCTTCCTCGGCCTGGCGGTGATCGTGATGTTCGTCTCCGCCATCTGTGCCGCTGCCGGGGTGTCGGCGGTGAATCCGGCGAGCGGGGAGACCGTCGCGGTCTCGAATCTGTTCTCCACCGAGAACCTGCGCGCCGTCGTCGGAGGTGTGGTGACCAACTACGTCGAGTTCCCCGCACTCGGCCTGGTGCTGGTGGTGCTCTTCGGTGTGGCTGTGGCAGAACGTTCCGGGCTGTTCGCGGTGGTCATGCGCGGCGCACTCCGTTCGGCCTCTCCGCGGTGGGTGACCGCGGTGGTGGCGCTGGTCGGTACGGCCTCGTCGATGGCCTCGGACGCCTCCTACATGATCGTCATTCCGCTGGGCGGGATGGCGTTCAAGGCGGTCGGCCGGAACCCGGTGATCGGTTGTGCGGTGGCCTATGCCGCGACCGCCGGTGGCTACTCGGCGGCACCTTTCGTGAACAGCCTGGACGCGATCCTCGGTGGCCTCACCACCTCGGCAGCACACATCGTCGACGACAGCTATGCGGTCACCCCGGTGGCCAACCTGTACTGGAACTTCGTCTCCATGTTCGTGGTCACCCTGGCGATCACCCTGGTCACCGAACTCGTGCTGAACAAGCGCGGGGACCAGATCGAACTGGATGCCGATGAGCAGGACCAGGACGACGAGGAGTTCACCCGATCGGCCACCCCGCAGGAGAAGCGTGGCATGTGGATCGCCCTGGCGACCCTGATCGGTTGTTTCGTGCTGCTGACCGCGCTGGCCTGGCCGAGTGGCTCCTTCCTCCGCGACGCCGAGGGCGGGTTCTCCACCGATTCGGGGTTGATGGCCGGGATCGCCGCCATCGTCGGTTTCGGCTTCTTCCTCGTCGGCATTGCCTACGGGGTTGCGGTGGGGGAGATCAAGAAGGCCTCGGAGATCCCGGAGATGGTTGCCGACGGAGTACGCCCGTTCGTACCGGTGCTGGTGCTGTTCTTCGCCGCCTCGCAGTTCCTGGCGCTGTTCAGCGAGTCGAACCTGGGTCAGGTGATCGCGATCAAGGGGGCCGAGTTCTTCGACAGCATCAACGCGAGCAAGTTCGTGATCCTGCTGGGCGGATTCCTCCTGGTCGCCGTGGGGGCCTTGATCATCACCTCCGGCTCCGGGTTGTGGACGTTGCTGTCCTCGGTCCTGGTGCCGATGTTCATGTTGCTCGGGATCTCACCGGAGACCACCCAGGCGATGTACCGGGTGGGTGACTCGACGACCAACATCGTCTCCCCGATGAGCCCCTACTTCGTACTCATCCTCGGCTTCATCCAGCGGTACAAGTCCAACGCCGGCATCGGCACCTTGTTGTCGCTGACGATTCCGCTATCGATCACCATGTGGGTCTTCTGGGGTGCGGCATTCTTCCTCTGGTGGGCGCTCGGCATCCCCTGGGGGCCGAACGCACCGATCGACTACGTACCCTGACGCGTTCGGTGCCGGTCGGCCGGTCGATTCAGGAATGATGCGACGGGCCCCACCGAGACAGTGCTTCGGTGGGGCCCGTCGACCGACGCGTTCAGCGCGGGCCGGGACGACCTCGCTGGCTCGGGTCGCCGGCTTCACCCGCCGCCGGGCGGCGCAGCTCCCGGTTGGGATCGGCGGCGGCCCACAGCGGCACCTCGGCCTGGAAGACCGCCACCGTGCGCCCCGGCAGGTGGAAGGTCGATCCCGGTGCGAGCACCTCCGAGGGCAGCTCACCGGGCGGGCCGGTCTCGATCCGCAGCTGCCAGGAGTTCGCCCACGGCTGGTCGGGCAGTACCACGTCGACACCGACATCGGAGGAGTTGAACCAGCTGAGGAAGGCCACCCGGCGATCCGAGACGTACCATCCGAGGAGGCGGCGGGAACCGTCGGCCCAGTGCACATCCGACATCTCCCCGTTCTCGGAGAACCAGGCGATGTCCTTGCGCCCCAGTGGTTTGCCCTGCAGGTCGTTCATCTCCCGGCCGTAGTGGAAGCTGTTCCGCCGCAGCACCGGATACTTCGCCCGCAGTTGCAACAGCGCCTTGGTCATCGAGTGCAGTTCGGCATAGGGCTCCAGCAGATCCCAGTGGATCCACGACAGCGGGCCGTCCTGGCAGTAGGCGTTGTTGTTGCCGTCCTGGGTACGGGCGAACTCGTCCCCGGCGGTGATCATCGGCACCCCGACCGCGAGCAGCTGGGTGGCCATCAGATTCTTCATCTGCCGCATCCGCAGGGCATTCACCTGCGGATCGTCGGTCTCACCCTCGGCCCCGCAGTTCCAGGACCGGTTGTCATTGGTCCCGTCCCGGTTGTCTTCACCGTTCAGTTCGTTGTGCTTGTCGTTGTAGGTGACCAGATCCCGCAGGGTGAAGCCGTCGTGGGCGGTGACGAAGTTCACCGAGGTGGTCGCCGGACGTCCTTCATGATCGAAGATGTCGGTGGAACCGGCCAGCCGGGTGGCGAGTTCGTCCACCCCGTCGACCTGGCTGCGCCAGTAGTCACGGATGTAACCGCGGAAGCGGTCGTTCCATTCGGTCCAGCGCTGGCCCCAGTTGCCGACCTGGTAGCCGTAGGGGCCGAGGTCCCAGGGTTCGGCGATCATCTTGATCCCGGCGAAGTCGGGATCCTCGGCGATCACCCGCTTGAACTCGTGACCCTGATCGACACCGTGGTGCTCGTCGCGGATCAGCTCGGTGGCCAGGTCGAAACGGAACCCGTCCACCCCCATCTCGGTCACCCAGTAGCGCATCGAGTCGATGATCATCTGCAGCACACCGGGGTGGGAGGTGTCCACGGAGTTGCCGCAGCCGGTCACGTCGTAGTCGTTGCGCAGATCGTCGGTCAGCCGGTAGTACCCGGCGTGGTCGATACCGCGGAAGCTCAGGGTCGGTCCCTCGTGCCCGCCTTCACCGGTGTGGTTGTAGACCACGTCCATGATCACTTCGATCCCGGCCTCGTGCAGGGCGCTGACCATCTGCTTGAACTCGCCCACCTGCTCACCGAGGGTGCCGACCGAGGTGTAGGCCGAATGCGGGGCGAAGAACCCCAAGGTGTTGTAACCCCAGTAGTTGGAAAGGCCGCGGCCGATGATGAACGGCTCGGAGATGAAGTACTGCGCTGGCAGGAGTTCGATCGCGGTCACCCCGAGATCGACCAGGTAGTCGATCATCGCCGGATAGGCCAGACCGGCGAAGGTGCCGCGCAGATGCTCGGGCACCGCCGGGTGGGTCCGGGTCATGCCCTTCAGGTGTGCTTCGTAGATCACCGTCTCCGACAGCGGCCGTCGACGGGCGAGCGGGGTCGGCGGTGGTGTGGGGGCGACCACCACGCTCAGCGGTACCGCCTCGGCGCTGTCGGTGGTGTCCAGCTCGAAGTCCGAATCCGCGGTGTGGTCGAGGATCGGTCCCAGGTAGTCCACCCCGGCGGTGATCGCCTTGGCGTACGGATCGAGCAGCAGTCGGGCCGGGTTGAAGCGGGCACCGTCGTCGGGGTCCCACTCCCCGTGGACCCGGAAGCCGTAGCGCTGTTCGGCGCCGACGCCGGGGACGAAGACGCTCCAGACCCCGTCGGCGTCGGACCGGACCATGTCCAGGTTGCGCTGGCTGCGGTCGGCGGCGACCAGCGCCACCTCCACACGGGTGGCACGCGGGGCCCAGAGGGCGAATCTGGTTCCGCCGTCGCCGATGTTCGCGCCCAGGATCGAGGAGTTGATGATGGGCTGCGCGGTGTTCGTCATGGTCCCTTTCCAGTGCCGGAGCGCTCGATCGCGCTCCGGGCGGCGGTATGGCCTTCGTCTGCTGATACGGATGCACGGTCGACGCTAACCGCATCCTGTTCTAGCGTATTCGTGGCGTTGAGGCGTGTTCATCGGGGTGAGCCCTCCCCTCGAATCCAGTCTGAACGCCCGCTAAGCTGGTCTTCGGCCCACCGAAGTTACCTGCGAGTACGGCGGATCGGTAGGTGGGTCCCGACGACGGAGTGGAGAGATATGAAGATCGTTGCACTGGTGAAGTACGTTCCCGATGCGACCGGTGATCGTGAGTTCGATGACGACGGCACCGTGGATCGCGAAGGGTCCGACGGCATCCTTTCCGAGCTCGACGAGTACGCCATCGAGCAGTCCCTGCAGATCGCCGATGAGGGCGATGATGTGGAGGTCGTGGCGCTGACGGTGGGCCCGGACGATGCTGCCGATGCCATCAAGAAGGCGCTGCAGATGGGCGCGAACTCCGGGGTGCATGTCCTCGATGATGCGATCCACGGTTCGGACGCCCTGGCCACCTCGGCCATCCTGGCCGCCGCGATCAGCCAGATCGAGCCCGATCTGGTGATCACCGGTATGGCTTCGACCGATGGCGTGATGGGCGTGATTCCGGTGATGGTCGCCGAGCGTCTCGGCTGGCCGGCGGCCACCTTGGCCAACGAACTGAGCGTCGAGGGTGACAAGGTCTCGATCCGGCGGGAGGGCGATGTCACCAGCCAGCGGATCGAGGCATCGTTGCCGGCCGTGGTCAGCGTCACCGACCAGAGCGGTGAGGCCCGCTACCCCTCGATGAAGGGGATCATGGCGGCGAAGCGCAAGCCGGTCGAGGAATGGGACCTGGAGGACCTGGAACTCGATGAGGACGGCGTCGGTTTCGAGGCAGCCCGGACCCGGGTCGTCGAGACCAGGGAGCGGCCGCCGAAGGAGGCCGGCAAGGTGATCACCGATGAGGACGGCAGCGGTGCGACCGCGTTGACCGAATTTCTCGTGGCCGGCAAGTACCTCTGAGACGACGATCGGAACTGGAGAACGAGATGAGTGAAATCCTGGTGGTCGTCGAGGCGGCCGACGGAACGGTGGGCAAGCCCACCTTCGAACTGCTGACCCTGGCCCGGCGGGTCGGAGAACCGGTCACGGTGGTCTTCGGCAGCGATGCCGCCACCTTGGCCCCGCAACTGGCTGCCTACGGTGCGACCAGGACCCTGCAGGTCGCCGACCCGGCGATCGGGGAGTACCTGGTCGGCCCGAAGGTCGATGCGCTGGCCGAACTCGCCGGTGACGACATTCCGGTGCTGTTGGCCTCCACTCCGGAGAACAAGGAGATCGCCGGTCGGCTGGCGGTCCGTCGCGACAGTGGCCTGATCACCGACGCGGTGGACCTGAACGCCGGTGAGGACGGTATCGCCACCACCCAGTCGGTCTTCGCCGGGAACTGGACCGTGGATGCCGAGGCCGGTCCGAATCCGGTGATCACGGTGAAGGCGAACTCGATCGCACCGGAGCAGGCTGCGGGCTCCGATGCCGTCGAGGAGGTGTCGGTGACGATCTCCGATGCGGCAAAGACGGCCCGGATCGTCTCGTCGGAGGAGAAGCCCCCGACCGGTCGCCCGGAATTGGGTGAGGCCGCGATCGTCGTCTCCGGCGGTCGGGGTACGGGTGGCAACTTCGAGGAGGTGGAGGCCTTCGCCGACGCCCTGGGCGCGGCTGTCGGCGCCTCCCGGGCAGCGGTGGATTCCGGCTGGTACCCGCACAACTTCCAGGTGGGACAGACCGGCAAGACCGTCTCCCCGCAGCTGTACGTGGCCGCCGGTATCTCCGGCGCGATCCAGCACCGCGCCGGTATGCAGACCTCGAAGGCGATCGTGGTGGTCAACAAGGACCCCGATGCACCGATCTTCGAACTGGCCGATCTGGGCATCGTGGGCGATCTGCACACGGTGCTGCCGGCGGCGACCGAACAGGTCAAGCAGGCCAAGGGCTGATCCGGCTCGACTGGCGAAGGCGGTCTCCCCTCGGGGAGGCCGCCTTTCGTCGTTCTCGGCCCTCGGGGCTGCGGGTTCTCGGGGTACGGCAGGCGTATCTTGTCCGACATGGCCGACTCCCAGCTCAGTGACGGAGGGACCCGTGGTGAATGAGACCGGTGTCCGCAGCTATCTGGATCACGCCGCATCCTCGCCCATGCGCCCGGAGGCGATCGAGGCGATGGCGCGCGAGCTCGGCCAACCGGGCAATCCGTCGTCCACCCACGCGGCCGGCCGGCGCGCCCGCAAGGCATTGGAGGAGGCCCGCGAGTCGATCGCTGCCGATCTCGGTGCACAACCCTCGGAGGTGATCTTCACCTCCGGCGGCACCGAGGCCGACAATCTGGCGGTGAAGGGTTCGTGGCTGGCCCGCCGGACGGGCCCAGCCGCACGGAACGGGATCGTCACCTCGACGGTGGAGCATCCCGCCGTGAGCAAGGCGGCGGCCGCCGCCGTCGCCGAGGGGGCCGAACTGGTGGAAGTGGGTGTCGATGCCCGGGGCCGGGTCGATCTCGGTGAGGTGGCCGATGTCCTCAGCGAGCGGATCGCCGTGCTGTCGATCCAGTGGGCGAACGGGGAGACGGGGGTGGGTCAGCCGGTCCCCGAACTGGCGGCACTGGCCGCGGGTCACGACATCTGGTTCCACACCGACGCGGTGCAGGCACTCTCCTCGCTGCCGGTGGACTTCGCCGCGGCGGGCGCGGACCTGATGAGTGTCACCGCGCACAAGATCGGCGGCCCGGTCGGTGTCGGCGCACTGATCGCCAGGAAGACCGTCTCGCCGGCCGCGCTCGGTTTCGGCGGTGCCCAGGAGCGGGATCTGCGCTCCGGTACGGTGCCGGTCGCCCTCGCGCTCGGTTTCGCCGCGGCCCTGCGGGCCACGGTCTCCGGACGGCAGCTGGCCGCCCGCGGTTACGAGCAGCACCGCCGACGGATCGTCGACCTCGTGCGCCGCATCGACGGGGCCAGGCTGAACGGTGTGGCCGAGGGCCCGGCGTCGACGATCAACCTGAGTTTCAGCGGGTTGCGTTCGGATGATCTGCTGCTGTTGCTCGACGCCGAGGGGATCGACGTCAGTGCGGGTTCGGCCTGCAGTGCCGGGGTCGCGCGCCCCAGCGCGGTGTTGGTGGCCATGGGATTGTCGGAGCAGCTGGCATCGGGGGCGCTACGGATCTCCTTCGGTCACAGCACCACCGATGCCGATGTGGATCGGCTGCTGGCGGTCCTGCCCGATGCGGTACGCCGAGCGCGGGCCGCCTACTGACCCGACCTGCCCGGCCGCCGCGGCAGGAGCGCGGCAGCGCAACACCGGAGAATCCCTGGGGTGGTCGTCGTCTCGATCCGAGTCCGATCGGTGGTGCCGCGCGCCCACCACGGCCTGCCGGTTACGATGCACGTCGCCAGTACAGGGTTCCGATCACCGGGTCGATCGGCGAAGGGAGTGGGACGGTGTCCGATCAGAACGGTTCGACCGAGCGGCACGCCAACATCTACGACGTCGCCAACCTCGCGGGAGTGTCCCACATGACGGTCTCCCGGGTGCTCAACGGCCATCCGAACATTCGCGAGTCCACCCGTGAACGCGTCGAGGCTGCCATCAGCGAACTGGCCTACACACGCAGTTCGGCCGCCCGCGCCCTGGTCACCCGGCGGGTGATGCGCATTGGCGTCCTGGTCGACCGGGCGGTCGAGTACGGACCGAGTTCGACCCTGCGGGGGATCGAGCGGGCGGCTCGTGAGGACGGGTACGCGGTGATCACGACCTCCGGGGACGACGGACCCGAGCGGGGGATCGAGCGGTTGCACGCACAAGGCGTGGATGCGATCTGCATCATCTCTCCGCGGGTCTCCTCGCTGCCGATGGTCAGCCGGTCGTTGCGGGTGCCGAGCGTGATCATCCAGACCGAACCCATCCCCGGTTCTCATTGCGTGGCTGTGGATCAGCTGGCCGGGGCGCGGGCTGCCGTCGAGCATCTGCAGGGCCTGGGGCATGAGCGGATCCTGCACCTCGCGGGTCCCGACGACTGGTTCGAGTCCCGGCTCCGGCGCGAGGTCTGGGCGCAGGCCGTAGGAGGGCGACTGGCCGCCGAACTGGCGGCCGAGGGGGACTGGGGGGCCGACAGCGGCTACACGGTCGGTCGATCCGATCCGCGGATCGACGAGGTGACGGCCGTCTTCGCGGCCAATGATCAGATGGCTCTGGGGTTGATGCACGGTCTGGCCGACCGGGGCCTGCGGGTGCCGGACGACATCAGTGTGGTGGGTTTCGACGACCTCCCCGAGTCCGCGCACTATCTGCCGCCGCTGACCACTGTGCGGCAGGACTTCGACCTGGTCGGGGCGCGGGCGGTCGAGATGTTGCTCCACCTGGTCCGGACCGAGCGCGAGGCGGCGCCCGGTCCCCGGACGGCGGTGCTGGTCGAACCCGAGTTGGTCGTTCGCCGATCGACCGCAGCACGCTGAATCCGCGACCCGACCGCCGAACGACGGTGCCGAAGAGCACAGCCCCCCGGTCTTGTTAGCGCGAACAATCTTCGGCATACTGCAACTGCAGGGACCTCGCCGGACAGGTGAGGGACGTGTTGCGGCGCCGCGGCCACCCCGCCGACGGCGCGACCGATCGACGGGAAGTGGAATGATGCAGCGTTCGGATCCAGCACGGGCATTCGATGCCCCGCCGAGTGAGGCCGATCTCGCCGAGATCCGTGCCGAGGTCGCCCGGCTCCACGGCGAACTCACGCGGTACCGACTGGTGGTGTGGACCGGTGGGAACATCTCCGGACGGGTTCCGGGCACCGACTACTTCGTGATCAAGCCCTCCGGTGTCTCCTACGACGAGCTCGGTCCCGAGGACATGGTTCTGTGCGACCTCGACGGGCAGGTCGTACCCGGCTCGTTCGGGTCCCACCGGGCGGCCTCCAGTGACACCGCCGCCCACGCCTATGTCTACCGGCACATGCCCGAGGTCGGTGGTGTCGTGCACACCCACTCGACCTATGCCGTCGCCTGGGCGGCTCGGGGTGAGGAGATTCCCTGTGTGCTCACGGCCATGGCCGACGAGTTCGGTGGGCCGATCCCGGTGGGCCCGTTCGCGGTCATCGGCGACGACTCGATCGGCCGCGGCATCGTGCAGACCCTGCGCGGTTCACGGAGCCGGGCCGTGTTGATGCAGAACCACGGCCCCTTCACCATCGGTTCCTCCGCCCGCGACGCGGTGAAGGCGGCGGTGATGTGTGAGGACGTGGGCAGGACCGTGCACCATGCGCGAGAGGGCGGGGAGCTGATCCCGATCCCGCAGGACCGGATCGATGCCCTCTTCGATCGCTACCAGAACGTCTACGGACAGTCCGATCAGCAGGACGAACCCCGGTGAGTCCCACGGAAGTGATCACCGCCCGGGTCGGCGGTGGTCGGTATCGAGTTGGGTTCGACCCGGATCAAGGCCTGCCTGATCGACCCGCAGCATCCCGACGAGGTGCTCGCGACCGACAGCCAGGCATGGGAGAACGACTACCGCGAGCAGACCTGGACCTACTCCGAGACGGCGATCTGGTCCGGGCTGCAGGCAGCCTTCACCGACCTGCTGGGTGACACCGAGGAGCGGTACGGCGCCCGGCCGACCGCCCTGGCCGGGGTGGGGATCTCGGCGATGATGCACGGCTATCTCGCCTTCGACGACGATGATCGACTTCTGGTCCCGTTCCGGACCTGGCGCAACACCAGCACCGGTCCGGTACGAATCCCTGGCCGACGCAGTCGGTCGTACCCCGCTGATCCGGTTGAACCGGGCCGGCCGGCACCTGCCACCGACCATTTACGTGAAACCCGAATGGTGGAACCCCGGCGGCAGCAGCAAGGACCGAGCAGCCCTGTCCATGATCCGGGAGGCCGAGGCCGACGGGCTGCTGCGGCCCGGCGGGACCGTGGTCGAACTGACCAGCGGCAACACTGGGATCGGACTCTCGCTGCTCGCAGCACAGCTGGGCTACCGGGCGGTGATCTTCGCCAGCTCGACCATCTCGGTCGAGAAGCGGCGCCAGATCACCGCCTACGGTGCGCAACTGCGGCTGATCGACAACTTCGTCCCCCGGGATCATCCCGACAGCCTGCGCTCCCATGCCGAACGGTACGTGGCGCAGACGCCGGGTGCGTGGTTCGCCGGCCAGTACGACAACGAGGCCAATCCGCAGGCCCATCTGCACACCACCGGACCGGAGATCTGGGCCGACACCGAGGGTCGGATCACCCATCTGGTGGCGACCGTCGGCACCGGCGGGACCATCAGCGGCACCGGTCGTCACCTGAAACAGGTCTCCGGTGAGCGGGTACGGGTGATCGGCGCCGATCCGCTGACCTCGACCTACGGCGGTGGCGACGGCAGCCACAAGCACATCGAGGGAACCGGCCACTTCGTCCATCCCGAGGCCGCCGTCGACACCTGGCCGCGCTGTCTGGACACCGAGGTGGTCGACGAGTGGCGGCGGATCGATGACCAAACGGGCGATCGATGCCATCCGCACCCTCGCCCGGACCGAGGGCATCCTCGCCGGCGGCTCGTCGGGTGTGGCGCTGGCGGCCGCCTTCGAACTGGCCGCCGAACTGACCGCACAGGATGTGCTGGTGGTCGTCCTGCCCGACTCCGGACGCTCCTACCTGTCGACCTACTTCGACGACGACTGGTTGGCCGCGGCGGGGTTCGACGCCGGCGCGGGCGAGCCGACCGACGACGCCCCGACCGTGGGCGGGCAGGCAACGCCGATCACCTGGCTGGATGCCGAGGAACGGGTGGGCGCGGCGCAGCAGCAGTTGCTGGCCCGACCGGGGTCGGTGGGGCTGCTGGTGCACCGGCGCGCCCACCGCGATCTGCCGCCGCATCCGAGTGAGGTGATCGGCGCGGTGAGCGCCCATCGGCTGAGCGGGCTGGGCGGCGACCTGCCGGCTGCCCTGGTGAGCGAGCCGGTGACCCGCCGGGCCGGGGTGGGCGAGCGGTCTGCCCGCACCGCTGCACGGCTGGCGGGCTTCGACGGACCCGACCGGTGGGCACTTGTCCTCGACCAGGGCCGGGTGGTGGCGGTACCGGCCCTGGAGAGGTTGAACGACGCACAGAAGGAGACGACACATGGCTGAGATCCCGACCATCGGCGACCGCGGCACCGAGCTGGCCACCGAATCCATCGCCGAGCCGGGGGAGTTCGCCGAGCCGGGGGAGTTCGCCGAACCACTGGATCCCGTACCCGACTTCGCCGCCGGTACGGTCCCGGCACTGGACAACCCAGCCTGGTCGGCGTTGACCGGTCGCCACGCCGGACTGGCCCAGGCCCACCGCAATGCCCGCCGGTACCTGCCCGAGGTCTCCGGCTTCGGCGGGGTCGCCGACTGGGAGGCGCCGTCGGTCTTCGCCGACATCGCCGGACTGGTGGGGCCCGGGGGACTCTTCCCGTATCGCGATGTCGCGATGGTGCTTCCGCCGGGGTGGGAGGTCGAGTCCCGCGGTGACGGTGTGCAACTGGTCGAGACACCGGCGCTGGCACCCGAACGCGGCCCCGGGATCGTGCAACTGCAGCCCGCCGACGTACCGGAGATGCTGGATCTGGTCGCCCGCACCGAACCCGGGCCGTTCTTCGAACGGACCATCGAACTCGGCAGCTACCTCGGGATCCGGTATCGCGGGCGGCTGGTCGCCATGGCCGGGGAACGCCTGAAACCGGACGGCTGGACCGAGATCAGTGCCGTCTGCACCGACCCCGAGCACCGTGGACGAGGACTGGCGAGCCGGTTGGTGCTGGCGGTCGCCGCCGGTATCCAGGCCCGGGGCGACCGGGCCCTGATGCACGCCTCGGCGGCCAACCACAATGCCATCCGGCTCTATCGCAAACTGGGATTCGCGCTGCGCCGTCGGACCATCTTCGGCGCCATCCGGGTGCCCCTCGAGCTCACCGAGCAGACCTTGCGGCTGGATCGCTGAGCCGCGGCGGATCGGCCGATCCCGTCCGAGCCATTAGACTCGTGACCTGCTGCCGGTCCCTCCCGCCCGGCGGTCCGGCAGACGAGGATGAGGAGAATCGGAATGAAGGTGCTGGCAGCCATGTCCGGCGGAGTCGATTCCGCCGTCGCGGCAGCCCGGATGGTCGACGCCGGCCATCAGGTCACCGGTGTGCACCTGGCCTTGTCGAAGAATCCCCAGTCGTTTCGTACCGGCGCCCGCGGGTGTTGCTCGATCGAGGACTCCGGTGACGCCCGCCGGGCGGCCGATGTGCTCGGGATTCCCTACTACGTCTGGGATCTGTCCGATCGGTTCACCGAGGACGTGGTCGATGACTTCGTCGCCGAGTACGCCGCCGGCCGGACCCCGAATCCGTGTCTGAAGTGCAACGAGAAGATCAAGTTCGCAGCCGTCCTGGAGCGCGCACTGGCACTCGGTTTCGACGCTGTCTGCACCGGTCACTACGCCCGGTTGACGACCACCGGTGAGCGGGTGGAGATGTATCGGGCCAAGGACCCGGACAAGGACCAGTCCTATGTCCTGGGCGTGCTCAGCCAGGAGCAGTTGCGGCACTCGCTGTTCCCGCTGGGCGACTCGCTGAAGTCCGAGGTACGCGCCGAAGCAGCCCGGCGTGGCCTGCTGGTGGCCGACAAGCCCGACTCCCACGACATCTGCTTCATCGCCGACGGTGACACCAAGGGATTCCTGGACAGGCATCTCGGCGCCAGGACCGGTGAGGTGCGTGACACCGACGGTACGGTCCTCGGCCGCCACGAAGGGTCGCACGGGTTCACCATCGGCCAGCGCAAGGGGCTGAAACTCGGCGTACCCGCTGCCGACGGGAAGCCCCGCTACGTGCTGGACATCTCACCGGTGACCAACACCGTCACCGTCGGGCCGCGCGAAGCCCTGCAGGTCTCCCGGATCGACGGCATCCGACCGACCTGGACCGGTGAGTCGCTGCAACTGCAGCAGTGGCCGGCGATGGTCCAGTTCCGTGCCCACGGGCGTCCGCTGCCGGCCCGGGTGAGCACCGACACGGGCCAGGACATCCGAGTCGACCTGGGCGAGCAGGCGACCGGTGTCGCACCCGGCCAGGCAGTCGTGATCTATGACGGCGACCGGGTGATCGGATCGGCCACGATCAGCTCTGCTGCCTGATGCGGCCACGCTGGGGCCAGCTCGGATCATTGCCCGGTGAGGATTTCGCCGCCGCCTCCCGGATGGCGCTGTCCGAGACCCCCGATCCCACCCATGTGCCGGAACTTCCCGATCGGGGCGCCCCGGCGGAGATGATCGGCCGGACCACGGCGGTGCTGGCAGAGCTGGGGCTGGACCTGCAGCCCTCGGGTTGGCGGATCGCCGGTGGCTCGGGCATCGACCACCGTCGAGCGAGAACCCTGCTCCGCAACGACCTGGAGATCTTCGAAGAGGCTGCCCAGGGCTTCACCGGTGAGGCCCTCATCTCCTTCGCCGGGCCGTGGACCATGGCCGCCTCGGTGGAGCTCCCGCGCGGGAACAAGCTGCTCTCCGACGCCGGCGCCCGCCGGGACCTGGCGCAGTCGCTGACTGCCGGCATCGCCGAACTGCTGGCCGAGCTGGCGCGGCGGCTGCCGCAGGTGAGATGGCGGTTGCAACTCGACGAGCCGATGCTGCCTGCGGTGCTCACCGGAGCCGTACCCACCGCCAGCGGGTACGACCGCTACCGCGCGGTCCCCGAGCCGGACGCGGCGCAGGTGCTGCAGGAACTGTTCGCCGCGATGGCCCCGGTCTCGACCATGGTGCACTGCTGCGCCCCACGCTTCCCCTGGGCCGCGCTGGCCGGGGCCGATGCGGTGGCACTGGATGCCGGCCGGCTGACCGCCGCCGACCTGGATCGGGTGGCCGGGTGGTTGGAAACCGGCAAGGAACTGCAACTGGGGATCGCCGACACCTCGGTACCGGACCGGTTGCCGAGCGTTGACGGGTTGGTCGGCCGGACCCTGGAGCTGCTGCGGCCGCTGGAACTGGGTGCGGTCGCGACCCGGGAACTGGTGCTCACCCCGGCCTGCGGACTGGCCACCTGGTCCCCGGCGGTGGCCGCCGAACTGCTTCGGCGACTGGCCCGCAGTTGCGGACCAGTCGCCGAGGAGTTGAGTCGCTGAACGGCGAAAGGATCGCCGAACCGAGTGGTCCGCTCAGGACTTCTTGCGCGACTTGGACAGAAAATCCTTGATCTTCTGCTGGTTCTCCGGCTTGCGGAGCTCACGCTCGGCCACCTGGATCACCTTGGCAACAACGGCGGTCTTGACAAGTCCCTTGATGAATCGCATGGGGTCAAGCCTAACGGCAACCCAATCCGAATCCAGCCGCTCAGGGGTGGATCAGGGTCAGCGCCGCAGCGCGCTCTCGGCAGCCAGGTGCAGCACCGACTCGGCCAGGGCCTGGATTCCCAGAGCCACATCGGCGGTGCTGACGCTCTCGTCGGGGTGGTGGGAGATGCCATCGGGGTTGCGCAGGAAGAGCATCCCGACATCGGTGATCGCACCGATCGACATCCCGTCGTGACCGGCCCGGCTGAACAGCGTCGCCGGTTCCTCGGCCCCGGGGCTCAGCGTGCTCCTGATCCCCTCGGCGATCACGTCCCGGAACAGCGGGGCGCACATCACCGCCGGTGCGTTGTGCACCTCCAGCGCCCGCCAGCGCAGACCGCGACGGGCGGTGATCATGTCCAACTCGCCGGTGATCTGCTGCCACACCTGGTCGCGATGGTCGTCGAACTCCCCACGCAGATCGAGGCTGAACCGGGTCTCCCCGGGAATCACGTTCACCGAACCCGGGAAGGCCTCGAACTGCCCGACGGTGCCGATGATGTGGTGTTCTGCGCGGCAGATCTGCTCCACCGCCAGCGCTGCCTCGCTGGCCCCCAGCAGCGCGTCGTGACGCATGTCGTAGGGCGTACCCCCGGCATGTCGTGCCTCACCGGAGACCACCAGCTGGAACCGCCGGGCGCTGGCGATGGAGGAGACGACGGCCAGTGACTCACCACGCCGATCGAGTTCGGGACCCTGCTCGATGTGTGCTTCGAGATAGCCGACGACGTCGCGTGGGGAGCGCGCTGCCTCGTCGACCCGGCCCGGATCCAGGCCGAACTCCAAGAACGCCTGCCGCAGGGTGATCCCGTCGGCATCGGTCAGCGACCACCAGTCATCGGCCCAGGTGCCGGCGACCGCGGAGGAGCCGAGCAGTGCCTTGCCGAATCGGGTGCCCTCCTCGTCGGAGAAGGCGATCACCTCGATGGCGAAGGGGAAGGGGGAGCGGGGCGTACCGTCCGGACCGGGTACGGCCAGCAGCCGTACCACCTCCAGGGCGATCAACACACCGGCGATGCCGTCGTAGCGGCCGGCATCCAGCACCGTGTCCAGATGTGAACCGAGCACCAGCGCCGGTGTCTCGTTGTGCCGCCGGGGAGGCTCGAAACCGGCTGCCGCACCGCCGCGGGCCGGGGAGTCCAGGACATCCAGCCGGCCGACCTGGTTCCCGGCGGCGTCCTGCCAGGTGCGCATACCGACCTCCCGCATCCAGCGGGAGGCGAGCCGGTTCACCCGCGCATGTTCCGGTGAGAGATAGACCCGGGCGATCCGATCACTGTCGGCACTCACCTTGGCGAGGTCGTCACAGCGGGTCATCACCCGTCGCGCGGCCAGGGCGATCTCCTCGGCGGAGGCATCGAGTCGTGGGTCACCCACCAGGCTCAGGCCTCCTTTGAGGTCGGGCCGAAGGCAGCCGAGGCTGCCTCCAGGGCGGCGTCGACGCGGGCCGGGAACCCGGCCTGGGAGAGCACGGCGCCGAGGGCGGACAAGGTGGTCAGGACGGCATCGAGTCGGGCGTTGTAACCCATGGTGCCGATTCGCCAGACCAAACCGTGCAGGGGTCCGAAGGAGGTGCCGATCTCGATCCCGAAGTCGGTCAGCAGGCGCGCACGAATCGGATCCCCGGGCACGCCGTCGGGGATCCGGACGGCGACGACATTGTTCATCTTGTGCGCCACATCGCCGAACACCTGCAGTCCCAGGGCGCGCACACCGTCCAGCATCGCCGCGCCGGCGCGGGCGTGACGGTCGATCACCGCCTGCCTGCCCTCGAGCAGCAGCAGACGGGCGCATTCCCTTGCCCCGTAGAGCATCGAGGTCGCCTCGGTGTGGTGGTTCAACCGTCGGGGACCCCAGTAGTCCATGATCATTGCGAGGTCGAAGTAGTTGGAGCGGATGAAGTCGCTGGCATCGGGATCCCCGTCCTCACGGATGCCTACCTCCACCCGCCCACGGGAGCGGATGACTTCGACCGCCTTCTCCGACAGGGTGATCGGCGACGAACCCGAGGGCCCGCCCAGGCACTTCTGCAAGCCCGCCGTGGCCGCATCCAGCCCCCAGGCGTCGGCGGCGAAGTCGTTACCGCCCACCGACGCCGTGGCATCGGTGTAGAACAGCACGCCGTGGCGTTCGCAGATGGCGCCGATCTCGTCCAACGGCTGGTTCATCGTGGTCGAGGTGTCACCTTGCACCAGCGCGAGCAGCTTCGGACGGGTGGCGATGATCGCCTGCTCGATCGCCGAGGGGGTGAACACCTGTCCCCACTCGGTCTCGATCGTGTGCACCTGAGCCATCGCCCGCTCGGCGATCTCGGCCAGCAGGTGACCGAATCGGCCGAAGACCGGCACCAGCACCTTCTCCCCGGGACGGATCAGCGAGACCAGGGCTGCCTCGATGCCGGCTCGCGACGTCCCGTCGACCAGCATCGTGGCCTGATTGGTCGTGTCCCAGACCGCGCGGTACAACTCCTGGGTCTGCGCCATCGCCTCGGTCATGAACGGGTCGTACTGGCCGACCAGGGGTGCCGACATCGCCCGCAGGACGCTCGGATAGGCAGAGATCGGTCCCGGCCCCATCAGCAACCGCGGGGGTGGATCGATCGGCCCCGGAATCGAGGAGGTCCGCAGATCGGTCATGACGTCCTTTCGTGGTCGGGGGCGAGCCGGTCGGCCAACTGCAGTCCCAGTCGTACCAGAGCGGCGTCGCTTCCCGGTGTCGATATCACGCACGCACCGACCGGGGCCGGTCCCAGCTGGGAGTCGACGCTCAGCAGCGGGATCGACAGGGCAGGCAGCCCGCCGATCGCCGCCGGGGTGGTCATCCGCAAGGTGGCATGGCGTACCGCATCGACGCGGTCGCCCTTGGCGGTCCGCATCGGCGCCGGTCCCGGTACGGTCGGCATCCAGATCACCGTGTCGCCGACCAGGTCGCGCAATCGTGCCCGGAGTTCGCCCAGTTGTGCCCGGGCGTCGTCCTCGGTCTGTTCGCTGATCTTCGCCGCGGTGGCGAATCGTTCGGCGACGGCCGCTCCCAGCGCTCCGGGGTGGGCATCGACCCAGTCACCGTTGTTCCGCCAGGCCTCCGCCCCCTGGACCAGCCGGAACGGCTCGTAGTAGTCGTCGAGATCACCCAGTTCGACCTCGGTGACCTCTGCCCCGATCGCCTGCAGTCGTCCGGTCAGTTCCTCGAAGGCGCTGCGGGTGTCGGGTTCGGTGGCCGCCAGCACCTCGACCGGTACGGCGAAGCGCAACGTCAGGTCGAGGTCGGGGCTGGGGGTCTCGGTGATCGTCTCGTCGGAGTTCAGGCACCAGTCGACGACACGGGCCAGGACATCCCCGCGACGGGTCAGCCAGCCGACCGTGTCGAACGACTGCGCCAGGGGCAGCAGTCCCTGACGGGGGACCAGCCCGTGGGTGGTGCGCAGTCCCCACAGACCCTGGTAGGAAGCAGGTACCCGGATCGAGCCGGCGGTGTCGGTGGCCAGACCGATCTCCGCCTGACCGGTGGCCACCGCCGTGGCCACACCGCTGGACGAACCGCCGGGCAGGGCACCGGCGACGGCACCGTTCGGCGGGGTCCCGTAGTGGGCGTTGTCGCCGGCGATCGAGTAGGCGAACTCGTCGGTACGGGCGATACCGCGCAGCGAAGCTCCGCCCTGGATCAGGTCACCGACCGCGGGAGCCATCGTCTTCTCCGCCCGCGACTCGTTGAGGAAGGTCGGGTTGCCGGCCCCGATCCGGTAACCCTTGACCGCGAACAGGTCCTTCACCGCAACCGTCAGGCCGGCCAGCGGGCCCTCCCAGGCTCCTTGCCACAGGGGATCGCCGACCGATCGCCAGACCGAGCGGTCCAGCGCTTGGGCGCGGGGGGTGACATGGGCGGCGGTGATCAACCACTGCCCGTCGATCAGCTGCCAGACCTGGGTCTGCAGCCCGGTGCCGCCACCGTTGAATCGGGAGACCGAGATCAACAGCGCGACCCCGGGGCCCAGCTCGCGGTACTCCACGCGCTCGATCACGCGTGGCGGGACGCCGCCGCGGGTGCCGCGGAAGGCGCTGATCGCGTCGTGACCGACGAGCAGTCCGGCATTGTCCCCGCGCATCGAACCCGGGCCGGGCGCGAAGGCATCGTCGAGGGCATCGAGGTCGTTGATCATGATCGCCCGCTCGTAGGCGTCGAATGCCTGCAGCAGGTCCGCCGGAACTGCTTCGGCTCCGCGGATCGGGTGGTCGCTCATCGATCGCCTTCCTTCTCGGCTGGTGCCGGGTCCGCTGCGGCAGGGGGCGTCGGCTGGTCGAAATCGCTCTCCCGGATCCGGGCATGGACACCACAGACGATGTCGACCACCTGGGAGATGTCGAAGTCGGTGGCCGCCGAGAGATAGGCATAGGCGAGGTGTTCGTCCATACCCCAACGCGCCATGATCAGATCCAGGGCGGCCCGGACACATTTGCGCATCGCCAGGTTCAGGTCCGGATCCAGACCGGTCGGTACCAGCCATTCGTCGGTCCGGACCAGCGGGCCGCTGATCTGGCCGAACTCCTGTACCGCAGTGGCACGGTTGACCACGTCGAAGCGCAGGGTCGCCCGCAAGGACGCCTCCAGCGCAGTCAGCGCCACCTCACCGTCGCCCTGGGCGAAGTGCGGGTCACCGACATAGGCCAGCGCACCGTCGACCTGCACCGGCAGGAAGAGCACCGCTCCCTCGGTCAGGAGCTTGATGTCGATGTTGCCGCCGAAGGCGCCCGGCGGTACCGAATGCGGATGTTGATCACTGTCCACGGCCAACCCCATGGTGCCGAGGAAGGGGGCCAGGGCGAAGCTGACCTCGGCCGCGCCCCCCTCGCTCAGTGGCAGGCTGCCGAACAGCGCGCCACCGGATTCGATCACCGGGGTGAAGACACTGACGTTGTGCTCGGCACGGGGGAGCTCACCAACCAACGCACCCTTGCCGTGGCGGTTGGAGATCACGCCGTACGGCACCCGTGGCAGCAGCCGCTCCACGGTGATCTTGAGCAGGTCACCGGGCCGGGCCCCCTCGACCAGGATCGGTCCGGTCACCACATGCGGACCGTCGGCGATCGGATCGCGGGCGAGTTCGGCGGCGATGGCGATGGCATCGGTCAGCACCTGGTCGGCAGGCACACCGTGTCCGGTGAAGTAGGTCAGGGGGTCCTTGCCCTGGTCCTCCAGGACTCCCTCGTGACTGACGGTGTCGATGGTGACGCTCTGACCCGGTGCGATCCGCAGCACCGGCGAGTCGGTCCGGCATGGCAACCGCCCCCAGCTCACCGTGTCCGGTCCGGCCGGCAGGTAATGATCACCGTCGATCGGTCCCTGGCCGGGCTGCAGGATCTGCCCGATCGAGGATGCCGATCCGGACGCGGCCACCGGGGACTTCTGCGCCGGGGTCATACCGGGCTCTCCTTCGATGCGGCGGCCGGCGCCAGGAGGATCTCCCGGCCGTTGCGCTCCAGCACACCGTCGGTGTGGTCGTAGACCACCCGCCCGTGCAGGAGGGTCCGACTGACCAGGCCGGACAGTTTGGTTCCGTCCCACGGTGAGATCGGGTTGCGGTACTGCAACTCCTCGGCGTCGACGACGTAGTCGGTGTCGGGTTCGAAGATCGCCAGGTTGGCCGGGGCCCCCACCTCGATCACCCCCAGGCCGTGCAGATCGGCGACCATCGCCGGACCGGTGGTGAACAGCGGCAGCAGGCGTTCGAGGACGATGCCGCGTTCGCGGGCCGCGGTCCAGACCGCCGAGAATCCCGTCTGCAGTCCCGCGATCCCGCCCCAGGCCAGGCCGAAGTCACCGTCACCGAGATCCTTCAACTGCCGGGTCGAGGGAGAGTGGTCACTGACCACGGCGTCGATCGTGCCGTCCAGCAGTGCCTCCCAGAGCAGGTCGGCATTGTCCCCGCCGCGGATCGGTGGGCAGCACTTGAAGGCCGCGGCGCCGTCGGGCACCTCCTCGGCGAACAGCGTCAGGTAGTGCGGGCAGGTCTCCACGCTCAACCGGACACCGTCGGTCTTCGCCTGCCGGATCAGCGGCAGTGCCTCGGCGCTGGCCAGGTGGACGATGTGCACCCGGGCCCCGGTGCGGGAAGCGGCCTCGATCACCGTGCCGATCGCCGAGATCTCCGAGGAGTCGGGTCGCGAGTCCAGGAAGTCGGCGTAGACCCGGCCCAGTGGACCGGCCTGCGGCAGTTCGGCGGGATCCTCGGCATGCACGATCAAGGTGGCATCGATCTCGGCCAGTTCGGTCAGCGCGGCCAGTAGCTGATCTTGGTCCAGATGGCCGAACTCGTCGATCCCGGAGGGGGAGAGGAAGCACTTGAAGCCGACCACACCGGCCGCGGCGAGTTCGGACAGGTGTCCCAGATTCTCCGGCACCGCCCCACCCCAGTAGCCGACATCGGCGGCCAGCTTGCCGACCGCGGCCGCCCGCTTCACCGCCAGGGCCTGCGGCGTGGTGGTCACCGGTACGGAGTTGAGCGGCATGTCGACCACCGTGGTGATGCCGGCCGCGGCGGCTGCCGCGGTCCCGGTGGCGAAACCCTCCCACTCGGTACGTCCGGGCTCGTCGAGGTGGACGTGGGAGTCGACCAGACCGGGCAACAACACCGCAGTGGGGTCGAGCACCAGATCGGCCCCGGGGTCGAAGGGGGTGATCGCGGCGATCGTACCGTTCTCGATGACCACGGTGGCGGGGGAGAAGGTGCCGTTCAGGTACACCCTGGGGGCGGCGACCGAGGCAGGCGCGACATTCATGCCCCGACGCTACGAGATCCGCGTTTCGCCGGTGTTACCGGATCCGCCGCAGCGGTCCGTCATCGGTTCGGCTCCCCGGCCGCCCGGCTGCCGATACCGTGTGCAGTATGCAGCTGTCGGAGTTCAACGCCCTGTCCGCCGATCGCGCCGCCGAACTCGTCGGCGTCTGGGCGAACGTACCCGGCTGGGTCACTGCGATCGTGGAGGGACGGCCCTATCCGGACCTCGACGCGCTGGCTGTGGCAGCCCGGCAGGCGGCTGCGGGCTGGCAGGCCGACGAACTGGACGCGGCGCTGGCCGACCACCCACGGATCGGGCAGCGGGTCGAGACGTCGGGGGCCCAGGCCGAGGCATCGCGTCGGGAACAGGCATCGATGGCCACGGCCGACGATGCCGTGAGCACGGCGATGGCGGCCGGCAACGCCGCCTATGAGCAGCGGTTCGGGCGGGTGTTCCTGATCCGGGCAGCCGGCCGGGGGCCGCAGGAGATGCTGGACGAGCTGCACCGCCGGCTCGGTAACGATGCCGAGGCCGAGACCGCCGAGGCAGTGGGCCAACTGACCGAGATCGCACTGCTGCGGCTGCGGACCGCGATCACCGACGACCGAGCCCAGATCGGATGATCATGGAACGGTGCGAGGGCGGGTACGACCGTTCGGCGGGCCGGGACGATTCGCCGGTGATCCTGTGGCCACCCGGAATTACCACCGACCCGGAAGTGCAACCGACCCCGAAGTGCCACCAGCGAAGGAGATCTCGATGCCACACCTGACCACCCATGTGCTCGACGCGACGACCGGTACCCCGGCCCGCGGTGTCGGTCTGCAACTCACCAGGGCCGATCGGAGCCCGGTCGCCGAAGGGGTCACCGACGACGACGGCCGGGCCGGTCTGGGGCCCGATCGACTCGACGCCGGTGACTACACGCTGACTTTCGCCACAGGTGAGCATTTCGCAGCGAAGGGCGTTGCGTCGTTCTATCCTGCGGTGAGTATCACGTTCAGTGTCGAGGTCGCAGGCGATGGAACTTCACCGCATTACCACGTGCCGCTGTTGCTCAGCCCTTTCGCATACTCGACCTACAGAGGGAGTTGAACGATGGCAGAAGTTTCGGTGAGCCTGGGGGCGAACAAGTACGGCAAGGCCGAGAACCGGGTGGTACGGATCGTCCGGGACACGCCTCGGCACGAGATCATCGACCTGAATGTCACCTCCCAGCTCCGCGGGGCCGCACTCGTCGATTCCTACCTCAGTGGCGACAACTCCCTGGTGGTGGCCACCGACACGCAGAAGAACACGATCTTCGCCTTCGCCAAGGAGTACGGGGTGAGCTCGGTCGAGGAATTCCTGCTGCAGCTGTCGAAACACTTCGTGGAGGGTTTCGAGTGGATCGAGGGCGGACTGTGGCAGGCCGAGCAGTACGACTGGGAGCGGATCACCGTCGGGGGCAAACCTCATGATCATTCCTTCGTCCGCAAGGGTCAGGCCACCCGGCTGGCGACGGTGCAGGTGATCGAGGGAGCCACCCATGTCACCGGTGGGGTGAAGGACCTGGTGGTGCTGAAGTCGACCGGTAGTGAGTTCCACGGCTTCCCCCGGGACAGGTACACCAGCCTGGTCGAGACCGACGACCGGATCATGTCCACCTCGGTCACCGGTCGCTGGCGTTTCCTGCCCGAGGCCGTGGCCGCCGGCATCGACTACAACGCCTTGTACGACAAGATTCTCGGCATTCTGCTCGAACAGTTCGCCAGCGTCCACTCCCTGGCGCTGCAGCAGACCTTGTTCGCGATGGGCAAGGTGGCCATCGAGCAGTGCCCGGAGCTGGCCGAGGTGAAGTTCGCGATGCCGAACATCCACCACTTCGTCTACAACCTCGAGCAGTTCGGGATCGACAACCCGAACGAGGTCTTCCACGCCGACGACCGGCCCTACGGCCTGATCGAGGGGACGATCGTCCGCGACGGCGCCGACCCGGCTCCCGAGGCCTGGCTGGACGTACCGACCTCGGTCTGACCCACCTGCGACGAGCCGGTCGGTGACCGGCACACGGCCGAACGCGGCACACATCCTGTGTGCCGCGTTTCGCTTGCGTAACACGCCTGTTAAGTGTCCGCTTCAACTGTGCCGGGTCGCTCCGCGGGGCAGGCCACTGGCCCTAACGTCGAGCAAGCACAACGATGGCTGCGATGGACGAAGCCCGCCGTGTCACCGGTCACGACGACTGAGAAGTGGAGCCACCATGACTACCGACGATCTGGGCACGACGAGTCCGCAGGACGACAAGGCGGCCAAGAAGGCGGCCCGGTCCGGCAACTCGGTCGACTCGGTTCCCCCGCTGTCCCGGTTGTTCCCGCTGGGACTGCAGCACGTGCTGGCGATGTACGCCGGGGCCGTCGCCGTCCCCCTGATCGTCGGCGGTGCGCTCGGTTTCACCGGCCAGGACCTCGCCTTCCTGATCAGTGCCGACCTCTTCATCGCCGGCATCGCGACGATCATCCAGTCGGTCGGCTTCTGGCGCTTCGGGGTGCGGCTGCCGCTGATGCAGGGTGTCACCTTCGCCGCTGTCGGGCCGATGATCGCCATCGGCACCGACCAGGGAATCCAGGCCGTCTACGGTGCGACCATCGCCTGTGGTCTGTTCATGATCGTGGTCGCGCCGTTCTTCTCCTATCTGCTGAAGCTCTTCCCGCCGCTGGTCACCGGCACGGTGATCCTGATCATCGGCCTGTCGTTGATGAGTGTGGCGGCCGGTTGGATCGTCGGCGATGCCTCGGAGGAGAACCCCGGGGCGCCCGTGATCAACGTCGCCTTCGCCGCCGGCACCTTGTTGTTCATCGTCCTGATCGAGCGGTTCGGGCCGCCTGCCCTGCAACGAACCTCGGTCCTTCTGGGGCTGGTGGCCGGCACCCTGGTCGCGCTGCTCGTACCGGGAATGGTCGACTGGTCCGGTGTCGGCGAGGCGAGCTGGTTCGGTCTGGTGACACCGTTCCACTTCGGTCTGCCGACCTTCGACTTCTTCTCCATCCTCTCCATGATCATCGTCGGCATCGTGATCATGACCGAGACAACCGGCGACATGATCGCGATCGGTGAGATCGTGGACAAGCCGGTCGGGCGCAAGCAGCTCGCCGACGGCCTGCGCGCCGATGGTCTGGGTACGGTCCTGGGCGGTGTCTTCAACACCTTCCCCTACACCGCATTCGCCCAGAACGTCGGCCTGGTCTCGCTGACCGGTGTCCGCTCCCGCTATGTCGCCACGATGGCCGGCGGAATCCTGATCCTGCTCGGTCTGCTGCCGAAGGTGGCAGCCATCGTCGAGGGCGTGCCCCGCCCTGTGCTCGGCGGCGCCGGTATCGCCCTGTTCGGTATGGTCGCCGCCTCCGGCATCCGTACCCTGACCACGGTCAAGTTCAACAACCGGAACATCCTGGTGGTGGCACTGTCGGTCGGTATCGCGCTGCTGCCCACCGTCGAACCGGAGATCTATGCCCAGTTCCCGAGTCAGGTGACTTTGATCCTCGACTCCGGGATCTCCGCCGGAGCGATCGCCGCGATCGTGCTGAACCTGCTGCTGAACTCCGAACAGATGCGGGAGGCCGGGGCCAACGATCCACAGATCTCGGCCCACGATGCGGTACGCGGGCCTGCCGCGGCCGCGCTACTGCACGAACAGAACGAGAACAAACCCGATTCCCACCACTGAGGTCCCGCGACTGGGGAAGCCGTTCCGGCGAAGCCCTACCGGGTCGGTCTCGGGCCGCTCACGGTGTCGGCGATCCCGGCTAGGTTGGGCCCGTGAACGACGCAGCCGACAGAGACGCAGCCGACACCGGGCCGATCCAACCACCGGCCGCTGACGCCCAGCGGCACAAGGAGTTGGCCGAGGAGCTGAACGAGCATCGTTGGCGCTACTACGTACTGGATGCGCCGACGATCTCCGATGCCGACTACGACCTCGGCATCCGGGAGCTGAACGCACTGGAGGAGCACTACCCCTCCTTGCGTACCCCGGATTCGCCGACCCAGCAGGTCGGCGCCCCACCGAGTGCGACCTTCGCGCCGGTGGTGCACCTGCAGCCGATGACCAGCCTGGACAATGCCTTCGAACCGGCCGAGCTGGATCGGTGGGCGGAGCGGGTGGTGCGTACCGTCGGTGCGCAGGCGATCGCCGAGTCCGGCTACCTGTGCGAGTTGAAGATCGACGGCCTGGCCCTGGATCTGGTCTACGAGGACGGGCGACTGGTGCGTGCCGCCACCCGTGGTGACGGACACACCGGGGAGGACGTGACGGCCAATGTCCGGACCATCGACTCGATCCCCACCCGACTCCTGCCCGGCCCCGACGGGGTACCGGCCCTGCTGGAGGTCCGGGGCGAGGCGTTCTTGTCCCTGGCGGCGTTCCGGGCACTGAACGAGTCCCTGGTCGCCGCCGGCAAGCCTCCGTTCGCCAACCCACGGAACTCGGCGGCCGGTTCACTGCGGCAGAAGGACCCGAAGGTCACCGCCAGTCGCGCACTGGACTTCATCGCCCACGGGATCGGTGCGGTCGAGGGCCTCGACCTGCCCCGGTTGTCGACCGCCTACGAGGTCCTGGAACGCCACGGACTTCCGGTGTCGGCACAACGTCGGGTGGTGCCCGACCTCCCCGGGGTGCACGACTACATCGCCTGGGCCGGTGAACACCGGCACGACTTCGTGCACGAGATGGACGGGGTGGTGGTGAAGGTCGACGAACGACGTCTGCAGGACCAGCTCGGTTACACCTCCCGGGCACCGCGCTGGGCGATCGCCTGGAAGTACCCGCCGGAGGAGGTGACCACGAAACTGCTGGACATCGCCGTCAATGTCGGACGGACCGGTCGGGTGACCCCCTATGCGGTGATGCAACCGGTGGTCGTCGCCGGGTCCACGGTCGCCAACGCGACCCTGCACAATGCCTCGGAGGTACGGCGCAAAGGGGTGCTGATCGGCGACACCGTCGTGTTGCGCAAGGCCGGTGACGTGATCCCGGAGATCCTCGGTCCGGTCACCGATCTGCGTGACGGCACCGAACGCGCTTTCGTGATGCCGACCGAGTGCCCTTCCTGCGGCACACCGCTGGCACCGGAGAAGGAGGGCGATGCCGATCTGCGCTGCCCGAACCAGCGCTCCTGTCCCGCGCAACTGCGGGAACGCTTGTTCGCCCTGGCCGGACGCTACGCCCTGGACATCGAGGTGCTCGGCTGGCAGGCGGCCGATGCGCTGTTGGCCGCCGGTCTGCTGGTGGACGAGGGTGACCTGTTCTCGCTGACCGAGGAGAAGCTGCTGCGGGTGCCGCTGTTCACCACCAAGGCCGGGGCGTTGTCGGCGAACGGCCACAAACTGCTGGCCAACCTGGCCGAGGCCAAGCATCGTCCCTTCGCCCGCTGTCTGGTCGCGCTGAGCATCCGGCACATCGGCAAGGGGGTGGCGCCCGAGGTGGCCTCGGCCTTCCCGAGCATCGATGCCCTGGCGGCTGCCAGCGAGGAGGAGTTGGCCGCGGTGGAGGGGATCGGGCCGACCATCGCCGCCTCGATCGTGGCTTGGTTCGGTGTCGACTGGCACCGCACGATCATCGACAAGTGGCGCGCGGCCGGCGTGGAGATGGCCGACGAACCGGGGGAGCGCAGCGACCTGGAGCAGACCCTGGAGGGGTTGTCCATCGTGATCACCGGATCCCTGCCCGGTTACACCCGCGACGGCGCCGCCGAGGCCGTCACCTCCCGGGGAGCGAAGGCGGCCTCCTCGGTGTCGAAGAAGACCGATTTCGTGGTGGTCGGGGACTCACCGGGGTCGAAGTACGACAAGGCGGTCGCGCTGAAACGCCCGATCCTGGACGCCGAGGGTTTCGCCGTGCTGATCGAACGGGGTCCGGAGGCGGCCGCGGAGATGGCCCGGATCGAGCAGTAGCAGCCTTCGTCCGGGATCGGGACTACTTCAGGCCCGGCCCGGATCGTCCTCGACGATCCTCGCGATGTGTGCTTCCCACTGACGGTGCAGGTCTTCCAGGTCGACCCGGTGTGCGGTGATCCGGCAGCCCCTGCCGCTCGCCTTGACCGCGATACCCTCCTCGCGCCAGTGCGCCAGCCAGCGTTCGGCCGGACGTACCGGATGGTCACCGGTGGCGTTGACCACCCGCCACCACGGAACATCGGCTCCCCAGGTGCTCATCACCCGACCGACCAGCCGCGGGCTGGTCCCGGTCACCCGGGCGATGTCGCCGTAACTGGCCACCCGGCCGGGTGGGATCAATTCCACCGCACCGAGGATGCGCTCCAGTAGCAGGTCGTCCACAGTTCGGCGCTCCTCCCTCCCGCTGGTCTCGGGCCGACGCTACGCCGTCGATGCGGCTGGGAGGAACCCGGCAGGCCAGAACTCATGTGGCCAGAACTCATGTGGCCAGGACTCAGCAGACCGGGACGGCAGCTCGGGTGAACTGGCTCACAGATTCGCAGGATGGGTCGCCGCCGCTCCGGATCCGAACCTGCGCCCGGTACAGTCGAGCGGGTGTTCTCGGATCTGAATCTCAGCGGTTCCACTCCCTCGCGGGTGCGTCCCAGGCTGGGGGAATGGGGCCCGACCGAAGTACCGGGAACGACGGCGAAGAAGCGGCAACGGTTCTGGGTGCCGTTCGTCTTCGTGGCCGCCCTGCTGGTGCTGTTCGCGACCGGCTGGCTGAACTACTATCTGCTCACCGGACGGATCGGCTTCGGCCTGGATCCGTTGATCACTCCTTGACCTGACCGTCTCGGGCGCGGGTCGTCCGGGACACTCAGCCGGCCATCGCCGCCAGGTGACGGATCCGGGCCAGCTCCGAGGGCAGGAAGGTCGGCCCGCCCTGACGCCCGACGACCAGCGCCAGGTCCGCCCGCACCGGAGCCGCGGCCAGGACGGCGTCACCCCAATCGGGCAGCCACCCCTCGGCCAGCTCCATGGTGGTCAGCTCCTCCAGGGAGCCCAGGGCCTGCAGTGATTCGGCGGTGAAGTCCGGCGCCATGTCGGAGCCGTAGACCTGTTCGAGGGTCTGTCGGTTGACCAGCACCGCCCATTCGCAGTGGAACACCGCCGGTGCCGCGGCGGTGAGCAGCTGAGGGGCCTGCTCGGGGCTGGCGGTCATCCGCTCCAGGGTCTCGATGTCGGCCTCCAGGCCGTCACCCTCGGGGTAGCGGGAGAACCACAGCACCCGTACCCCTTCGACGGCGGTGCAGGCGCTGACGAGCTCATCGGGCATGGTTCCCGGCGGCAGTGCGAGCATGAAGTCATCGATCGCGTGCCCGTCGTGTCGGCCCACCACCTCGACGGCGTGGATGTCTCCGCCGACAGTGCCGACCACCGAGGCGACGGCACCGAGGGAGCCAGGTCGGTCGGGCAGGGACACGCGCATCAAGAACACCACTCCATCATCCCCGACCAGTCCGACATGGTCCAACGAATCGCGGACTCCGCCCCGAGCAGTCTCCGGGTTCTCGTGTTCTTCCGGTGTTTGGTCACGGTTGGATCACGATCAGCCGTGAAATTCACATGGAACGGAGAAGAAACGCTTAGCTCGGGGTCAGCCTTCCCGCCCCCGAGAACGCGCCCCCCGGTGCGTCCTGAGCCCTCAGGAGTGAGATGAAATTGCGGAAGTCCTCAGCAGTGGTGGCCGCGGCCACGACTGCCGTGGCGATGGCGGTCACCGTACCGGCCTTCGCCGCCGTACCCCCGAACCTCGACGACCTGGTCGCGACGGTGAGCACGGACGCGGTGATGGATCACCTGCAGGAATTCCAGGACATCGCCGATGCCAACGACGGCAACCGGGCCGCCGGTGAACCGGGGTACGAGGCTTCCCTCGCCTACGTCGAGAGCACCTTGAGCGATGCCGGGTACGAGGTCGAACGGCAAGCCTTCTCGTTCCCCTTCGAGCAGGTCATCTCCTCCTCCCTGGAACTCGACGGGGAGGCGGTCCCGGAGACCGATGCGATCTCCATGGCCTACTCGCCCAGCACCGACGGCCCGATCACCGCCGGTCTGGCCAAGGCCATCGACGAGGCGAACCAGGGCTGTGAGCCGACCGACTACGACGCCAGCGCCGAGGGTGCCTTCGTGGTCGTCAGCCGCGGCACCTGCGCCTTCGCCCAGAAGTCGGAATCGGCCGGAGTCGCCGGTGCGGTCGGGGTGATCGTCTACAACAACGAAGCCGGCATCCTGAACGGCACCTACGGTTCGCCGACCGACGCCCAGATCCCCGGTTACGGCACCACCCCGGAGTTCGGTGCGTCGTTGCTGGAGCAGCTCGAGACCGCCGAGCTGACCATGGACCACGACGCCCTGGTCGAGGTCCGGGACACCTGGAACCTGTTGGCCGAGACCCCGGAGGGTCGCGAGGACAACGTGGTGGTCGCCGGAGCGCACCTGGACGGTGTGCTGGAAGGCGCCGGGATCAACGACAACGCTTCGGGCAGCGCGGTGCTGCTGGAGACCGCACTGCAGTTGCGGGAGAACCCCGAGATCATCAACAACAAGGTCCGCTTCGCCTTCTGGGGCGCGGAGGAGAACGGGCTGCTCGGTTCCACCCACTACGTCAACGATCTGGCGGCGAACGATCCGGCGGCGCTGGAGAACATGGTCGGCTACCTGAACTTCGACATGGTTGCCTCGCCGAACTACAGCGTCGGGGTCTACGACGCCGATGAGTCCACCTACACCGCCCCGGTCGAGGTGCCGGAGGGCTCGATCCAGATCGAGAGCCTGTTCACCGACAACTTCGATGCCGATGGCCAGCCGTGGGTGGACTCGGAGTTCAGCGGTCGTTCGGACTACCAGGCCTTCATCGACAACGGTGTCGCCGCCGGCGGCATCTTCTCCGGTGCCGATGGTTCGAAGACCGCCGAAGAGGTGGAGATGTTCGGCGGTACCGAGGGCATTCCCTACGACCCGAACTACCACAGCCCCGAGGACGACATCGACAACGTCTCCACCGAGGCGCTGGACATCTTCATCCCGTCGATCGCCGAGGCCATCTTCACCCTGGCCTACGACTCCTCGACGGTGAACGGCAAGTACCCGGTGGAGGAGCCGACGCCGACCCCGATGCCGACCGAGTCGGCCCCGAGCCCGACCGAGTCGGCCCCGAGCCCGACCGAGTCGACGCCGCCCTCGTCCGAGCCCACCGAGAGCCCCTCGGAGGAGTCGAGCGAGAGCCCGTCCACCGCGCCCTCGAGCTCGTCCAGCACCGACACCGACGGCGATCGTCCGCCGTTGGCCGACACCGGTGCCGCCAGTGTGGTGATCCCCGGACTTCTGGCCGGTGCCGCACTGATCGGCGGAGGGTACGCGCTGAGCCGCCGGCGGCAGTGAGGACAACCCGCCGGTGAAGCGAGGGTGAGTGACCCGCCGACCGATTTTCGACCGATCGGCGGGCACTGACCGAGGCGAGGACCGCCGTCCACCCGAAGACCGGTGGGCGGCGGTTCTCGCGTGCAGTGGAGTGCTGCGATTAGCAGCGTCGGGAGCGGCGCACTATTCTCGCTCCGAACCCCGAATTCCCCGCTTCGAGCGCCGGGGGTTCGTCGAGTTCGTCCCACCGACGGTGGGACATCATCAAGCAGTCGAGAGGACACACTTCGTGGCGAACGCGACTTCAGCAAACCGACTCAGCGCAGCCGATGTCGCCCGCTTGGGCAAGCTGGCACGGATCGAGTTGACCACCTCCGAACTGGAGCGGTTGGCCCCGCAGCTGGAGGTGATCCTGGAGTCCGTGGCCCAGGTCAGCACGGTGGCCGGTGGTGCCGACATCGCCCCCACCTCGCACCCCCTGCCACGGAGCAATGTCTTCCGGCCGGATCGGGTCGAGCCGTCGCTGCCGGCCGAACAGGCGTTGTCGGGCGCCCCCGCGGTAGAGGACGAGCGATTCCGCGTACCGCGGATCCTGGGGGAGGAGCAGTGAACGAACTGCTGGACTCCACCGCCTCCCGGCTGGGCGAGTTGGTCGCGACCGGTGAGGTCAGCGCCACCGAGATCGCCCAGGTCCATCTGGACCGGATCGCCGAGACCGACGAGGCGATCCACGCCTTCCTGCATGTCGACACCGACGGCGCCCTGGCCGCCGCAGCCGCCGCCGACGAGCGACGCGCCGCCGCGGAGTCCCGCGGGCCCCTGGACGGTGTACCGCTGGCGCTGAAGGATGTGCTCACCCAGCGTGGCGTACCGACGACCGCGGGGTCGCGGATCCTCGAGGGCTGGCGCCCGCCCTACAGCGCCACCGTCACCCAGCGGCTGGTCGATGCCGGGCTGGTGATCCTGGGCAAGACCAACATGGACGAGTTCGCCATGGGGTCCTCGACCGAGAACTCCGGCTACGGACCCACCCACAACCCGTGGGACCTGACCAAGATCCCCGGTGGTTCCGGCGGTGGTTCGGCCGCTGCCCTGGCCGCCCGCCAGGCGCCGTTGGCGATCGGTACCGACACCGGCGGATCGATCCGCCAACCCGGTGCGGTGACCGGTACGGTCGGGGTGAAGCCGACCTACGGCGGGACCTCCCGGTACGGTCTGATCGCCCTGGCCTCCTCGTTGGACACCCCGGGACCGTGCGCGCGCACGGTGCTCGACACCGCATTGCTGCATGAGGTGATCGCCGGTCACGATCCGCGTGATGCCACCTCCATCGACGCCCCGGTGCCGGCCGTCGTCGAGGCCGCTCGCAACGGTGACGTCACCGGAATGCGGATCGGTGTGGTCCGCGAGCTCGGCGGCGAGGGGTACGCACCCGGTGTGCAGTCGAAGTTCACCCAGACCGTCGCCTTGTTGGAGTCGCTGGGTGCGGAGGTGATCGAGGTCTCCTGCCCGAACTTCGTCCACGCGCTGGCGGCCTACTATCTGGTCCTGCCCGCGGAGTGCTCGTCCAACCTGGCCCGCTTCGATGCCATGCGCTACGGACTGCGGGTCGGCGACGACGGTGTGCGCTCGGCCGAGGAAGTGATGAACCTGACTCGTGAGGCCGGTTTCGGTGACGAGGTGAAGCGGCGGATCATCCTCGGTACGTATGCCTTGTCGGCCGGCTACTACGACGCGTACTACGGCTCGGCGCAGAAGGTGCGGACCTTGATCAAGAACGACTTCGACGCCGCCTTCGACACCGTCGATGTGTTGGTCAGCCCGACCGCGCCGACGACGGCGTTCAACCTCGGCGAGCGGGTCGACGACCCGCTGGCGATGTACCTGAACGACCTCTGCACGATCCCGGCCAACCTGGCCGGGGTCAGTGCCGGTTCCTTCCCGGTCGGTGTCAGTGCCGACGACGGCCTGCCGGTCGGTTTCCAGGTGATGGCCCCGGCGATGGCCGATGACCGCCTGTACACCGTGGGAGCGGCACTGGAACGCGAGCTGACCGATGAGTGGGGCCTGGCGAAGCTGGAGGTGAAGTGATCATGACCGAGTCGATCATGGAATTCGACACCGCACTGGAGAACTTCGACCCGGTGATGGGCCTGGAGGTCCATGTCGAGTTGAACACCGCGTCGAAGATGTTCTGTGCCTGCTCCACCGAGTTCGGCGCCGAGCCGAACAGCCAGACCTGTCCGACCTGCTTGGCGCTCCCCGGTGGTATGCCGGTGATCAACGGCAAGGCGGTGGAGTCGGCGATCCGGATCGGCCTGGCACTGAACTGTGAGATCGCCGAATGGTGCCGGATGTCGCGGAAGAACTACTTCTATCCCGACATGCCGAAGAACTTCCAGATCAGCCAGTACGACGAGCCGATCGCCTTCGACGGCCATGTCGACCTGGAGGTCGACGGTGAGCAGGTACGGATCGGGATCGAGCGCGCGCACATGGAGGAGGACACCGGCAAGTCGTTGCACGTCGGTGGTGCCACCGGCCGGATCCACGGTGCCGACCATTCGCTGCTGGACTACAACCGGGCCGGCGTACCGCTGATCGAGATCGTCACCAAGCCGGTCGAGGGGACCGGGGCCAAGGCGCCGCAGGTGGCGCGGGCCTATGTGCAGTACATCCGCGAGCTGATGAAGGCGCTCGGGGTCTCCCATGCACGGATGGAACAGGGCAACATCCGCTGCGACGCGAATGTGTCATTGCGCCCGGTCGGCACCACCGAGTTCGGTACCCGGACCGAGACCAAGAACGTGAACTCGCTGCGGTCGGTGGAGCGGGCGGTGGCCTATGAGATCTCCCGGCAGGCGCAGGTGCTGACCGATGGGGGCATGATCAACCAGGAGACCAGGCACTGGCAGGAGGGTGAGGGCATCACCACTGCCGGCCGGTCGAAGGAGACCGCCGAGGACTACCGGTACTTCCCCGAGCCCGACCTGGTGCCGATCGCACCGAGCCGGGAGTGGGTCGCGGAGTTGCAGCAGACGCTGCCCGAACCGCCGAACGTGCGGTTGAAGCGGCTCGCCGAGGCCTGGCAGTTCAGCGAGCTCGAGCTCCGCGATGTGGTGGCCGCCGGTGCGATCGACCTGATCGAGGAGACCGTCACCGCCGGCGCCAGCCCGCAGTCCGCCCGCAAGTGGTGGCTGTCCGAACTCGCCCGGCGGGCGAATGAGGCCGGTGTGGAGCTGGAGGCCCTGGCGATCACCGCGGTGCAGGTGGCCGAGATCCAGAAGCTGGTCGACGCAGGCACGCTGAACGACAAACTCGCCCGGCAGGTCTTCGAAGGGGTGCTGGCCGGGGAGGGTACGCCGGCCGAGGTGGTGCAGGCCCGGGGACTGGCCGTGGTCTCCGATGATTCGGCCCTCGGCGATGCCGTGGACCGGGCGATCGAGGCGAATCCGGACGTCGCGGAGAAGATCCGCGGTGGCAAGGTCGCCGCAGCCGGTGCGCTGATCGGGGCCGTGATGAAGGAGATGCGCGGACAGGCCGATGCCGGCAAGGTCCGGGAGTTGATCTTGGCCAAGCTGTCCTGATCGGGCTCTGGCCCCGTGGTGGGACTAGGGCTGTCCCGTCGTCACCCCGGTTCGGTGTCGAGGACGAGAGTCTGGTGATCGTGATAGATCAACGGAGCGGCGGTCCGATGACTGCTCGCCGAATGGACCTCCAGCAACACCAAGCGGTGGTCGCCCACCTCGGTTTCGCTGTAGATCGAACACTCCAGCCACAGTCGTGCGCCGTCGACGAAGACCGCGCCCGACTCCGTGCGATGGATGTCGATGCCCGCGAACCTGTCTCCACTGCGAGAGGCGAGTTGGCGAACGGCAACGGCATGTTGTGCCGCGAGAACCGATACGCCGAGTCGAGATGCACCGGCGAGCTGTCGCCAGGTGCGCGATGACGACTGCGCTGAGAAGAGCACCAGCGGCGGGTCGAAGGAGATGCCCACGGAGAAGGACGTGACCACCATTCCCACCGGGGTTGCGCCGTCGGGACAAGCAGCGACGGCGGTGATGCCGTCGGGGTGCTGGGCGAACATCCCCCGTAAGGCCGCCGGGTCCGTGGGAACCGGCGGCACGATTGCCACGGGTGGATGATCTTGGTCGAGCGGCAGAGCGCTCTCGGCCCACGGGTGGTCCCAACTCATGCTTCGGCACCGTTTCGGGCGTTGTAGACGGTGATCGCACCGGTGTCGACCGCGCGACGGTACTCCGAGAACACCGCCAGGGCCTCGTCGCGCAGTACGCCGTCGACCACCTCGATGCCGCGCTGCCGGAACTGGTGGTCCCAATCCGGATGCATCGGGCCTTCATCGAAGGTCGTGATCGACTCGAGCTCGGGCCCCGATCCGGCAACGACCAGTCGTTGCACGCCGGACCAGAGTGTGGCCCCGTAACACTGCACACATGGGCGCCAGTTCACGACCAGTTCCAGCGATCCCGCACCGGTGTCGGAAAGATCCCAGTGTCCGAGAGCCGCTTGCGCGGTGCCGATGGCCATGACTTCGGCGTGCGCCAGGCTGATTCCGCTCGCGAGGACGACGTTCACGCCGACGGAGACGATCCGTCCGGTCGCGGATTCGGCCACCAGCGCCGCGAACGGTCCACCATTGCCTTCGCGCCAGTTGCGGTCGGCGAGAGTGTGCACCAGCCGCATGCGGTCGGTGGGATCGGGTACTGCCGGTGGAACCTGATCCAGTGCCGCATCGATCCAGCCGGGTAGGTCGAGTGCGAACCCGGTCGAACTCAGTTGCATGCTTCCTCCGTGGGTGGGACAGGGCGACGCGGTCGGTGCTAGCCGGTCCGTCGCGGATGAAATGTGGTGCCAAGGGCCGCCGGGGCGAGGCGGGCGCGACCACCGATCACCAGGGCGGCAATGGTCACCAGGTAGGGCAGTGCGAGGAACAGCTCGTAGGGGACGTCGGTCGCCACCGTCTGCAGACGCAGTCGCATCGCGTCGCAGAACCCGAAGAGCAGGGAGCCCAACAGGACCGGGACCGGTTTCCAGCGGGCGAAGACCACCAAGGCCAGAGCGATCCAGCCGCGACCCGCGGTGACATCCTGGACGAAGATCCCGAGCGGCCCGCACACGAGTAACGCGCCGGCCAGCCCGGCAAGGGCGTTGCCGCCGATCAGGGCCAGGAAGCGAGTCTTGATCACAGGAATGCCGAGTGTCTCCGCCGCGACGGGTTCTTCGCCAACTGCTCCCAGCCGCATTCCCGAATTGGTCCGCTCCAGCCAGAACCACACCAGCAGCAGACAGACAAGAGTCACCGCGACCAGTTGCGGTAGCCCGAGACCGACCACCCGGGGAGGGGCTGCGCCGATGGTGTAACTGAGCTCGAAGAGGAAAGTGGTCACCGCTGACGCGAGAATCGTGAACGCGAGTCCGGTGACGATCTGATTGGTGCCCAGACCGACCATCAAGGTCGCCAGCAGCGTTCCCGCCAAGGCCCCGACGACGATGCCGACGATCAATCCGACCCAGGCGGATCCTGCGGCAAGTGCAGCGGTGTAACCGGCATAGGCGCCGACGAGCATGCTTCCCTCGACACCAAGGTTCAACACCCCCGCCCGTTCGTTGATCAACTCACCCAGGGCAGCGACGGCGACCGGGATGGCGAGCCGCAGGGTTGCCGCCGCCACTGCGACTACCAAGGCCATATCGAATGTCATCGGCCAGCCTTTCGTTGCTCCAGAACAGCGGACCCGATCACGAAGAACAAGATCACCAGCGATTGCAGGATGTCGACGGTCGTCGTCGGGATCCGTTCCGACCGACTCGCAGAGGCGAATCCCACACTGAGCGCAGCCATCAACGTTCCGGCCAGCAAGACGCCGATCGGATGCAGACGACCGAGCAGAGCAACCATGATCGCGGTGAAACCGACCGCACCACTGAACCCGCCGGCAATCCTGCCGCTCACTCCGGCCACCTCCACGAAGCCAGCGATTCCCGCGAGCAAGCCGGCGAGCCCCAGAACGAGGACCGCGTAGCGACGAGTGGAGATCTCTTGGGTCTGCAAGACCTCGGGGCTGCTGCCCATCACATCGATGCGAAGACCCAGACGACCGCGAGCCAGGGCAGCGGCGACGACCAGCACCGCGAGAACTGCGATCAGAGCCCCCAGATGCAGGTTGGTGCCCGGGAAGGACGGCAACTCGGCGGCTCCGATGGGTCGGCTCTGCGGGGTGTATGCGGCAGGATCGGGTATGCCCACGCGGATCGACCAGGCGACGATCGCTTGCGCGACGTAGTTGAGCAGCAAGCTGGTGATGACGACCGACGCGCCGAACTGGATGTTGAGCCACGCGCTCAGGATCGACCAGGTCGCTCCGGAGACGCCGGCAACGACGAGTCCCAGGACAACCAGTGCAGGTCCGGGGAGCGATTGCGCGACACCGGGTGCCGTGACCACGGCAACGGAGGAAACGGCTCCGACGAGAAACTGCCCTTCGGCGCCTATGGTGATCAATCCGGCCCGATAGGCCAAGGCGACGCCAAGACCGATCAGGATCAAGGGGACTGCAGTCGTGGCCGTACTGGTGAGAGCCCGTGGCGTGCCGAAGGCCCCCCTCACCACCTGTCGGTAGGCATCGACCACGGGCACCGACTGCAATGACAACAGGACTGCGCCGACGAGAAGCGCGAGAACGATCGCGGCAATCGGCAGAAGGATCGACTCGACTGCCGGACGGCGGAGAATCAGCAGCAGGCGTTGCGCGTAGGTGTCCACACGGTTCGCAGACCCGAGATGATCGTCCTCGGACGGCGGAGCCTTCTTGCTGGAGAGATCAGGCTTCACGGTCAGGGGCCATCCGATCGGCCGAACCCGGTGGAGGAGGGGTTGCTGATTCGGTCTCGCCGACCATTCCGGCCATCGCCTCTCCCAGGAGGTCGCGGTCGAACGGAGGATGGAACTCGACGGAGCGTTGCCCGGTCACCAGAACAATGATCCGGTCGGCAACGGCAAGCAATTCGTCGAGCTCGGACCCGAACCAGACCGCACAGGCATGCCTGTCGGCGACCGCCGAAAGGATCCTCTGAGCGATGAGGGTCGCTGCACCGGGATCCAGACCACGGGTCGGATAAGCGGCCACCACGACGTCCGGGTCCGCAGCCATCTCCCGAGCCAGTACGACCTTTTGCGCATTCCCACCGGACAGGCGGCCAGCTGGTGTCCTCGGTGTACCCCCGCGAACGTCCCAGGTCTCCAGTGGCTCCGCCCATTGGGCGAGCCGCTGACGCTTGGCGGCCCGCCAAGGGCGGCCCCTGCCCAACTCCAGATTGTCGGCGAGACTGAGTGGCGAGGCCAGAGCCCTCTGGTGGCGATCGGACGGAATGTAGGCGATACCGGCAAGGGGGCGATCGCGTGGATGCCCGGCGCGGAAGCGTCGCTCGTGCCAGGTGACCTGACCTTCGTCGGGGGTGGCCAGACGGCAGAGAAGCGTCTCCAGTTCGGCTTGGCCGTTTCCGTCGACACCTGCGATTCCGACGATCTCCCCGGGATGGAGGTCGAAGCTGCAATCGGTCAGGCGGCCATGCGTGACACTCTCCACACTCAGTACCGCAGGCTTCTCGTCGACGCGGGGTCGATGATGTGCACGGTCGATCTGTGAGTCGGCGGCATCCCCGATCATTGCCTTTGCCAGTTGTGACTTGGTGTAGCGACCTGGGGTGTCGGACTGCAGCACGACTCGGCCCTGCCGAAGCACTGTGAGCCGGTCGGCAGTGCTCATCACCTCCGACAGCCGGTGGGTCACGATCATGATCGCGCGGCCTTCCTCGGCCAGTTCGCGGCACAGCTTCATCAGCCGCACGGATTCGGCATCCACGAGGACTGCTGTCGGTTCATCCAACAGCAGCACCTGGGCCTCGGAGTCGAGGGCTCGCAGGATCTCGAGCCGCTGCCGTTCGCCCACCGAGAGTTGATGTGCGGCGATCCGTGGGCGCACCGGCAATTGGTACCGTTCGGTCAGTTTCGTGAGCCGCCCGACCAACGCGGACCGGCTTTCCCGCAGGGCTCCTGTCGGACGAGAAAGGGCGAGGTTCTCCTCGGCCGTATAAGTCGGGATCAGGGTGAAGTGCTGCTGGACCAGCCCTATTCCCAACTCGATTGCCGTTTGTCGAGAAATCTGGTTCGCGGGCTTTCCTCCGAGGCTGAGCATTCCCGTGGTTGGCCATTCGAGGCCGGCCAGAATCTTCGTCAGTGTCGACTTCCCGGCACCGTTCTCGCCGATCAGTGCGTGGATCTCACCTGCGTGGAGTTCGATGTCCACCGAGTCGAGTGCGGTGACCGAACCGTAGCGTTTGGTCAGGTTCTTTCCGGAGGCGATCACCGCGGGGGCCGCCGGGGTCACTCGGTGTTCTCCTCGAGGATCAGGCTGCCGTCACGCATCGCTGCTTCCTGTTCGGTGAACAGTTGCATCGCCTCGTCGGTGATGGCGCTCTCGGCGGCCGGGTTCACGACGACTGTCATCGCGCCGTCGGCGTATTTGGCCTCGTAGTAACCGGCCTGCCCGTCGAAACCGCCCTCGACATCGGCCACCATCAGGCGAAACACCTCGGCAAGGTTCCAGGTGAAGGATGCGACGACCCGGTCGGAACGGCCTGACATGTCGCCGGTGTAACCGACTGCGGTGAGATCACGTTGGTTCGCGGCTTCGATCTGACCGAAGGTCGGGCCCTGGCCGCAGCCGACGAACATCGTCGCACCCGCGTCGGCCTGGGCATTGGCGGTCTCCGTGGCCAGTTGGACGTCCTCCCAGTCGCCGACGGCCACGTACGACCCCGTCACCTCGGGACGAACTTCTTGTGCGCCGTCGAGGTAGGCGTTGTACATACCTCGGCACACGGGGATGTCGAACCCGGAAGCGCCGCCGACGTTGCCCTCCGGTTGGTAACCGGCAGCGAGGATCCCCATCAGGTAGGAGGGTTCGTAGAACGGCTGGGAGTAGTCGCCCACATTGCCTGCCACATCACCGAAGCCGCCCGCGTAGACGAAGAGCGTCTCGGGATACTCCGATGCGACCTGCTTGACGTCATCGCCGTAGTTGAACGAGTGGGCGACCACGATGTCGTAGCCTTGATCGGCATAGTCGCGCAAGGCGTCGACGGCGCCGCTGCCGGGTTCGATGTTCTCCTGGGTGGCGAGATCGGAGATGGCACCCTCTTCGAGCAGCTGCTCGCCGCCGGTGAGCGCGGCCTCACCCCAGGATCCGTCGAGGAACTGGGGATAGTAGATGATCGCCATCGTCGGCGCCTCGCTGGTATCGCCGCCGACGGACTCCCCGGAGTCACCCCCCGTGCAAGCTGTCGCCAGGAAGAGGCTTCCGGCACTCAGGAGGACAGCTGCCGTTCGGCGTGCATGGCGGCGCGAAGTTGTGTGCATGGTCACCTTCATCTCGTACAGGCGTGCCGGGCAGGTCCGGTTCGGCTGTCACGCTACGAGGGCTCTGTTTCTATTGTGTTTAGACGGAGGATCAGACAAGTAACGATTTGTCTGAGTTATCGATCGAGGGAAGACGGCAGGTCACGATCAGTGCTCGCACTCCTGCATCGGGGCCGGTGGTGAAGGAGTGTGGGACGGCGCCGTTGAGACGGACGGTGTCACCGTGCCGCAACCACATGCGTTTCGATCCGAACACCAAGGTGACCGCGCCGTCGAGGATGTGGATCAGATCCTCGCCCGGATGACCGAACTGACGAGGGTCCCGATAGCCGGCGGCCTGCTGGATCAGGTACGCCTCCAAGGGACTGTCGCTGGCGGCGAACAGCAGTTCCATGTGTACGGGGTTGTCGATCTCCTCGTCTTCGCCGGTCAGCTGGTGGCCGCCCGGTTGGGTGCTGTTGTCGTTGGGCGGGAGGAGGGCTCCGGGCCCCGTTCCGAGTGCCTCGGCGAGGGCGTAGAGGTAGCGGATGCTGGGCAGGGTGCGGCCGTTCTCGATGTTCGACAAGGTGGGCTGGGAGACGCCGGAGAGGTCGGCCAAGGTTCGGGTCGACAACCCGCGGAGCGTGCGCAACTCGCGAAGGCGGGCGCCGACGCCGTGATCCAGTTCGTCCGGTGAAGTCATCGGGGTCGGGTTTCGTCCAGGTGGTGCCCGTGAGTCGCGACCAGGAATGCCGTTCCTCCGGCGTCCCCGGCCCCACGCAGGCGATGGGGAACGGTGCCGTCGATCCCGATCCAGCACCCGGCGTCGAGTCTGTGGGGGAGGAGGCCTTCTCGCAGGAGGTCGAGTGAGCCCTCGAGTACGTAGAGGAAGTCGCTGCCGTCGTGCAGGAACGGATGGCTCTCGGTCTCGTGTGCGCGGAGCTGGATTCGATGTGCCTGGAGCAACGAGATGGGGCTCACTGTCAACGCTCGATCGGGTGGCTCTCCAGCTCGCCGCTGACGCATACCGCGTGTGCCATCGACCCGCTGCAGTTCGGCCCGGGCAGGGAGGAGCTCGTCGATCGACACTCCGATCGTCTCTGCGATCACACTCAGTGTGCGAAGACTGGGGAAGATCTTGCCGTTCTCGATGTTGGAGATGAACGGTTGTGAGACGCTGATGCTGGCAGCCAGCTCCCGGGTCGACAGCTGTCGGCGCTTCCTGGCGTCTCGGACGGCCGCACCGATGGCCAGGGCGATCGGTGCGGGATCGGTTTCCGATGCATTCTCCACAGCTCGACTCTATCCCTGGCGTCTTCGGTGCTGAGCGCTTGTCGGGACGAGAATACTCTGTATACGATTCAAGTGATTCGTCAAAGTTATCGCAGGAGGGGCTGTGCCCAAACAACTCGTCATTGGTGCTTTCGAGGAGTTCACGCCGAACTTCATTGCCAACACGTGGCATCACCCCCGCGCGGAGACCAAGGATTTCGCAAGACTGGATTTCTGGCTCGACCTGGTGAGGACGGTTGAATCCGGTGGGTTCGACTTCTTCTTCCTGGCCGAAGCAGTGGGTTATCCGATGAACGACGACGGTGAAGTGCCCGAGGCGGTCATTCGGGAGGCGGTGCAGTTCCCGGTGCATGATCCGACGCTGCTCATGGCGGCCATCGGGGCGGCGGTGCCACGAATCGCGCTGGTGGCGACTGCATCGACCACCGCTCAGCGACCGCTGCTGAATGCTCGGGATTTCACCACACTCGATCACCTCACCGAAGGGCGGATTGCGTGGAACATCGTCACCAGTGACAACCAACAGGCATTGGTGCGGCTGTTGGACCTGGGAGAGGTGACTCCGCACGATGAGCGGTACGCCAGAGCGGATGAGTACATGCAGCTGATGCTCCAACTGTGGGAGGGGGCATGGGAAGACGGTGCACTGATCGCCGACAAGGCTGCGAAGGTCTTCGCAGATCCGCAGAAGGTTCATCGGATCGTCTTCGACGGGGACTACTTCCACTTCGACGGGTACTACCAGGCCACACCTTCACCGCAACGGACGCCGACGTTGTTCCAAGCAGGAACGTCGAACGCGGGCACGGATTTCGCGGCGAGATACGCAGAATGCGTGTTCACCCAGGACCGGGACCCTGCTCGGCTGGTCAAGACGGTGAAAAGGCTGCGGGACAAGGTGGTGGCGGCGGGCCGACCGGCGGATTCGCTGAAGATCGTCAACGGTGCGAGCTTCGTGGTCGCTGAGACCGAAGAGGAGGCCGACCGCCTCCGAGCTGAGCTGACCTCCACCCCCACCAGAGAAGCCACAGCGGCGCTGTTCCTCGGTTGGTCGGGTGTTGACCTGACGCAGTACGACCCGGAGCAGACACTCGACGATGTCTCCACCGAAGTGGGACAGACGATGGTGACGATGTGGCGAAACGAGGACGGAACCTCGCCGACGATCGGTGAGGTGATGGATCTCCTCCCGACCACCTTCGGCGGTGTCCGTTTCACCGGCACGGCGGAGTCGATTGCCGATCAGGTGGAGGAACTCGTCGAGGCGACCGACATCGACGGAATCCTGGTCGAGAACATGTACGGCGGTGCGGCCGGCTATGTCGACTTCATCGAACAGGTGATGCCTGCCCTACGTCGACGGGGCCTGCTCCCGGCCGAACCCCGCAGCGGGACTGCGCGCGAGATGCTGACCTCCGCAACTGATCCAGGACTGCCGCAGTGGCACCCGGGGCTGCAGTTCCGGAGGTGACGATCATCGCGGGCACCGTAGCGGATCCACGGGCCCTCCTCATCAGGCCACTGTGATCCATCGATCCGCTCGATCGTCCGGCGGACTTCGTGAGATCGGCCAGAAGGCGCAGCTGAAGTGGCAGTCTGGTGCCGAGAGGAGCTCCCCATGACACTCGCTGCTGCACCCGAGCACAGGTTGGCCCGACGGCTGGCCTGGATCGGGGTCCTGGTCGTCGGCATCGTCGCCTACATCGTGGTCCTTCGGGCGCTGGTGGCGACCGAGAACATCAACTTCTTCCCGACACTGATCCTGCTCGGTTCGGTGACCGTACCGCTGGCGGTGCTGGTCTTCGCCTGGGGGACCGGAGCCGGGTTGGGCTCCACCGCCGGCCCGGTGCTGGTCGCCGTCCTCGGCGGCGGCATCATCGGCACGGTCACCGCCGGGATCTGGGAGTACGACACCGCGCGCCAGCTGGGAGCCTTGCCGGTGATCGGCATCGGGCTGATCGAGGAGTTCGCCAAACTGATCGTGCCGCTGGCGCTGCTGGCAGTCCTGCCCAGTCGGCGTCAGCAGTCGGGGGTGATCATCGGCATCGCCGCCGGTATGGGGTTCGCCACCTTGGAGACGATGGGCTACGGCTTCACCGCCCTGCTGCAGGCGCGCAGTCTGGCCGCGGTGGACGAGACCCTGTTGCTGCGCGCATTGCTCGTCCCTGCCGGTCACGTCGCCTGGACCGGTGTCACGGTGGCTGCGATCTGGCGGATCCCGTGGGCCCGCCACCGAGGGCGGGCCGTCGTCCTGGCCGTGCTGGCCTTCCTGCTGGCGGTGATCCTGCACGCCTGCTGGGACGGGATCAACAGCTGGGTGGTGCACATCGTGATCGGCGTCATCAGCATCGCGTTGCTGCTGATCGTCCTCCACCGGACCCACCGGCAGGCGCCCGCCGGCCCGCCGCAGTCCGCGGTCCGGGCCGGCTGATCCGGCAGCCGGGAGCCGGCTGCCGGATTCTCAGCTGCGGCGGCCTGCCTCGATCACCGAGATGATCTTCGGCCGCAGTTCGGCGGCCGAGATCACCTCGTCGACCGAACCGACCTCCACCGCCCGGTGGATGCTGTGCACACCGTCGAACTCCGCAGCCACCTCGGAGATCTTCTCCGCCCGGAGTTGGGCCCGCAGCTCGGCCAACTCCAGTTGCAGCACCCCGGCCTCCTCCTGCGGCGCCTCGGCGATCCGCTGCTCGAAGGCGGTGATCTGCGGATCGGCAGCGGTCCGCTTCTCCACCTCCGAGGCGAAGACCACCGCCGCGGCCGGGGCACCACCGAGCACCGAGGCGAACGAACCCTCCACCGCCAGCACCGTCATCTGCGGGTTGAGCTGCTTGGAGAACACCACGAAGGCACCCCCGTGGTAACGGGAGATCACGGTGAAGACGATCGGCCCGTCGAAGTTCACGATCGCCCGGCCGATCTCCGCGCCGTACTCCAGCTGCAGGCTGCGCATCGACTCCGGTGAGCCGTCGAAACCGGACAGGTTGGCCAGCACCACCACCGGGCGGTTGCCCGAGGCGGCGTTGATCGCCCGGGCCACCTTCTTCGACGAACGGGGGAACAAGGTGCCTGCGGTGTAGGTGTCGGGGCCGTCGGTCGGACGTACCCCGGCGCGAGCCACCGGCTTGGACTCGATGCCGATCAGGGTGACCGAGTTGCCGCCGATCCGGGTGTCGGAGACCACCGCGGTCTCGGCATCGGCCATCCCGGCCCAGCGCTCGCTCAGATGATGATCGGCATCGGCGACCGCCCGCATGACGGTCCGGATGTCGAAGGGACGTTTCCGGTCCGGGTTGTGCTCGGCGGAGAAGATCTCCCCGACGGTGGCGAAATCGCCGCCGTGCGGGAACTCGGTGATCGACCGATCGGCCGGATCGGTGGTCGGCGCCTTCCGGGGCCCGCTCTCACCCGGGGCCACCCAGGTGTGGGCGTAGTGGTCCATCAGGATCCCCAACGCCCCGGCCAGGTCCGGTGCCCAGTACTGGGCCTGACCGTTCGGGCCCATCACCCGGTCGTAGCCGCCGATGCCGAAGTTGTCCTCGGCCGAGACCCCGCCGGAGAAGTCCAGCGACTGTTTGCCGGTCAGCACCATCGCGCTGTCCGGGGTCATCACCAGGATTCCCTTGGTGTGCATCAGCATCGTGGCCTCGGCGTTCCAGTACGGCTGGGCGCCGACGTTGATCCCGGCGACCACGATGTTGATCTCCCCGCCGTCCTGGGTGAACTCGACGATCCGCTTCAGCGCCAGCGCCACCCAGTCCATGTTTTCGGTGCCGCTGTTCATCGAGATCCGGGCACCGGAGGAGACGGCGAACCACTCCACCGGCACGCCCAGCTCGGTGGCCAGGTCCAGGGCGGCGATCACCCGGCGGCACTCCGGCTCGGCCAGGGCACCCAGGGACTTGGTCGGGTCACCGCTGAGCACCACCCGGGTGATTCCCTCGGGGTGCAGCTCGGTCGGGGTGCTGATCACCGCGACGATGATCCCGGCGGAGTTGCGGCCTCGGGGGCGATCGGTCGGTACGAGCCGGCCGACATCGTCCAGGTCGTACTCGGTCATGGTGCCGCCGGCGGTCAGCACCGCCTCCAGCTCGTAGGGGTAGACCAGATTCCGGCGGCGCGCCCGCAGCACCTTGCCGGCATAGTCGTCGATCGGCGCCAGGGGCGTGGTCGGCGGCTCGATCACATCGGCATCCACGCCACCACCGGGTCGGGAGCGGAAGCGGATCGCCAGCGGCGCGGCCGGACCGCCGGCCACGGCGACCCGACCCATCGCCAGCACCTCCTCGATCCCCGCGCTCTCACTGAGCGGGGTGATCTTGGACTGCAGCGCGGTGAGCTGGTCGATGTCGGCCTCGATCTCCGGCCAGACCGTCACCCACACATGGTTCAGGTCCATCCGCGAACCCGCTCGACCACGCGAGGTGCGTACCCTGCGGATCGCCTCCAGGCAGTTCTCCACCGCCCGCTCGGCATGCGGCAGGGCGACGATCGAACCGTCGTCGTCGCGGATCACCGCCATCTGCCGTACCTGGGCCATCGCCACGAACCGCCGGTCGGCCGGATTGGACCGGGCGACGCACTCGTAGAGCAGCACGTCGTCGGGGGCGGGCAAGCGGGTGACGTCGAACTCACGCAACCGCCACAGGTTCAGCCGGCGACCGACCATCGGATGCATACCCCGGATCAGGGCATCCTCCACCAGCCCGCCCGAACCGTCGGGGCGGAAGGTGAAGTAGTCGACCGCTGCCGGTGCATCGGGGCAGGTCGCGACCGACACCCGACGGGAGGCGGTGACGAAGGGTTGACCGGTCAGCATCGCAGCCAGCTCGGCGGAGGTCTGCTCGGGATCGGCGGGCGGATGCGGCCAGCGTACGTACAGCTCCACCACGGTGTCGTGGTCGGTCGCCAACAGCGGCAACAACAGCTCGTTCACGCTGTCGGGTGCCGACGGTGACAGCTCGGAGATGTCGGCGATCGTGGTCACCACCCGGGTCGGACCGTGTTCGTGGCTCTCGTACTCGGCATGGGCCACCGGTCGGGTACGCCCCTCCGACAGCGTGACCTCGGTCACCGCCATCTCACTGAGCCGGTACTCCAGGTAGTGGCGGCCGATCAGCACCTCCAGCAGCGGTTCGGAGCTGGGCAGTTCAGCGGCCATCCGGTCCCGCAGGAATCCGACCAGCGGTTCGGGGATGGCGGTCAGCGCCGCGATCCGTGTGGCCCGGTCGGCGGCGTCGGGATGGGCGGCGAGATCCTCGACCTCATCGGCGACGCCGGCCAGCACCGCTGCCCGGTCGGCATCGACTGCCGGCTGGTCGAACCACTGGAAACGGATCGACCGGGCCAGGTCACCGATCACCGAGTAACGCAACTGGGTGGCGCGGACCATCCGTTCGAGTTTCGCCCGGGCCTGGACCGCCACCTCGGCCGAGGGCTGCGGGTCGGTACGCCACAACTGCAGGATGCCGACCACCACGTCCAGCTCGGAGGTGTCGGTCTGGGCCCGGAAGATCCGGAACACCGCCTCCTCCAGCGCCGGTGTCGGGGTCAACTCGGTGATCCCGTAATGGCTCAGCACCTGCAGCAGCTTGTCCCGGAAGTGATCGGGCAGTCCGTCGCGGTCGGGGTCGAGGCTGCGCAGGTAGGTGTGGAAGTACTCCCGGGAACTGTGCACCCGCAGTTCGGTCTGCTGGTCCTCCCAGGCCGGACGGTTGCGGGTGAGCGCGGCGAAGTCGGAGAACAGGTCCAGCAGGGACATCTCCTCGGCCAGCACATCGACCCCGGAACGGGCCAGGGCCGCGCGGGTACGACGGTAGTCGGCGAGCACCGCCTGGCGCCGGGAGGCGTCCACGTCGTAGCCGAGCAGCAGCGCCCGGAACCAGTCCAGGGCACGCTGCGCCTGCTTCTCCTCGGAGCCGACAGGTGGTGGCGCCGGCAGGTCCAGCGCGGCCAGATCGGCGGTGTTCGCAGTCTCCGGGCCGTCGGCCAGCGGCTCGATCCGCAGCAGCGGGGCACCGGTGCCGACCTGGCTGCCGGTGTGCACCAGCAGCTCCTTCACCCGGCCGGTGAACGGAGCCGGGATCACGGTCTCCATCTTCATCGACTCCAGGACCACGGCCGGCGAGCCGGCCTGCACGATCTCGCCGGAGGGTGCGGGGGTGGACACGACCAGCGCCGGCGCGGGGGAGCGGAGCACACCGCCTTCGTCGTGGCTGACCCGGTGGGCGATCCCGTTCACCTCGATCAGGTGCACCAGGCCGTGGTTGGCGGTGACCAGACGGTAGGTCTGTCCGCTGAGCGTCAAACGTGCGTGGACGTCGTCGAGGTGGACCAGCTCGGCCTCCAGCTCGCGGGTCTCGGTGCCGGAGTCGATGCCGACCCGGTAGTGGTCGGGCCCGGTCTTGGCGACGGTGAGTGTGTAGCTCGCGTCGTGCAGTTTCAGCTCGATGGTCCGGGCGGGCTGGTGCTGCAGCAGCGGCTGTCCACCCCGGGCGTGGGAGAGGAACTGCGCGATCTCGGTCTCCTCGGCCTCGGCATAGGCCTCGATCGCGGCGGCGACCAGGGCGATCCCGGAGAAGCGTCGGGCAACCAGCCGGCCCTCGCCCCGGGCGCGGTCGATCCAACCGGTGTCGGCCCAGATCGGGTCACCGACGGTCACCTCGGGCTGGTCCAACAGGTCGAGTACGAAGCTCTTGTTCGTCGCCCCGCCGTCGATCACCACCGTGGTCTCGGTCAGGGCCCGGCGCAATCGGGCGAGTGCCTGTTCGCGGGTCGAACCGTGGGCGATGATCTTGGCGATCATCGAGTCGAAATCGGCCGGGATGGTGTCCCCCTCGGCCACCCCGGTGTCCACCCGGATGCCGGCGCCGGTGGGGAACTCCAGCCGGGTGATCCGGCCCGGGGCCGGGGCGAAGTCACGGTCGGGGTCCTCGGCGTTCAGCCGGGCCTCGATCGCATGGCCGGTCTCGGTCGGGCGCTGCGCGCCGAGCGGTTCGCCCTCGGCGATCTGCAGCTGCAGACCGACCAGGTCCAGGCCGGTCACCTCCTCGGTGATCGGGTGCTCCACCTGCAACCGGGTGTTCACCTCCAGGAAGGCGAAGGTCCGGCTCTGCGGCTGGTAGAGGAACTCGACCGTACCGGCGCCGGCGTAGCCGACGGCCAGGGCCAGCCGTTCGGCCGCGGCCTTCAGCTCCGCGGTCTGCTCGGCGTCCAGCAGCGGGGAGGCCGATTCCTCGATCACCTTCTGGTTGCGGCGCTGCACCGAGCAATCGCGTACCCCGACCGCCCAGGCCTCGCCCTGGCCGTCGGCGATCACCTGGACCTCGACATGGCGGCCGCCGCTGACCAGCTTCTCCAGGAACACGACGTCGCTGCCGAATGCACGGGCCGCCTCGTCCCGGGTGCGCTGGAAGGTGTCGTCCAGGTCCGCGGGGGTGTCGATCCGGCGGATCCCGCGACCACCACCGCCGGCGGTCGCCTTCAGCATCAGCGGATAGCCGATCTCCTCGGCGGCGCGCAGGGCGGCGTCCAGGGAGTCGACGGCCCCACCGCTCCACGGCGCCACCGGTACGCCGACCTCCTCGGCCAGCAGCTTCGAACCGATCTTGTCGCCGAGTTGGCGCATCGCCTTCGGGCTGGGGCCGATGAAGGTGATGCCGAGACGTTCGCAGAGTTCGGCGAAGGCAGGGTCCTCGGCGACGAAGCCCCAGCCCACCCAGACGGCATCGGCGCCGCAGCTGAGCAGAGCCTCCTCCAGCCGTGCGAGATCGAGGTACGGACGGTCGGCGGCATTGCCGAGCAACAGCGTCTCGTCGGCCTCGCGGACGAACTCGGCCCGGGCATCGACATCGGTGTACAGGGCGACGGTACGCAGGGGGTGCTGGCCGACGCGGCTCCAGTTGACGTCACGGACCGCCCGGATCAGGCGCATGGCGGCTTCGCCGCGGTTGACGATGGCGATCTTTGAGAGCACTGTCCGACTTTGCCACATCGGGGTCGCCGATCGCCTGTCGGGGCGTCCGTGTTCGTGACGGCTTCGGGGAAAGGTCGCTCAAAGCCCCAGGTCGGCCCGCCCCAAGCTCTGCAGCGCCTCGGGTTCACCGACGGCCAGCACATCGGCGTGCGTGCCCCGTCCTTGGCCGTAGAGGATCAGTTCACTCGGCCGGCCGACCAGGGTGACGGTCTGCGATCCACCGGCTGCCCGGATGGTCGCGGGCCGTTCGTCGTCCTCGGAGCCGGCGCCGCTGCGTTCGAGCACCACACCCACCTCGGTCCGGCGGAAGAACGCCCGGGCGAGCAGTTGCAACCGGCGCCACATCCAGTCCTCGGTCTCTGCCGGCAGGTCGCGTGGCGCCAGCGGTGCCTCACCGGCGCGGCGGACGTCCTCGTGATGGACGAAGAACTCCAGCGCATTGGCTCCCTCGTCCAGTCCCGGCAGCGCGAACAGCGACAGCGGGGCCGGTCCGCGGCGGATCCGCGCCACCAGCTCGGGATAGCTCCAGCGCTGTTTCGCCTCCTCCATCCGCCGTTCGGTCAGACTGGCCAACGGTTTGGCGATGATCCCCGGGGCGCCGAGCGGGTCGGTCTCGCGTACCCACAGATGGGCGGCCAGGTCGTGGGTGGTCCAGCCCTCGCACAGGGTGGGTGCGTCGGGTCCGGTCAGTTCCAGCAGGTCGCAGAGGGCGGCGCGCTCGGTCTGGGCGAGATGCATCCGCGCATGCTATGCCATCGGATCGGTGGCCGGCCGGTCGGTGATCGCGGACAAGGCGCAGACGTGGCGACGGCCGAGCGGTCGAAGCGCCTAGAGTTGTCGGGTGAGTTCTGCAGTGAGCGTCGAACAGATCAGCTTCGACGACCGGGGTCTGGTTCCCGGCATCGTCCAGGATGCCGACGACGGGCGGGTGCTGATGCTGGCCTGGCTGAACGCCGAGGCCGTGCAGGCGACCCTGACGACCGGGCTGGCGACCTTCTGGTCCCGTAGCCGCTCGGAGCTGTGGGTGAAGGGCGCCACCAGCGGCAACACCCAACAGGTGGTCGAGGTCGATCTGGACTGTGACGGTGACACCTTGTTGATCCAGGTACGACCGGCCGGCCCGGCCTGCCACACCGGTGACGACACCTGTTTCGACGCCCGTACCCTGACCGCCGCCGGGAGCCGATGATGGCCACCACACCCATCGCGGCCACCGGTCTCGAGGCGATCGAGGTGACACCGAACCGCGACGACTTCGTCACCCTGGCCGCCGACCGTCGGGTGGTCGGTGTGCACACCCGGTTGCGTGCCGATGCCGAGACCCCGCTGTCGCTGTACCAGGCGCTGTGCGGCGACCGGCCCGGGACCTTCTTGCTGGAGTCGGCCGAGGCCGGGGTGTGGTCGCGGTGGTCCTTCATCGGGGTGAACTCCGCCGCCCGGCTGGTCGCCCGGGGCGGTGAAGGGCGTTGGCTCGGACAGGTCCCGGCGGTACTGGACGCCAGCGGTGATCCTCTGGAACTGATCGAACAGGCCCTGGACCGGCTGCACACCCCCCGTGATCCCGACCTGCCGCCGTTCAACTCCGGACTGGTCGGCACCCTGGGCTATGACGTGGTCCGGCGGATCGAACGACTGCCCGACACCACCGTCGACGATCTCGGGCTGCCCGACATCTGCCTGCTGCTGGCGACCGACATCGCCGCTTACGACCACCATCGCGGTGAGGTCTGGCTGATCGCCAATGCGATCAACTGGGACGACCGCGCCGAGCGGGCCGAGGAGGCCTGGGCCGATGCCCGGGCCCGGGTGCTGGCGATGGCCCGACGACTCGCCGAGCCCCGCGGTTCGCTGGTCGCCTCCCGTGTCGACGGACCGCAGATGCCGCAGGTCCGCGAGCAGCTCGACAGCGCCGACTACCACCGTGCGGTGGAGGCCGCGGTGGAGGAGATCAAGGCCGGTGAGGGGTTCCAGATCGTCGTCAGCCAGCGGTTCGACGTGCAGACCCGGGCCGATCCGTTCGACATCTACCGCGAACTGCGTACCGACAATCCCAGCCCGTACATGTACCTGATGCGGATGGGGGAGTTCGACGTGGTCGGTTCGTCCCCGGAGGCTTTGGTGACCGTCACCGACGGCACCGCCACCACCCATCCGATCGCCGGCACCCGCTGGCGCGGGGCCACGCCGGCCGAGGACGCGGCGTTGGAGGCCGAGTTGCTGGCCGACCCGAAGGAGCGGGCCGAACATGTGATGTTGGTCGACCTCGGGCGCAACGACCTCGGCCGGGTGTGCGTACCGGGCAGTGTGCAGGTGATCGATTTCATGGTGGTCCGTCGCTACAGCCATGTGATGCATCTGGAATCGACGGTCACCGGCACCCTGTCCGAGGGCGTCAGCTCGCTGGCCGCGACCCTGGCCTGTTTCCCGGCAGGCACCCTCAGCGGGGCGCCGAAGGTGCGGGCGATGGAGATCATCGACAAGTTGGAGGTCTCCCGGCGTGGTCTGTACGGGGGCACCGTCGGCTACTTCGACCTGGCCGGCAACTCCGACAATGCGATCGCCATCCGGACCGCGGTGCTGAAGGACGGTACGGCACATGTCCAGGCCGGTGGTGGCCTGGTCGCCGACTCCACCGCCGAGTACGAGGACCAGGAGTCGCGGAACAAGGCAGCCGCCGTGCTCCGGGCGATCGCCTCGGCGGATCGGCTGGTACCGCTGAGCGGTCCCGGTGCCGGACAGCGAGGTGGCCATGAGTGAGCCGGACCGCAGGACGACGGGTGGACCCGGTACGGACCCGGTGACGGGCCCGGGCAACGTACCGGCGAAGGTCGGCATCGGCCGGGGCACCCGGACTGCGATCACCCTCGGACTGTTGCTCGCCGCCGTGGGCGCGGCCGGTGCGGCCAGCACCCCCTGGTGGCGGTTGCAGGCCGAGGGTGCGCAGGCGACCTTCACCGGATCGGAGTCCAGCAGCGGGCTGACGGTGTTGCTGGTGCTGGTGGTACTGGCCGGCATCCTGGTGCTGCTGGCGGCAGGGCGTCGCGGCCGGCGGGTGATGGGGGTCCTGCTGGGATTGCTGTTCGCGGCGATGATCGCCCTCGGGGTGAGTGCTCCGCAGCCGAACGACAGCGAGGTGGAGGCCACCTTGCAGACCATGTCCCTGGCCACCGAATGGACCTTGGCGGCCACCGGCGCGGCCTGGCTCTACGTACTGGCGGGTCTGCTCGGACTGGTCAGCGCGGTGATCCTGGTGGTGACCGCAGGCAGGTGGCCGGACCGCTCCTCGCGCTACCAGCGCACCGCGGGACCGGTGGCCGCCGACGACCCCGAGGGCTGGTGGAAGGCGATGGACGCCGGCCGGGATCCGACCGCGGAATCGGTCGAGGAGGCCGACCCGCCGACCGCGGAGTCCGGCGAAGCGGTCTCGGCTGTCGACCCCGATTACCCATCCACGCACCGGACCGGACACAATGTGTCCCAACAGCGAGGAGGGCACAGATGAGTGAACCCAGTACCGGGACCGCCGAGCGCGAGGAGCGGAACCACCAGGTCGAGTACAGCTCCGACGGTCGGCGCTACTACCACCACGGTCGTTCGCCCGCTGCCTGGGTGGGATCGATGGCTGCGCTGATCGCCTTCGTCGTCGCCTTCTTCGGGTTCGTCCCGGCCTTCAACCTCACCGTGTTGATCATCTCCGTGGTGATCGCCGTGGTCGGGTTGATCGCAGCAGTGGTACTCCGGGCCGTCGGTCTCGGCCAGGGCAGTCGTCGGCGTCGATGATGTCCGCCGTCGGTCCGAGTGTGCTGGACGGGATCATCGCGGGGGTTCGCGAAGATCTCGCCGAGCGTGAGCGCGCGCTCCCGATGGAGGAGCTGAAGCGACAACTCGCCACCGCCCGCAAACCGCTCGACCCCCGGCCCGCCTTCCGGGCCGACGGGGTGGCGGTGATCGCGGAGGTGAAGCGCTCCAGCCCCAGCAAGGGTGCACTGGCCGACATCCCCGATCCGGCGGTGCTGGCCGAACGGTACGAGGCCGGTGGTGCCGCGGCGATCTCGGTGCTGACCGAACAGCGGCGCTTCTCCGGCAGCCTGGACGACCTCGACGCGGTCCGCCGCAGCGTCGACATCCCGGTGCTGCGCAAGGACTTCATCGTCACCGCGTACCAGCTCGTCGAGGCACGTCTGCACGGCGCCGATCTGGTGCTGTTGATCGTCGCCGCCCTCAGCGACACCGAACTGATCGGCCTGATCGAGCGCGCCCGCAGCCTGGACCTGGTCCCGCTGGTGGAGACCCACACCGCCGAGGAGGTACGACGGGCCGTCGACGCCGGGGCCGACGTGATCGGCGTCAACAACCGCAACCTGCGTACCCTCGAGGTCGACCCCACCACCTTCCACCGGCTGGCGCCGTTGATCCCGGCCGGGATCGTCCGGATCGCCGAGTCCGGTGTCCGCGGTCCGCATGATGTGATCGAACTCGCCAAGTCCGGTGCCGATGTGGTGTTGGTCGGCGAGGCCCTGGTCACCGGCGAGGACCCGCGCGCCGGGGTTGCCGACCTGGTCGCCGCCGGTGCACATCCCGCGCTGCAACATCCGCAGCGGAACTCCTGACGAGGAATCGTGAGTCAACAGCAAGAATCCATTTCCGACATCCCACCGGCCCTGGAGCCGGCCGAGCCCGAGGAGGAGCGGCGCCCCGACAAGGCAGGTCACTACGACCAGTTCGGCGGCAAGTTCGTCCCCGAGGCGCTGTACGCCGCGCTGGCGCAGTTGGAGGATGCCTACAACGAGGCGAAGGACGATCCGGCCTTCCTGGCCGAACTGCATGATCTGCAGCGCAACTACGCCGGCCGGGAGACCCCGCTGACCGAGGCGAGGCGATTCAGTGAACACGCCGGCAATGCCACGGTGCTGCTGAAGCGGGAGGACCTGAACCACACCGGTTCGCACAAGATCAACAATGTGCTCGGTCAGGCGCTGTTGACCAAGCGGATGGGCAAGACCCGGGTGATCGCCGAGACCGGTGCCGGTCAGCATGGTGTGGCCACGGCCACCGCGGCGGCACTGTTCGGTCTGGAGTGCACCGTCTACATGGGCAAGGTGGACACCGACCGGCAGGCGCTGAACGTCTCCCGGATGCAGTTGCTGGGCGCCGAGGTGGTGGCCGTCGAGGCGGGGTCGAGGACCCTCAAGGACGCGATGAACGAGGCGATGCGGGACTGGGTCGCCTCGGTCGACAACACCCACTACCTGATCGGCACGGTCGGCGGTCCGCATCCGTTCCCGATGATCGTCCGCGATTTCCAGCGGGTGATCAGCGCCGAGGCCCGACAGCAGGTGCTGGATCGGTACGGGCGTCTGCCCGATGCGGTGGCCGCCTGTATCGGCGGTGGATCGAATGCGATGGGCATGTTCGCCGAGTTCGCTCCCGATCCCGAGGTGCAGTTGCTGGGCTTCGAGGCCGGTGGTGCCGGGGTGGAGACGGGTCGGCATGCGGCCTCGATCACGGCCGGCAGTGTCGGTGTGCTGCACGGTGCCCGTACCTTCATCCTGCAGAACGAGGACGGGCAGACCATCGAGTCGCACTCGATCTCGGCCGGGTTGGACTACCCCGGGGTGGGACCGGAGCATGCCTGGCTGGCCCACACCGGTCGGGCGCGCTACGCCGCGGTGACCGACACCGAGGCGATGGAGGCCCTGCAACTGCTCACCCGTACCGAGGGCATCCTGCCGGCGATCGAGTCGGCCCATGCCCTGGCCGGGGTGCTGAAGTGGGGCCGGGAGCTGGCCGAGACCGATCCGCAGGCCCGGCCGCTGGTGATCGTCTGCCTGTCCGGTCGCGGGGACAAGGATGTGGCGACCGCCGTGTCCTGGGCCGGTCTGGACGGTTCGGTCGATCGGGTGGAGGGCGCATGAGCATCGAGACCGGGACCGCGGTGACGGCGGCGGAGTTCCAGCCGGGCCACAGCGGGAAGGTGCTGCAGCAGGCGGCTGCCGAGGGGCGCAAGGCCCTGGTGGGCTTCTACCACGTCGGTTTCCCCGAGGTGCATGCCTCGCTGGACGCGATCAGCGTGATCGCCGGCGGCGGGGGCGAGGGTCCGGGTGTCGACATCGTGGAGATCGGTATGCCGTACTCCGATCCGGTGATGGACGGCCCAACCATCCAGCGCGCAGCGACGACGGCGTTGGCGAACGGGGTACGTACCCGCGATGCCCTGGTGGCCGCCGAAACCGTTGCCCAGCAGGGGAAGTCGCCGTTGGTGATGACCTATTGGAATCTGATCGAGCAGTACGGGGTGGAGGCCTTCGCCCGTGACTTCGCCAATGCCGGCGGTCACGGACTGATCACCCCGGACCTGACCCCGGACGAGGCGCAGGAGTGGATCGCCGCCTCCGAGGCGCACGGTCTGGACCGGATCTTCCTGGTCGCCCCGTCGTCGACCGATGAGCGGATCAGCCTGACCGTCCGCGCCTGCCGGGGATGGGTCTATGCCACCTCGGTGATGGGCGTGACCGGTACCCGGACCAGCACCTCCTCGCTGGCGCCCGCATTGGTCGGGCGGGTGCGCTCGCTCGTACCCGATGCCCTGGTCGGCGTCGGCCTGGGCGTCTCCGACGGTGAGCAGGCCGCCGAGGTGGCCGGTTTCGCCGATGCGGTGATCGTCGGTTCGGCGCTGGTGAAGACCGGCCTGACCGAGAAGTCACGCCCGGAGCAGCTGGCCGATCTGGCGAAGCTGACCGCGGAGTTGGCCGAAGGAGTACGCCGCGGCTGAGGCCGGTCCACGGTGTTGGTCGTCGGCGGGCGGTTCGTTGCCCGTGCGGCAGGATTCGTTCGCTGCCGGTGTCGATTCCGGCGGGCGGCACTAGCCTGGTCGCCTGAGGACGACCGAGGGAGGGGCAGTGGCCGAGGACTGGACGCTCGAAGAGGTGGAGCGGACCGTCGAGGTCTACTTCACCATGCTCGGCCTGGAGCTGGGTGGGGAGCGGTACTCCAAGACCGAGTTCCGGCGTCAGCTGCGAGCCGATCTGGGAAATCGGCGAACCGAGGCCTCCTTCGAGTTCAAGTTCCAGAACATCTCCGCGGTGCTGCAGGACCTGGGCTCGGAGACCGTCGACGGTTACAAGCCGGCTCGCAATGTGCAGCAGTTGTTGCGTGAACAGGTGGCCGAGCAGTACGAGAAGAACCACGAGCTTCGCCAGGCCATGTTGCGGGCTGCAACCGAGCCTGCGAGCCAGGGGTCGGTGCTCTCGGATCCGGTCGACACCCCGGAGCTGATCGTGCCGGACACCGGGTTCACACCTCGCGCAGCCATGATCGACTTCGCGGCCGTGGAGGCAGCCAACCGGTCACTCGGGCTGGCCGGTGAGCACGCGGTGGTGGACTACGAGCGGGCAGTGCTTTGCCGGGGTGGCAGGGACGATCTCGCCGAGCGCGTCGAACATGTCTCCCGTACCCGTGGTGACGGTCTGGGCTACGACGTCCTGTCGTTCTCCGGTGAGACCGGGCAGGAGCGCTACCTGGAGGTGAAGACCACCCGCTCCTCCCGGTACCGGCCGTTCCTGCTGACGCGCAACGAACTGGCCGCCTCCGAGGAGTGGGGTGAGGCCTTTGTGCTGTGCCGGCTGTTCCGCTTCTCCGAAACCTCGGCCCAGCAGTACCGGATCGTCGGGCCGTTGGGAACCGGGCTGGAGCTGGTGCCCTCGACGTATCTGGTCTATCCGCACCGAGGCCGGTCCGGTCGGGCTTCCTGAGGTCGAGGTTCCGGCTGGTGGCCGAGCGTCGCAGGCAGTTCCCGGGCGCGCTGTACCGCATCCCAGAGCAAGAGGTGCTGTCCGCCGCGCTGACGCGACGGAACTCACGGGGCCTCATCGACATCGATTTGTCCCGTCGCGACGGACGCTCGGGGGTCGGGCAGGGCGAGAGAAGTCGGGTGGGTTGATCGGCAATGTGGCGGAGCGAGGCGGGGCCACGCGATCGTCAGGTGGTCGAACCGCAGCGGTTGCGCCGGGCACGGGTCATGATCAACTTCCCGAGGAAGATGATCAACCCCGGCTCGTTCAGTGGCGACCTGCGCGTCGGCGCCGTGATCGATCTGGCCATCGGCGGCCGGTTGCGCTGCCTGGGTCCGGCCAGCACATCGCGGAGGACGTCGGCCAGCCAGTGAACGCGAGGACGGCGATGAGGATCGCTACAACGCCGAAGACATTCAACCGATTCACCGCCGAGACTGTGCAGCTCGCGTATTGGGCCGGAGGTCAGCTCCACGGCTGGGGCCACCCGCTCTTCCTCGGTGGAGTCGGGCTTGTCATGCCAGGGTGATTGATGTCCTGCATCCATTTGTGGACAAGGGTTTGCGATGACCGGGCAGTGTCAGACCCGACAGGTAGATTCTGTTCATGGCCAGCACCCGGATCGTCGCCCAGCACGCGGAGTTGCGTGCTGCCACGACCCGTCTGTGGGCCGCCCTGCGTGATCGGCTCAACGGTGCCTGCGCCTGGGTGGACACCCATCCGGCGACCGATGATCTGCTGGCCGAGCTGCCCGATCCCGATCGTGCGGTGACCGGGGGAGAGGGGACCCCACTGGTCGATCCGGCCTCGGTCCCGGAGTTCGCCGCTCTGCTGGGCAAGCCGACCGGTTCCGGATTCCGGATCCTCGCCGAGGCGATGGAACTGCGACACCGGTTGCCCCGCCTGTGGACGCGGGTACAGGCACTCGAGGTTGCGGCCGATGACGCCTGCCGGGTGGCAGCCCGCACGATGTCCCTCGACCGCCCGGCAGCCGACTGGGTTGATCAACAACTCGTGCACTTCGCCGGCACCGTGTCGGCCACCCAACTCGATCGCACGGTCGAGGCTGCTCGAGCCCTCGCCGGTGAACCGCAGGCAGCGGTCGAGTCCGGGCTGTTCGTCCACCTCGACCATGACACGACCAGTGTCAACGGCCGTAGTCGACTGCATGGCGAGCTCAATCTGCTCGACGGTCTCGAACTCGACCAGGCACTGCAACACGGGGCGGCGCTGCAGAAGTTCTGGGGCAATCCGGCCTCATTGGATGTTCGCCGAGCTCACGCCCTGGCAGAGCTCGCGCGGGCACAGGCGATGCTGCCCGCCCCGGTCGCTCCGAAGGGCACTGTGGCCGAGGAACTGCAGCCGATGGGCCCCGAGGCGGGTCATGAACCGGTGGTCGAGAGTGAGGGCCCCCCGCTCCGTCGGCCTGCGCCGCGTCCGGTCACTCTCCACATCGTCATCCCCGCAGGTGCTCTGCCGGTCGACCACGACGAGTCCGGGGCAGGCATCGGTCGAATCGCCAATACCGGGTCATCGATCACCGCCGAGCAGGTGCGACTCTGGTGTCGCGTGCCCGGCGCCAAGATCACTGTGCGACCGGTGATCGATCTGAACGATGCCGAAGCCACCGACTGCTACGTACCGACGGCGCGGATGCGTGAACACGTCGTGCTCACCAACTCGACCTGCATCTTTCCGTGGTGCAGCACCGTTGCCGAGCAGTGCGATCTCGACCACATCGTCGCCTTCGACGCCGGAGGACCCACCAGCACCGACAACCTCGCTCCGTTGTGCCGCCGGCACCACCGAGCCAAGACCCTCCACGGCTGGCGCTACCGGCATCTCGCCCCTCGGTTGTTCTGCTGGGTCAGCCCAGCCGGTCACCTGTACCTGCGGGCTGGACCGATGACCCACCGGTTGGATCGGTCATCGGCCGGGGAAGACCTGGGTGCTCGGCCACCGGGCGATCCCCCAGCCGCACCCGACACCTGTGCTGCCTGACTCCGAACAAACCTGACTCCGGAACAAGCCTGACTCCGGAACAAGCCTGACTCCGGAACAAGCCTGACTCCGGAACAAGCCTGACTCCGGAACAAGCCTGGCTCGGGAACAGCCCGACTCCGGAGTGGTCTGGCCATCTCTCTTGCGTGTTTCCGCAGCGCCGAAAATCGATTCCGGCCGCGTGATCCGGTACGCGCCGACGTCCTGCGCAGACCCCGCTGTACGGCGCGGCACACCCTTGGCGGTGTGCTCGAGTCGGGTGTTCTGCGCGAAGTGCATCCGAGGGCGTCGTCGGTGACCGAGTTACCGACGATCGGGGCAGGTAGTAGCGACTGCTCGTTTGCGGTGTGCTCGAGTCGGGTGTTCTGCGCGAAGTGCATCCGAGGGCGTCGTCGGTGACCGAGTTACCGACGATTGCGGTACGTGAAGCGACTGACCGTACAGCGCCCGCCCGACGTGGTCGAACCGGAGGGACTCGAGGTTCGCTGCGGGTGCCCACAATCCGTTGGTGTCGCAGGACATGCCAGGATGCCGACCCGCAGCCGAACCGGCCGAGCCAACCGGCGGACGGAGGCAGGACCTATCGACACGATCATCCAGGTCGCCATACCGGCCGGTGGACGGGGCAAGACCTGTAGACACGGTCATCCGGGTCGCCGTTGACATGCTGGTGGACGGAGGCAGGGCCGGGGGAGTCCGACCAGGCTCTCAGCGGGCCGGTCGCTGACGCGCGACCCCAACGGGTGTCAGCCCGTCAGGATGCGATCCGGGGCTTCCCACAGGTAGCCTGTGGGCGGGTTCGTCACCGTCGACAGTGGTCGTGCGCTGGCAGACAGCGGATGTCCGGAGATCTCGGGTATCGATTCGGTCACTGTGGGCACGGTCGACAGGGCCGAAGCGTTTTCACATCTGGCACCCATCCGATGTCAGGTCACGAGCAAGGAAGTTGATGAGCGACAAGAGCCGACAGACCAAGCAGCTCAAGCGGAACCAGACGCCGAAGACCGGTTCGTCCAGCGCCCGCGAGCGAGCCAGGGCCGAGGCGGCCCTGGCCGCCCGGAAGAAGCGTGACCGCAACATCATCATCGGCATCGCCGTGGCCGTCGTGCTGATCGTCGGCGGCAGCATCGGCGGCTATCTGGCCTACCAGCAGTTCGGTGGTCCCAGTGTGAACACCGAGGTCGCCGGCTCCGAACAGGTGATCGGTGAGTTGTCCGGCGCCGACCCGATCGTCTACGGCGACGAGGCTGCGCCCAACACGATGGACGTCTACCTCGACTTCTCCTGCCCGCACTGCAAGGCTTTCGAGGAGGAGCAGGCCTCGACAGTGCAGGAACTGATCGACTCCGGGGAGTACAAGGTCGCCTACCACCCACTGTCGTTCATGGTCCGTCCGGGCGCATCGGTGAATGCTGCCAATGCCTTTGCTTGCTCCGCCCAGCGCGGCTTCGGCCAGGCCTACATGGCCCAGCTGTTCGCCAATCAGGGCCTGAACTGGAGTGACAACCAGCTGGTCAGCCTTGCCGAGCAGGTCGGAGGTGACGCGGCCGGCGACGTCTCCGGTTGCATCACCCGCAAGCAGAACGGTGACTGGGTCGACGCGGTGAACAACGCCGAGAAGCCGGCCGACTTCACCGGTACCCCGGCGCTCTATGTGGGCGGGACGCAGGTCGAGTGGTTCGAGGGTCAGACCCCCGAACAGTTCACCGAAGCGGTACGTACCGCCACTGCGGCCTGAGGTGCTGACCTTCATCCCCAGTCCCGAAACCGGGGTCTGGCACCTCGGTCCGGTGCCGATCCGGGCCTATGCGATCTGCATCCTGATCGGCATCGCGGTCGCGTACTGGATCAGCGTCCGCCGCTGGCGGGCACGCGGCGGCGACTCCGAGACCCTGGAGACGATCCTGCTCTGGGCGATCCCGTTCGGCTTCGTCGGCGCCCGGCTGTACCACGTCATCACCGACTACCAGCTCTACTTCGGTCCCGGCCGTGAACCGATCCGGGCGCTGTACGTCTGGGAGGGCGGCCTGGGCATCTGGGGCGCGGTCGCCCTGGGGGCGCTGGGCGCCTGGATCGGCTGTCGTCGTACCGGGGTGCGGTTCCTTGCCGTCGCCGACACGATCGCGCCGGGACTGCTGATCGCCCAGGCGATCGGCCGGCTCGGCAACTGGTTCAACCAGGAACTCTTCGGACGGCCGACCGACCTGCCCTGGGGCCTGCTGATCGATCCGCAGTACCGCCCGAACGGGTACGAGCAGTACGCCACCTTCCACCCGACCTTCCTCTACGAACTGCTCTGGAACCTGCTCATCGCAGGCCTCCTGCTGTGGGCCGATCGCCGCTTCCGGCTCGGCCACGGCAAGGTCTTCGCCCTCTACGTGGCGCTGTACAGCCTTGGCCGGTTCTTCGTCGAGTACGTGCGGATCGACACGGTGAACGAGATCGCCGGGTTGCGGTTGAACAACTACACCTCCGCGATCGCCTTCATCGCCGGTCTGCTCTGGTTCGCCTGGCTGGTCCGCAACCGACCCGGGCGCGAGGAGAGTGTGCGCCGATCGGACAGCCAGGCCGACGACAGCTCCACCGAGCAGGCCGACCCCGATTCCGAGCAGGCCCAGTCCCAGCAGGTCCAGTCCGAGCAGGCCCGGTCCGAGGAATCCGAGGAAGCTGGCCCGTCCGATCCGGACGTCGATGCTGCGCCCGAGACGCCGACCGCCGAAGCCGCTCCACCGGACGGGTCCGAGACGACCGAGCCCGCCGAGACCGGGCAGGACCCCCGCCCGGACGGTGAATCCTCCGACGGTGCGGCATCGCCGAAGAAGGCGCCCGGACGATGACCCGCCGGCCGCCACTGCTGCTGGCGACGCTGATCTTCTGCCTCGCCACGGCACTGGCAGCCATCCCGTTGTGGTGGTGGCAACCACTCACCCCGGAGATCGCCGCGGCCTGGCCGTTCGCCTCCGGAGCACCCCTGGTCGGTGCGCTGGCCGTGCTGGTCACCGCCCGCCAGGCCGGCTGGTCGCTGCCGATCGACCTCGCCGTACCGCGTACCGGGCAGATCGGGCGCCGGCTGGTCGTCGGGGCGCTGGTCGGTTTCGCCGTGGTGATCAGCATCATCCAGGTCCGGATCTTCTTCGACTGGGACCCGATGCCGGCGCAGATGAGTCTGTTGCCACTCCCACTGGGGGTTGTGTCCTTGATCACGTTGGTGGCGGTGATCGCCCAGGAGATCGGATTCCGCGGAGTGCTCCAGCCGATCCTCGCCGAGCGATTCGACGATCGGGCCGCGGTGGTCGGCGTGGGGGTCGTCTGGGCAGCCTGGGCGCTGCCCGGGGTGGCCGTCATCGGGCCACTGCAGGTGCTGCTGCTGGTGGTCACCCAGATCGCGCTGTCGGCGCTGATCCTGCGGTTGGGCAAGGGTTTGCGCTCGGGTCGGACCGTGGTCGCGATCGGCTTCCGCTGGGTACTGGCCATGGGTCTGCTGGTCGCCGGTGACGAGGAGGCGGGGGTGATCGCGGGGATGGCGATCGTCGCCGGGGTCAGCGTGGCCATCGCCTTGGTGGCCCCCTTCGTCCCGAATTGGGCGCGACGTGCAGCACTGGGTCACTCGGTGGTCTAGGCTGCGCCGGAGCGCGACGCCACCCCTGTTGTGCTGCAAGTGGTTCGCTCACGTGCGAGCCAGACCTTAAACTGAGACACGATTCTCGAATGACGGACGGACTGGATCCGGCCGTCACGCGCGCACACCTGCTGCCGACACCGTCGTCGGAGGACGGAGTGTGCCGAACGGAGGAGGTCCGCGATGGGTTCGTCGCTGCCGAGGTCAGGCTCCACGCCTGCGGCTCAGTCGATGCCGGACTCGCTGCCGGTATCGCAGGGTCTGTACGACCCGCGGTTCGAGCATGATGCCTGTGGGGTGGCCTTCGTCGCCTCGCTCTCGGGCGTTCCCGAGCACAAGATCGTCGCCCAGGGTCTGGAGGCCCTGCGCAACCTCGACCACCGAGGTGCCACCGGTGCCGATGAGGCAGCCGGTGACGGTGCAGGCATCCTGCTGCAGGTACCCGACGCCTTCTTCCGTGCCGTCTGCGACTTCGACCTGCCCGCCGCCGGGGAGTACGCGGTCGGCATGGCCTACCTGCCGAAGGACGAGGGCCAGCGCGAGGTCGCCCGGGAGAAGATCAACGAGATCGCCGAGAACGAGGGGCTGCAGGTCCTCGGCTGGCGGGCCGTACCGGTGCGTACCGACACCCTGAGCCCGATCAGCCTCGCACCGATGCCGCATTTCGAGCATCTGCTGGTGACCGCCGCTCCCGGGGCCGACGGTGTCCGTCCGTCCGGGGTCGCCCTGGACCGGTTGGCCTTCTGCCTGCGTCGTCGGGCGCACAACGAGGCCGGTACGTTCTTCGCCTCGCTCTCCTCTCGAACCGTCGTCTACAAGGGCATGTTGACCACCGACCAGCTCGGCGAGGTCTTCCCCGAGTTGTCCGACGAGCGGATGGCCAGTGCCCTGGCCCTGGTCCACTCACGGTTCTCCACCAACACCTTCCCGGCCTGGGAACTTGCGCATCCGTACCGGATGATCGCCCACAACGGCGAGATCAACACCGTTCGGGGCAACCGGAACTGGATGCGGGCCCGGGAGGAACTGCTGGCCTCCGACCTGATCCCCGGTGACCTGGAACGGCTGTTCCCGATCGTCAACCCCGACAGCTCGGACTCGGCATCCTTCGACCAGGTGCTGGAACTGCTGCACCTGGGCGGCCGGTCGCTGCCGCATGCGGTGCTGATGATGATCCCCGAGGCCTGGGAGAACAACGAGACGCTGCCGCCGAAGCTGCGCGAGTTCTACGAGTTCCACGCCTGCCTGATGGAGCCCTGGGACGGCCCGGCGAACGTCTGCTTCACCGACGGCACCCAGATCGGCGCCGTGCTGGACCGCAACGGCCTGCGCCCGGGCCGCTACTGGGTCACCACCGACGGGCTGGTCGTGCTGGCCTCCGAGGCCGGGGTGCTCGACATCGCGCCGGAACGGATCGAGTCCAAGGGGCGGTTGCAGCCCGGGCAGATGTTCCTGGTCGATCTGGCTGAGCACCGGATCGTCCCCAATGACGAGATCAAGCAGACCCTGGCCGACGAGGCGCCCTACGGTGAGTGGGTCACCGCCGGCCGGCTGACCCTCGGTGACCTGCCCGACCGGGAGCACATCGTGCACGGTCACGCCTCGGTCACCCGGCGGCAGCAGACCTTCGGCTACACCGAGGAGGAACTGCGGCTGATCGTCGCCCCGATGGCCAACAGCGGTGCCGAGCCGCTCGGGTCGATGGGCACCGACACCCCGATCGCCGCGCTCAGCGAGCGCCCGCGGATGATCTTCGACTACTTCACCCAGATGTTCGCCCAGGTGACCAACCCGCCGCTGGACGCCATCCGGGAGGAACTGGTCACCTCGCTGGCCGGCACCATCGGCCCCGAGCACAACCTGCTCGATCCCAGCCCGGCCTCGTGTCGGCAGCTGGTGATCCCGTTCCCGGTGCTCGACAACGACGAGCTGACCAAGATCAGGCACATCAACCTCGACGGCGACCTGCCCGGGTACGAGGTGCACGTGGTCCGCGGCCTGTACTCGGTGCACGGCGGACCTGACTCGCTGCAGCGGTCGCTGGACGCCTACTGCCAGCAGGTCAGCGATGCGATCGCCGGCGGGGCCCGGACGATCGTGCTCTCCGACCGGCACTCGAACGCGATCAAGGCGCCGATCCCGTCGCTGCTGCTGACCGCGGCCATCCACCACCACCTGGTGCGGGAGAAGACCCGGACCAAGGTCGGACTGGTGGTCGAGGCCGGTGACGTCCGCGAGGTGCATCATGTGGCACTGCTGATCGGCTACGGCGCCTCGGCGGTCAACCCGTACCTGGCCTTCGAATCGGCCGAGGACCTTGCCCGCAACGGTCGCTACGTGAACGTCACCCCCACCCAGGCGGTGCAGAACGTCCGCAAGGCACTCGGCAAGGGGGTGCTGAAGGTGATGAGCAAGATCGGCGTCTCCACCATCGCTTCCTACACCGGTGCGCAGTTGTTCGAGGCCTACGGCCTGAGCAAGGAGATGATCAACACCTACTTCACCGGCACCACCTCCAAGATGGGTGGCATCGGTCTGGTCGAGATCGCCAAGGAGATCCGTGCCCGGCACGTGACCGCCTACCCGGTCGACGGCATCCCGCTGGCCCACCGGGAACTGGAGACCGGTGGTGAGTACCAGTGGCGCCGCGAGGGTGAGCCGCACCTGTTCGACCCCGAGACGGTCTTCCGACTGCAGCACGCCTCGCGTACCGGTCGCTACGACATCTTCAAGTCCTACACCGCGCGGGTCGACGACCAGTCGAAGCGGCTGATGACATTGCGCGGGTTGTTGGACTTCGCCCCCGACCGGGAGCCGGTGGACATCGAGCAGGTCGAGTCGGTCGAGGAGATCGTGAAGCGGTTCTCCACCGGTGCGATGTCCTACGGTTCGATCAGTGCCGAGGCGCACGAGACCCTGGCCGTGGCGATGAACATGCTCGGCGGGAAGTCGAACACCGGTGAGGGTGGTGAGGACCCCGAGCGGCTGCGCGACCCGGAACGCTGCTCCAAGATCAAGCAGGTCGCCTCCGGGCGCTTCGGTGTGACCTCGGACTACCTGGTCCACGCCGAGGACATCCAGATCAAGATGGCCCAGGGGGCCAAGCCCGGTGAGGGTGGTCAGCTGCCGGGGTCGAAGGTCTACCCGTGGGTGGCCACGACCCGTCACTCGACCCCCGGGGTCGGGCTGATCTCGCCGCCGCCGCATCATGACATCTACTCGATCGAGGATCTGAAGCAACTGATCCACGACCTGAAGAACGCCAACCCGGCGGCCCGGATCCACGTGAAGCTGGTCGCCGAGGCCGGTGTGGGTACGGTCGCTGCGGGCGTCTCGAAGTCGAAGGCCGATGTGGTGCTGATCTCCGGTCACGACGGAGGTACGGGGGCGGCGCCGCTGACCTCGCTGAAACATGCCGGCGGACCCTGGGAGCTCGGCCTGGCCGAGGCCCAGCAGACCTTGTTGATGAACGGTCTGCGGGACCGGATCGTGGTCCAGGTCGACGGGCAGATGAAGACCGGTCGGGACGTGATCGTCGCCGCCTTGTTGGGTGCGGAGGAGTACGGCTTCGCCACCGCCCCGCTGGTGGTCGAGGGCTGCATCCTGATGCGGGTCTGCCACCTCGACACCTGTCCGGTCGGCATCGCCACACAGAACCCGACGCTGCGCAAGAAGTTCACCGGCAAGGCCGAGCATGTGGTCAACTTCTTCCGTTTCATCGCCCAGGAGGTGCGCGAACTACTTGCCCAGCTGGGATTCCGCAGCCTGGACGAGGCGATCGGCCAGGTGCAGATCCTGCAGACGAAGAACGCCGTCGACCACTGGAAGGCCCACGGCCTCGACCTGACCCCGATCCTGTACCGCCCACAGCTGCCCGAAGGCACCCCGTTGCGCTCGGTCCGCGGCCAGGACCACGGTCTGGACGTCGCCCTGGACGCGGAGTTGATCAAGCTCGCCTCGCCCGCACTGGAACGTGGCGAGCCGGTCCGCGCCGAGATCGAGGTGCGGAACGTGAACCGGACCGTCGGCACCATGTTGGGCAGTGCGTTGACCAAGGCCACCGACGGCCGGGGGCTGCCGGAGAACACGATCGACCTCACCCTGCGCGGTTCGGGCGGTCAGAGCTTCGGTGCCTTCCTGCCAGCCGGGGTCACCCTGCGTTTGGTGGGTGACTCCAACGACTACGTCGGCAAGGGCCTGTCCGGTGGACGGATCACCGTGCGTCCCGACTCCGATTCCGCCTTCGTCGCCGAGCAGCAGATCATCGCCGGCAATGTGATCGGCTACGGCGCGACCAGTGGCGAGATCTTCCTCCGCGGCCAGGTGGGGGAGCGATTCTGTGTGCGCAACTCCGGCGCCGTGGCCGTGGTCGAGGGCATCGGTGATCATGGTTGTGAGTACATGACCGGTGGTGAGGTGTTGATCATCGGTCCCACCGGCCGGAACTTCGCTGCCGGTATGTCCGGAGGCTTCGCCTATGTCCTCGACCTCGATCGGGCACTGCTGAACACCGAGCTGGTGGATCCGCTACCGATCGAGGCCGATGATCTGGCCCGGATCCGCGAGCTGCTGGTCCGGCATCTGGAGGAGACGGGTTCGGCAGTCGCCGAGACCCTGCTCGCCGCCGATGCCGATGAGCTGTCCCGGCGCTTCACCAAGGTGCTGCCGCGGGGCTACGCCCGGGTCCTGGCGGCGCGGGAATCCGCACAGGCCGAGGGTCTGGACGAGCAGGCGACCACGACGAAGATGATGGAGGCAGCAAATGGGTGATCCTCGCGGCTTCATGAAGTACGACGCCGAGTTCGCCAAGCGGCGTCCGGTCGAGGAACGACTGAACGACTGGAACGAGGTCTACCCGGGTTCGCCGGGCCGGGCACTGCTGCCGATCATCACCGAACAGGCGGGCCGCTGCATGGACTGCGGTATCCCGTTCTGCCACACCGGGTGCCCACTGGGGAACCTGATCCCGGAATGGAACGACCTGGTCTGGCGGGGCGACTGGGAACGGGCGCTGGACCGGCTGCACGCCACCAACAACTTCCCCGAGTTCACCGGCCGGCTCTGCCCGGCACCGTGCGAATCGGCTTGTGTGGTGGCGATCTCCGACGATCCGGTGACGATCAAGAACGTCGAGGTCTCGATCATCGACAAGGGTTACGCCGACGACCGGGTGCAGCCGCAGGTGCCGGACTGGCACACCGGACGTACCGTCGCCGTCGTCGGCTCGGGTCCGGCGGGTCTGGCCGCGGCCCAGCAGCTGACCCGTGCCGGGCACACCGTTGCGGTGATCGAACGCGATGACGCCCCCGGTGGCCTGATGCGCTACGGCATCCCGGAGTACAAGCAGGAGACCGCGGTGCTGGAGCGTCGGCTGGAACAGATGCGGACCGAGGGCACCATCTTCCGCTGCAACACCGAGGTCGGTGTCGACGTCTCCTGGCGGGACCTGAAGCGTCGCTACGACGTGGTGATCATCGCCACCGGCGCGACCGTACCCCGCGAGGTGCCGGTTGCCGGGCGTGAGCTGAAGGGCATCCACCAGGCGATGGAGTACCTGCCCCAGGGCAACCGGATCGCCCGGGGTGAGCAGGTCGCGGACCTGATCAGCGCCGAGGGCAAGCATGTGGTGATCGTCGGTGGTGGCGACACCGGTACCGACTGCCTGGGTACGGCACTGCGGCAGAAGGCCGCCTCGGTGACCCAGTTGGACATCCACCCCGAACCGTCCCCGGACCGGACCGAAGCCGATCCGTGGCCGACCTACCCGCGGGTGCTGCGGGTCGCCTCGGCCAATGAGGAGGGCGGAAACCGGTTGTACGCGCTGAACACCGCCGAGTTCGTCGACGACGGCCAGGGCAATGTGAAGGCCCTGTCCTTGAGCGAGGGACGACGGGTGAACGGTGCCTGGGAGGAGAAGCCGAACACCCGGCGGGAGATCCCGGCCGACCTGGTGCTGCTCGCGATCGGCTTCTCCGGCCCGGAGACCGACGCGCTCACCCGGCAGATCAACACCGCGTTGGATGCCCGCGGCAATGTGGAGCGCAACGACCACTACCGCACCTCGGTTCCGGGGGTGTACTGCTGTGGTGATGCCGGACGGGGTCAGTCGCTGGTCGTCTGGGCCATCGCCGAGGGACGCGCCTGTGCCGCCGAGGTGGACAAGTACCTGTCCGGTGAGACCAAGCTGCCCCGCCCGATCGGTCCGCACGAGCGCCCGATCGGCGTCTGAGCCGGGCGGGCCCGGGGCGCCGTCGTGGCCGAGGATCAGCCGGTGTCGGCAGTGGAGGAGTCTCCGCTGCGTCGTGCGCTGACTGCCCTGAGCTGGTTGGTGGCCGTCGGCATCTGGCTCTGGCTCGCGTTCACCCTGCCGTCCCAGGTGGTCGTCCACCTCGGATCGGCCGGGGCCCGGCTGGGCAGCAAGTGGTGGCTGTTGTGCGGGATCGCCGCGGTACTGGCGCTGTTCGCCCTGATCCCGTGGCTGGTCGGAGTGCTCCTGCGACGAACCGCCGATCCCGCGCTGCTGAACCTGCCCGATGCCGAGTTCTGGCTGGCACCGACACATCGGCAGGAAACCCTGCGACGAATCCGTGGCGGTCTGGCCGGCATTCTCGGTGTCACGGCTGTGTTCCTGCTTGCAGTGGTGGCGGCGGTCGTCCGTACCGATCCGGGAAACCCGGCGCCGGTGACGACGGGGATCACGCTGGCCAGTGTCGTCGTCGTCGCGCTTCTGGTCGCCTGGGCGCTGTGGTGGCGCCGTACGTTCAGGCGCCGGTCGACCGGTTGAGTTGGTGCCGCTCGGACCGGCCGGGTCGGCCCGGTCCTGGCGGTGGCGGAGGATTCAAACGTATTCGCACACGTGTGAACGTGGCACTCGGCCGGTTGACCGGCCCGTACCGGGCTGTGAGAAGTCCCATTCCGCGACTTCGGATCGTCCGAGGTGGTGGCGTCGGATCGTTTGTGGGATTACTCTGTAGCGGCGCCCCCGGCGCTCGTTTGGTCGTCGAACTCCCGATGGTGGGAGCTGATCGGAGAATCGCATGAGCGAGATTCGTCTCGATGCGCATGTGATCGACTACGTGTTGATTGCTGTGTACTTCTTGTTTGTTCTGGGTGTGGGATGGTTCGCCCGCCGCGGTGTTTCCAGCTCGATCGAGTTCTTCCTCTCGGGCCGTTCACTGCCGGCATGGGTGACCGGGCTCGCGTTCATCTCAGCCAACCTCGGCGCGGTCGAGGTGATGGGCATGTCGGCCACCGGCGCCCAGTTCGGACTGCCGACGATGCACTACTTCTGGATCGGCGCCGTACCGGCGATGCTCTTCCTGGGTGTCGTGATGATGCCGTTCTACTACGGCTCCAAGGTGCGCTCGGTCCCCGAGTTCATGCGGATGCGATTCGGCACCGGCGCCCACCTGGTGAACGCGCTGTCCTTCGCTTCGGCCCAGGTGCTGATCGCCGGTGTGAACCTCTACCTGCTGGGTACGATCGTCAACCGCCTGCTGGGCTGGCCGCTGTGGGTCGGCCTGATCGTGGCAGCCGGCATCGTGCTCGCCTACATCACCCTCGGCGGTCTGTCCGCGGCGATCTACAACGAGGTGCTGCAGTTCTTCGTGATCGTGGCGGCGCTGCTGCCCCTGACACTGATCGGTCTGCACCGCGTCGGTGGCTGGGGAGGCCTGACCGAACGGATCAGCAACGACGGGATGCTGGGTGCCGAACAGCTCAGCACCTGGCCCGGCGAGCAGCTGTCCGGATTCAACAACCCGGTCCTCAGCGTGATCGGCATCGTCTTCGGACTCGGCTTCGTGCTCTCCTTCGGCTACTGGACGACGAACTTCGTCGAGGTCCAGCGGGCGATGGCCTCGAAGAACATCACTGCCGCCCGGATGACCCCGATCATCGGCGCCTTCCCGAAGATGTTCATCCCGTTCATCGTCGTCATCCCCGGCATGATCGCCGCGGTGCTGGTGAACGAACTGGCCGACTACAAGCATCTCTACTACATACACCCAGGGCGAGGAGGCTGCCGCAGCGAGCGGGGTCTCCTACAACGACGCGTTGCTGCTGTTGATGCGCGATGTCTTGCCCAACGGTCTGCTGGGTGTCGCCATGGCTGGTTTGTTGGCCGCCTTCATGGCCGGTATGGCGGCGAACATCTCCGCCTTCAACACCGTCGTCTCCTACGACCTGTGGCAGCAGTACGTGGTGAAGAACAAGCCCGACGACTACTACCTGCGGGTGGGGCGTTGGGCCACCGTCGCCGCCTGTGTGATCGCGATCTTCACCGCGCTGATCGCGAGCAACTTCTCGAACCTGATGGACTACCTGCAGACGTTGTTCGGGTTCTTCAATGCACCGCTGTTCGCGACCTTCATCCTGGGTATGTTCTGGCGTCGGATGACCCCGACGGCCGGCTGGGTCGGTCTGGTCCTGGGTACCAGCTCGGCGGTCTTCGTCTTCATCCTCTCCGAGACCGGTGTGATCGATCTGCCGGGTCAGGGCACGGCCTTCGTCGCCGCCGGCGCGGCCTTCGTGGTCGACATCGTGGTGTCGGTGATCGTCTCCCTGGTCACCCGGCCCAAGCCGGTCCATGAGCTGAAGGGGTTGGTCTACTCCGAGACCCCGAAGGCCGATCTGGTCGATCCCGAGGAGAAGTCCCTGCCGATCTGGCGACGGCCGGTACCCATGGCCCTGCTGGGTCTGGTCCTGGTCATCGCCCTGAACATCATCTTCGCCTGAGCGGCGAGCACAGCGAGGAGTGAGATATGAGTGACGAGACAACCACCGGTAGCGGTCAGCATGTGGAGAAGGTCGGCGGATTCGACATCCGGAACTTCATCGGTCTGCTGATCGGTATCTTCGGGCTGATCCTCACCGTCTGGGGAATCTTCTTCTTCAACGACTACGAGGCGGCGAAGACCGGTGGCATGAACGCGAACCTGTGGACCGGGTTGGCGATGATCGCAGTCGGGCTGGTCTTCTTCATCTGGGCCAAGCTGGAACCGATCCGGATCGTCGTCTCCGACAACGAGACCGGAGCCGAGTCGCCGAAGGACATTGCTCCGTTGGACGACGACAAGTGAGGCGTTGAGCCTGGAGTCGATGGCCGACCAGCCGACCGGCCGAACGACGAACTGCCCGGGGCATGACGCCCCGGGCAGTTCGACTTTCCGGATGGGTGACCGCGTGACGGGTGTGACCGCGTGACGCGGACCACCGAATCAGCGGAACCGAGTATCAGCGGATCAGTGCGAAACCACCGGTCCAGCCGATCTTCTCGCCGGCGGCCAGGGTGAGCTGCAGGAACCCGAGGGCCTCGAGTTCGCGGGCGCGAGACAGGCTGCCTGCGTCGACCGCAGTCAGACCGCCCGCCTCCACGGCGGCGATCAGCGATGCCTTGGCCTCGGCGTCATCACCGGCGATCAGCACGGTGGTGGTCTCCGTACCGACCTTCCCGCTGCTCAAGGTGGCGGCGAAGTTGGTGTTGAAGGCCTTCAGCACCCTGCTCGTCGGCAGGGACGCCTGCAGCTCGGCGGCGGCCGAACCGTCCGCGGCAACGACCAGGGAGTCGAAGGTGGAGAAGTCCAGGGGGTTGGTGATGTCGACGACCGTCTTGCCTGCCAACTGATCGCCGAACTTGGCGGCGATGTCGGCCAGCGCCGGGTAGGGGACGGCGAGGACGACGATCTCACCTTCGATCGTGGCCGCGGCGAGGCTGTCGTGATCCAGCGACTGCACTGTCGAGCCGCCCTTCTCGAGCACGCCCGCGATGGCGGATCCCATGTTCCCGGTTCCGATGATGGTGACTGTGGTCATCTACGTGGTCCTTTCCGGCCATTCATTTACTTGTAGCTACAACTATATCCCTATTGGTTGTAGGTACAAGCAACATCTACACTGGGGACATGAACGGACTGGCCCACCCCGAACGCGTCGCACTGGCCCGGCTGCGAGCTCTGCTGGAACTGCTCCCGAACGCTCTGGACAAGGAACTCGCGGCCATCGGTCTGACCTCCTTCGAGTACGTCCTCCTGGAAGCGCTGGCCGAGGCTGCGGAGGGACGGATGCGGTTGTCGGCCCTGGCAGCACGGACCAACGCGACCCTGCCGCGGCTGTCCCGGGTGGCCAGCGGTCTCGAACGCAAGGGGTTGATCGTCCGGGCGGCCTGTGAGCTCGACGGCCGGGCCACCAATGCGGTGCTGACCGATCTGGGCCGTCAGCGCTACGCCGAGGCCGCCCCACGGTACGCCGAGGCCGTTCGTCGGTTGATCCTCGACGGCCTGGCGGACGGGGGAGTCGAGCAGCTCGCCGGGCTGAGCCTCGCCATCCTGGCCAGACTCGACCCCGAGGGGCGACTGGAGGTGACCGCTGGCCCGGTTGCCGCCGAGAGTTCCACCGACGCCGATGCAGCGGTCCCGTGCAGCGCCGATCCGAGACCGTGTCGAGCAGACCCCGAACCTTCGGTGCAGGCGGTCGCGGAGCGCTAGTGGTGCCGCCTGCGACGCGTCGACGAGGCCAGTCCGCGGGCACGGGCCACCCAGGAGCACAACCCATCCAGGGGCACAACCCATCCAGGAGCACAACCCACCGGTCGATCACCTGATCACAACAGTGCCAGGTTGTCGGCCGGTCGGGTGCCGGGCTCTCGGTCGACGGGCCAACCGCAGGTGTAGCGAACCGGCCCGTGGGTGGGCGCCAACCGCGCTGCGATCCCGCGCTCGGTGAGCCACAGCGGGGCCTGCTCACCGAACACGACGGCGGCGGTGGAGGCGGTGTTGGCCAGTTCGGCGCTGGCTGCAGCCACACTCACCGTTCGCCAGACCGGTTCGGCCGGCTCCCCGGTGGACGGGTCGATGATGTGGTGACGCAGGCGGCCCCCCTGTCGCCAGGTCCGGGAGACGGTGGAGGAGGTGGCCAGACCGCCGTGGTGCAGGCTGACCACCGGGCCGGCACCCAAGTCCTGGCCCGCCCCGAAGGTGCCCGCCGACTCCTCGATCATCACCTGCCAGCCATCGGCCGGACCCGGCCCGGCAGTGGCGATGTCGCCGCCGAGGTTGACCAGGAAACCGTCGCCGAAGACCTCGGCACAGGTGGTGGCGGCCTGGTCCGCGGCCCACGCCTTGGCACTGGATCCGAGATCGAGGTCGACCCCCTCGGGGAGGAACACCTGGCTGCTGGATGCGTTCAGACCGATGCCGCGCCATCCCGGGGTCAGCACCAGCGGCCCGGCCCGCCTGTCCTCCGCCGGTGAGTACCGCAGCTGAACCAACGACAGGTCCCGGTCGTAACCGAGCCGGGCCAGGTCCACGGTCGGATCCACCGCACCGTCGCTCAGCTCGGCCGATCGGATCGCCGCGCTGATCAAGGAGAAGAGCAGGGCACTGACCTCGCTCCAGCGACCCCGGGTGACCTCGGCCAACTCGGTGTCGCTGCGGAAGCGGGAGCAGGTGCGGTCGAGCAGGGCGAGCTCACCCTGCACCAGTGCTGCTGCCAGCCGGATGTCACCAGGGCCGGTGCCCATCACCGTGCAGCGGGTGCCGAGCTGGTGCCAGCTGTAGGCCGATGCCCTCCGTCGGTTGATGTTGTCGATCATCATGAACCTCCTGTGCTGGTGTCGGCCGCGTCCCCGGTGCCCGAACCGGGAGCACTGCTGTCCCAGCTCGCCGCGGTGACGGTACGCTCGTCGCCGCCCGTACCACCGCCGGTGGAGCTGGCCTGGTCAGTGCTCGAGGTGTCGGTGGTCGTGCTGTCACCGGAGGCGTCGACGGTCCCGATCCCACCGGCTGCCGACTCCTCCTGGGCGCTGCCGGCGAGCAGTCCGGCAAGCCCTGCCACACCGACCGCGGCAGAGATGGCCGTAGCCGTGGTGATCGCTCGAACGCGACGCAGGCTGCTGACCCGTGGAGGCTCGGTGCTCGGAGGACCGTGGTTCTCGGATGCTGCTGCCATGTAGCGATGCTTCCGAGATTCGCTGTGGCGTACCTGTGCCGGATGTGTGGTGTGGCGGTGAGTGGGCGATCAGCCCGACCAGGTGCTGATTCAGCCCCGCGAAGGACGGCTCGGCAGTAGGCTGCGAAAGACAATGATCATGGTGTGAAGCAGGTGGTTTCGATGCAGGGATGGACCAGGTCGATCGGTGATCGATCATGACCCAGATCGTGCAGGGCAGATCCGACGAGGTCGCCTACCTCGACCTCGCCGATCCCGGTTTCGACGTCACCGGCCACGAGATGGAACGGGCCCGGGAGCAGAACTGGTACGCCCGCACCCCTGGGGCTGGGCGATCCTGCGCCACGCCGAGGGCACGACGGTGCTGAAGGATCGCCGGTTCCGGCAGGGCAACGCCCGCTGGCCGGCGCAGAACGGGATCCATGACGGGGCATGGGCCCAGTGGTGGACCGAGACCCTGTTGTCCCTGGACGGCCCGGACCACACCCGCCTGCGCAAGTTGTTGATGCCGGCCTTCCGCAGCGGCGCGATCGCGAAACTGCGCCCACGGTTCCAGGCACTTGCGAACGAGCTGATCGACGGCTTCGCCGAGCGGGGGGAGGTGGAGTTCGTCAGCGAGTTCGCCGAACCGTACGCCTCCAGGATCCTTTGTCTGTTGCTCGGACTGCCCGACGAACAATGGCCCCAGGTGGCGTACTGGGCCGACGGGCTGGGCAAGTCCTTCGGTGTGAATGTCGCCTCCGATCTGCCGCTGATCGAGGAATGCCTGGCCGGACTCACCGGGTACGTGGACACCGTGGTCGCAGAACGCCGGCGGGAGCCACGCGAGGACCTGCCGACCACCCTGCTGCAGCAGCAGGAGACCGGCGGGAAGCTCACCTCCCGCGAGCTGAGCGTCAGCCTGGTCTTCCTGGCCTTCGCCGGGATGGAGACCACCCGCAACCAGCTGGGTCTTGCCCTGCAGACCTTCCTGCGCCATCGGGAGCAGTGGACGTTGCTGGGGCAACGCCCCGAGCTGGGCGAGCGGGCCGTGGAAGAGGTGATGCGGGTGAACCCGACCGTCACCTGGGTGACCCGGGAGGCAGCCGAGGACGTCGACCTGTTCGGCCTGCAGGTGCCTGCCGGTGGCATCGTGCAGGTGCTGTCCACCGCTGCCGGAACCGACCCGCGGGCGAATCACTGATCGGGGTGCCGAAAACGCGATCTGGAGCCACCCCAGCGGTGTTCGAGCAGCGCCGGATCAGCGGCGACCCTGATCGGGATCGGTGAACGGATCGTCGGCCACGCGCTCTCCCTGCCCCGGATCCGGTGCGCCGTAGCCGATGGGGTCGTCGGCCTGCGGGCGGATGGGTTCCTCGACGGGGGAGCCGTCGCCCGCCGGTACCTCGGTCTCGGTCTGCGGCGAGCCGTAACCGGTCGTCTCCACCTCATCCGATCCGGGGGAACCGTAACCGGTGAGATCTGCCTGGGTTTCGCGCTGGTCGCTCACCGCGCCATCCACTGCCGGATCCTCGGTGTGGATCTGGTCGTCGCTTCGGCCGATGTCATCGCTCTCGGCGTGCCGTCGGGCGGCATCCGCTGCGCCTGGGTCGTCCACCGAACCGGCGGCCACACCTGCGGCGGCGCCCGAAGCCGCGCCGGGACGGGGGTCCCGCGTTCCGCCGGCATCACCGGCGGTCGACCGGTCGCCCGGATCCAGTTCCTCGGCCTCGCGCAGGGAGGCATCGACCTGTGAATGTTGCTCGTCGGCGGCCCTGCGCTGCTGCTCGGCCTCGGTCAGGTTCACCTGTGCCGCCTCTTCCTTGCGGGTGGCCTCCAACTTCGCACGGTCGGCCTCCAGCGTCGACTCCCGTGCCTGGAGTTCCTTCTCCTGGGCGCTCAACTCCTGTTGGTCGGCCACCCTGCGCTGTTCGTCGGCCTGTGCGCGCAGTTCGTCCGCACGTTGGCGATCCGCCACCTGTTGTGCCGCTTTCCGCCTGTTGGTGACCACGATCAGGACGGCGATGACGATGATCACCGCAATCACTGCAGCGATGATCCATCCGATGTTCGCGTTCATGTCCGGCTCCTTCTGTCGGCTCCGCATCGCGCCGGCCCGAGGTGTCGGTGGGCGACGATGCGTGGGTTGGACCCGATGCCATTCCACCAGATCGGCGGGCGGCGGACGGCAAGGGGGGCCGGTCAGTGCCGATCGTGGGGCGCCGGGAGCTGTTCGGTACGGGCCCGGTGTTCCCGTCCCCAGTCGCACAGTGCGCCCACCACCGGGGCGAGCGTCTGCCCGTAATCGGAGATCGAATAGGTGACATGCGGTGGCACGGTCCGATGATCATGTCGGTCGATGATCCCGTCGCGGACGAGCTCCTGCAGGTGCCTGATCAGCATCCGTTCGGTGATTGCGGGAATGCTCCGGCGCAATTCGCTGGTACGCATCGGGCGCTCGGACAGCCGCCACAAGATGGTGGCCTTCCACCGTCCGCCGATCACGGCGAGGGTCGCGTCGACCGGACACGCGGCCAGCTCTTCGACGGACGGCTCGGGCAACGCAGCGGACCGGTTGGCTGCCGCAGGTACGTCGGGCGTCACACCGTCTGACGCTGACTTTGAAGACAGTACTTCCATGCGTGGCAGCATAGTTCCAGACTGGTCGCATGACGACAGTGATGATCACCACGGTCCTGGTCAGCGGCCTGCTCGCCGGTGCAGAACTCGTCGTCGGCACCGGGATGCGGACCGTGCTGAACGGTCTCGGTCCTGCGGCGTCGACGGCGCGTGCCCTCGGCGCGAGGACCTTCGGTCGATGGATGCCGTTCGCCTATGGGGTGCTCGGGGTGTCGCTGGGGGTGACGGTGATCGCCGAGTTCTCGACTCCGGCGGCAGTTGCCGCTGCCCTGTTCGTGCTGGTGATGATCGGGACCCTGACGATGATGGTGCCGCTGAACAACCGGATCGCTCGCGTTGATCCGTCGGGAAGCGGAAGCCGTAGCGGGTGGCAGGACGAGGTCGCCCGTTGGGATCGGTTGCAGAGCGTACGAATCGCCTTGTTGGTACTGATCAACATCGCACTGCTGGTGGCCCTTTCGCGGACTTGATCAACCCATGGGCCACCGAATCGCGGACCCGGGTCCGATGATCATTCTCCTATGCTGGCATCACCGCAGTACTGATCATCCCCTGTGACCGGAGGAGCCCCGGATGAACGACCGGTCAGCACCTCAGGGGCGCACCAATTCGATCACGGCCGGCGGGCGATCGCGGCGGCTGCTGGGTTGGTCGGCATCCTCGTCGGGCTGCTGCTGGCGGCGCTCCTGCTGCGACAGTTCCTGGATCGCCCTTCCTTCGACACGACACCGGCCGGTAACGCGGCAGCTGAACCGAGAAACCCCCGCCGCACACCTCGGCAGGTGTGCGGCGGGGGTTCTCGGCGATCGGCCCGCTCGGTGATCAGCCGATCGCGTCGTCGGCCGCGGTCAGGGCGGAGTCCAGGATGTCCAGACCGGTGCGGGCATCCTCCGGTGAGATGTTGCAGGCCGGAACCACATGGATCCGGTTGCCGGACGAGAACGGCATCAGACCGGCCTGCTTCGCAGCACCCACCGTGGCCGCGAGCGCCTCGGGGGTGATCGGCGCCTTCGTCTGCGGATCGGAGACCAGGTCGAGAGCCCAGAAGGCGCCGATGCCGCGTACCTCACCGACACTCGGGTGGTTCTCGGCGATCTTCGCCAGCCCGGGGCCGAAGACATCGGTGCCGAGGGCGGCCGCCTGCTCCACGATGCCCTCCTCGCGCATCACGTCGATCGTGGCCACGGCGGCGGCACAGGCCAGCGGATGTCCGGAGTAGGTGAGACCGCCGGGGTAGGGCCGCTCGCCGAAGAAGTCACGGATCTTCTTCGAGATGGCCACCCCACCCAGGGGTACGTATCCGGAGGTGACGCCCTTGGCGAAGGTCATCAGGTCCGGCACCACGTCGAAGTGGTCCAGCGCCAGCCAGCTGCCGGCGCGGCCGAACCCGGCCATCACCTCGTCCAGGATCAGCACCAGGCCATAGGTGTCGCACAGCGCGCGGACCCCGGCCAGATAACCCGCCGGCGGCACCATGATGCCGGCTGTGCCCGGAATGCTCTCCAACATCACCGCCGCGATGGTGGACGGGCCCTCCATCACGATCGTCTGCTCCAGGTGCTTCAGCGCCCGCTCGCACTCCTGCTCCTCGGTCTGGGAATCGAACACCGAGCGGTAGAGGAACGGGCCGAAGAAGTGCACCGTGCCCATCGTGCCGAGGTCATTGGGGAAGCGGCGCTCGTCACCGGTGATGGTGATCGCGGTGCTGGTCGCCCCGTGGTACGAGCGGTAGCGCGACAGGATCTTGTTCCGGCCGGTGAACTGGCGGGCCATCCGTACCGCGTGCTCGGTCGCCTCCGCACCACCATTGGTGAAGAAGACGCTGTCGAGGTCGCCCGGGGCGATCTCGGCCACCCGGCGGGCAGCCCCGGACTTGGCCTGCGAGGCGTGGGCCGGAGCCAGGGTGCAGAGTTTCGCAGCCTGGTTCGCGATCGCCTCGACCACCTTCGGGTGGCCGTGACCGATGTTGGTGAACACCAACTGGCTGGAGAAGTCGAGATAGCGTTTGCCGTCTGCGGCGGTGAGCCAGCTGCCTTCGGCGCTGTCGATCACCATCGGATTCACCTTGTCCTGCGCGGACCAGGAGTGGAACACATGGGCCAGATCAGTGGCCAGGACATCATCGGAGGCGCTCATGGCGCCATGATTCCACATCCGCGGCGTCGGCATGGCGGTCCTGTTGTCGCTGATGCTGCAGCTGAGGGAGGGCTAAGTCACAGCCGCCGCGGACAGGGGCAGAATGGAGCGGTGAAAGCTCCACGACCGGCTGGATGCCGATGCCGTTGCTGCGCCTGATCGGTACGGGTCTGCGGCCCTACTGCGGCTGGCTGGTGTTGCTGATCGTGCTGCAGATCGTCAGCGCCGGCGCGGCCTTGTACCTGCCCACCCTGAATGCCCGGATCATCGATGACGGAGTCGCCACCGGTGACCTGCCGCGGGTCTGGCAGCTCGGTGCGGTGATGGCCGGAGTCAGTGTGCTGCAGCTGATCGGCCAGGCCTGTTCGGTATTCGTCGGTGCCTGGATCGCGGCCTGCCTCGGGAGGGACATCCGGGAACGGTTGTTCGCCCGGGTACTGACCTTCTCCGCCCGTGAGTTCGACCAGTTCGGGGCACCGACCCTGATCACCCGGAACACCAACGACGTGCAGCAGGTGCAACAGCTGGTGCTGATGGCCGCGACCCTGTCGATCACCGCCCCGATCACCATGGTCGGCGGCGTGATCCTGGCGATCCGGGAGGATGCCGGTCTGGCCTGGCTGATCGCGGTCTCGGTCGGTGTCCTGGTCGCGCTGGTGGCCGTCGTGGTCACCAGGCTCGGCCCGCGGTTCCGCAGGATGCAGTTGGGCATCGACACCGTGAACCGGATCCTGCGGGAACAGATCACCGGCATCCGGGTGGTCCGGGCATTCGTCGCCGAACCGGCCGAGCGGGAGCGCTTCGCCCGGGCCAATCAGGACCTGACCGCCGTGGCCATCGGGGCCGGTCGGTGGATGGCGGCGATGTTCCCGATCGTGTTGCTGGTCAGCAATCTGTCCGGGGTGGCGGTCGTCTGGTTCGGCGCCTTCCGGATCATCGGTGGTGACCTGCAGGTGGGCCAGCTGACCGCCTACATCTCATACCTGATCCAGATCCTGATCTCGGTGATGATGGCGACCTTCCTGCTGGTGATGGCGCCCCGGGCCGCGGTCTCCGGTGAGCGGATCCAGACCGTGATGCAGACCGAGAGCTCGCTGATCCAGTCGGCCGACGGGATCACCGAGGTGCCGCACCCGGGACGGATCGACCTCGACCACGTCAGCTTCTGCTATCCCGGTGCCGAGCACCCGGTGCTCAGCGATGTCTGCTTCTCCGCCAGACCGGGTGAAACCGTGGCGATCATCGGCGCCACCGGTTCGGGCAAGACCACGCTGTTGTCGATGATCCCGCGACTGTTCGACCCCAGCTCGGGCTCGGTCGCCGTCGGCGGGGTCGACGTCCGCGAACTTGCACCCAGTGCCCTGCATCGGGAACTGGCCCTGGTACCCCAACGCGCCTACCTGTTCTCCGGCACGATCGCGACCAACCTGCGCTATGGCAATCCCGCGGCCACCGATGACGAACTGTGGCAGGCGCTGCGGACTGCCCAGGCCGCCGATTTCGTGGCCGAACTGGACGAAGGGCTGCAGGCACCGGTCAGTCAGGGCGGGACCAACTTCTCCGGTGGCCAGCGGCAGCGCCTCTCGATCGCCCGCGCCCTGGTCAGCCGGGCCAGGATCATCCTCTTCGACGACTCCTTCTCCGCCCTGGACATGGCCACTGACGCGCGACTGCGAGGTGCACTGGCCGAGTTCGGCAAAGAGCTGACCACCGTGCTGGTCGGGCAGCGGATCGCCACGGTCAGGGAGGCGGACAAGATTATAGTGCTGGAGGACGGGAAGGTGGTCGGCCGCGGAACCCATGATCAACTGATCGAGACCTGTCCGACCTATGCCGAGATCGTCGCATCCCAGCTGAGTGCCGAGGAGGCCGGCGCATGAGCGAGAACGGAGCCGGTCCCGCGCCGAACCAGCGGGCGATGCGATTCGGGCCTTCCCTGCGGCGGCTGGTCGCCGAGCTGTCACCGAACAAGGTGCTGTTGTTGCTCGCCGTGGCCTTCGCGGTGATCAGTGTGTTGCTGATGGTGATCGGCCCGTACCTGTTGGGCATGGCCACCGATGTGGTCTGGCAGGGCGCCGTCGTCGACCCGGCAGCGGGGATCGACTTCACTCGCTTGCTGCAGGTGCTGGCTGTGACCGGGGGCAGCTATCTGGCCGCCTCGTTGTTCGGCTTCGTCCAGGGGGTGGCGCTGAACGAGGCGGTGCAGCGGACGATCCGGACCTTCCGGGAACGGATCGAGGACAAACTGCACCGGTTGCCGCTGAGCTACTTCGACCGGCACCAGCGCGGTGACCTGTTGAGCCGGGTGACCAATGACATCGACAACGTCTCCCAGGTGATGCAGCAGACGATCTCGCAGCTGTTGAACGCCTTGCTGACGGTGCTCGGCGTGGTGATCATGATGTTCTTCATCTCGCCGCTGCTGGCACTGGTGGCCCTGGTCTCGATTCCGTTGATGATCGTGGTCACGGCGTTGATCGGATCCCGCGCCCAGGGACGGTTCGTGGACAACTGGGCCGCCACCGGTGAGGTCAACGCGCAGGTCGAGGAGGCCTACTCGGGTTTCCAGCTGGTACGGGTGTTCGGCCGCGAGGCCGAGGTCCGCACCGAGTTCGGACGGCGCAACGACAAGCTGTTCCGAGCCGGTTTCGTCTCCCAGGCGCTGTCCGGACTGATCATGCCGGTGACCATGCTGATCGGGAACTTCGGCTACGTCGCGATCGCCGTCGTCGGCGGCATCCAGGTGGTGTCCAACCAGTTGAGCATCGGTGGGGTGCAGGCATTCATCCAGTACTCCCGCCAGCTGACCCAGCCGTTGTCCCAGATCGCGGCGATGTCGAACCTGCTGCAGTCCGGGGTGGCCTCGGCCGAACGGATCTTCGAGATCCTCGACGCCGAGGAGCAGACCCCCGATCGGCAGGGATCGCTGCCGAGCCCGTTGCGCGGGGAGGTCCGCTTCGAGCATGTCGACTTCTCCTACAATCCCGAGACGACCGAACTGATCACCGACCTGAACCTGCAGCTCCTGCCCGGACAGCAGGTGGCGATCGTCGGCCCGACCGGGGCGGGCAAGAGCACCGTGGTGAACCTGCTGATGCGGTTCTACGACGTCCAGGCCGGGATGATCACCATCGACGGCACCGACATCGCCTCGGTACCGCGGTCCGCACTGCGTTCGGTCACCGGCATGGTCCTGCAGGACAGTTGGCTGTTCCACGGCACGATCGCGGAGAACATCCGCTACAGCCGGCCCGAGGCCGGCGATGCCGAAGTGCGCGCGGCTGCCACGGCGGCCTATGTCGACCGGTTCGTGCGTTCACTGCCCGACGGTTACGACACCATGATCAGCGAGGAGGCCGACAACCTCAGCGCCGGGGAAAAACAGCTGGTGACGATCGCCCGGGCCTTCCTGGCCGATCCCGCGATCCTGATCCTGGACGAGGCGACCAGCTCGGTGGACACCCGGACCGAGGTGCTGGTGCAACACGCGATGGCCAGGCTCAGCAGCAGCCGCACCAGTTTCGTCATCGCGCACCGCTTGTCGACGATCCGCGAGGCCGACCTGATCGTGGTGATGGAGCACGGTCAGGTGGTCGAACAGGGTACCCATGATCAACTCCTGGCCCTGGCCGACGGGGCCTACCGCCGGCTCTACAACGCCCAGTTCGCCGGCGCTGCAGTGACCGAGGACCCGCAGGCCTGAGGCGTCAGGCCTGCGGCGTCAGGTCTGTCGCGAGGTCTGTCACAAGGCGCCGACGGCCCCGGTGAACTGGCGGCCGCGGTCCCATTTGTCGCGGAACATGCCGCCGTTGCCGGCCGCACCGGGGGAGAGCAGCACGATATCACCCGATTGCGCCAGATCGGCTGCTGTGGCGACGATCTGCTCCATCGAACCACCGCCCAGCACGGCCCGGCCGTCACCGTTGAACAGCGGCTGCAGCTTCGGTGCGAGGTCATCGATCAGCACCACCGCCCGGACCGAGTCATCGGCCAGGATCTCGGCGACGAAGTCGTCCTGCGGGACCTGCTTGTCGATACCGCCGATGATCATCACCTTCGGCTCGTCGAAGGCCTGCATCGCGGCCAGCGCCGCATCCGGGGCGGTGGCATAGGTGTCGTTGTACCAGCGGACACCATCGATGGTCCGGACGAGCTCGAGATGCTCGGCCAACCCGGTCCAGGAGCGCAGGACCCCGGCGATCACCCCGACGTCCCCGTCGAGCACATCCCACAGCACCGAGACCGCCGCACAGACGTTCTCCAGGTTGTGCCGCCCGGGCAGGGCGATCTCCGCGGTCTCGATCACGGCGGTGTCACCGTGGAACACGGTGGTGCCCTCCACATACGCGCCCTCGCGTACCGTCGCCGCCCGCCCGGCCGGGGGGACGTCGAAACCGACCTTGTGGCCCGGGCTCAGGGCTGCCAGCTCCGATGCCACCGTCGACCGCGAGTTGTAGACCGTCAGGTCCTGGGCATGCTGATGGGAGAACAAGCGTCCCTTCGCCCGGTGGTAGTCGGCCAGGTCGGCGTGCCAGTTCAGGTGTTCAGGGGTGACACTCAGACCGACCGCCCGGGGGATCCGGGCGGTGAAGTCGTGCAACTGGAAGCTGGAGAGCTCCAGCACGCACCAGTCACCGGGGGCGACCTGCGGCAGCAGCGACAACATGCCGACGCCGATGTTGCCCCCCAGGTGCACCGTCTTCCCCGCTGCGGTCAGGAGTTCGGCGACCAAGGTGCTGGTGGTGCCCTTGCCCTTCGTACCGGTGACACCGATCAGCCGCGGGCTGGGGCTGTGCTTGGCGAACTCGTTGACGCTGGTGGTGATCCGCTCGGCCAGGTCCGGGCACTGCGGGTTCGCCTCGGTCAACCGGTCGGGGTGCACACCGGAGGAACGGATCACCAGGTCGAAGGCGTCCAGCCCCTGCAGATGGTCCGGGCCCAGCCGGGAGTCGAACTCCGCCGGTACGGCGAGGTCGGTGTTGCCGTCCCGGATCTCGACCTGGTCGCCACGCTCTGCGTAGTACTGGGCCGAGGCTCGGCCGTCGGTGGCATAACCGACGATCGCTACCCGCATCGACAACCCCTCATTCCGTGGCCTGTACCGCAGGCCGACATCGCTTCGGCCCCCGCCGAGTCCTGCTGCTCGAACGAGGCTACTTCACCGAGAACCGGCCGTCTCGTCAACCGGCGACGACCGCCGGACACACGAATGCCGCCCCGCTTCGGGGCGGCATTCGCAGGCTCAGGCGAAGCGGGTCACTTCAACCGGGCGAGCAGATTCTGCGGATTGATGATCCGCGGAGCGTCCTCGTAGGACTTCACCCGCACCGAGTCGTCGGCGCAGACGACCCGCTGCTGCCAGCGGTCGGTGCCATCCCAGCGCGGGGACTTCGCCTCGGTGTAGTTGCGACGGCCGTGCAGCACCCGGCGGTTGTCGATCAGCACCAGGGCGCCCGGATCGGTCGGCAGGTCGACGGCGAAGTCGGCCAAAATGCCCCGGAAGGCGTCGAGCGCCTCCTGGGCCTTCGGGTCGGCGTCCTTGACCACGATCAGGTTCGCGGTGTTGGCGCGGATGAAGGTCTCCGGCTTGCCGGGGATGTCGTAGAGCAGCGCCTGCGGCAGGTCGGCATTGTTGTCCTGTCCACCCTGACCGGGGTTGGTCAGGTTGATGTACCAGGGTTCGCGGAGCAGCGCATGGATCTCGTCGGGCAGTACGTTCGGGTCCGGTGCGGAGACGAAGGTCGGCACCTTGTCCGGATTGCGCAGGAACTGCAGGGTCAGCCAGTCCGGGCTGATGTCGTAGTCGTTCGGCAGCCGGCTTCCGTCCTCGGCGACCGCGTCGGCCAGGTTGTAGGAGGCGTCCTCGGTGTGCAGCCCCAACTCGGCGGCGGCATTGGCGCTGACGCCGTGCACACCCGACAGCTTCTTGATCGCGATCACGTCGTTGATCACATTGCCCGGCTGCTGCGAGGTGTAGCCGTAGCCGTACCACCCGGCCATGCCCAGGATCAGTCCGCGGAAGACGCCGACCTTGAGCAGGGTGTTCTCGGCCTGGCTGCGGTAGTCGATCGGGGTCGGCGGGAGCTCGTCGTCGGCCGGCGGGGGCAGTTGCAGCACGGTCGCCTTGTAGGCGCTGTGGCTGGCGATCTTGTCCAGCAGCTCGGCGAGTTCGGGGGCCTTCTCCCGCAGATCGGCGCCGACCGCGGCCATCCGGTCGAAGGCGGCCGCATGGTCGAGATCGATGAGCTCGGGGTACAGGCTCTCCACCGTGTCGCTCAACACCGAGATGTCATGGTCGCTGGGCTTGGCCAGGACCACGGTGTCGAGATGTGAGTAATGGTCGAGAGTGAGATTGCTCATTAGTTCTGGTGTCCTCCACGGATCGGAATCAGGGCCAGACTTAGCCTAACCTAAGTGATGGCCGGGGCTGGAGTCTGTGCGGCAGATCACCACGATCGTACGTCAGCTGCACCGGCGATAGGCGAGGATCGTCCCACCGGATCCGATCCCAGGGGGTGTGGCCATGGCCGCAGATGCAGAGTTGACCGAGCGGGTACGCGCGGCGCTGGCCGAGCAGCCGACAGTCCGTGAGGTTCGGATGTTCGGTGGTCTGTCGTTCATGGTGAACGAGAAACTGGTCGTCTGTGTGCGATCCGACGCCATGTTGGTACGGGTCGCCGCCGCCGACCACGAATCGCATCTGGCCGAACCCGGGGTCGCGCAGCCCGAGATGGGGGCCGGGCGCTCGATGGGACCCGGATGGATCGAGGTGGACACCACGACCCTGACCGACGACGCGTCGCTGGCCCACTGGTTGGAGGTCGGGCTGGCCCACAACGCCACCTTGACCGGCTGAGTCGAGTCCGGCTGAGTCGAGGCCGGCTGGGTCGAACTCGACGGAATCGGCGAAATCGGACCGGGGCCCGGCCGGAACTGCAAGGCTGGGGATCCCCCGATTCAGGAGTGTGCCGATGACCAGTCCCGAGCCAGGATCCGTACCCAGCACCGACGAGGGAGGCAGGGAGTCCCGCGCCGTCGCCGGAGTCACCGAGCGGGAGGCCCGCCGGGTCACCACCGGAGCGCTGATCGGCAACGCGCTGGAGTGGTACGACTTCTTCCTCTTCAGCGCCGCTGCAGCGCTGGTGTTCAACATCCAGTACTTCTCCGGTGCCAGGGGGGCAGCCGCTCGGCGCTGACGCGCCTCGCGGAGCTGCCGGCCTGTCGGCCTCCATGATCAACTCTCTGCCTGGTTGGGTGGCGACCCAGTCGGGTCGGACAGACTAACCGCTGTCGCGGTCCAAGATCATTACCGGCTGACGCCGTCCATGATCAACTAAACATGGACCGGCTGACGCCGTCCATGATCAACAACTCACCAAGGACAGCAGACGCCCGGCTCGGTCCCAACAGCGCCACGTCATCCAGAACCCCGATCGCGGGATGCCCCGGGACCAACTCACCGACCCGCTCCGCAGCAACCCGAGCAACCACCCCGGACCCACCAAGCACCCCCACCACACCCGCCAACAACAACCCACCCACCGCACACGACCCACTGCGACCCCATGATTGCAGCACTCACCAGCCCGGACGGGCCGTTCGGGACCTGTAGCGTCGACAGGCACAAGCTGCCCGCGCGGCGGGCCCACACCCCCGACCGCCCGGGTTGCTCGCCGAGTCCTTTCCGCCGGATGCAGAAGCAGCAACGGTCCAGAACTAGAGATTAGGGTCATGGGCGGCTCGTCTCTCGGCGAGCGTCGGGGTACTGACCTGACCGTGCACAACCCGCGCCCCACCCCGTGAGCCTGGACCTCAACGGTGAGCAGCCTGACCGCGAGACAGCCGCGGTGCGCCGAATCGGCCTACGGCCGAGACGAGCTATCGTCCCGGGCACGGTGCTCGGTGTGACCGGCGACAAACAGGTTCTCTGATCAATCGTGACGTCGCCGGATGAGAGCGACTTCGAAGCTGTTGCCCATCAGACGGCGGCCGTCGAACACGGGTTCTTCGGTCAGTGTCTCCTGGATCCGCGGGTCGCGAGTCGCTGCGGCGGTGCCCCGGTCGCGTTCTTCTTGTGATGGCCATTCGATCACCGACACGACCAGGCACTCTGAGCTGCGGGCATTCACTGCCCGGGCGATGCCCCGTAGCTCATTGGCACCGTAGGTGACGCTGGCTGCGTGGAACTCTTGCTGTTCGGTCGAGTCGTCGACCTGCCAGTAGTCGGTGACGCTGATCGCACCATGATCGAGATACACATCGGCCATCCGCTGGGAGAATTCGACGTAGGCGTCCCGGTGGTCCGCCGGCACCGGGACGATCGTGACATCAGCGAACGTCATGCTGGTGGTCCTTTAGGCCTTGAGTGAGGACTCAAGGACGGCCAGGAGATCGGCACGGCGGTCCGGGTTGCTGGTGATCGTGTCCTGGGTGGTGAGCAGGTTGGAGAAGGCTGGGTGATCATCGAGGGTGGTGTCGGCGAAGTCGGCGAAGGCCATCGACCAGTGGGTGAAGTGTGGCTCGGCGCCGGTGCTGACCCAGACGGTGCGGACCTCGTGGTGGCGGGGGTCGTTGCGAATTCGGCCGTAGAGTTCGTTGACGTCCTGCTCATTGCCTTCGAGCAGTTGCAGGAAGGTGCCGTTTTCGTGGAGCAGGATGCCGGTGATCTGGTGTTCGGCGTTGAAGGCGCGGGCTTCTTCCAGGAGCGCCATCAGGCCCTCGGCGTTGAGTGGGCGGGTGGCTTGGCTGCTGTAGACCAGCGAGAACGATGACATTTGCTCGCAACCTATCCGACGACGTCAAGCACTGCCGCCAGGTCGAGGAGAGTGGGTTAGCTCGAAGAGCGCGCGAGGGTTAGTTCTCGGATTTGATCAAGGCAATGCGGTCGAGCAGGTTTTCCAGCGATTCCTCGAACTCGGCGGCTGAATGATCCTCGCGCAGCAGGGGGGACAGCCGTTCGACGGTCGGGTAGGCATCAAGGCTGTCGTTGTGGTCGTCGTCGATGACGTCGAGGGGTCCGAGATCGGCGCCGTGGCTGGCGACCTCGAGGAGGAGATGGCCGAGGAGGAAGCTGGTGAAGGCACGGTAGGCGGCTGCGGCGGCCTGGTTGCTGAACCCCTCCTGTTCCAAGCCGTTGAGGAAGAACTCGACCCAACGCAGGCTGCGCAGCGGTGGACGAAGCCAGGGTGCCTCGGCCGGGCGGGAGGCGATGAGCGGGAACGCGGCGGGGTGGGCGAGAGCTACTTTGCGGACACCGTGGGCGAGACGTTGCAGGAAGTCCTGCCAGCCGTGATCGGGGGCGGTGATGACGTCGGGATAGCTGTCCATCTCTTCGACGAGGTCTTCGACGATGGCGTCGAGGAGGTCATCGCGTGATACGACGTAACGGTACAACGACATTGCTTCGACCCCGAGGGTGGTAGCGAGCCGTCGCATACTCAGGCTGGCCAACCCGTGATCGCTGATGTAGCTGATGGCGGTCTGCACGATCCGTTCACGACTCAGGGGAATCTGTGCTGAAGGCAGCTCGCGGCCGTTGATGGCGTCGAGGTCGGCATCCAAGGAGTCGGCCTGGTCGGTGTCGGAGTTCGCTGAGTCGGTCATGGCACCTCCTGGTGTGTCCAGTCTGCCCGATCTGGAATTGGCTGATCGGCCAGGGCCGATGCGGGTCCGCGTTCGTGCCTGACCGAGGAGGTTGTTGGCGGACCCCCTTCCCTTCCCGCCTACTTACACCGTAAGTTGCTGTGCGAGAGTGATGCTCTCGGGCTATCGCCGAGGCCCCTCCAGTCTGGAACGAAGGAGATAGACATATGAGTCAGTTCCCGTTCGGATCAACCCCACCCCCCGACGACCGCACCCAAGGAGACGAATCCTGGTCTGCCGGGGCACGAGAGCAGCCACCGGTCAGCGATGCCGTGATCGGCGACCGCGGCCAGCTGGTCGGCGACGAGGGAGCCGGTGGCGAGGTCGTCGGTGATGAACGTTGGACACCGGCCGCTGACACGCCGGGCACCTCTACGGATTCGGGGTCGACCAAAGACGTCGCTCGCGAGGAAGCTGCCCAGACCAAGGACGAGGCAGTGCGGGCGGGCAAGGATGTCGCCGCGACTGCCAGGAGTGAGGCGTCGAATGTGGCGGCCGAGGTTCGCGATCAGGCTGCGGATCTGACCAGCCGGGTACAGGGTGAGGTACGCACTCAGGGCCAGCAACAGCAACAGCGCCTCGCTGAGGGGTTGCACTCGGCGTCACATGAGCTGTCGGACATGGCCCGCAACTCGCAGCAGAGCGGCATCGCGACCGAGGTCACCCAAGAGGTGGCCCAGCGATTGAGCCGGACCGCTAGCTGGCTTGAGGCCCGCGAGCCCGCCGACATCGTGGCCGACCTCCGCGGATTTGCCCGGCGCGAGCCCGCGCTATTCCTGCTCGGCGCCGCCGGTGCCGGGTTCCTCATAGGCCGGCTGGTGCGCGGCATCGCGGCCAACAAGAAGGACGGGTCGAACGACACCCCAGCTCTGGGCAGTCGCAGCCGACCAGCTGATCCGGTCGGTCCTCAGCCCGGTCAGGGCGGCATCAACACCGGCACGACGTGGGGCGATACCTCCTCGGGCGAGGGTCTTCGATGAGCCAGCATCCGGCCCAACCTCCCCAGCCCGCGGGCAAGGACCGTGGAGCACTACAGGCTGCTGACGGTCGCTCCGTGGGCGAGGTGATGGGTGACATCGCCGGTGATGTGTCGAAGCTGATGCGCCAAGAGATCGCGCTGGCCAAGGCCGAGGCCCAGCAGTCGGTCACCAAGGTCGGCAAAGGCGTCGGCATGTTCGTCGGGGCGGCCATCGCAGGCCTGCTGCTGCTGGTGTTCTTGTCGGTCAGCGCCTGGTGGGGACTCGGCCAGTTCATCGGCAACCAGTGGTCAGCACTAATCGTCGCGCTGATCTGGGCTGTCATCGCAGGAGTGTTGGCCCTCGCCGGTCGGGCGGAGCTGCAGCGAATACGAGGCCTCTCGGGCACCACCGAGACCCTGAGCAAGATCCCGAACGCCGTGAAAGGTCACGAGGAGGACAACAGATGAGCAACATCGATCCCACCCGGGAGCCGGTCAGCAGTAACGATCCCGATCGCATCCGTGCCGAGATCGCCGAGACCAGAATCTCGCTCAGCGATGACGTGAACACCTTGGCCGACACCGCGAACCCGAAGAACATCGCCCGACGCCAAGGTGAGAAGGCCCGGCACGCCGTCGCCGGGGTGGCCGAGAAGGTGATGGGTAGCCCCGACAGCGGCCACCACACCACCGGAGGTGCTGGCCGCGATGCCCGAGAAGCGGTCAGTGGCGCCGCACACGAGGTGGGCAAGGTCGTCACCCAGGCGCCGGACAAGGCCAAGGCCAACTATCAGGGCAGCCCGCTGGCTGCTGGTCTGATCGCCTTCGGGGCCGGTGTGCTTATCGCCAGCCTGATCCCGGCCAGCCAGCGAGAGCAGCGTGTGGTCTCCGATCTGGCCGAACGGGCCGAACCTCTCACCGCCGAAGCGAAACGGGGGGTGCAGAAGCTGGGCGAGAACCTGCAACAGCCAGCACAAGAGGCTGTCGAATCGGTCAAGCAAACCGCCACCGAGGCAGCCGACACGGTGAAGGGCGAAGCCAGCACCGCTGCTGACGATGTCCGCGACCAGGCACAGACCGGGGCAGCCAACGTCCGCGAGTCTCGCGACAACTAACGGCTCCCGAGCGCACCCGCGCCCCTTCCAACACTGCGGGTGCGCTCGGGCCCCCGTGTCTGAGGAGATGACAGCCCGTGACGAAGCTACACGGTCCTACCGCCCGCGGTGACGACATTCCAGGTGAGCAGGCGACGACACCCACCGAGATCCCCCCACAAGGTTGGCTCCAGATCGTCAAGCGTGGTTGGGCCGAAGCGACCCTCGACCAGGTACCGCTCCTCGGGGCCGGGGTCGCGTTCTTCGCCTTCCTCGCCCTGTTTCCCGCCCTGGCCGCGATGGTCGGCATGTACGGGCTGTTCGCCGATCCGGCGACCATCGCCACCCAGGTCCAGCAGATCACCCAAGCTCTGCCGCCCCAGGCGAGCGCCCTGATCACCGACCAGATCGCATCGCTGACCTCCACCGGCCGCCAAGGACTCGGCATCGGGGTGATCATCTCGATCCTGGTCGCCCTGTGGAGCGCCTCGGGCGGTATGAACAACCTGATCGCCGCCGTCAATGCCGCCTACGACGAGGACGAGACCCGCAACTTCATCAAGAAGCGTGGTCTGGCCCTCCTCCTCACCATCGGCGCTATCATCGTCCTCCTGCTCGTGTTGGCGTTGATCACCGCGGTCCCGCCACTTCTGCAATCACTCCTCGGCGATAGCCCGGCAGTCAGGATCATCCTTCAGATCGTGAGCTACCTCGTGCTCGCAGTCGTCGTGGTCACCGCCCTCGCCGTGCTGTACCGCCTTGCCCCGGACCGGGACGCGCCGAGATTCCGATGGGTGTCGGTCGGCGCTGTCGTCGCCGCCGCGATCTGGCTCCTCGCCTCGATCGGCTTCTCGATCTACGTCACCACCCTGGGCAACTACGCCAAGACCTACGGAGCATTCGCCGGGATCATCGTGCTCCTGCTGTGGTTGTGGCTGACGTCGTTCGCGATCCTGCTCGGCGCAGAGATCAACGCCGAATCCGAACAACAAACCATCCGGGACAGCACCCAGGGCGAAGAAGAACCCCTCGGACAGCGCGACGCCGTCAAAGCCGACACCACACCCAGATCAACTGCGACTGCCGACCGAAGCTCAGACGCAACAGCGCACAACGAGAAACGATGAGTACCGACCGCTCTCGCACTTGGCGAGGGCTGACCAGGCACGCGATGCCACCCGGGCGCCCGATTGACCTAGGCTACGCAGCACAGCGCTCGAAGCACGTCGAGGTCGTACTCGCGACGCTGACGATTTCGTCGAGTGGACGGTCCCCAAGGGTACGTGAGCCAAGCGGGCCCTGACCCACTTACCCCGGCGACCTACTCGCTCGGCGACAGGGGCAAACTACGCCCGTGCGTCTTTCAGCTCTGCGGGCTCGCGTAGAACTGAAGATCGTTACCTTCGGTGTCTTTGAAGGGTGCGATTCGACCCCACGGGTGGTCGCTGATGCCCCCAGGAAAATTCACCCCGGCCTGCTGCAGACGCTCGACCTCAGCGTCAATACCGACTTCAGAAGTGAACGTGATGACCGCTCCGCCGTCGGCAGGGTCTGCTGCACGATCGGGTGACAGGTTGGGTCACGCAGCCTGAGTGGCTGGTGTGGTCATGATGGTCTCGTACTCGATGGGGGTCAATCGGCCGAGACTGGCTTGGCGACGACGCCGGTGGTAGGCGCGCTCGATCCAGGTCACGATGGCGATCCGTAGGTCCTCGCGGGTGGCCCAGGCTCGGCGGTCCAAGACGTTCTTTTGGAGCAGCGAGAAGAAGCTCTCCATCGCCGCGTTGTCACCCGCGGCACCGACGCGACCCATGGATCCGACCATGTCGTGACGGTTGAGCGCGGCCACGAATTGTCGGCTACGGAATTGCGATCCACGATCGGTGTGGACCACGCAACCGGCCACGTCACCGCGCCTGGCGACGGCGCTGTTGACCGCGGCGACGGCGACTCGAGCCTTCATCCTCGAGTCGATCGAGTAGCCCACGATCCGGTTGGAGTAGACGTCTTTGAACGCGCAGACGTACAGCTTGCCTTCGCCGGTCCGATGTTCGGTGATGTCGCCGACCCACAGCTTGTTCGGCCCATCCGCGTTGAAGACGTGGCGGACCACGCCGTGGGGGTCGACCACGGCGCATAGGTCGTCGTGGACCGGCGGCCCGGGCTTCTTCGCCTTGCCCCGCTTGGGTTTGCCGAACGCCGACCACCAACCGAGTTCGGAGCAGATCCGCCATGCGGTTCGTTCCGCCATCGCTTCGCCGGCCTGTTTCGCTTCGTCGACCAGGAACCGGTAGCCGAACTCAGGGTCGTCCTTGTGGGCGTCGAACAAAGCGTTGGAGCGGTAGGCCTCGACAAGCTCGGCGTCGGTCACCGGGCAGGCCAGCCAACGGTAGTAGGGCTGGCGAGCGATGTTGAGCACCCGACACGTCACCGTGACGGGGATCCCGTCGACAGCCAGCACGCGGACGAGCGGGTACATCATTTTCCCGGCAGGTTCGCCTGCGACAGATAGGCAGCCGCACGGCGCAGCACCTCGTTTTCCTGCTCGAGCAGTCGGATCCGTTTCTTGGCTTCTCGCAACTCGGCGTTCTCAGACGCTGTCGTGCCGGGCTTAACCCCGGCCTCGACGTCGGCGGTCTTCATCCAGTTCGTCAGACACGACTCGCTGATCCCGAAGTCAGCAGCAATGTCTTTCAGATGCTGACCAGGCTCTCGGTCGCGGGCGACTCGGACGACATCGTCACGGAACTCCTTGGGGTACGGCTTGGGCACAGCGACATCCTTCCAGCGGCACCTCTCAGCACCACAGATCGGTTGTCACCTACTCGTGCAGCAGACCCGGCCGGCCAACACCCGCCGCATGTCTCGCCCAGATCACCGCACCACCCGTCGACGGCGGCACCGGCACCGCTGGCATCCGACCCCCCTATATGCATCCCGCCCGCCAGTACGAACTCCACCTCCCGACGCCACTGCCGTAAGGCGTCACTCCCCCGAGACCTCGGAAGGGAGTTCAGCCACGAAACTCGGTACGGGCGGGTTGTCGATCCCCTCGAGATCCCAGGCGGTCAGCTGAAGGGGGTCGGCTCCCACGTACTTCTCTGCGTCGACCAGCCACCACCGTTGCTCTGGTTCAGCCGCAGCCAGGGCCACCTTTACTTGCTCGCCCGCGAGCAGAGATTGGCGTGCCGATGCCGCATCCACAACACGGACCGCGGGGTGCCACATCTCGATCGGCATGGCGATGATCTTCCGTCCATAGATTTCGACGGTGAAGGGTGTTCGGCGCGCATAGAAGGTGACCGGTTGTCCTTGGTAGAACGGGTCGCTGTCTCCAACTTGCTCCGCGGGGGTCAGGGTCATAGTGGGTCGCCACAAATCGGGCGCCAGCACACACCTGCCTTCGCTGATGAGCCTGATCGCTCGACACCATGCCCGCGACCGACCATCAAGCTCGGGCGGCATCGCGAATCGATCGTTGGTGACCCGCTGCACCACGACAAGGTCCTCGGCCGCCTGGTTCACCGTCCGCAGCACGTCCACGAACTCGGTGTCTGCGAGTAGCCCTGAACCGACGCCTGCGAACCTGCCGGCCCGCATCCCATCGACCTCCAGTTCCAGCACCTCCGTTGTCCGTAGGTCCAACATCAGGCGGGTGGCTTCAAGGTGCACTTCCGGCATCAGCCCCTCCGGAACCTCATAGCTCAGTGCTGCCGACACTGGGGAGTTCGGACTGGTCGGCACGAACTGCATTTCCAGCGTCACAAGATTGGAGGCAAACCCGAGCTCGAGTGTCACCCCTTCGGTTCCGCGCCCGACGTGCTTCGTCACTCCCACGTAACCCCCGATGAACTGGCCGCCCCCACCCAGCAGCCGTACATTCACCGGACGATCGACAAGGCGCGCCTCGCTATGGATGCCGAGTTCGATCTCGCCGTTTCTCCCTTCCCGGGCGAACAGGGGTGGGCCTTCGATCTTGAAGCTTCGTACGTTCTCGGCCGGTATGCGAACCGGCCTGGAACTACCAAACCCAACCGACTTCCGAAAAGCGTCTCGGAGAACATGATCTTCAGCTCCGAACTCGACCTCAGTCGTGATGCTGATCGGCGCCACCTCGGCAGACCGGGAGTGTTTCGCGCGAGGGCTGACGCACACCAAACCGTCAACACGCGAGACGTCCATACCCCAATTGGGATCGACACCGTCGATCACCGAACCCAGAGAGTGCATCCTGTCGACGACGTCAGCGGCTCCATTGGTCAGAGCAGCCGCCTCCATTCCCGCGATCTTTATCATCTCCAGCGCGTAGTCATGGCGTAGGTGATTGGCTGCCAGGTCGAGATGCCGCGCCAGCAACTCATCGAGCTTCGGCCGGTCCCACACCGCATGTTCCAGTTGATAATCCGCAACGAGCTGGTCGATGAACGTGTAGTCGGCAGGAGTGAACTTGCACGGAGCGACCAAGACCCATTCCTCGGGGGGCACGTCACCTTCCATCACCTTCTTGAGCGACTTCTTGACCTGGCGTCGGCGGCTGACGCCCATGCCGGTTTCACGCCCGAGGAAGTACTTCAGCTGGTAGACCTTCCGGTTGCCCGCGGGGTACAGCACCTCGACGTCTTTGCCGCCGTCGCCTCCGCGGCCCTCGTAGGCCCGCACTGTTGCGTCTGCCGGCTCAATCCGATGGATCAACGCCTCGACGATTCGATCGAACTCCGGTTGCCCCATGCTGTCCCAGTCGATGCTGCTGGTTGGTTGGCTTCCCATCGACCAAAGTCTGGCGTACCGCGCCAGGTAGGACCCCTCAGACACCCTTGGTCAGGTGAACTCGTCGATGCGCGGCAGCACCTGACGTAGATCGTGGTAAAGGTCGGGCCAGCCGCGTTTCAGCCAGGTCAACCGGCCGGCTTCGAGATGGCTGCCGTCGAGGATCTGCGAGATCCGTAGCGCGTGGTCGGGAGCACCGAGCCGCCGGAGCTTGGCGTAGACCGGATGTACCGGCAGTCGGTGATGCGCGGTGTAGTTCCACACCTGGTCGTCGGTCCAGTCCCAGATCGGGCCGTAGGCGACGGTCTGGTCGGCCCGGGACACCGTGCCCCCGTGTTGGCGGCGCTGGTCTGTCCGGTCGCTGCAGCAGCCGTCACAGTCACGTTCGACGCTGGCTGTGAGCGCCCGGGCGTACATCACGCGCCGGCCGTGGGCCTCTGCTGCGCGAACACCCCACAGCTCGCCAACACCGTGGTCGCGGTGTGCCCGGGCCGCGGGTTCGGTGATCAACACTCCGTGCAGGTTCGGCACGGGCCGACGTTGCTGTGCATGGTCCCAGGCGCGCGCCACGGCCTCGGCCCTGGCCTCCTTCGCCACCTTCGGCGTCGGACTGGTCGCCCGGCCGGTCGGCGGGATGGTCTTCGGGCATCTGGGTGACCGGATCGGTCGGCGGAACGTGCTGATGATCACCATCGTCGGCATCGGCATCATCACCGGACTGATCGGCCTGCTGCCGAACTACGAGGCGATCGGGATCGCCGCGCCGATCCTGCTGGTGCTGTTGCGGATCCTGCAGGGCCTGTTCGTCGGCGGCGAATGGTCGGGCGCGATGACCATCGTGGTGGAGAACGCGCCGTTGGAGAAACGCGCCCGCTACGCCGCCGTACCGCAGATCGGCTCGCCGATCGGCACCATCCTCAGCTCGGGTGGCTTCTTCGTGATGACCTTGGTGTTCTCCGCCGAGAACTTCAATGCCTGGGGATGGCGGGTTCCCTTCCTGGCCGCGATACCCCTGCTGGGGGTGGCGATCGTGATCCGCAGCCGGTTGGAGGAGTCGCCGGTCTTCACCGAACTGGTGGAATCGGGCCAGACCGTGACCTCACCGGTGAGCCAGACCCTGCGGGAGAGCTGGCGACAGATCCTGGTCGGCATGCTGGTGGCCGTGCTCGGCGTCGCCGGCTTCTACCTGGTGACCACCTTCGTCGTCTGGTACGGCGTGAACATCCTCGGTTACTCCTCGAGTCTGATGCTGCTCGGCAGCATGATCGCCGCGGCGCTGGAGATCGGGGTGCTGCTGATCGGCGGCCGGCTGGGGGAGCGCTTCGGTGCCAGCCGGGTGGTGATCGGTGGCGGTATTGCCAGCGCCGTGCTGACGCCGCCGAGCTTCCTGCTGATCGTCAGCGGGCAGCCGGTGCTGGTCGTGGCCGGGATGGCGATCGCCGTCTCTGCCCTGTCCTTCCCCGACGCCGCATCCGGCACCGTGCTCACCGGACTGTTCCCGGCCACCACCCGGTTCACCGGGGTCGCCTTCGCCCAGAACGCCGCGGGTGTGCTGGCCGGGTTCCTGCCGCTGGTGGCGACCGCGCTGGTGCCGCTGCCGGCAACCATTGGTGGCCGGCGGCGCTGCTGCTCACCCTGATGTCGCTGCTGACCGCAGTGGCCGGGATCCTGGCACCCCGGTTGAGCGTCTCCCTGCCGGGTTTTCGGCACTGAGGGCAAGCGTCATGGCGCCGCGGCCGCCGATCCGCACGGCGGCGGCGCGCCACGTCGCGGTCGGTGCGGCCACGGCTGCTAGCTTTCCTGTCAGGTACCCGGGCCCGGTGAGGGCCCGACCTCGACCGGTGAGGAGGGGCCTCGACCGATCTGGAGGACTGGATGACTTCGAGCGGCAGCGTGATCACGCTGGTCCTCGCCTGCCTGGTGATGCTCGCGGTGATCGTCTTCATGATCTGGATCCTGCGCAAGCTGGTGACCCGCTGGTTGGAGCGCAACAGCCGACCGTGAGACCGGTCCCGGCGTGCCGATATTCCGGTCCGGCAGTGGACGGGATTAGGCTGGCGGTCCATCGCCCGATGACCCCCGGAGCCGGTGGCCTCGAGAAGGTCGCCCGGCACCGTCACGACAGACCGGCGATCACCGCCCACCACCTTCAGGAGGCCGCAGCCGATGCCGCGTGATGCCCGCAACGGAGATTCCTTCGTCCACCTCCACGTGCACTCGGAATACTCGATGCTGGACGGTGCGGCTCGCGTACCCGACCTGTTCTCCACCGCCGCGGCCGAGCAGATGCCCGCGGTGGCGATGACCGACCACGGCTTCCTCTTCGGTGCCCACGAGTTCTACCGGGCCTCCCAGGGCACCGGGGTGAAGCCGATCATCGGCCTCGAGGGGTACCTGACCCCCGGCACCCACCGCAGTGAGCGCAAGCGCGTGCAGTGGGGCAATGGCGGTGGCGACGACGTCTCCGGATCCGGTGCCTACACCCACCTGACGATGTGGGCCGAGACCACCCAGGGCATGCACAACCTGTTCCGGCTGGGTTCGCGGGCCTCACTGGAGGGTTTCTTCTACAAGCCCCGGATGGACCGAGAGCTGCTGAACACCTACGGCAAGGGGCTGATCGCCACCACCGGCTGTCCCTCGGGTGAGGTGCAGACCCTGCTGCGGCTGGGCAAGTACGAGGCCGCCCGCGCCTCGGCGGCGGAGTTCCGGGACATCTTCGGTGCCGGGAACTACTACGTGGAACTGATGGACCACGGCCTGGACATCGAGAACCGGGTCCGCGCCGATCTGTTGCGGATCGCCAAGGACCTGCACCTGCCGCTGGTCGCGACCAACGACCTGCACTACACCCGGCGGGAGGACGCGCAGGCCCACGAGGTGCTGTTGTGCGTCCAGTCCGGCTCCAACATGGACGACCCGAAGCGGTTCAAGTTCGACGGCGACGGCTACTACCTGAAGTCGGCCGCGGAGATGCGCGAGCTCTTCGCCGAACTCCCCGAAGCCTGTGACTCGACCCTGGAGATCGCCGAACGGTGCAATGTCGAGTTCACCGAGGGTGAGGGCAGGTTCATGCCCAAGTTCCCGGTGCCCGAGGGTGAGGACGAGACCTCCTGGTTCATCAAGGAGGTGGAGAGCGGTCTGCACTACCGCTACCCCGACGGCATTCCCTCGGAGGTACGCCGGCAGGCGGAGTTCGAGACCGAGGTGATCGTCAACAAGGGCTACCCCGGGTACTTCCTGGTGGTCGCCGACTTCATCAACTGGGCCAAGGACAACGGCATCCGGGTCGGCCCCGGTCGTGGTTCGGGCGCCGGATCGATGTGTGCCTATGCGATGCGGATCACCGACCTCGACCCGCTGCAGCACGGCCTGATCTTCGAACGCTTCCTGAACCCCGAGCGCAAGTCGATGCCCGACTTCGACGTCGACTTCGACGACCGCCGGCGCCCGGAGGTGATCCGCTACGTCAGCGAGAAGTACGGCGACGACCGGGTCGCGATGATCGTCACCTACGGCACGATCAAGGCCAAGCAGGCCGTGAAGGACGCCTCCCGGGTGCTCGGATATCCGTTCGCCACCGGTGAGCGGATCACCAAGGCGATGCCGCCGGCGGTGCAGGGCAAGGACGTACCACTCGGCGACATCTTCAACCCCCAGCACGACCGCTACCACGAGGGCGGCGAGTTCCGTACCCTCTACGACACCGACAGTGAGGCCAAACTCGTCGTCGACAAGGCGATGGGCATCGAGGGCCTGAAGCGTCAGTGGGGTGTCCACGCGGCCGGTGTGATCATGTCCAGTGATCCCTTGCTGGACATCATCCCGATCATGAAGCGGGAGACCGACGGCGCGGTCATCACCCAGTTCGACTACCCGACGTGTGAGACGCTCGGCCTGGTCAAGATGGACTTCCTGGGCCTGCGGAACCTGACGATCCTCGACGACGCGGTACGCAATGTGAAGGCCAACCGCGGGATCGACGTCGATCTGGACGCCCTGTCGAAGACCCTGGACGACGAGAAGGTCTACGAACTGCTGACCCGCGGCGACACCTTGGGTGTGTTCCAGTTCGACTCCAGCGGCTACCGCCAGTTGTGCCGGCAGATGCGACCGGACAACTTCGAGGACATCTCCGCCCTCGGTGCGTTGTACCGGCCGGGTCCGATGGGTGCGGAATCGCACACCAAGTACGCGCTGCGGAAGAACGGCATGCAGGAGGTCGAGTACCTGCACCCCGAACTGGCCGAGGCGCTGGAACCAATCCTGGGCGAGACCCACGGGTTGATCGTCTACCAGGAGCAGGTGATGAAGATCGCCCAGCAACTGGCCGGCTACAGCCTCGGTCGAGCCGACATGCTCCGCAAGGCGATGGGCAAGAAGAAGAAGGAGGTGCTGGAGGCCGAGTTCGTCCCGTTCAGCGAGGGCATGCTCGCCAACGGCTTCTCCCTGGAGTCGATCAAGGCGCTGTGGGAAGTCCTCGTCCCCTTCTCCTCCTACGCCTTCAACAAGGCCCACTCCGCGGCCTACGGCCTGGTCTCGTACTGGACGGCGTACCTGAAGGCCCACTATCCGGCCGAGTACATGGCCGCGGTGCTGGAATCGGTGAAGAACGACAAGGACAAGCTGGCCGTCTACCTGTCCGAATGTCGGCACATGGGGATCAAGGTGCTGCCCCCCGATGTCAATGAGTCCGATTTTCGGTTCACCCCGGTCGGTGACGACATCCGCTTCGGGTTGACCGCGATCCGCAATGTCGGTGGCAACGTCGTCAGCGGGATCATCGCCGGGCGGGAGGAGAACGGTCATGCCAAGGATTTCGGGGAGTACCTGGCCAACATGCCGCTGATCGCCTGCTCCAAGCGGGTCACCGAGTCCTTGATCAAGTCCGGGGCCTTCGACTCCCTGGGACACAAACGGCGTGCCCTGATGGAGGTCTTCGAGACCTCCATCGACCAGATCGTGGAACTCAAGCGCAACGAGGCCAACGGTCAGGACGACCTCTTCGGCGAGTTCGCCGGGGTGGAGGACGGCGGCAGCAGCCAGTCGGTGGTGCTGCCCGAGGTCGAGGAATGGGACAAGCGGACCCGCCTGGCGTTCGAACGCGAGATGCTCGGCCTCTACGTCAGCGACCACCCGCTGCAGGGCCTGGAGCATGTGCTGGCCGCCGAACGCGATGTCTCCATCGGCACCCTGATCGGGGAGGAAGGCCCGCGGGACGCGATGGTGACCATCGCCGGGATGATCACCGCGGTGAACCGGCGGGTGACCAAGGCCGGTGACACCTGGGCAGTGGTCACCGTGGAGGACCTGGAGGCCTCGGTCGATGTACTGATGTTCCCCAAGTCCTACCAACTGGTGGCCCATGTGCTCGCCACCGACACCGTGGTCCGGGTGAAGGGGCGGGCCCGGGCGAAGGAGGACACGCTCGAGATCATCGGCCAGGAGATGACCCTGCCCGATCTCGAGACCGGGCCGGCAGGCCCGGTGGTGCTCACCTTGAACCCCACCCGGATCAACCTGCACAACGCCGACGAACTGCGCAGTGTGCTCCGGCGCTACCCGGGTACGACCGACGTGCAGGTGGTGGTGGTCGCCGGGACCGGTACGAGGCAGCGGTGGCGTCTGCCCGACTCGCTGCGGGTCGCCCCGTCGGCACCGCTGATCGCCGATCTGAAGGCACTGCTCGGGCCTTCCTGTCTGGCCAGCTGATGGTCGGTCCGGAACACCCACAGGAGCGGGAGGCCGCCGAACAGCCCGGTGTCCGCTACGTCGGGGACGCAGTCACCACCGGGTCCATCCCGGTGATCACCGACGACTTCGAACCGGCCCCGACGCTGCCGGAGCTCGGCACCGGCCAGCTGCTGCGTCGGCTCGGCGTGATGCTGGGACTGGCCCTCGGTGTGGGGGCCGTGATCGGTGTCGTGTGGTACCTGCTGGTGCCGTTGACCGTCTACGAGATCCAACCCGACGGGCGGGCGGTGACCAATCAGCGGGGGCTCGCCAACTACTACGCCTCCGACGCCTGGTTCGTGGTCCTCGGCCTGCTGGTCGGGATCGGGCTTGGGATCGTCTGCTGGCGGTTGTTGAACCGGATCGGCTGGCCGGTCACCCTGGTCGCCGTGATCAGCGCCCTGGTCGCCGGACTCCTGTGCTGGGGCGTCGGCTGGCTGCTCGGGCCGAGCGACTTCGGCAACCGGATCGCGGTGGCCCAACCCGGTGAGCTGGTGCCGATCGAACTCACCGTCCGTGGCCCGGCGGCACTGTTGGCCTGGATGCTCGGCGGGATCATCCCGGTGCTGCTGTGGTCGTCGCTGGCACCCGATGAGGAGGAGCCGAAGCCGCTGCGTCTGCCGTGGCGGAGCAACGGCTGACCCCGGACTGCCCGTCGACAGCTGTCGCGACGCTCAGCGGCCGATCGCGGCCCAGGCACCGCCGGTGAGGCGCAACAGGTCGTCGGGGGCGAGTTCGATCTCCAGCCCGCGACGGCCACCGGAGACGTGGATCGTGTCCCACAACTGGGCGGTCTCGTCGATGAAGGTCGGGAGCCGGGTGCGCTGTCCCAGCGGCGAGATGCCGCCGACCACGTACCCGCTGCTGCGTTCGGCGGTGGCCGGGTCGGCCATCGTCAGGTGTTTGCTGCCGCAGGCCGCGGCCAGTGCCTTCAGGTCCAGCTGACCCGACACCGGTACGACGGCACAGACGAGTCCGCCGGTGCCGTGGGCGAGCAGGGTCTTGAAGACCTGGTCGGGGTCGGTGCCCAGGGCCTCGGCCGCCTCGGCGCCGAAGGAGGCCGCGCGGGGGTCGTGGTCGTAGCTGTGCAGGGTGTACGCGGTGCCGGCAGCGTCCAACACCTTCGTGGCCGGGGTCGCTGTACCCATCCTCTGCTCACTCCTGTTCTCTGACGGCTTCTCTGACCGGTTCTCTGACCGTTACTGTGCCCGCTTCGCTGCCCACTGCTTGCCCTCGATCCCGGGTGCCCGCGGTGCATCCGTTCCGCAGCACCTGCACTCTAGGCCCACTCTGAGGTGCGATTCCTGCGGAACGGACGCCAAGGGGGGTGTCTCGCCGGGCCGATATCGGACGTGCGAGGTCGGCGAGAACTCCTACGATGGGACCCGTGATTGCCACCATCGACCTGCGCGGAAGCGATCTGGACGGACTCGACCTGGGAAGCATCGTCCCGCGGGCGCCGTTCGATGTCGACGCCGCCACCGCGGTCGTGGCGCCGCTGATCGCCGAGGTCGCCGAGCGCGGCGCGGAGGCGCTGGCCGAGTACTCGGCCAGGTTCGACCAGGTGGTGCCGGAGAGCTTCCGGGTGCCGGTGGCGATGATCGAGCAGGCGGTGGCCGACCTCGACCCCGCGCTGCGGTCGGCGATCGAGACCTCGATCTCCCGCCGCCGGGCGGTGGCCGCGGTGGAGGCAGGGGAGCGCGATGCCGGTGTCGAGGTCGCACCCGGCGCCCGGGTCTCCCAGCGCCTGATACCGGTGAACCGGGTCGGTCTCTACGTTCCCGGCGGGTTGGCGCCACTGTCGTCCAGTGTGGTGATGAATGTCGTACCGGCCCAGGTGGCAGGCGTGGGCCGGATCGCCGTCGCCTCACCACCGCAGAAGGACTTCGGCGGCTGGCCGCACCCGGTCGTGCTGGCGGTCTGCGGACTGCTCGGGGTCGAGGAGGTCTACGCCGTCGGTGGTGCCCAGGCGATCGCCATGTTCGCCCACGGTGTGGACGGTGTCTGCCCGAAGGTGGACCTGGTCACCGGCCCGGGCAACATCTACGTGGTCGCCGCCAAGCGGCTGCTGCGCGGCCGGATCGGGATCGACGCCGAGGCCGGCCCGACCGAGATCGCCGTGCTCGCCGACGAGACCGCCGAGCCGGGATTCGTCGCCGCCGACCTGATCTCCCAGGCCGAACACGATCCCCTGGCCGGTGCGGTACTGATCACCACCAGCCTCGACCTGGCCGAACGGGTACGCGGCGAGTTGGCCGCCCGCGTACCGCAGGCCAGACATGCCGAACGGATCGCCGCCGCGCTCTCGGGGGGGCAGTCGGCGATCGTGCTGGTCGACGACCTCGACGCCGCGGTCGCGGTGGCCGATGCCTATGCCGCCGAACACCTGGAGATCCAGACCGCCGACCCCGGTGCGGTGGCCGCCCGGATCACCAATGCCGGCGCGATCTTCCTGGGTCCGCACTCACCGGTCTCCCTCGGTGACTACGTCGCCGGCAGCACCCACGTCCTGCCGACCGCCGGGTGCGCCTGCCACTCCTCCGGACTCGGTGTGCGGTCGTTCCTGAAGGCGGTGCACGTGATCGACTACGACGCCCCCGCTCTGGCCGCGGTGGCCGGGGCGATCGTCACCTTCGCCGAGGCCGAGGAACTGCCCGCCCATGGTGCCGCCGTCGCCGCCCGTTTCGAGATCGCCCAGCCCGTCACGGCCCCCGATTCCTCCTCCGAGCCAGCAGAAGAACGCCGATGAGCACGCCGAAGCAGACCCAGCCCGCCACCGACCGCACCGTGAAGGAGCCGACCCTCGGGCTGGCCGACCTGCCGCTGCGCCCGGAACTGCAGGGCGCCGAACCCTACGGTGCACCGCAACTCGACGTGGCCATCCGGTTGAACGTGAACGAGAACCCCTACCCGGCGCCGGCCGCGATGAGCGCCGAGCTGGGGGAGGCAGCCGCTGCCGAGGCTGCGCACCTGAACCGCTATCCCGACCGGGAGGCACGAGCCCTGCGCGCTGACCTGGCGAACTACCTCAACCGCACCAACCCCGGGATCGTTCCGCTGAACGCCGACAACATCTGGGTGGCCAACGGCAGCAACGAGGTGATGACCCACCTGCTGCAGGCCTTCGGCGGCCCGGGACGCAGCCTGCTGCTGTTCCCGCCGACCTATTCGATGTATCCCGAGTACGCACGCAACACCCACACCGGTGTGGTCACCGCGCCCCGGGCAGCCGACTTCAGCATCGACCTCGAGGCCGCCAGGCAGGCGATCGCGGCTGAACAACCCGCGGTGGTGATGATCGCCTCGCCGAACAACCCGACCGGAACCGCGACCGATCCCGAGGTCCTGGCCGCCCTGGTGGAGGCCGCGCCCGGCATGGTGATCGTCGACGAGGCCTATGCCGAGTTCGCCCGCCAGGGTACGCCGTCTGCGCTGGAACTGCTGGCCGACCACCCGCGACTGGTGGTCACCCGCACCATGTCCAAGGCCTTCGGTTTCGCCGGTGGCCGGCTCGGCTACCTGGCGGCGTCCCCGGCCGTGGTCGACGCCTGTCGGATCGTCCGCCTGCCGTACCACCTGTCGGCGCTGAGCCAGCTCGCCGCCCGGGTGGCGCTGCGGCACACCGATGCGTTGCTGGAGAAGGTGGATGCGCTGCGTAGCGAGCGTGACCGGCTCACCGACTGGCTGCGCGGCCGGGGGTACGAGGTCGCCGAGAGCGATGCCAACTTCGTCTACTTCGGTACCTTCGACGACCGGCATGCGGTGTTCTCCGGCCTGCTGGAGCGCGGGGTGCTGATCCGGGAGACCGGTCCGGACCGATGGTTGCGGGTCTCGGCGGGTACGGCTGAGGAAATGGCCGGTTTCCGGCAGGCTATGGACTCGGTGGCGCGTGACCTCGGTCTGCCGCAGGCCGTCGCCGCCGACCAGACGAACGCCCAGGAGGCCTCCCGATGACCCGAACCGCGCAGCTCACCCGAGAGACCGCCGAGTCGACGGTCCGGGTACGGCTCGACCTCGACGGCACCGGCAGCACCTCGATCTCCACCGGGGTGCCGTTCTACGACCACATGCTGACCGCGCTCGGCAAGCACTCGCTGATCGACCTGCAGGTGGAGACGATCGGCGACGTGGAGATCGACGCCCATCACAGTGTCGAGGACACCGCGATCGTGATCGGCCAGGCCTTGGGCAGCGCGCTGGGGGACAAAGCCGGGATCCGTCGATTCGGCGAGGCCACCGTGCCACTGGACGAGGCACTGGCCCATTGCGTGGTCGACGTCTCCGGTCGCCCCTACAGCGTGATCTCCGGTGAGCCCGAGGGGCAGGCCTATGCGCTGATCGGCGGAGGCCGCGGAACCGTACCGTACGCCGGTTCGCTGACCGCCCATGTGGTCGAGTCGCTGGCCTTCCACGCCGGGATCTGTGTGCACCTGCGGCTGCTCGCCGGCCGCGACCCGCACCACATCGTGGAGTCCCAGTTCAAGGCACTGGCCCGCGCCCTGCGCGCCGCGGTGGAGCCCGATCCGCGCGTCGACGGTGTGCCGAGCACCAAGGGCGCCCTGTGAGCATGCCCCTTGTCCCCGGGCACCGGCCGCCGCCGAGCTCCGGAGGTGGCCGGTGACCTCGGAGTCGGTCAGCCCGCCCGGTTTCAGCCTGCGGCGTGGGCCGCGGGTCGCCCTGTTGGACTACGGCTCGGGCAATCTGCACTCGGCCTCCCGGGCCCTGGCCAGTGTCGGCGCGCGGGTGGAGATCACCGCCGATCAGCAGGTGATCGCCGCAGCCGACGGCCTGGTGGTTCCCGGGGTCGGCGCCTTTGCCGCGTGCATGGACGGACTGGTGAACGTCGACGGCCCGTCGCTGATCGCCGATGCGCTGGCCGACGGCCGACCCGTCCTGGGCATCTGCGTCGGCCACCAGGTGCTGTTCTCCAGCGGGGTGGAGCACCGGGTGGCCAGCACCGGCTGCCAGCTCTACCCCGGACTGGTGGAGAAGCTGCACGCTCCGCGGTTGCCGCACATCGGCTGGAACACCGTCGAGGCCGGGCCGGGGAGCCGCCTGTTCGACGGCGTCGCCGACGAGTTCTTCTACTTCGTCCACTCCTACGCGGTACGCGATGCGAGCGGCCTGCCGGCCGATGCGATCGTCACCTGGGCCGAGGTCGGTGGTGACCGGTTCGTCGCCGCCGTGGAGTGGAACGGCCTGTCCAGCACCCAGTTCCATCCCGAGAAGTCCGGCGAGGCCGGGGGACGGCTGTTGCGGAACTGGCTGGACGGCTTCGACAAGCGGTTCTGAACCGCCGTCGGCGCCTGCCCGCAGGGTGCTCGACTTGGCCCGTGAGGCCGCCTGTCGAGTAAGGTCGGCGGGTGCTCGAACTCGAACTGCTGCCGGCGGTCGACGTCAAGGGCGGCCAGGCCGTACAGCTCGTCCAAGGCGTCGACGGCACCGAGAAGATCTTCGGCGACCCCCTCGCCGCGGCCAAGCGCTGGGCCGACGCCGGTGCCCGGTGGCTGCATCTGGTCGACCTCGATGCGGCATTCGGCCACGGTGCGAACACCGAGATCCTCTCCGAGGTGGCGGCCGCGATGCCGCTGCAGGTCGAGCTGTCCGGTGGCATCCGCGACGACGCCAGCCTGGAGCGGGCGCTGGCCACCGGCTGCCGGCGGGTGAACATCGGTACGGCCGCGCTGGAGAATCCCGAATGGTGCGAGCGGATCATCGCCGAACACGGTGACCGGATCGCGATCGGCCTGGACGTCCGCAACGAGACCCTCGCCGCCCGCGGCTGGACCCGTGACGGCGGAGACGTCTACGAGACCCTGGCCCGGATGACCGACGCCGGCTGCGAGCGATTCGTGGTCACCGATGTGAACTCCGATGGAATGCTCAGCGGCCCGAACTACGAACTGCTGGGCAACATCTGCGCCCGGACCGATGCGGCCGTGGTCGCCAGCGGCGGCATCTCCACCCTGGAGGACCTGCGGCAGCTGCGGGGACTGGTGCCGATCGGCGTCGAGGGAGCCATCGTCGGTACCGCCCTCTACGTCGGCAACTTCTCCCTCACCGACGCGCTGGCCGTCTGCCGCGGTGAGGACCCGACTTCACCCCACGAACCGGCCGGAACCGACCCGGCCGATCACGATCAGGCCCGGGACATCCCGGGTGAAGGAGAACCCCGCCGATGACCTCGTACGCACCCGCCGACAGTTTCGGCAAGGGCGCCATCACGCCCGCAGCGGTCCTGGACGGCCGCCTGTCGGAGCTGTTGGCCGGCAAGAAGATCGTGATGACCGGGGTCACCGGATTCATCGGCGAGCTGCTGTTGTGGAAGATCCTCTCCTCGCTGCCCGACACCAAGGTGGCCGTGCTGGTCCGGCGCAAGGGCAAGCGGGACGCCGCGACGCGGGTCCGGGCACTGCTGCAGAAGCAGATCTTCGCCGAGGTCCGCGAGGCCGCGGCGACCGAGGCCGAACCCGACGGTGTGGCGGTGCTGATGGCCGAGCGGGTGCAGGTCGTCGAGGGCGATCTGCCCGAGGTGCCGGCGCTGCCGAGCGACCTGGACATCGTGCTGCACTGTGCCGGTGATGTGTCCTTCGATCCGCCGATCGACAAGGCCTTCCTGACCAATGTGCTCGGAACCAAGGCGCTGATCGAACGTACCGTCGAGGCCTGCTCGACCGACGGTGAGCTGACCCGGATCCCGCACTACGTGCACGTCTCCACCGCCTACACCGCCGGCCGGCGGCGCGGGGCGATCCCCGAGGCCGCCCACGACCACGATGTCGACTACCGCGCCGAGACCCAGCAGGCGCTGGCGATGAGCGAGACCATCGAGAAGCAGTCCCGTACCCCCGAACAGCTCGCCGAACTGCGCCGGGCCGCGGAGCGGGAACACCGCAAGGCCGGTTACCTGACCACCTCCCGCGACACCGAGCGGCGCCGCCTGGAATGGGTCAACGAGCAACTGGTCGAAGCCGGTACCGAGCGGGCCCGCTCGCTGGGCTGGACCGATGTCTACACCTTCGCCAAGGCGATGGCCGAGCGGACCGTGGAGGACCTCGGGTCGAAGATCAAGGTCAGCATCGTCCGGCCGGCGATCGTGGAGTCGGCGCTGAGCCAGCCGTACCCCGGCTGGATCGAGGGCTTCAAGATGGCCGAACCGTTGATCATGGCCTACGGCAAGGGGCAGATGCCGGAGTTCTCCGCCTCGCCCGATTCGGTGATCGACATCATCCCGGTCGACCTGGTGGTCAATGCCACCCTGGCCGTCTGCGCCACCGATCCCGAGGTCGGGGTCCCGGAGTACTTCCACCTCAACTCCGGCGCCCGGAACCCGCTCACCTACGCCCGGCTGTACCAGATCATCCGCGGTTACTTCCTGGAACATCCGTTCGAGATCAACGGCAAGCACCCCGAGCTGCCCGAATGGACCTTCCCCGGTGCCGAGGCCGTCGAACGGCGGCTGCACTGGTACCGCACCGGGATCGACGCCGCCCGCCGCGGGCTGGTCCTGCTGCCGCGGTCCAAGCAGGTACGGGGGTGGGCGCGGAAGGTGGACAAGGCCTCCCGGCAGGCCGACTTCCTGCAGCGCTACCTGGTCCTCTACGGCGAGTACCTGCAGTCCGAACTGCACTTCGTCGACGACCGCACCCTGTCCCTGCACCAGTCGCTGGACCCGGCCGACGCGCCGGAGTGGGGATTCGACTCCGCCACCTTCACCTGGCCGTACTACATGGCCGAGGTGCATGCCCCGAGCGTCACCGGCCCGGTCCGTCGCGGTGAGCACCGCCGCCGACGCCAGGAGAGCGTGGCCAAGGGCACCGCACCGCTGCCCAGTGCCGACGACGTGCTGGCCGCCTTCGACCTGGACGGCACCGTGTTGTCGACGAATGTGGTCGAGACCTACCTGTGGGCGCGGATGCCGGAGCTGAGCGCGGCCGGCAGGCTGGGCGAACTGGCCGGGCTGGTCCGCAGACTTCCGGCGTACCTGAGTGCGGAGAGTCGGGACCGCGGAACCTTCCTGCGCAGCTTCTACCGCCGCTACGCCGGTGCCGAACTGGCGGCGCTGGAGAAGCTGGTGGACACCGAGCTGGATGCGCAGATCCTTTCCCGGATCTCCCCCGATGCGCTGGCCCGGGTGGAGGAGCATCGGGCCGCCGGGCACACCACGGTGCTGCTGACCGGTGCCGTCCGGCCACTCACCCGGCCATTGCGCCGGTGGTTCGACGTGATCGTCGCCGCCGATTTGGAGACCGACGACAAGGGCATCTGCACCGGGTTCCTGACCGGTCCGCCGATGGTCGGGGAATCGCGCGGCGCCTGGCTGCGGCACTATGCCCAGCTGCACGGCCTCGACCTCGAACGCAGCTACGCCTATGCCGACTCCCACGCCGACGAGCCGATGCTGACCGCGGTCGGCCGGCCGGTGGCGGTCAGTCCCGACCTCGGTCTGTTGCGGGCCGCCGATGCCCAGGGATGGCCGGTGGTCGAATGGAACCGGGCCAAGCCGGGGCAGGAGCCGGCCGAGGTCCGCGACCTGACAGCCGGGACATCGTCGCGCGGTGACGACCCGAGCATCTCGGTCTGGCGCTGAACCGGCGCGGCGGGAATCGGCGGTCCTGCGGCTTCCCGCCGTCGGTCCGGGTCATGGTTGGTCTCCCCGGGTAACCTGATCGCGCACCCTCAATGGGTACGACCGAAGGGGGAGAGGATCAACGGTGATCCCTGAACTGACCGACACGGCACTGGACTGGCGCCCATTGCGGGCCTCCGATCTGGAGCCTCTGGCCGAGTTGATCGAAGCCGCCGAGCATCTCGACGACACCGCCGAACGCCACGATCTCGGCCAACTCCGCCGGACCTTCGTCGAGTCCGCGACCGATCCCGCCGAGCATGCGGTGGTCGGCTGGGAGGGTGACTCGGCGATCGTCTACGGCTGGAACCATCCGCGGTTCGAGAACGGCCGGGCACGGGTCGCCCTGGCCGGGGTGGTGCATCCGGGCTGGCGCTACGACAAGCTGGGGCGGGCGATCTTCGCCTGGCAGTTGTCGCGGGCCCATGCCTGGTACTACTCCGAAGGGCGTGACGCCGGGCTCAGCCTGGAGGCCTACAGCGACGATCATCTGGGCAGCCGCCGCAGACTCTACGAACGCAACGGCTTCACCCCGACCCGCTGGCTCAGTGATCTGCACCGGGACCTGACCGAGTTGGACCGGCTCCCCGATGCGGTGCCGCCGCCGGTGACCCTCGTACCGTTCCGCACCGAACTGAGCGAACAGGTACGCCTGGTGCACCATGCGGCGTTCGCCCACCAATGGGGCGCCGGCCCGATCCCGCCGGAGGAGTGGGAGCGTTCGCTGCGCCGCGAGGCCGCCCGGCCCGAGTGGTCCTGGGTCGCCCTGGCCGGCCCGCAGGTGGTGGGTTATGCGTTGAACTCCCTGGCCCCCGGTGGTGGCCGCGACGGTTATGCCGAGGGGTGGACCGACCGGATCGGCGTCCATCCGGACTGGCGGGGCAGCGGTATCGCCCGGGCCCTGTTGCGGCGCAGCCTGGATTCCTTCGCCGAGGCGGGTCTGGACGGAGCGGGACTCGGCGCCGACAGCACCGAGCAGCGGCTGACGCTGTACGAATCGCTGGGTTATCGGCCCAGTGACACCGTCATCCAGTACGGCCGCGACGCCGTCTCGCCGCGCCGTGCACGGCATACGGGCAGCTGACTATAGGATGGTGGGGCTATGAGTGGACATTCCAAATGGGCGACGACCAAGCACAAGAAGGCGGCCATCGACGCCAAGCGCGGCAAGCTCTTCGCCAAGCTGATCAAGAACGTCGAGGTCGCGGCACGGCTCGGTGGGCCCGACCCGGCCGGCAACCCGACGCTGTACGACGCCATCCAGAAGGCGAAGAAGTCCAGCGTGCCGAACGACAACATCGACCGCGCGGTGAAGCGCGGCGGTGGTCTGGACGGCGGCGGTGCGGACTACGAGACGATCATGTACGAGGCCTACGGCCCGGCCGGTATCGCGCTGCTGATCGAGTGCCTGACCGACAACCGGAACCGTTCGGCCTCGGATGTGAAGGTCGCGGTCACCCGCAACGGCGGCACCATGGCCGATGTCGGCTCGACCTCGCGGATCTTCCAGCGCAAGGGTGTGGTGGTGCTGGAGAAGAAGCAGGGGGAGAAGACGCTCACCGAGGACGATCTGCTGGAGGCCACCTTGGAGGCCGGCCCGGAGGAGGTGAACGACCTGGGTGAGGTGTTCGAGATCATCTCCGGCCCGAACGAACTGGTCGAGGTACGCAAGGCGATCCAGGCCGCCGGTTACGACTACGAGTCGGCCGAGGTGGGGTTCGTACCCGACTACACCCAGGACGTCGACGCCGAGGGTGCCGCGAAGCTGGAGAAGATCGTCGACGCGTTGGAGGATTCCGACGACGTGCAGAACGTGTTCACCAATGCCGATGTACCGGATGAGGAACTGGCCGACGCCTGATCCCGAACGGACCTCGACGACGGCCGGATGAGCGATCATCCGGCCGTTGCTGCGCCCGGACAATCCCGATCGAGGCCATGGGGGCCAGGAGTCGCAGTCAGATGTCGCTGACGGCGTGGCTTCCGGCCATCGCGTGGCCGGATCGCTAACATCCGAACGTGTGTTCTAACAGGAGCCGGGACTGATGCGGGTGCTGGGGATCGATCCCGGTCTGACCCGCTGCGGGCTCGGCGTGGTCGAGGGCGGCCTCGGCCGGCCGCCGCGGCTGGTGGCGGTCGGTGTCGCCCGTACCGCCGCCGAACTACCCCCGGCCCGCCGGCTGGTGCAGATCGAGGCGGCACTGGAGGAATGGATCATCGAGTACCGCCCGGAGAAGGTCGCCGTGGAGCGGGTGTTCGCCCAGCACAATGTGCAGACCGTCGTCGGGACCGCGCAGGCCGCCGGGGTGGCGATGCTGGTGGCGGCACGCAAGGGCCTGCCGGTGGAGCTGCACACCCCGAGTGAGGTGAAGGCGGCGATCACCGGTTCCGGCCGGGCGGACAAGAAGCAGGTGGGGCAGATGGTGACCCGGATCCTGCAGCTCGACGCAGCCCCGAAGCCGGCCGATGCCGCCGATGCGCTGGCACTGGCGATCTGCCACATCTGGCGTGGCGGGGCAGCCAGTCGCTATGCCGAAGCTGCTGCTGCAGGTCCCGGCACCAACGGTTACGCCCAGGCCGTGGCCGAGGCCCGGCGGCGGCAGAACCCGTTGAGCAGAACCGATCGAGGAGTCCAGTGATAGCCCAGGTACGGGGAACCGTCGTCACCGTCGGCATGACCAGCGCCGTGATCGACGTCAACGGCTTCGGGATGGCGGTCCTGGTCACCCCGGCCACCGCCAGCGGGCTGCGGATCGGCACCGAGGTCACCCTGGCCACCTCCCTGGTGGTCCGAGAGGATTCGATGACCCTCTACGGATTCGCCGACGCCGCCGGGCGGGACCTCTTCGAGCTGCTGATCACCGCCAACGGCGTCGGCCCGAAACTGGCCCAGGCCGCTCTGGCCGTGCACGGACCGGACGACCTCCGGTTGGCCATCGCCGAAGCCGATCTCGCAGCATTGACCAAGGTGCCGGGGATCGGCAGGAAGGGGGCGGAGAAGATCTCCCTCGAACTGCGGGACAAGGTCGGGCCGCCGATCCGTACCGGACAATCGGTCGCATCCGAACCCGTCGACACCTGGCGCGACCAGGTGATGCTCGGGCTGCAGGGCCTCGGCTGGTCGGCGAAGGACGCCGAAGCCGCCTGCGACCGGGTCGCCGAGGACGCCACCGGCACCGAGTCGGTGGCCGAGCTGATGCGCGCGGCACTGCAGACCCTGGCACGCAAGTGAGTCGAAGGGCCCCCGGTCCGGTGTCGCCGCAGCTGTTCGGCAGCTTTCGCAGCTTCCGGCCCGGTGAGGGTGCAGGTGCTGCGGAACGGATCCGGGAGGGGTACGCGCCCCGCGCAGCAGATGCCGGGCCGTCGCAGGGTTCTTTGTCACAATGGCACGGTGTCTTCGGTGGGTGATTCCAACAGCGATCCCGATGCCGTCCGGCGGGATCCGGTGAATGCCGCCGACCCGATGGTCGATGCCCACGCCCAGCCCGACGAGGCAGCCGCCGAGGCGGCTCTGCGACCGCACACGCTGGCGGAGTTCCGCGGGCAGCCGCGGGTGGCAGAACAGCTCGGGTTGGTCCTCGCCGCGGCCAGGAACCGGGCCCACGTACCCGATCACGTGTTGCTGTCCGGGCCACCCGGACTGGGCAAGACCACCCTGGCCGGGATCATCGCCAACGAACTCGGGGTGCCGCTGCGGATCTCCTCGGGCCCGGCGATCCAGCACGCCGGTGACCTGGCGGCGATCCTGTCCGGCCTGGCCGAGGGGGAGGTCTTCTTCCTCGACGAGATCCACCGGATGTCGCGGGCCGCGGAGGAGATGCTCTACCTGGCGATGGAGGACTTCCGGGTGGACGTGATCGTCGGCAAGGGGCCGGGGGCGACCGCCATCCCGTTGCAGATCCCGCGTTTCACCATGGTCGGTGCGACCACTCGCGCCGGGCTGCTGCCCGGTCCGTTGCGGGACCGCTTCGGTTTCACCGCGCAGCTGGACTTCTACGCACCCGAGGCGCTGACCGAGATCGTCGTCACCTCCGCCCGCCGCCTGGGTGTCGGTCTGGATCCTGATGCGGCCGCCGAGATCGCCGGACGTTCCCGGGGCACCCCCCGGATCGCCAACCGGCTGCTGCGTCGGGTACGTGACTACGCCGCGGTGAAGGCCGATGGGCACATCACCCGCGAACTCGCCCGGGCGGCCCTGAAACTGTACGAGGTCGACGAACGCGGCCTCGACCGCCTCGACCGACGGGTCCTGGAATCACTGTGCACCCGCTTCGGCGGCGGACCGGTCGGCCTGTCGACCCTGGCCATCTCCGTCGGCGAGGAGGCCGAGACGGTCGAAGAGGTGGCAGAGCCGTTCCTGGTCCGCGAGGGGTTCTTGATGCGTACCCCCCGAGGGCGCGCAGCCACCCCCGCCGGCTGGGCCCACCTGGGGTTGACCCCGCCGTCGGCATCGCCCTCGCCGGCAGCCGGCGCGCCGAGCCTGTTCGACGGTGAGGATTAGCCGCGCCGTCGCCTCGGTGCGGCAATTCATCAATTGTCTGGGTAGACTCCCGCGGTCGGGGGAGGAAACTCCTCCGACGACATCTGTCCAGCGCCGACCGGCGTACCGATACACGACTGCAGGAGACCCATGAACCTCGAGAACCTGACCACTCTCGGGTTGATTGCGCTGATGGTCGTCGGCTTCTACTTCCTGATCATCCGGCCGACCAGGAACCGGCAGAAGGAACAGGCGAAGACCCTGGAGTCGGCCACCCCCGGGGTGTGGGTGATGACCACCACCGGCATCGTCGGCCGGATCCACCGCACCGGTGATCGGCAGGTGATGATCGAGATCGCCCCCGAGGTGTACATGACCGTCGTCCGGCAGGCGATCATGCAGGTCCTCCCCGACGAGCAGGCCAACGAATTCCTCGACCCCGACACGATGCTCGAGCGCGACCCCGAGTTCGACGACGACTTCGATGCTGACGACTCCGTCGACCGGTTCGACACCACCGACGAGCCCCTAACGAACGACACCTCGAGCGTCGACCCCCGGGCGACCGATCGATCCACCACCCGCGATTCCACCGACACCGCTGCCGAGGGATCCGGCGACACCGACGACAAGTCGACCGGTCGCTGAGACCGGGCGGGAAGGTAGCTGAGCTGTGGCAGCACGCAAGGTGCATCCGGTACGCACGCTGATCGTCTTCGCGGTCGTCGTGGCGGCCCTCTTCGGCAGTATGGCGGCACTGAAGGTCTGGACCCCGCGGCTGGGTCTGGACCTTCGTGGCGGTACCACCATCACGCTGACCGCCGAAAACGTCACCGGTGGTGGCCTGATCGACCCGAACAGCCTGGAACAGGCACGCAGCATCATCGAGCAGCGGGTGAACGGACTCGGAGTCGGCGAAGCCGAGATCACCACCTCCGGTGACCGGCAGATCGTGGTCGCGGTGCCGAACGTCGGCCAGGACGAACTGGTCGAACTCGTCGGCACCACCGCCCAGCTGCGGTTCCGGCCGGTCTACACGATGGAGTCGGTGACCCCGGCCGTCGATCCCAATGCCGAGCCGACCGCCGAGCCCGAGGACGGCAACAACCGGCCTGCCCCCGGCCTGCCGACCGCCCCACCGGAGCCACTGGCCCCGCGGCCGTCGACCGAGGGGGCCGAGGGGGCCACCGCACCGGACCAGGCGCTGGCCTGGCAGCCCTCGGAGCAGGACCTGTCCGACTTCGCCCAGTGGACCTGTGGCCAGGAGTTCCCCGACGTGGCCGACCAGCCACTGTTCTCCTGCGACGAGGCGGGCACCACCAAGTTCCTGCTCGGCCCGACCATCATCAGCGGCGAACAGGTGACCGACGCCCAGTCCGGCATCCCGCAGGGGCAGTTCGAGTGGGTCGTCAGCCTGGAGTTCAACAGCGAGGGTTCGGCGCAGTTCGAGGAGGCCACCCGCCAGCTGGCGGCCAAGTCCTCACCGCAGAACCAGTTCGCCATCGTGCTGGACGGCAACACCATCTCCGCCCCCTCGGTCGATCAGGCGATCCCCGGCGGGCAGGCGCAGATCTCCGGCAGCTTCACCCAGGCCAGTGCGGAGTCGTTGGCACAGGTGCTGCGCTACGGCGCGCTGCCGCTGTCCTTCACCGTCGACTCGGTCGACACCGTCTCCCCGACACTCGGCGCCGAACAGCTCAATGCGGGTCTGATCGCCGGTGCGGTCGGCCTGCTGATCGTGTTGGCCTACTGCGTGCTCTACTACCGCGCCCTGGCGCTGGTGGTGTTCAGCACCCTGTCCCTGGCGGCGGTGCTGACCTACCAGGCGATGGTGCTGCTGGGCCCGGTCACCGGTTTCGCGCTGAACCTGCCGGCCGTGGCCGGTGCGGTGGTGGCGATCGGTCTGACAGCCGACTCCTTCGTGATCTTCTACGCCAAGATCCGTGACGAGGTGCAGGCCGGCAGAACGCTCAGATCGGCGGTGGAGACCGGCTGGGACAAGTCGAAACGGACGATCCTGATCGCCAATGCGGTTTCCCTGCTCTCGGCGGTCGTGCTCTTCATCCTGGCCATCGGCGCGATCCGCGGGTTCGCCTTCACCCTGGCCCTGACCACGGTGATCGACCTGGCGGTGGCGTTCTGGTTCACCAAACCGCTGATGACGCTGCTGGCCAGGACCCAGTACTTCGGCTCCGGCAAGCACCGGTTCTCCGGTCTGAGTGCCGACCACATGGGTGTGCGGGGGCTGCCGGGTCGGCGACCCGCGACGGCCGGAGAGGAGGCCTGAGATGGCCAGGGAATCGACCGGACTGCTCGGCAAGTTCTGGAGCGGCAGGCTCGACTTCGAGTTCATCGCCAACCGTCGCCGCTGGTACATCGCCTCCGGCGTGCTGATCGCCATCTGCATCGTCGCGCTGCTCGCCCGCGGACTGAACCTGGGCATCGAGTTCACCGGTGGAGCTGCCTTCACCGCACCGGCGGCGAACACCGCCACCGCTGCCGAACAGGTCACCGAGGCGATCGACTCGACCGGGATCGTCGCCTCCAACGAGGTCACCGCGCAGATCGTCGGTGACAGCGTCCGGGCGCAGACCCCGTCGTTGACCACCGAGCAGACCCCGGTGATCCGCGACGCCATCGCGACCGCGCTGGGCATCTCGCCCGACGAGGTGGCCAGCAGCGTGATCGGCGCCTCCTGGGGTGATCAGGTCACCGATCGGGCACTGATCGCCCTGGTGATCTTCCTCGCCCTGGTGATGGTGATGATCGCGATCTACTTCCGCGACTGGAAGTACTCGATCGCCGCGATCGTCGCCCTGCTGCACGACCTGGTGATCACCATCGGTGTCTACGCCCTGGTCGGCTTCAGCGTCACCCCGACCACCGTCACCGCGGTGCTGACGATCCTCGGCTACTCGATCTACGACACCGTCGTGGTCTTCGACAAACTGCGGGAGAACACCGGGCGGGACACCAAGAAGACCTATGCCGAGAATGCGAATGCCGCGATCAACCAGGTGCTGATCCGGTCGTTGAACACCACCTTGATCGGTGTCCTGCCGGTCGCTGCGCTGCTGTTCGCCGGGTCGGTGCTGCTGGGCAGCGGACCATTGGCCGATGTCGGTCTGGCGCTGCTGGTCGGCATGCTCGCCGGCGCCTTCTCCTCGGTCTTCATCGCCACCCCGCTGGTGGTCGACCTGAAGCGCCGGGAGGCCGAGGTGGCCCGGAGCGATTCGAAGATCCTGCGCAAGCGCACCGACGCCGAACGCAAGCGCGCCGACGCCGATGCCCCGGCCGTGCACATCGACTCGACCACCGCCGACGGCGTACCGTCGGCTGCGTCGGTGCTCACCGTCGACCGGACCGAGGCCGAGAAGCTGTTGAAGGATGAGGGGCGGAGCACGGGCGCATCGGGGCGCCCGCAGCCGCGCAAGCAGACCCGAAGTGAGAGGAAGTCGCGATGACCTCACCTGCCCAGAGCAGCACCACCGGGAATCGGGGGTTGATCGCCGAGCTGATCCGCGACGTACCGGACTTCCCCAAGCCCGGCATCGTGTTCAAGGACATCACCCCGTTGCTGGCGCGTCCGTCCGGGTTGGCTGCCGCGGTCACCGAACTGGTCGCCGACTCTCCTCGCGACATCGACCTGGTGGTCGGTATGGAGGCCCGGGGCTTCATCTTCGGCGCACCGATCGCACTCGCCCTGGGGGCGGGTTTCGTACCGGTGCGCAAACCCGGCAAGCTGCCGGGGGAGACGGTCTCGGAGACCTTCGCCCTGGAATACGGCTCGGAGACCCTGAGCGTGCACGCCGATGCAATCGCACCCGGGTCCCGGGTGCTGATCGTGGACGACATCCTGGCCACCGGCGGCACCATCGCCGCCACGGCCAAGTTGCTGAACAGCCTGGGCGCCGACCTGGTGCATGTGGCCGTGTTGTTGGAGATCGCCGGGCTCGGTGGCCGGGAGCGCCTCGCCGAACAGGGCCTGGCTGACTTCTCGGCCGTCATCACCGGCTGACGATGGGCGTCGTCGCGGGCCGCAAGGGGGACTGGCGCAGTGAGCGGATCCTGGTCAACCTGCCGTTCCGTGACGCCTCACCGCTGCGGCAGCTGCTGGTCCGCGGGCTCATCGCGCTCGGCCTGCTGACCGTCTCCACCCTGCTGGTCTGGTTCGACCGGGACGCCTACACCGACAACTACGACGGTACGGTGACGCTGATCGACGCGATCTACTACTCGACGGTCACCGTCACCACCACCGGGTACGGCGACATCACCCCGATCGCTCCGCACTCGCGGCTGATCAACGCGATCGTCATCACGCCGTTGCGGATCGCCTTCCTGGTGCTGTTGGTCGGCACCACCTTGGAGGTGCTGGCCAATCAGGGCCGCCGGATCTGGATCGACAGCCACTGGAGGAAGAACATGCGCAATCACACGGTGGTGGTCGGTTACGGCACCAAGGGCCGCAGTGCGGTGGCCACGTTGAAACGCCACGAGTCCGACCTCGGCAAGGTGGTGGTGATCGACTCCAATCCGGTCGGCATCGAGGATGCCGCCTATGACGGGGTGGCCTCCATCCACGGTGACGGTACGCGGCGCGATGTGCTGCGGCGGGCCGAGATCTCCAAGGCCAAGGAGGTCATCATCACCTTGAACCGCGACGATGCGGCGATGCTCTGCACCTTGACGGTGCGGCAGCTGAATCCGAGCGCGCATGTCGTGGTGGCGGTCCGTGAGCAGGAGAACGGCTCGCTGCTGCGCCAGTCCGGTGCCGACTCGGTGGTCACCTCCTCCGATGCGGTGGGCCGGCTGCTCGGATTGTCCGCGGTCAGCCCCGACATCGGCACCACCATCGAGGATCTGCTCGCCTCCGGTGAGGGCCTGGAGGTCGCCGAGCGGCAGGTACGCCCCGATGAGGTGGGCAGGTCACCGCTGGAGGTCAACGGCGAGCAGGTCCTCGGCGTGGTCCGGAACAAGACCCTGCGCCGTTTCTACGACCCGTCGGTGAAGCAGTTGTCCACCGGTGACCAGCTGATCGTGGTCCGCCGCTCCGAGGCCGATGCCGCCCGCCAGCGTGCGGCCGGCTCGCCCGCGATGCGCGAAGGACATCAGCGCAGCGAACTCGACTGAGAGGTGTGATTCCGAGGCTGCGGATCTGCCTGTCGAGTCCCGACAGCGGCGGATTCCGGGGGATCGGTGACCCACCCCCAGCTGCTCGTCTGCTTGGGCAGTGTGATTCGCTACGCGGGAGTAGACTCAGGTGGTCACGAAGGGGGTTGCATGGCCGAACTGGGACGCGAGAGCGGTCAGGAGGAACTGCGGCGCGTCCCGACGCGTGACGCCCGACCGGTCGACATCCTCGCCGAACCGTTGTCGGAACCGACCCAGAGCAGGCTGAGCTCCGGTCCGGAACAACCACGGTTGCGGATGCGTCAGCGACTGGCCCGCCTCGGTGCCTCCCGGAGTCCGCAGATGGCGGTGCTGGACCCGCTGTTCAAGGTGATCCGCTCCCACCACCCGAAGGCCGACACGGCGCTGATCGAGCGCGCGTACCGTACCGCCGAGCACTACCACTCCGGACAGACCCGCAAGAGCGGCGACGCCTACATCACCCATCCGCTGGCGGTCACCACGATCCTCGCCGAGCTGGGCATGAACGAGCCCACACTGTGTGCAGCGCTGTTGCACGACACGGTGGAGGACACCTCCTACACCCTGGCCCAGCTGGAGGCCGATTTCGGTGCCGAGGTGGCCCAGCTGGTCGACGGGGTGACCAAGCTGGACAAGGTCCGCTACGGCGACTCGGCGAAGGCCGAGACGATCCGGAAGATGGTCATCGCGATGTCGCGGGACATCCGGGTGCTGGTGATCAAGCTCGCCGACCGGTTGCACAACATGCGTACCCTGCAGTTCCTGCGGCCCGACAAACAGCGCCGGATCGCTCGCGACACCCTCGACATCTTCGCCCCGCTGGCCCACCGACTGGGCATGAACACCGTCAAGTGGGAGCTGGAGGACCTGTCCTTCTCGGTGCTGCACCCGAAGATCTATGACGAGATCGTGCACCTGGTGGCCGAGCGGGCGCCGTCGCGGGAGAGCTTCCTGCGGGAGGTGACCGCGCAGGTGAATGCCGACCTGCGTGATGCCAAGATCAAGGCGACCGTGCAGGGACGACCCAAGCACTACTACTCGATCTACCAGAAGATGGTGGTCCGCGGGCGCGACTTCTCCGACATCTACGACCTGGTCGCCTTGCGGATCCTGGTCGACAACCCGCGCGACTGCTATGCCGCGCTGGGTGTGATGCATGTGCGCTGGAATCCGCTGCCCGGGCGGTTCAAGGACTACATCGCGGTCCCGAAGTTCAACATGTACCAGTCGCTGCACACGACCGTGCTGGGCCCGCGGGGCAAACCGGTCGAGCTGCAGATCCGTACCTGGGACATGCACCGCAAGGCCGAGTATGGTGTCGCCGCCCACTGGAAGTACAAGGAGGCGAAGAGAGCCGGTGAGTCCCAGGCCCTGCCCGGTGACGAACTGTCGTGGATCCGGTCGCTCACCGACTGGCAGTCCGAGACCTCGGACCCGAGCGAATTCCTCGACTCCCTGCGCTACGAGATCAACACCACCGAGGTCTACGCCTTCACCCCGAAGGGTGATGTGCAGGCGCTGCCGACCGGTGCCACCCCGGTCGACTTCGCCTTCGCCATCCACACCGAGGTCGGGTATCGCTGCATCGGTGCCCGGGTGAACGGTCGACTGGTGCCGCTGGAGTCGGCGCTGAGCAACGGCGACGTGGTCGAGATCCTCACCTCCAAGGCCGAGAACGCCGGCCCCAGCCGGGACTGGCTGCAGTTCGTCAAGAGCCCCCGGGCGCGGAACAAGATCCGGCAGTGGTTCACCCGCGAGCGCCGCGAGGAGGCGGTCGAGTCGGGCAAGGAGACGCTGGCCAAGGAGATCCGCAAGGCCGGGTTGTCGCGGCTGATGACCCAGGCCCATCTGGCAGAGGCAGCCACCTTCCACCGGTTGCGGGACGTCGACGCGCTGTATGCCGCGATCGGCGAGGGTACGGTCAGCGCCCAATCGGTGGTGCAACGCCTGGTCGGTCTGGAGAGTGCCGAGACCGAGGAGGACGAGACCGATTTCGCCGCCCCGAATCGCAGCTACCGCTCCGAACCGGGATCGGGGTCCGGGGTCGAGGTGGACGGCGCCGGCGACCTGTGGACCAAGTTGGCCAAATGCTGCACGCCGGTACCGGGTGACCCGATCATCGGCTTCGTCACCCGTGGCGCCGGGGTGTCGGTGCATCGCCGGGACTGTACGAACGCTGCCTCCCTGCTGGCCCAGCCCGAGCGGCTGGTGGATGTGCACTGGGCGCCGAATGCGCAGAGCAGGTTCCTGGTCTCCCTGCAGATCGAGGGCTTGGACCGGCACGGGTTGCTCTCCGACATCACCCGTTCGGTCACCGATCTGCATGTGTCCATCGTCTCGGCCAGCCTGACCACCAATCGGGACCGGGTCTGCAAGATCAAGATGAGCTTCGAGACCTCCGACCCGAAGCATCTGGATGCGCTGGCGAAGGCAATCCGCCGGGTCGAGGGTGTCTATGACGTGTTCCGGGTGACGTCTTAGCGGGTGACGCCTGGGAGGGACCGTTCGAGCTGTTGCCCGGGAGGTCCTTGGGCGCGAGGTGAAGACTCCCTCGTGAGGGGCGCAGGACCGTCGGGTGTCGCGCTCGTGGGGCGTCGATGACGGGTTTGCCGACTGTGGGTAGGCGAAGTGGTCGAGCATCCACGGGTGTCCCAGCGCGCGGGTGGGGAGTGAAACAAACGTCACACTCGATCGGCGAGATCGCCCGATCTGGGCGTTCTCGGCGGGGATGGGCGATCGAGTGTGACGTTTGTCTTGCTGACGTCGGGGTCCTTGCTGTCGCAATGCCTGGTGCCTGTGGGTTGCACCGCTGGGCGATCAACCCCGGTAACTACTTCTGCCGGCGCCACCAGCGGCATCGGGATGCGCTGGCGAAGGCGATCCGCCGGGTCGAGGGTGTCTATGACGTGTTCCGGGTGATGTCTTAAGGGATCGAGTTAAGGGATCGAGCTGTTGCCCGGGAGGTCCTTGGGCGCGAGGTGAAGACTCCCTCGTGAGGGGCGCAGGACCGTCGGGTGTCGCGCTCGTGGGGCGTCGATGACGGGTTTGCCGACTCTGGGTAGGCGAATTGGTCGAGCATCCACGGGTGTCCCAGCGCGCGGGTGGGGATTCAAACAAGCGTCACACTCGATCAGCGGAATCGCCTGATTTGGGCGTTTTCGGCGGGGACGGGTGATCGAGTGTGCGTTTGTCTTAGTTGACGTCGGGGCATGGTGGGGAAACGTCGGCCGGCTGCCGGTCTGTGGTCCGCGAAGCTCGCCGGTCCCGACGGTTTCAGGACTGGCTGATCGGCTCCTCGGCCTCGTGGGGGAGCCGCCGGCCCCGACGGCGTTGGACGACGGCGAAGATCCGGTCCACCACCACACCGAGCACGATCGCCACCGCCACGGCGAGGGCGGCGGCCAGCAGCGGCTCATCCTTGATCCAGTGCCCGGCCACGGCGCCGATACCTATCCCATAGGCCGCCCAGAGGACGGCCGCGACGAGCGTCAGCGCCACGAATCGGCGGCGCGGGTACCCGGTCGCGCCGGCCATCATGTTCACCGCCACCCGGCACCCCGGGATGTGCCGGGCCACCAGGATCATCATCGCCCCCCGGCGGTCCAGCGCCCGGCGAGCCCAGGCGAAGGTACGTTGCATCCGTGGCCCGCGGAGCCAGACCGGTCCCCGGTCGTCGCTGGGATGCACGACGTGGCCGATCTGGTAGGCGATGTTGTCCCCGGCCATCGCGCCACCGGCGGCGGCCAGGAACAGCAGGGCCAGTGACGGCTCTCTTGACGACATCGACAATGCCGCCAACGACACCACCAGGGACTCACTGGGTACGGGCGGGAAGAACCCGTCGATCGTGGTGAAGCCGAAGATCGCCAGGTAGACCCACCAGGTGCCAGCCACCGATTCGACTGCTGCGGTGATCTGATCCATCAAGCTGGCAAGGTCCACACCAGCGATTCAACCCGCTGAACGGCCGGAAGACCAGCGACTCAGGGATGAATCGACCCACCGTGCGGGCACATCGGCGGGGTTTGCGGCTGGTCCCGACGGGCGGGGCTGCGGCTGACGGTACGGGCGCAAGTTCGCCTGGGGCCAGACGGGCGGGACCGTCGACGGGCACAGAACAAACGTCACACTCGATCAGCGAAACCCGCGGATCTTGGCGCGTGGGGCGGGAAACGACGATCGAGTGTGACGTTTGTCTTGTGCCGACTCGCGAGGTCGACGGCGTTCGTCGCGTGCTCGTGTCGCGGTCGACAGACCGGTGGCGGTGACACGACCGGGCGTGGATCGCCCCAACGGCTCAGGCGGAGAAGTCGCGTACCGCCTTCT